>CADALE010000005.1:0-3779 GCA_902788705.1 uncultured Coriobacteriaceae bacterium | reverse complement strand
TGACTGTACGGATACAGTCAAACACGGGGGAAACCACCAGAATCGGCCGGGTGGCCCGGGTTCGACTGTATAAAGTCAGTCAAACCGTAGGAAGTCATCCGCGCAGGCAATGGCTCAGACGTGCAGCTTCACCTTTCCCTTGGCCACGGCAACACCAAATAAGGTTCCATTGAGGCCAAGGCCAAAACGGGTGGCGTGCAGCAGCCTGTCAAGCAAGTTTCGGCCCAGCTGCGGGTCTACCTCCCCCTGCTTTCCGGCCTTTGGAACGTCGCCCATGAGGTCAACCTTGTTGCGCAGCTCATCGTAGGTGGTGGCCTCGTCGACATTCACCACATAGATGGTCCACCCTTCGTGGGCAAGCGCCTCCCGGCGGCTCCTGTCCTTCTCGGCATCGCGATGGTAGTCCCTGCCGTCAAACTCCAGGCCAACCTTCTTGTAAGGATAGCCCGTGTCCACCTTGGCGTATGCCGTTCCGGTAATCCTTCGGGCCACCTCGTCTAGCTCCTGCCTGCAGTTGAGCTCTGGCGCGCGCTTGCCAAACCCGCCCATCGAGGTGGGCAGACAGAGCATGCACGAGATGACGGTTTCCATCGGGCTTGCGCTGCCGTTGCGAACCCACCGTAGCGCCTGCCTCGCATGCGAGAGGCCGCGCATCCCCTCAAGCCGCTCAATGGCATCCTCGATTTTCTCCACACTTGTCAGCGCAGGGCGCTCGTAGAAGCCCGACGCCATGCGCGCAAAGTGCGAGTACGTACCGCAGAGCTCGTGCCCAAGCACTACGGCGCCCACAAGCGAAACCGTCGAGGCCATCTGGATGAAGCAGAGCTCTGGACCCGAGACGAAGATGCCAGGCTCGATCTCGCGCACAAGGTCGGCAGGAATCGACTTGATGGCCGTGCGATGGAGCTTGGCCGCCCGTTGCCGCGTCTGGTGAAGATTCTGGGGAACGAGAAAGTGAAGTGGGAGCGCCGAGAATCCGAGCGCCTGCAGCGCTGGGTAGTCGCGCAGGCCACGACACTCGCGGAGCTGGCTGACGTCGACATCGGCTGAGGGATGGTGCGACCAATCGACTTGTGGGGGCACCGAACGAAGCCACTCGAGGGAACTGCTGTGGCTGAGGAGGCTGGGCATGGGAATCTCCCTTCACGATGGGCTCGTCATGTATCCCCGTACGTCGGACGAGCCTCCATCGGCGCCAGCTTCCATTCCAAGGGAGCATAATGATGGCATATGTGTGTTGAAAAGTCGATAGAAATCTACATTCCAGTCGGAAAGTTTTGAACATTATGGTGGAGGGGGAGGGTCCGGCTGATTTGGGCTGGGCGGATGGCGTGTGCGGCTGGATGAGAGAAGGGAGAACCAGCTCTGGGGCGCTGGGGATGACCACTGTCCGGTTTGACTGTATGGAGTCAGTCAAACTTGGGGTAATCGGTCCGTTTGGACGGATTCCGCCCGGTTTGACTGAACAAAGACAGTCAAACCCAGCCTGGGACGCTGGGGACGACCTTTTTCGGTTTGACTGTATGGAGACAGTCGAACTAGAGGTAATCGGTCCGTTTTGGACTGATTCCACCGGGTTCGACTGAACAAAGACAGTCAAACCCAACTCACTGCTCCCAATTCAGGCTGTTCACACGAAAAGGGGCCGCCCAATCTTGGACGGCCCCTGGTCACGCAACTGCGAAAGCCACTACTTGATCATGGCGTGGATGTCCTGCAGGGCGTTGACGCCCGAGCCCTCGGTGGAGCGCATCGTGGCCACGCCCAGCGCCGCGGCCTTGGCGGCCGCCATCGTGGTCATGAAGGGGATGTGCGCGCGGATGGCCTCCTTGCGGATGTACGAGCCGTCCGTTGCCGAGCCGCCATCACCCTGCGGGGTGTTCACGATGAGGTCGATCTGGCCGTTCTTGATGGCGTCGGTGATGTTGGGACGCCCCTCGCGCTGCTTGAAGATGACCGTCGCCGGGATGTCGTGCTCGGCAAGGTAGGCCGCCGTGCCACGCGTGGCGATGATCTGGAAGCCTGCGTCAAGGTACATCTGCGCGACCTCCACCAGCTCGTCCTTGGTCTTGTCGGAGATGGACATCAGCACGTTGCCCGCGTTGGCCAGCGGCATGCCGGTGGCCTCCTGGCTCTTGACGAAGGCCTCGCCAAAGGTGGGGGCCAGCCCCAGCACCTCGCCGGTGGAGCGCATCTCGGGACCCAGGATGGGGTCGACCTCGGGGAACATCGAGAACGGCAGCACGGCCTCCTTCACACCGTAGAAGGCGTAGCTGGCCTCCTGCAGGCCGGCAACCGGCGACGGGCGACCGGTGAGCTCGCCGGTGATGGCGTCGGTGGCAATCTGCACCATCTGGATGCCGCACACCTTGGACACCAGCGGCACCGTGCGCGACGCGCGCGGGTTGGCCTCGATGCAGTACACCACATCGTTCTCGATGGCGTACTGGATGTTCATCAAGCCCACGACGTGCATCTCCTGTGCGATGCGGCGCGTGTACTCCTTGATGGTGGCCAGGTGCTCGTCAGAGATGGTGACCGAGGGCAGCACGCAGGCGGAGTCGCCGGAGTGGACGCCGGCCAGCTCGACGTGCTCCATCACGGCCGGCACGTAGGCATGCAGGCCATCGCAGATGGCGTCGGCCTCGCACTCCAGCGCGTGCTGCAGGTAGCGGTCGATGAGGATGGGGCGGTCGGGCGTGACGCCGATGGCCGCCGCCATGTAGGCGCGCATGTGCTCGTCGTCGTAGACGACCTCCATGCCGCGGCCGCCCAGCACGTAGCTGGGGCGCACCATCACGGGGTAGCCGATGCCGTGCGCGGCGTCCAGGGCCTCCTCGACGGTGACGGCCATGGCGGCCTCGGGCATGGGAACGCCCAGCTTCACCATCATGGCGCGGAACTCGTCGCGGTCCTCGGCAAGGTCGATCACCTCGGGCGTGGTGCCCAGGATGCGCACGCCGGCAGCCTTGAGCTCGCTCGCGATGTTGAGCGGCGTCTGGCCACCAAACTGCACGATCATGCCCAGCGGCTGCTCCTTCTCGTAGATTGCCAGCACGTCCTCGGTGGTAAGCGGCTCGAAGTACAGCTTGTCGGAGGTGTCGTAGTCGGTGGAGACGGTCTCGGGGTTGCAGTTGACGATGATGGTCTTGAAGCCCAGGCTGCGCAGGGCCTTCGCGGCATGCACGCTGCAGTAGTCAAACTCGATGCCCTGGCCGATGCGGTTGGGGCCACCACCCAAGATCATGACCTTGTTGCCCTCGAGCGGCTGGCTCGCGTCTGGCGCGTTGTAGGTGGAGTAGTAGTAGGCGCTGTCGGGCGTGGACGAGACGTGCACCTTGTCCCAGCCCTCGCAGATGCCCAGCTCGATGCGGCGCGCGCGGATGTCGGCCTCGGCAAGGCCGGTGATCTGCGCCAGGTAGCGGTCGGCGAAGCCGTCGCACTTGGCAAGGCGCAGCATGTCGTCGGGCAGCATCCTGCCCTCGTGCGCGGAGGACCAGCTAAGGATGGACTGCTCCTCGGCCACCAGCTCGTACATCTCCTGGATGAACTCGACCTTGATGGACGTGAGGGCGTGCAGCTGGTCGACCGTGGCGCCCTTGCGCAGGGCCTCGTACATCACGAACTGGCGCTCGCTGGTGGGGTAGGCAAGCATGTCGATGAGCTGCCCCAAGGTCTTCTCGTTGAAGTCCTTGGCAAAGCCCAGGCCATAGCGGCCCTGCTCAAGCGAGCGGATGGCCTTCTGGAAGGCCTCCTTGTAGGTCTTGCCGATGCTCATG
>CADALE010000004.1 GCA_902788705.1 uncultured Coriobacteriaceae bacterium | reverse complement strand
CTGATGAAGGTCTCAATCGCCTTCGCCCTCTGCTCCGTGCTGAACATGCGGTACTCCTCCTTTTGCTATTTGGTCCAGGATTTCCACCGCAGTCCCGATGGGCCGGGTTTGACTGTACGTATACAGTCAAACTGATGGAATGCCGCCGTGGAACCTGCACCACACGCCCACCCGTCGCCCCGACATAGCGTCGACCAGTGCCCATATAATGGGAGCACACACAAGGCGAAGGGATGGGCTATGGGAGTCTTCTCAGAGATGCGCGGCCTGCTTGGCGGGCTCTTTGGCAGGCGCGAACAGCCCGCGCAGGTTGACTTCCCGCTCGAGCTGGTGCAGCATCCCGCCGACATATCGACAGTAGGCATCGACGGATACGAGGACCTGGTGGCCGCAGCGCGTGACGTCGAGGCGCGGGGCGAGGACAGTCCCTACTTTGACACGTTGCGCGAGGCCGCCCATGACGGCCTTGCCTTCGACGTGCCCATCGTGATGGGCTTCGACGACTACCCTCCGGAGGACCGCATCCTCAGGGTTCAGGTCGTGGGCTTTCAGCATGACGTCATACAGAGGGACGGCTCGAAGGCAGCCGTCACCTGCCTCGCGCGCCATGCGATGCCGGTCGCCTACGCGATGAACGAGGAGCGCACCAACGAGGGCGGGTGGCAGAGCTCGCGCCTGAGGCGCTTCCACACGCGCTTTTTGATGGGGCTCTTCCCCAAGAGCCTGCGCCAAGCCATACGACCGGTGCGCAAGGCGACGGCCGTGGGCATGGTCGCGAAAGGCAAGCCGGACATGGTCGTCACCACCGACTCGCTCTGGCTGCCTTCCGCCTCGGAGCTTCTGGGCACGTCCCTCAAAGGTAGCGGGGCACTCTGGGCACGTAGCGACTGGGCCCGCTCGGGTCTCACTGCCGAGGGTGAGCAGCTGCCCTACTTCCGGCAGCTGGGGGTATCGTGGTCAAGCTGGGACAAGGGCAGCCAGCAGGCGGCGGCCGCCCTGGCGGGCCGCAACCTCACCAACGGCGGGGCGCTTCCCCTCGACACGGCCGAAGGCGAGCTGCTGTGGCTTCGCTCGTCGTGCCTCGCGAACGATCACAGCTTCCTATGCATCGACTCTCATGGGCGGGCATGCGAGGGCCTTGCCGACGCCAAGCTCTCGCTCTGCGTCGGGTTCGCGGTCTGATCACAGCCGGCCCCTCGGCAGGCGCATCCGCCACCCATATCTCTGGCATGCCGATGGCGCAGGCCAATCGATAGCTAGGCGCTCCTTCTTCCATAAGACGTCTTATGGTAGCAAGCGGGCACCATGCTGCCCTTGTAACCATATACCCGCAGGTTATGTGTCATATCTGTTACACCCAGCAGCGTGTATTACGTAAATGTTGTCAGTAAGGTGCATTTTATGCCACGCAGCTTTCAGTTCGCTATAGTGCTACCTGTAAGAACAATTGTAAGGGGGAATCTAGGATGGCTCGTGTGGCTTACGATGGCATCTACCGTGACCTGAAGAAGCAAATCGAAGACGGAGTCTACGCATACCAGTCATTCCTCCCCTCACAGTCACGCCTCGTCGACCGCTACGGATGCGCCCACAACACGGTAAGGAAGGCGTTGGCACAGCTAGCAAGCCAGGGCTACTGCCAACCCATCCACGGCAAGGGCGTCCGCGTCATCTGGCGGCCCCGCAATGCTCCCGTGCCCTTCGTGATGGGTGGCCTCGAGCCCTTTGCCGAGACGGTCGCGCGCAACGGCATCGACGCCCACACCATCGTCACCACATTCGAGACGATCGTCTGCGACGCCGCTCTCTCCGCCCAGACGGGCTTCCCCGAGGGCATGGAGCTGCTGCACGCCGACCGCGTGCGCGTGCTTGACGGCACGGCCGCGATCCTCGACCGCAGCTACTTCAGCGCCGAGGCCGTGAGGGGCCTCACGCGCGAGCAGGCGGAGCAGTCCATCTACACCTATGTGGAGGAGAATCGCGGCCTGAAGGTGGCCACCTCCAAGCGCATGATTACCGTCGAGCCCGCCACTGACGAGGACCATGCCCTGCTTGACCTTGGCGACATCGACTATCTGGCCATCGTGACCAGCCGCAACTTCGACGGCAGTGCCATCCCGTTCGAGTACACCCAGTCGAGGCGCCACCCTGGCTACTTCTGCTTCCAGGACACCGCCATCCGCAAGCACTAGCCCAAGGCGGATGCATTCCTGCCCGGGGGCAACAAACCCAACCGACGCAAAGGAGGGCGGCAAGGAAGACCCTTGCCGCCCTCCCCTTTTCCAAGTTAGGACTTTGGTAGCCTTTGGGAGCTACTCCTCCGCCGCCGGCATCCGAGGCGCGAAGCCGTCGTCGCGCGTGAGGATGCGCATGAACTCCTCGCCCGTGATGGTCTCCTTGCGCTGCAGGTAGTGCGCGATCTCATGCAGCTTGAAGCGGTTGCGGCGCAGGGTCTCGAGGGCCGTCTGGTGGCCCTCCTCCACAAGGCGCTGCACCTCGGCGTCAATCTCCTGGGCGGTTCCCTCGGAGCACGTGAGCGTGGCGTCGCCACCAAGGTACTGGTTGCGGCTCTGGCCCAGCGCCATCATGCCGAAGCGCTCGGACATGCCCAGCTGCGTGACCATCGCGCGCGCGATCTTGGTGGCACGCTCGATGTCGTTGGCGGCACCCGAGGTCATCTGGCCAAAGATCAGCTCCTCGGCGGCGCGGCCGCCGCACAGCACGGCGATCTGCTGCTTGTACTCCTCGCGCGTGGTGAGGTAGTGCTCATCCTCCTCGGTCTGCATGGTGAATCCCAGTGCGCCGCCCGTACGAGGCACGATGGTGATCTTGGACACGGGCTTCTTGCCGTCCTGCACCGCGGCCACGATGGCGTGCCCGGTCTCGTGGTAGGCCACGACCTCCTTCTCGTGCTCGGACAGCACCGTGGACTTCTTCTTCTCGCCAGCGATCACCACGTCCACCGACTCGAGGATGTCGGCCTGCGACACGCGGTTGCGGCCCATGCGAACCGCACGCAGCGCGGCCTCGTTGATCATGTTGGCAAGGTCGGCTCCAGAGGCGCCGGGCGTCTGGCGCGCAATCACGCCAAAGTCGATGCCCGCCTCCATCTTCACGTCGTTGGCATGCAGCTTGAGGATGGCCTCGCGGCCCGCCAGGTCGGGCAGCTCCACCGGGATGCGCCGGTCAAAGCGGCCGGGCCTCGTGAGCGCCGGGTCAAGCGACTCGGGACGGTTGGTGGCCGCGAACACCACGATGCCCTTGTGGTTGTCGAAGCCGTCCATCTCGGCCAGCAGCTGGTTGAGCGTCTGCTCTCGCTCGTCGTTGGAGGTGAACGAGCTGTCGCGGCGCTTGCCCACGGCATCGATCTCGTCAATGAACACGATGCAGGGAGCCTTGTCGTTGGCCTGCTTGAACAGGTCGCGCACCTTGGCGGCGCCGCGGCCCACGAACATCTCCACGAACTCCGAGCCGCTGATCGAGAAGAAGGGCACGTTGGCCTCGCCTGCCACGGCCTTGGCAAGCAGCGTCTTGCCGGTTCCCGGAGGGCCTACCAGAAGCGCGCCGTGGGGCAGCTTGGCGCCAATCTCGGCGTAGCGGTCGGGGTTCTTGAGGAAGCCCACGATCTCCTGCAGCGACTCCTTGGCCTCGTCCTGGCCTGCTACATCGCGGAAGGTGACGCCGGTCTCCTCGCCGCGCACCTCCTTGGCGCCCGACCTGCCAAGCCCGCCGCCGATGCCGAAGCCACCGCCAAACGACATGCTGTTGTCGTCGCCAAGCTCCTTGCGGAGCCTGCGGTTGAGCAGCCAGCCGCCAAACAGGAAGATAATGAGCGGCAGCAGGTTGATGAGCAGGTAGACAAGCAGGGTTGCCGACTCGTCGGGAAGGTGGGCCGAGAAGTCCACCCCGGCCTCCTCGAGGCGCGTGACAAGCGTCGAGTCGTTGGGGAACTGTGTGGTGCGGTACAGCTGCGCCGAGGGACCCTCGCCCGTCTGGTAGGTAATCTCGCCGGAGTCGGTGGTGAGGTCCACCTTGGTCACCTCGCCCGAGTCCACCTTGCTCAAGAAGTCGCTGTAGCTGGTCTCCCTCACGCTGCCGTTGATGACGCTGGGAAACACGAAGGAGCGCAGCAGGGCTAACAACAGCAGGCCCAACAGCACGTAGAGCGTCATTGACTGGCGCTTCCTTCTGTTCTTGTCGTTCGTGTCCATGTCTTGGATCTTCTCCTTATGCCATGCCGGCTTGGTTCCGGAAGGTATGACTCGTACTGTCATACCCATCCTTGGCGCTCGCGATACACAATCGGGCCACGGTTCCACACATACCACGGAGGGACGGACGCCTAACGCAGGCGGGCGCGCCGGGATACGTCCCGACACGCCCGCCCAAGGCTGCTGGCATCGGCCAAGCCTAGTAGTGCACCACCACGACGTCGCCCACCTTGGTAAGGCCGTAGAGCTGCTCGGCCTTGTCGTAGGGAAGGTTCACGCAGCCGTGGCTGCCGTCGGTCTTGTAGATGTCGCCGCCAAACGAGTAGCGCCACGTGGCGTCGTGCAGCGCCACCGAGTTCCAGATGAAGGGCATCCAATAGGTGACGTAGCTCACGTACTCGGGCTCCAGCGTCTCCTTGTCCTCAGGGCCCTCAAGCACCACATTGCCGGTCTCGCGGTTGCTGTTGAGCGCGTACACGCCCTCTGGGGTGTCATGCTTCTCGGACGGGTTGCCCGTCACGCAGTCGCTCTCCCAGATGACGTTGCCATCGTCGCCATACATGCGCACGTGCTGCTCGGTGATGTCGATGTCGATGTAGCGCTTGCCCCACTCCTGGCCTCCGGGGTTCCAAAACTGCGCGGTCTCCAGCATGGGCACCTCGATGTCGGCCTCCTTGCCCTCCTCGATGTTGGTGGCGATGATCTCGGACAGCTCGGCACCGTTGATGGTCCAGCCGTAGTTGCCACCCTTCACCTGGATCTTCTTGCCGTCGGGGCGCACGAGGGCCCGGCTTGACCCCGTGCTGTCCAGCTTCTCGGACAGCTCGCCCTGCGCCCACTCCTTCAGCGCCTCGTGGTCGACCGTCACCTTGAGGTCGTCAGACACCGTGGTGAAGCGGCCGATCACGTCGGCGCCGGCCACGAACACCTCCTTGTCGCCCACGTAGAGGTGCTGAACGGCCCCAAGATGGGCGTTCACGTCGGCCACGGCGGCGTTCAGCTTCTCGTCGTCGGAGGTGATGGTGGGACGCAGCATCACGTCGTCGGTGAGCTCGACCTTGTTTCGCATGTCGACGAGAGCCTCGGACACCTGGGCGGTCACGGCCTTGGCGTCAAGCTCGGTGCCCATCACCTCGGGAACCACCTTATAGAGGTGGCTCACCTCATCGAAGGCCACCTTGGCGTCCTGCGACTTGGTGGCCCCCTCGTTGGCCGCCTTCACCGCCGAGCCCACCAGCTGGCCCACCTTGGCCTCGTCAAAGGTGATGGACTCCTCCACCTCGAGGTTGTGGCTTTCAAGAATCAGCAGGGGCCAGCTCCACGGGTCAAGCTGGTCGCGGGCGTCGGTGACAAAGGCAAGCCCGTCAGACCTCAGGTTGACGTCCTCGGCATGAACGTCCATGTCCAGCCCCTGGCCACTCACGTGCAGCGTGTATTCCTGCGTGCGGCTTGTGTGGCGCTCGGCCACCTCGGAGGCCAGCATGAACGAGACGCTCTCTCCATTGATGGACGTGTTGGGCATGAAGTAGAAGGTGAAGAGCACGACGCCCGCAAGGTAGATTGCGGCAGCAGCGATGAGCGTCACACCGATGGCCCTCAGAAAGCCCGACGCCGCTCCCCCACGGCGGCCCTCCTGCTGCTTACCATGGCGGGATTCATAGCCCACCATGGCGTCGTCATCAAGCACGCGGCCCTCGCTGACCTGCATCAGCGGTACCTCGATGGTCGGCTCCGGCATCTCGCCCGTAGCGCCCTGTGCCAGCTCGGCAGGCTCGTCAAGCACGGTCGTGGGGGCGGCCGGGACCGCGCCTATCAGCATCGTGGGGGCATCGGGGCCCTCCGTCGCCGGCGCCTCGTCTGCCTGCGGGGCCGCCACCTGGGGAGCAGCGAACGCATCGGGGCCCTCCGCTGCGGGCATGTCGACCTCGCCAGCAGGCGCGGACGTACTGCTAAGCACCTCGCTCAGCAGCGCCTCGAGCTCGTCCTCCAGCTGTGCCTCGCGTCCCTCAGGCGTGGCATCGGCCACGGGCTGGGTGGCATCGTCGGGCACCTCCTGGCTCTCGACTTCCGGCATCTCGTTATCGTGGTCCGTCACGGCGTCTCCTGTGTGCTTCGTCTCAACTGCGATGGTCGTCGTGCGCCCTCGCGGGCGCACGCCTGCAATGCTCTATGGTACTCCACCTAAGGAGCGTCGGTCACGTCATCAGAACGGGAAGCCGCCCCCTCCGCGACGCCCGCCCATGTTGCGCATCATCTGCTGCATCTGGCGGCGCGCCTTGCGCGAGCCTCCCTTGCCGCCCATGCCCATCTCATTGGCCATGGCCTTCATCTTGCCCATCATCTTGTTCATCTCGTTCCACTGCTTGAGGAGCTGGTTAACCTCCTGCACAGTGCGGCCCGAGCCTGCGGCGATGCGGCGACGGCGCTGGCCGTTGATCTTCTTGGGGTTGGCACGCTCCTCGGGCGTCATCGAACGGATCATGGCCTCGATGCGCACGATCTGCGACTCGTCAAGGTCGCCACCAGCCTGCGCCAGGGCGCGGTCGCCGCCAGGGATCATGCCCACCAGCTTGGAGAGGCCGCCCATCTTGCGAATCTGCTGCATCTGGTCCAGCATGTCGTCCATCGTGAAGCCCTCGCGCAGCATGCGCTCGGCGTTGGCCACGTCCTGCTCGCTGGCCACCTTCTGGGCCTGCTCGATGATGCCCACCACGTCGCCCATGCCCAGGATGCGCTTGGCCATGCGGTCGGGGTGGAACACCTCAAGCGAGTCGGGCTTCTCGCCCTGGCTCACGAACTTGATGGGCTTGCCGGTAACCTCGCGCACCGACAGGGCGCCGCCGCCTCGGGCGTCGCCGTCCAGCTTGGACATGATCACGCCGTCGAAGTCCACGCGCTCGGCAAAGGTGCGCACCACGTTCACGATGTCCTGACCGGTCATCGCGTCAACCACCATGAGGATCTGGTCGGGCTTCACGGCGTTCTTGATGTCGACGGCCTCGGCCATCATCTCCTCGTCGATCTGCAGGCGGCCCGCGGTGTCGACGATCACCACGTCATTGAGGTGGTCGACGGCCTCCTTGATGGACTCGCGCGCGATGGCCACGGCATCCTTGCCGTCGCCGCGGTACACTGGCACCCCAATCTCGGAGCCGAGGGTGGCCAACTGGTCGGCGGCTGCGGGACGGTGCACGTCGCAGGCCGCCAGCAGCGGGCTGCGCTTCTGGCCCTTAAGCAGGTAGGCAAGCTTGGCGGCCGCCGTGGTCTTGCCCGAGCCCTGCAGGCCCACCAGCATGATCACGTTGGGCGTGCGGTTTTGGGGAAGAACCAGCTTGCTCTCGGTGGAGCCCAGAAGCTCGGTAAGCTGGTCCAGCACGATGCGCACCACGTTCTGCGCTGGCGTAAGCGATTCGAGCACGTCAGCCGTCATGCACTTTTCCTTGCAGGCGGCCACGAAGTTCTTCACCACGCGATAGTTCACGTCGGCCTCGAGCAGCGCCATGCGGATCTCGCGCATCGCGGAGTTGATGTCGTCCTCCGTGAGGCGCCCCTTGCCGCGCAGGCGCTCGAAGGTGTCCTGAAGCCGGTCGGAAAGGCTGCTGAATACCGCCATGTCTATACCTCCGTCTCGCCAACGAGCGCGCGCGAGAACTCGAGCGCGTCGAAGGACTGCAGGTCGTCGATGCCCTCGCCCACCCCGATGCGCCAGATGGGCAGCCCCAGCTCGTGGCTGATGGCCACGGCGATGCCGCCCTTGGCGGTGCCGTCAAGCTTGGTGATGATGAGCCCGTCGAGGTTGAGGGCCTGGTTGAACTCGCGGGCCTGGTTGAGGCCGTTCTGCCCGGTGGTGGCGTCCACCACCAGCACCACCCACACCGGCATGCCGGCGCGCTTGCGCGTCACGTTGACCACCTTGGCAAGCTCGCGCATCAGCTCGGGGCTGGTGTGCAGTCGGCCGGCCGTGTCAATGAGCACCAGCTCGGAGCCCCTGCGCTCGGCCTCGTCCATCACCTCGTAGCACACGCTTGCGGGGTCGGTGCCGCGCTTGCGGCAGATGACGTCAACCCCCGAGCGCTCGCCCCACACCTGCAGCTGCTCGATTGCCGCGGCACGGAAGGTGTCGGCGGCGCCGATGAGGGGCTTGATGCCCAGCGAGAGCGCCTCGCTGGCAAGCTTGCCCACCGTGGTGGTCTTGCCGGCGCCGTTGATGCCCACGAACAGCACGCACGAGGGCAGGGCGCGGAAGGGATCGCGCTTGGACGGAGTGAACTCCTTCGCCAGCCGCTGCGCTAGGGCCTCGCGCAGCTGTCGGGCCGTACGCAGGTTCTCGCGGGCGGCCTGCTCGCGCAGGTCGTCGGTCACCTGCATGGCAACCTCGGCGCCCATGTCGCCCATGACCAGGGTGTCCTCGAGGTCCTCCCAGAAGCTCTCGTCAACCTCGCCGCCCATGTAGAAGATCTCGGAGATGGCCTCCCGCGACCGCGTGAGGCCGCGAAGCAGGGAGTCGCGTATGCCCATCAGTCCTCAACCACCTTTCCCGTCGATTGGTCCAGACGTTGGCTCACCACGTGGCTGACGCCGTCGGAGTGCATGGACACGCCGTACAGCACGTCTGCCTGCTCCATCGTGCGGCGCTGGTGGCTGATCACGATGAGCTGGGTGGTGTCCTTCAGCTGCTCGATGGCATCGAGCAGCCTCGAGAGGTTCGAGTCGTCCAAGGCGGCCTCGACCTCGTCAAACACGTAGAACGGAACCGTGCGCGTACGATACACGGCAAACAGCAGCGCCAACGCCGTGAGCGACTTCTCGCCACCGCTCATCAGCGTCATCTTCTGGATCTTCTTGCCTCGCGGCTGGGCCACCACCTCGATGCCCGTCTCGGTGACGTGCTCGGGATCGGTCATCTCGATGTGGGCCTGCCCGCCCGGGAACAGGATCGAGAACACCTCGGAGAAGTTGGCGTTCACCTGATCGAACACCACGAGGAACTGGTGGCGCATCTTGCGCTCGATGGCTGCCGTGATCTTGGCCAGCGACCGCGAGGCATCCTCGAGGTCGGCCACCTGCTCGGCGATGTGGTCGGCACGCTGCTTGAGGCGCAGGTACTCGTCCATGGCCACCTCGTTGACGGGGCCGATGCCCTCTATCTGGCGACGCAGCCTCTCTACCTGCCGCTCCATCTCGTCGCGGTCGTCGGGCTCGGGCAGCGCCAGCGCCTCCTCGAGCACCCACCCGTAGGCCGTGATCGCCGACAGGGCGTTCTCCACCTGCACCTCGATGCGACCAAGGTCCACCTTGATGTCGTTCGCAGCGCTCCGCGCCCGCTCAAGCTGCTGCGAGGCAGCGTTAACCGCCTCGCGCGCCTCGGTGATGGTGGCCTTGAGCGAGTCGGAGTCGGCCTCGGCAAGCGACGCGCGATCCCTCAGGCGCGCGTCCCACCACAGGGCGCGCTCGTGAATGGCCTCGTAGCGCTCGTGCAGCGGGTCAACCCTCAGGCGTAGCACGTCAAGCGCACGTGCCGAGCGCACGAGCGTCTCGCGACGGCGGTCGAGGTCGGCCACCGTGCGCGCAAGCTCCTCCTCGCGTACGGCCAGGTGGTTGCGCCGCTCGGAGATGGTGGCAAGCTGCAGGCGCACGTCGGATACGCGCCCGTTGGCGTCGTTCTCGGCATGGCCGGCCCGGGTGCGCTCGTCGGACACCTCCTCGAGCTGCCTTCCAAGCTCGGCGGCACGCTCGGTGGCCTCGCGCGCGGCGTTTCGGTGCTGCTGCACCTGCTCGCGCGCGTCCGCCGCACGTGATGCCGCGCCTTCGCGCCTCTTGGTGACCTGCGCCTGCTCGGACGTGGCCTGGCTCAGCTGCGCCTCGAGGCGCCCGATCTCGGACGACACCGATGACAGCTCGCCCTTCAGGCGGGCCACCTCGCCCTTCGTGCGAGCGCTGCGCTCCCTGGCGTCGGCCAGCGACGCCTCGGCGGAGCGGACGGTCTCGCTCGCGTCGGAAAGCGCCCCCTCGAGGGCCGCCATGCCGTCGCGCAGCGCACGCATGCGACGCTTGCGCTCGAGCGCGCCGCGCTCAGCGCCTGCGGCAGAGCCCACCACCACGCGGCCGTCAGGAAGCACGGTCACGCCGCCGGTGGTGACGTAGGTGAATGAGGGGTCGATATCGTGGGCGCGCACGGCCTCGGCCGCGTCGGCCACGATGCGGACGTCGCCCAGGAGGGCCTCGGCAACCTGCTTGGCCTCGGGGGCAACGTGCACCCGCTCCAGCAGCGCCGAGCCGGGGGCGCCTTCACGCCTGGTTGGGGCCACGACGTCGCGGCGCACGATGGTGGCCTTGCCTCGCACGCCCTCCATGGCCTCCGCGCGCATGGCAAGCCGGCTGGCCGCGTCGGACGACGCCACCACGAGGGCGGCGAGGTCGTCACCCAGCAGGCGCTCCACCAGCAGGTCAAGCTCTGCGGGCACCTCGATGAGGTCGGCCACGCGGGCCTCCACCGCGTCCTTGCCCTCGCGCGCCAGGTCGGCCGCGAGCTCGCTGGCATTGGCGCTCTGCTCGTCGACGGACTGAAGGGCGTCAAGCGTGGCACGTGCGTGCTGCAGGGCCTCGCGGGCAGCCCCCTCGTCCTTCCGAGCCCGCGCGAGGGCGTCCTGGCCGTCGCGAATGGCCACAAGGGCCGAGTCGGCCTCGTCGGTGGCAGCCTGCAGGGCCTTGGTCACCTCGTCGCGGCGCGAACCACGCTCTGCGATGGCCTCGGTGGCCGTGGCGATGGCCTCGGAAATCTGTCCGAGGCGGCTGGCGAACATCTGGTCCTCCACCTCGGCATTGCTTATCTGGTCGGTCAGCTTGGCGTAGGCCAGGGTCTCGGTGTCGGCCTCGCGCTGCGCCGCGCGCTGGTCGGCCGTGAGCCTTGCCTGCTGGTTGCCCAGCGCCCGGCGGCGCTCGGTGGCCTCGCGCGCCTTGGGCACCAGCTCGTTCAGCTGGCCCTGGAGGTCGCGCATGTGCACGGTGGCGTCGGACAGCTCTCCCTGCACGCGCTCGTGCTCGGCGGCCGCCTCCTTGCGCTGGGTCTCGCCCGAGGAGATGCTCATGCGCATCTCCGAAAGGCGGCCCACCATGTTCTTGCCCTTTTCCTCAAGCAGGCGCATGTCCGAGTCCATGCGGGCAAGGGTGTCCTGCATGCGGCGGCGCTGCTCGCCTAGGTCGCCTACGAAGATGCCCTTCTCCTCAAGGAGGGCCTGGTAGCGCTCAAGCTCGTCGGAGCGCTCCCCCAGCCGCATCTGCGCAAGCTCCACCGCCGCCTCGGCCTCGTGCTGCCTGGCCACAAGCTGGCCATGGCGTACCTGCAGCTGGCGCAGGTCGTCCACCGCAAGGGTGGTGCACAGGCTTGCCAGCTGCTCCTGCAGCTCGTGATGGCGGCGTGCCTTGTCAACCTGCCGCTCGAGGGGTCGCAGCTGCCGCTGGATCTCTCGCGAGACGTCCTTGGCGCGCGTGAGGTGCTCGGACATCGAGCGCAGCTTGCGCTCCGAGCGATCCTTGCGGCGGCGGTGCTTGGCAATGCCCGCAGCCTCCTCGATGAGCTCGCGGCGCTCCTCGGGTCGGCTCGACAGGATGGAGTCGAGCTTGCCCTGGCTGATGATGGAGTGCGTCTCCTTGCCCAGGCCCGAGTCGTGCAGGATGTCGGTGATGTCCATGAGGCGCGACGGCGCGTTGTTGATGAGGTACTCGCTCTCGCCCGAGCGGTACATGCGCCTGGTGAGGGCCACCTCGGTGAAGTCGATGGGCAGGGTGTGGTCGGAGTTGTCCAGCACCAGCGTGACCTCGCACAGGCCGACGGGCTGGCGCGCCGACGACCCCGCGAAGATGACGTCCTCCATGGCCTGGCCACGCAGCATCTTGGCGCTCTGCTCGCCCAGCACCCACAGGATGGCGTCCGATATGTTGGACTTGCCCGAGCCGTTGGGACCCACCACCACGGTGAGGCCCTCGTCGAAGACCATGGTCGTCCGGTCTGCGAACGACTTGAATCCCTTGAGCGTGAGCGACTTCAGGTACACGTCCGGTCAGCTGCCTTCCTGCCGCTAATCCATGTCCGCCCAGGCGGCATGGGGATCTTCCTCGATGCGGCTGATGGCGTCGGCCGCGGCAGCGTTCTCCGACTCCTTCTTGGATGGGCCGCTGCCTCGTCCCACGCGACGCCCGTCCAGAAGGGCCACCGACGTAAAGGTGAGGCTGTGGGCCGGTCCCGACGTGCCCTCGAGCTTGTAGGTGGGGGTCATGTGCATGGTTCCCGACTGGGTAAGCTGCTGCAGGCGGGTCTTGGGGTTCGCTGCGCGCTCGATGGTCTCGGGCGTGATGGAGGGCCCCAGCACCGACAGCACGAACTGCCGCGCCGCCTCTGCGCCGCCGTCAAGGTAGAGGGCGCCCACCAGCGCCTCGAACACGTCCTCGAGGGCCGAGCGCATACCGCGGCCATGCGTGCCGGCCTCGGACTCGCCCACCATGATGAGCTGGGCAAGCCCCAGCGACTCGGACGCCGCAGACAGCGTCTTGCCCGAAACGAGGGCTATCTTGAGGTCGGTGAGCTGGCCTTCGTCCATGGACGGGAACCGCGTGTACACCTCCTCGGCGATGACCGCCCCCAGAATCGCGTCGCCTAGGAACTCGAGCCGCTCATACGACGCCGAGACGTCCTTGCCCTCCGCGGCGGAAGGGTGCGTAAGCGCAGCCACCACCAGTCCCTCGTCCTGGAACTGGTGGTTCACTATCCCCTGAACGGCCTCAATGCGTCGATGCAGCTTCAACTGCGGTACCTACTGGGCTTGGGAGATGGCCTCGACCGCGTCGGACACGGTGACGATCTCGGCGAGCGCGTCATCGTCCATCGTGAGGCCGAACTCGTCCTCGAAGGCGGTGACCAGCTCGAGCAGGTCGAAGGAGTCGGCCCCAAGCTGGCGGAAGTCGGTTGCCTCGGAAAGCTCGTCGGCCTCGACCTCGAGCGACTCGGCGGTGATAGCAATGACCTTGGCAAGGATGGCATCGCGGTCCATGTGTGCTCCTCTGTCCAAGCCCCCGACGGGGCACGGTGCAATCTTATTCATTTTGCCCAACGCGGGAGGAAATGTGAAGCCTTGCCCCCCAGCATGATAAAAAGACCAGCCCGGCTGCGAGCGGTCCATAGGCGGTGCGTCAGGAGGCCTCCTCGACCTCGGCTTCGACGTCAGCCTCGATCCTTTGCACCAGGCCCGCACGCACCGCCTTGGCGCACACCAGCGTGCCGTTGCGAACCGCCGTGGCGCTCGTGGCCCCATGGCCGATGATGACCGGGGCCTTGAGGCCCAGCAGCACGGCGCCGCCGTACTCGTCGCCCGAGAGGTCGGCCGCAACCTTCTTGAGCGCGGGCTTGAGCAGCAGCGCGCCGATGGCCATGAGCTTGGATGACTTCACTGCCTTCTTGAGCTCGCCCACGATGTACTTGGCCGTGCCCTCGAGGGTCTTCAGCGCGACGTTGCCGGTAAAGCCGTCACTCACGATGACGTCGTAGCGGCCGGCCAGAAGGTCGGTTCCCTCGGCGTTGCCCGCAAACCACGAGCCCGCCTGCACGAGCGCCTGATGATACTCGAGCGCCTGGTCGGAGCCCTTGGTCTCCTCCTCGCCGTTGCACAGCAGCGCCACCTTGGGTTCCTCCACGCCAAGCGTCACCTTGGCATAGGCGCGCCCCATGTGCGCGAACTGCACGATCATCTCGGACGTGGTCTGCGCGTTGGCGCCCATGTCTATCATCACGGTACGCCTGCCGGTGGAGCCGGGGATGGCGGTGGCCAGCGCGGGGCGTCTGATGCCCTTGATGCGGCCCACCGTCATGGTGGCGGCCGCAAGTATGGCGCCGGTCGACCCAGCCGAGAAGAACCCGTCGGCCTCGCCATGGCGCACCTCCTGGCATCCCCGCACGATCGAGGAGTCGCGCTTGGCGCGCACAGCCTGCGCCGGGTGCTCGTCCATGGCGATGGCCTCGGTGGTCACGAGGGGCAGCGCGCGCTCGTGACCCTGGCAGAAGGGAGTGACCACCTCGTCGTTGCCGGCTACCAGCACCTGCAGGTCTGCGTCGGCCTCGAGTGCCTCGGCGATGCCCTCCAGCACGACCTCGGGACCGGTGTCGCCGCCCATGGCGTCTACGCAGATGGTTACCATGACTCCTCCTTACAAAAAGAGGCCGCCCCTCGTGAGGGGCCGGCCTCAGATCCATGCTATCGCACGAGGGCTACTCGGTGACGACGACCTCACGGTCCTTGTAGTAGCCACAGTTGGGGCACACGTGATGCGGAAGCTTGGGAGCACCGCACTGCGGGCACGTGGAGCGTGCGGGGGCGGCGAGCTTGCTGTTGGCCGAACGACGGGTGTTCGTCGCGGAGCGGCCCTTCTTTTGCTTAGGAACTGCCATCTTGAACCTCTCTTGCTTTTCACTTCACGTCCGCACCACGTACGGACGGCGTTGCCTTCTCGACATGCAAGGAGACACTATACCACATAAGCAAACCACACGGCACCATCACGAAGACCTCACAGGTTGGAGCAGGTCTGGGACGGCGCGCCACGCGAGCGGCAAGCCTAGTCGTCCAGCTTGAGGTCACGCAGCGCCGCGAAGGGGCTTGACGCGAGGCGCTCGTCCTCGCGCTGCTGCTCCAGCTGGGCGGCGTGCCCGCAGTCCTCCTCGTTGAGGTTGGCTCCGCACACCGGGCAGAGGCCCAGGCAGTCCTCCTTGCACAGGACCACGTAGGGCGTCTCCATCAGCAGCGCCGACGAGAGCGCGTCGGTGAGGTCGATGGTATGGTCGTCGCCCACCAGCGACCAGTCGGCCTCGTCATCATCGTCAACCTCGATGGGGGTTGCGGGCTCCTCGAAGAGGTAGTACTCGTCCACCTCGCCCACCACGTCGAACTCGGCGGGATCGAGGCATCGGTCGCAGGTGCCCACCACGTGCGCGCGCAGCATGCCCGTCGCAAGGATGCCCTCGCCCGCGTTGGTAAGCATGAGGTCGTAGTCGATGCCCTCCGGGAGCTCGAAGTCGTGGTTTCCCAGAGAGTACGAGTCCATGTCAAGGCGACCCGCCACGGGCAGCGTGTCGCCCGCATTGGCAAGCCGCTCGTCAAGGACGGCTATGAGCTGTTCCACGATGGCTACCAGTCGACGTTGTTGGAGGTGTTGCGGGGGCCGGCGTTCTCGTTGAGCGTCTGGCGCACGCGCGTGACCGAGTTGGTGAGCGACTTGAGGTTGTCCTCGAGGTGCGCCAACACCGTGTCGGCGTACTCCTCGGCGTTGTAGCGGGTGTCGCGCTCGTACTGCAGGGCCTGGTCGCGAATCTGCTCGGCCTGCTGCTGGGAGAGGCGCACAATCTCCTGGTCGCCCGCGAGGATCATGGCCTGCTGCTGGGCGTCGGCCACGATGGAGTCGGCCTGCTGCTGGGCGCGCTCGAGGGTCTCGGCCTCCTCCTTCACGATGCGACGGGCAAGCATGAACTCGTCGGGGAAGATGCGGCGGATCTCATCGAGAATCTCGTAGATGTCCTGGGCATCCACGATCTTCTTCTGTCCGCCACCGGTCAGCGGCGCCCTGGCTTCGCTGACGATCTGCTCGAGCTCGTTAAGCAAGCTCTCGATCTCCTCGCCTGGCTGCATCCCAGGTCTCCTTTCACGAAGGTATCACACACGCGGCCACCGCCCAAAAGAGGCGCAAAGGCCCACAATCCATAGCTAGGATAGCAGAACTCGTGCATAGTGCCCCACTACGCACGAAAGTTATAGCAGCACCATGTGCTGGTGCTGGGTGTTGCCGAGTGGCGAATCCTAGCCGAAGCGACGCCTGAGGGCCTGCGCCACGGGCTTGGGCACCAGGAAGTCGACGTCGGAGCCCAGCGCCGCCAGCTCGCGCACGATGGACGATGACACGTAGCCAAACTCGGGGCTGCCCATGACGAAGATGGACTCGACGCCGGGGCTCAGGCGATAGTTGAGGTCGGCCTGCTGCAGCTCGTACTCGAAGTCGGTCATGGCGCGCAGGCCCTTCACCACGCCGCCCGCCCCCACCTCGCGGCAGAAGTCCATGAGCAGCCCGCTGAAGGGCTGGACGTCGATGCCGTCGGGCATGCCGGCCTCCTCGAGCGAGGCGCGGATGAGCTCGACCCGCTCGTCAAGCGAGAACGTGCGCGCCGTGCCGTTCTTGCCCGGCGAGGCGGCCACAGCCACCGTCACAAGCGGAAACAGGCGGTGTGCCCGCATGATCACGTCGATGTGCCCGAAGGTGACCGGGTCGAACGTGCCGGGCACCACCACGTGCGTCACATGCGTCTGCTCATTCATCAGGGTCTCCCATCACCAGCAGGTCGACGGCGGTGGTGCCGTGCGACTTTGACTTCTCGATACGGGCGTGCGCAAGCGCAAGCCCCTCCGCCTTGCTCGCCCGCTCGTACAGCACCACGGCACCAGGGGCAAGCTGGCCCGACGCGACAAGCCCCTCGACGAGGCTGGCCACCTGCGCCACCGGCATGGCGTAGGGCGGGTCAAGCACCAGAAGCGAGAACGGCGCGTTGGGCAGGGGCCCACGTGCAACGAGCTTGGCAACGTCACCCGTCACCACCGCAAACTCCTGGCGCGTAGCCCCAAGCGCTTCGGCGTTCCTGCGCACGCGCGCCGCCGCCTTCCGGTCCATGTCCACGAAGGTGCAGCGCCTGGCCCCACGAGAGAGCAGCTCGAGCCCGATGGCGCCCGAGCCCGCGAAGGCGTCAAGCACCGACACCTCGGAGAGGTCCAGCCCAAAGGCCGACAGCACCATCGACGCCATCTGCTCGCGCGTGCGGTCGGTGGTGGGACGCGTCACGTCGCGTCCCTCGGGCGCCTCGATGGGGTGGCCCCGCCATCTGCCGCCTACGATCCTCATGCGCGCTCGACCTCCTCGAAGTAGGCGCCAAAGCGGTCGCGCACCTCAAGCGCCAGGGGCTGCAGGGACGCAGAGGCAAGCGTGGGGTCACTCCCGGCAAGCTCGCGGGCATCATGGTGGGCCCATTCCACGAGGTCGGTGTCGCTGCCAAGGTCGCAGATGGAAAGCGAGACACCACCATGCTGACGGTATCCCAGCACCTCGCCCTCGTGGCGCAGCCTCAGGTCGAGCTCGGCCAGCTCGAACCCGTCGGACGTGGCCTCCAGGGCATCGAGGCGCTGGCGTGCCGGGGTGCCGCGCTTTGCGGCACAGGCAAGGTACACGGTGCCCGCCACGCTCCCTCGTCCCACGCGGCCGCGCAGCTGGTGCAGGGTGGCCAGGCCAAACCGGTCGGCATCGTGCACCAGCATCACCGTGGCGTTGGGCACGTCCACGCCCACCTCGATGACCGTCGTGGAGACCAGCACGTCTATCTGGCCCGCTCGAAACTTCGCCATGACCTCGTCCTTCTGGGCCACGGGCATGGGTCCCGTCAGCAGGCCCACCCTCAGCTGGGGAAAGACGAACCGAGCGAGCTCTGCGGCCACGGAGGTTGCCGAGTGCAGCTGGGCGGTGGTGCTGCGCGCCGACTCGGGCACGTCGTCAAGCTCGCTTCCGTCATCGGTGTCGTCAACCAGGGGGCACACCACATAGGCCTGGTGGCCTGCGGCAACCGCGTCGCGGATGGCCCCGTAGGCAAGGTCAAGGTTCTCGGGCGCGATGGAGGTGGTGGAGATGCCCGCGCCGGGATTGGGCCGATGCGTGATGCGCGAGCACGACACATCGCCGTACACCGACAGCGCCAGCGTGCGCGGAATGGGCGTCGCCGACATCGTAAGCAGGTCGGCGCCGGCGCCCTTGCCACGAAGCGCGGTGCGCTGGTTGACGCCAAAGCGATGCTGCTCGTCAATCACGACGAGCGTGAGCGCGGCGAACGCGATGTCGTCGGAGAGCAGCGCCGTCGTGCCAAAGGTGACGCTGACCTCGCCCGAGGCGATGCGAGCGGCAATGTCCTCGCGCTCGGACGCGGGCGTTGACCCCGTGACCAGCGCCCACGTGATGCCGGCGGCGTCCAGCACCGGTCCGATCTTCTCGGCATACTGGCGCGCAAGCACCGAGGTGGGCGCCATCACGGCCGCCTGGGTGGCGCTGTCGGCAACGGCGGCCAGCGCCACGGCGGCCACGGCCGTCTTTCCGGTGCCCACGTCGCCCAGAAGCAGGCGGTTCATGACCTGCGGCGCTGCCATGTCGGCAAGGATCTGCTGCACGCAGACCTGCTGCTCGTCGGTAAGCGCGAACGGCAGCGCGTCCACAAGCGCCTTCCTGTGGGGCCCGTCGACAACGTGCCGTGCGGGCCTGACACCGCCAAGCTCGATGCTCTGGCGGGTAAGCAGCGCAAGCTGGAGGCACAGCAGCTCGTCATAGGCCAGACGCCGCCGCGCCTCCTCAGCCTCGGCAAGCGAGGCTGGGTAGTGCACCGACCTCAGCGCCCGGGCCAACGACATCAGCCCATGGCCAGACACGAGGGCGGGCGGCAGGAAGTCGCACACGTCGCCCACGTCCTCGAGGGCGGCCGCGACGATGCGTCGCATCCAAGATGCGGTGACGCCCTCTCCCACCGAGTGCACCGGCAGCACGCGGGAGTACGAGCCGGTCTCCCCCGCCGCCTGCAGCACCTCGTGGAAGGGCGACTTCATCTGCTTGAACCCATAGGCGAAGGTCACCTTGCCCGACAGCGCCACCACATCGCCGTGGTGCAGCTGGTCGGCAAGCCAGGGCTGCCGGAAGAACGTGGCCTGCAGCACGCCCGTGTCGTCCCAGGCGTCAACCTCCACGATCTGCATGCGTGGCCGGGGGCGCTTGAGCCGCACGCGGTCGACGGTGACCACCACGGTCACCTCGCTGCCAACGTCGGCATGGGCCACCTTCACTACGTTGGTGAAGTCAAGGTAGCGGTGCGGCACGTGCAGCAGCACGTCGCGCACGCGCACCAAGCCAATGCGCTCGAGCGCCTCGCGGCGGGCCCCCGAGACATAGCGCAGCCGAGACGCGTCATCAGCAAGCGAGCAGGTCCTCGCGACGCGCTCCGACGCCTCGGCGATGACGACCGTAGGCTCCACGCAGGCTACTCGATCGAGAAGACCACCGGATAGAGGGGCTGCTCGCCACGATGCGGGTCTACCTCGAGGTCAGGCTGGGCCTCCTCGATGGCCTCGACCAGACGCTCGAGAGCCTCATCGTCAAGATCCTCGCCCGCAAGGAGCGTGAGCGTGTCGCCCTCCTCGTCCGCCTGCATCCGGGCGATGAGCTCGAGCGTGACTTCCTGCACGTCGGAGCCCACCACCGTGATGGCGTCGTCCTCGATGCCCATGATGTCACCCGCGTGGATGGGCGAGCCGTCGGCAGCCTGCGAGTCGCGCACGGCGGTGGTGACCTCGCCACCACGAACGTCGGCGATGGCGTCGGTCATGTCCTCGACGTTGTCCTCGAGCGTGCCCTCGGGGTCGGCCACGAACATGGCGGCAAACGCCTGCGGGACCGTCTTGGTGGGCACCACGGCAGCCACGCAGCTGTCGCAGGCGGCAACCGCGGCCTCGGCGGCCATGCGGATGTTGCCGTTGTCAGGAAGCACGATGACCGAGTCGGCATGGCACTGCTCGATGGCGGCAAGGATGTCGGCGGTGGAGGGGTTCATGGTCTGACCGCCCGTCACCACCACGTCGACGCCCAGCGACGAGAGAATGTCCGCCTGGCCCGGGCCAGCGGCAACCGCCACGAAGCCCAGGGGCTTGCGGGCAGCCTCGGCCTCGGCCTGCTTGTCGGCGCGAATGCCCTCGGTGCGCTCCTGCGCCTCGAGGTCCATGTTGTGCACGAACACGTTGAAGATCTGGCCGCGGTGAATCATGTGCCGCAGCACGCGGTCGGGCCTGTTGGTGTGCACGTGGATCTTGTAATCGGGGTTGGCCCCCACCAGCAGCTCGCAGTCGCCCATGCCGGCAAGGTAGCGCAGGTTGGCTTCCTCGTCGAAGTCGGGGCTGTCGGCGTGGAAGAGGAACTCGGTGCAGTAGCGGTACTCAGAGCCCTCCCAGCTGTCGTTGATCTCGATGTCCACCACATTGGCCACGACGGCCTTGGCCTCGTCGGAAGAAATGGTGGTCTCGAAGTCGGAAACCTGGCCCGCCCTTCCCTGCATGGCGTTGATGAAGCCCTCGATGAACGTGGCGAGGCCAAAGGCGCCCGAGTCAACCACGCCGTTCTCCTTCAGCACGGGCAGCAGCTCGGGAGTGCGGGCAACCGACTCGTAGGCCTCGACCACGATGGCGTCGAGCGCCTCCTCCAGCGGCACCTTCTGCTTCTCAAGCTGGTCGGCGCGGGCCGAGACGTCGCGCAGGACCGTGAGGATGGTGCCCTCGACCGGCTTGCGCACGGCCTTGAAGGCCACCTTCACGCCGTTGCGCAGCGCCGAGGCGACGTCGGCCGTGGTGATGGTGTCGCCCTTCACGGGCACGAACCCCTCGGCGATGCCGCGCAGGATCTGGCTGGTGATGACGCCCGAGTTGCCGCGCGCGCCCATCAGCGAGCCATGGGTGATGGCATGGGCGATGTCGGCCATCGAGGCGTCGGCGGGAAGCGCCTCGACCTCGGCCACCACCGTCTGCAGCGTGAGCGACATGTTGGTGCCGGTGTCGCCGTCGGGCACGGGAAACACGTTGAGCTTGTTGATCTCGTCCGCCTTGTCGGCTACGACCTGGGCGGCAACGGGAAAGCACACTCGAATGGTATTTGCGATCATAATCGTGGAACCTCTACCTATCCTCTCGTCACCACCGGACTAGCGCGCGCGCATCCCCTCGACGTGCACGCGCACCTCGACGTCGTCCAGCTCGGCAATCTTGCTGAGGATGAACTTGACAGAACTTACCAGATTGGAGGACACCGACGCCATGTTGACGCCCTGCTCCAGGATGACATGCACGTCAACCACCACGTGGCCGCTCTCGACCGACACGTTGATGCCCTTGCGCAGCACGTTGAAGGGCAGCAGGCGCGTGACGCCGTTCTCGGAATCGGACAGGGCCATGCCAACGACGCCGTAGCACTCGAGCGCGGCGTATCCGGCCAGATCGGCGATGCAATCGTTAGAGACCTTGAGGGTTCCCGCGATAGCCTGAGTCATGTCTTCTCCTCTCGCTAGGTCGCACACCCTATGCGACCGGCGCATGAATATTGAGAGTTTAGCAGAAGGCACGGCCGTCATCGTCGTGATAACGGATGCAGCAAAGCGTCACGCATGGGCGACATCGCCTACCGCGCCTGGGCGAGCGCCTGACTTCGCAGCCTGTGGGACGCCCACAGCACCACGAGACACCCTACGAGCGAGCGGACTGCCGAACAAGCTGCCTTCATGCGCAGGTCGGCCAGGTCGTATCCCAGGGTTGCGTACTCGGCGCCAAGGATGCGGGCCGCCGAGACGGTGCTTGCCCTCACGCCCTCGCGCTCGCAGAGGGCGCGCGCCATGATCCGCGACAGCCTCGAGCTTGGCGAGAGGTCTTCGGGCTGACCACAAAAGGTGCGCACCCCCGACGGGTTGGGGGCGCAAAACGCCTCCTCGACCAGCTGGCGGTCTGCCTGGGACATGGTAGCCTCCAGCGCATCAAGCTCCTGCATGCGTATGCTTCGGGGAACCGCGTATCGCACGCCGCCCTGCAGCATGACCACGAACACCAAGTCGTACAGGAGCCCCAGCACCAAGCACCCGCACAGCAGGCTGACCCCACGCAGCACGCAGCGGCACACGCGCCTCGTGAACTCCCATCCCATCGGCCCATCGCCCATCGTCGCACCTCGCCCTGTCACAATCTGCTTTACGGGGCCATTGTGCGACTGCCGCCGGACACCAAAGGTTTGCGGGCTGCCAACGCAAGGAGGGCTCCCCGTGGGGAGCCCTCCGGCTTTCCGACCTTGTGGCGCGCCGCTACGAGCGGGCGAGGTTGCCCTTCTTGAGGCACTGCGTGCACACGTTCATCTTCTTGGCGTGGCCCTCCTGCACGATGGTGACGCGCTGGATGTTGGGCTTGAACTTGCGGTTGACGGTGCGGTGGGAGTGGCTGATGGAACGGCCGGCAACGGCGTGCTTGCCGCAGATTTCGCAAACCTTAGACATGACTCAGACCTCCATAGGGCGGGCGGGACGCGCCCGCGTTTTGTACAAGCTGTACGAATATAGCACAGGAACGCCAGCTTGCAAGCGAAGACTACGCTTTCTTGTGGTGGGATTGTGGGCGCATCCCCCACAGGTTGTGGCTGGCTATCGGACGGGCCCCAGTAGGAACACCGCAGCCACGCCCTCGTCACACACCACCTGGGCATCCGACGAGCACACCACGTTGCTCACGCCGAGGTCGTCGAGCGGGGCAAGCTCGCGATGGTCAAGCTCCCAGCGCAGGCCGCGCTCCGTCACCATGGCAGTGCCACCCAGCGCGATCACCGAGAGCGTGGCGCCAACCGCTCCCTCCTGCGCGCCCACGCTCCACGACGGGGCACCCTGCGGAGACAGCACGCGGCACTCAAGGCCATCCTCCACCACGCGCGGGCTTGCATCGGCGTTGCGCGCCAGCAGCCCCATCACGGCAAGCTGGTGGTCTAGGCGACCTCCCGAGGCGCAGGTAAGTGTAAGCTGAAGGCGTGCACCCCTGCGGGCCGCCTCGTGCCGAGCGCAGTCGATGGCCAGCGCGAGGTCGGTAGCATACTTCTCGGACGGGAAGCGGATGTCGGTCGTGGCTGATGCATGCGCCCACGCTGCCACCTCCGGGGCCACCGAGTCGTCATCGCCACAGAACGCCTGCGGCGCCCGGCCCAGCTGATGCAGCACCTCTGCCCCCCGGTCGGCCGCCACGAGGTAGTCGGCCTCGTCGGCAAGGCGCGCCACCAGCTCGGGCGAGCTGGGCTGCGGCGAGCCGTCCACCACCAGCACCCGGCAGACCTCCCCACCTTCTGCGGCATCGGCAGCCACGCTTGGCGCAAAGTCGTCGATGAGCGCAAGAGACAGCTCGTCATAGCCATGCACGAGTATGTCGGCATGAGCACGCAGGAACGACTCGTCGCGGCCGTCGTGGTCGTTGAGCAGCGCCACCACGGGAAAGCCCGTCTCGTGGGCCGTGCGCACCCCGAAGGGCGCGTCCTCGAACACCCACGTCTGCCCCATCGGCGTGCCCAGCAAGCCGAGAGCGTGCAGGTACACGTCGGGAAACTCCTTGCCGCGTCCCACGTCGCCCGTAAAGACCACGTCCTTGAAGTAGCCTTCCAGGCCATGCGCGCGAAGCCCCACGCGGATGTCGTCGGCCGGCGTGGACGAGGCGATCACCATGGGAATGCCCGCGTCGGCAAGGCTCTGCAAAAACTCCCGCACATGCGGCCAGGCCTCGACCGTCGTCGAGTACTCCTTGCGCACGATGGCGCGCAGCTCCTCGAACAGCGCCTCGCCGCTCTGCCCCACCCCTAGGTGCTCGTGGAACCACAGGCACTCGTCGTCGCAGTTGAGCGGCTCGGTGGCGTCAAACACCTCCTGCGTCATGCGCTGCCCGTAGCGCCGCAGCAGCTGGTCGGGCGCATAGCGCCACATGGGCATGGAGTCGACGATGGTTCCGTCGAAGTCAAAGATGGCACCTTGGATGGGCATGGGCACTCCTCGGTTGGCGTCGCGTTATGGTGCGCATGGCACTAGCCACGATGATAACAGGGATGGTGGCGGCACGATGGAACCTACATCGCGATGGATATTCGCAGCGAAGTTGGGTACAGTGTCTAACGCGTCGCAACGCGCGACAGGGACAATCGTGACCGGAGGCAGGACATGGCCCGTTATGACTACAAGTGCACCTCGTGCGGCTCGGTGTTCGAGGTTGAGCACCCCATGAGCGAGCATCCTGACGTCACGTGCCCCGAATGCGGCGCTCCGGCAGAGCGCGTCTTCACCGCCTCGGGCATCCACTTCGAGGGCCACGGGTTCTACAACACCGACCAGCGCAAGACGGTCAAGGCCGGCCCCTCGCTGGACAGCCTCAAGTCCGACGACTAGGTCTGCCTGTCAGGACGCCTGTCGCCCCTTCCTCATCTGACTGCATAGATGTAAGCCTTTTAACGAGCTGGCGAAACTACCGGCGACGCATGACCGTGCAGAAGTGCCCGTCAAACGAGGCGGTCGCCGGAATCGACTGGAACCATCCACGCCCGTCCGTGCGCATGCGCACGGCCTCCTGCGCCCCTTCGGACGCCATCGCCACGCCCGGCGTCGCGTAGGCGGGCACCACCTCGAAGCGCGACCCCTCGGGACTTTCGAGGAACGACTCGACGACGCGCTCGTTCTCCTCGGCCATCAGCGAGCAGGTGGCGTAGGCAAGCAGGCCGCCGGTCCGGACGCACGCGGAGGCGGCCGCCAGTAGCTGCAGCTGCAGCCGAGGGAGCGACCCCTCCCCCTCAAGGCTCTCGGCCGAAAGCGTCCACGCGATCTCGGGATGACGGCGCATCGTGCCGGTGCCTGAGCATGGCGCGTCAACAAACGCCACGTCAAAGCCATCGTGGGGCATTCCGGGCAAGGTGGTCGACGAGACAAGCCTACCATCAAGCGTGACGCAGCGAACATGCTTGGCCAAACCCGCGCGAGACATGCGCCTTGACGTCACCTTGGTCTTGAAGGCCTCGGAGTCGACACCCGTCACCTCGCAGAAACCGCCCTGCGCGAGGGCCTCGGCCTGCAGTAGCATCGTCTTGGTTCCGCGGCCCTGCCCCACCTCGAGCACGTTGTACCCCGGTTGGGGCGACGCCATGCAGGCCACCAGCTGTGCGGCAAGGTCGGACACGGCCAGCTGGCCACTGCCCACCAGGCCAGAGCCCGCAAGGCCCGCCGGGGCTCCCAGCTGGAAGGCCCTTGGCAGCAAGGTGGGCTGCGGATCCAGGCCAGCTTCCCGCAGCGACCGGAGCGTCTCGGAAGTCGTGGCCAAGGCTGGGTTTGCCGCCACGTACACGGGTGCGGCCTCAAGCTGACAGAGCGCCAGGTTACGCGCGGCGTCAAGGCCACGCTGCACGGCGACGCGCTCAAGCAGCCAAGACGGGAGGCCGCCAACGAGTGCGAGATCGTCGATGCCGCACGCGCCGTCCGCGCACCTCGCACGCGCATCCTGCACCTGGGGCCTCACGTCCTGGCAGAGGCGCCGCAGCACCGCATTGGCCAAGCCTGCCGCACGCGGGGATGCCAGGCGAACAAGCTCGACCCCCTGGCTCACGGCAGCCGACTGGGGCGTGGAGAGGTAGCAGCACTCGAAGGCAGCCACGCGCAGCGCATCGCGCACCCGTGGCTCCACCGACGACGGGCGGCGCAGCCGCTCGTCAAGCAGCCGGTCAAGCGTGCCTTGGGCCGATACTGCCCCAAAGGCAAGCCGAGCGGCCAAGGCGCGGTCGCGCGCGTCCTCCAGGGCGTCCATAGCCTCGGAGGTGCGCAGCAGCTCGCGGATGCGGCCGTCATGGCGCCGACGTTGCGACACAAGCGAGAGCGCCACCTTGCGGGAGGGGCTGAGCTGTGCCATGGGCTAGGCCTCCGTCCAGCAGAACTCCTTGCCACGCAGGCCTGCGGCCCAGGCCGAGGCCTCCATCTCGCGCTTGCCGTCGGGCTTCACGCGCACGAGCTCCAACGCGCCGTCGGCACACCCCAGCAGCACCCGGCCGCGCCGCACGAGCGCCGTGCCTGCGGCAACGTCGGCATCCGACAGCATGGCAACCAGGGCGCGCACGCCCTTGTCGTCAAGGAGCAGGCGGGCTGGGGCGGCGTCGGTCGAGGCGCGGACGCGCCGCAGGTTGGACAGGGCGGAGTCGCCGGGCACAAGGCGCATCTCGGCCTTCTCGACTTTGGCGGCGTACGTCACCTGCGAAGGATCCTGCTCCACCCAGATGGCCGTACCGGCCTCCATGTCGTCGAGCGCGGCAACCAGCTCGCGCGCGCCGAGGACGGCAAGCTCGTCCATCACCTGGGCACAGCCCTTGTCCCCCACCTCGACCGATGCCTGACGGCAGTACGCACCTGCGTCAAGCTCATGAACGATCCGCATGATGGAGATGCCCGCGCGCTCGTCGCCCGCAAGCACCGCACGCTGGATGGGAGCCGCGCCGCGCCAGCGCGGCAGGAGCGACCCGTGCACGTTCACGCAGCCCAGCGGCGCCATCTCAAGCAGGGCGTCGGGAAGGATGCAGCCATAGGCCGCCACCGCGATGACGTCGGGACGCTCAGCGCGCACGCGGTCAAGCGCCTCGGGGGTCATGCGCGTGGTCTCGAGCACGGGAATGCCCAGCTCGAGCGCTGCGGCCTTCACGGGTGACGACACGAGGCGCTTCCCGCGCTGGCGTGGCGCGTCGGGACGGGTTACCACGAGCGTCACCTCGTGACGCTCGGCAAGCAGACGCAGGGACGGCACCGCAAACTCGGGCGTCCCCATGAACGTGATGCGCATGGAGGCTCCTCTCCTCGCAAGTCGGGGCAAGGCACGCCGGCCCAGGCCCCGCCCGCATGGCGAACCCTGTCGGCCTCGCCTAGTCGGTCTCACCAGGACGGGCGCCGGCCGCCTTGGCCTGCGCCAGCTCGCGCATGGCAATCATGCGCTGGGCGGGCGAGAGGTGGTCGATCATCGTGACGCCGTGCAGGTGGTCGATCTCGTGCTGCAGGCACACGGCCATGAGGTTGTCGCGCGCCTCGTAGCGCATGAGGTCGCCATCAAGGTTGCGCGCCTGCACCACCACGTGGCTGGGGCGGCTCACGCGAACCGTGATGCCCGGGAACGAGAGGCAGCCCTCCGCGAGCTCGTGCTCCTCGCCATCGGCCACCAGAATCTCGGGGTTCACCAGGTAGTAGGGGTTGCGGTTGTTGTCGTCGATGTAGTCGCAGTCAATCACCACGAGCTGCACCAGCTCGCCCACCTGCGGTGCGGCGATGCCGCAGCCGTCGGTGGCGTACATGTCAGCCGCCATGCGCTCGGCAAGCGCGCGAATCTCGGGCGTGATCTCCTCGATGGGTGCGCACTCGGTCTTGAGCCGCACGTCGGGGGCAACGACGATGTCGTCAGCAAGGTCTGCCATGGTTTCGCTCCTTTTGGACGCAGTTCTCAACGCTGCTATGGTACCCCAGCGCTGGCCACGCCAAACCAACGAGCACGAAAGACGCAGAGGGCTCCGACTGAAAGGAATCCTGCCACGGTGGCTATCCCGTGGCAGGTCGTGGCAGGTTCACCGGAGGCGCCCCTTTTGTGGGGGCGCTACACGAGGTCGTAGGCGTCCACGTCCACCGCCACGCTGATGCCGGGTCGACGGCCCAGCCCGCGCGCACACGAGCCCAGCAGCTCTCCCAGCTCCGCATCGGCAGGGGCCTTCACCAGCACGTGGCGACGGTAGTTGTCCTTGGCCTTGGCCTTCGCGCAGTCGGCCGGCCCCAGCACCTCCCAGCCCGCGCGCTCCCCCGCCTCCGCACGAACGGAGGCGGCCAGCTCGTCGCAGGCGGTGCGCACGCCCTGGGCGTCCTTGCCCCACACCACGACGTTGGCGAGGCGCGCGTAAGGTGGGTACAGCCCCTCGCGACGGTCCGCCTCCTCGGCCGCCAGGAACAGGTCGCGGTCGTGGCACGCCACCGCCTGGATGGCCGGGTGCGACGCCCAGTAGGTCTGCACGAACACCTGGCCGGCGCGCTCTCCCCTGCCCGCGCGACCCGCCACCTGCTCGAGCAGGTCGTAGGTGCGCTCCGCCGCTCGGAAGTCGGGCATCTTCAGCGTGGTGTCAGCATTCACCACGCCAACCAGCGTGACCTCGGGAAAGTCGAGCCCCTTGGCAATCATCTGCGTGCCCACCAGAACCGCGCACTCGCTTGCGTCGAACTCCTCCAGCAGCCGTTGGTGGGCACCCTTCTGGCGCGTGGAGTCGGCATCCATGCGAATCACGTCCACGTCCGGCGGAAGGAGCATGCGCAGCTCGTCCTCCACGCGCTGCGTGCCCATGCCAAAGGCCGCAAGGTAGCGGCTGCCGCAGTTGGGACAGCGGGTGGAGGGGTCGGGAAACGCCCGCACCGGCCACGTGCGGCCACAGGTATGGCACATGAGCGCATGTGTGCGCTCATGGTAGGTAAGCGAGGTGGAGCAGTGCGGGCACTCGGGCACGCACCCGCAGTCGCGGCACATGAGGAAGGTGGCGAAGCCCCGCCGATTAAGCAGGAGGACCGCCTTCTCGCGTCGCTCGGCCACGCCCTGCAGGGCCTCGGCCAGCTCGCGCGAGAACACCGACCGGTTGCCCGACTGAAACTCGCGGGCCATGTCCACGACGCGGACCGTGGGCAACAGGGCCCCGCCCGGCCGCTCGGGCATCTTCACCCGCGTCCACGTAACGCCCTGCCACGTGCCCGCCTCGCAGCGCGCGAGGCTCTCGAGGCTAGGGGTGGCGGAGCCCAGCACAAGCGCCGCGCCGGTCTCGGCCGCCAGCCGAGCCGCCACGTCGCGTGCATGGTAGCGCGGGGCGCTTTCCTGCTTGTAGGTCCACTCGTGCTCCTCGTCGATGACCACAAGTCCCAGGTTAGGGATCGGGGCAAAGAGGGCCGAGCGGGCGCCCACCACCACGTGGGCCTGGCCCGTGCGGGCAAGGTCCCACTGGTCGAAGCGCTCGCCCACCGAGAGGCGCGAATGCAGGATGGCCACGTCGTCGCCGAAGCGCGCACGGAAGCGGCCCACGGTCTGGGCGGTGAGCGAGATCTCGGGAACCAGCACGAGGGCACCCTTGCCCTGGGCACGCACCGCCTCGATGGCGCTGAGGTACACCTCGGTCTTACCCGAGCCCGTCACGCCGTCCACCAGCACGACGTCTCCCCTGCCTGCCCGGCAGGCCTCCTCTATTGCCGCCAGCGCATCGCGCTGCCCGGCCGTCAGCTGATGTGGACGCTCGGCCCGTGCGCTCGACAGGGTGGTCGTCGTCTCGCCGCGCACCCGCCTGCGCTCGAACACGCTCACCACACCGCGCTTCTGCAGGGCTGACACCACGCCGGCCGCGCCCGACAGCAGCGCCGTCAGCTCGGCCATGCGCACCGGCCCCTCTGCGAGCGCCGCCATGAGGGCACGCTGGCGCGCGGCCGTCTTGCGCGGCTCGAAGCCGCACGCCTCGTCGGTGAGGCACACCCAGCGCTCGTCCACAGGCGCCGCGGCCTCGCTCACCAGCTCCCAGGCGCCACCCTCCTCGACGCGGCGCACGCGAAAGCCCTGGCCGGGCGCAAGGAAGGGACGCACGGCCTCGGAGAGCGGGCACGCGTACTCGCGCGCCATCCACGTCGCCACGCGACCACGCGCCTCGTCGAACGCCGGGGCCGCCAGCACGCGCTCGATGGGAAGCAGGCGGGCCTCGTCAAGGCCCTGCGGCGCCTCGTCAAGCAGCCCCATCACGTAGCCCACGGCCGCGCGGTGCGAGAAGGTTACCAGCACGGTGGCCCCCACCTGCACCTCGCCTGCCAGGCCGTCGGGCACCGCGTAGCAGAAGGCGCCCTCGAGCAGGCGCGTAGGTATGTCAAGCACGACCTGCGCGAACGCCATGGACGCCTCCCCTCGTCAGTCTTCCCGTGGAGGACTATGGTAACGCACCTTTGCGTCCGGCCGAGCGGCTATCATGTACAGGCCAAACCGAAACGTACGGGAGTTGCCCATGAACCTAGCCCAAGCCATCGAGCTTGCCAACGCATTCGTGCTGCCCGGATTCCTCGTGGACGATGCCGCGCTTGACGAGGAGCGCCGCCGCAACGAGGAGGCCATCTCGCTGCTGGCCGCAGCGTGGTGGGAGGCCCCAGCCGGGCAGGAACCCTTCTCGTTTGACCTCGTGCGCCAGCTGGCCGACCGCAACCGTCCCATCTGCGACCAGTACGGCATGGACCGCCTGCGCGACCTCAACGGCCTCAACCTCGCGCGCAGCCTTTCCGCAAACGACCTCGTGCGCGGCGTGGCGTGGATGCAAGGCCGCCCCGTTGAGGACGTCGCCCGCACGGCGGGCTTCGAGGCGCGCGACCTGGGCATCGCGTACGTGGAGGCACCCGTGTCCGGCACGGTGTGCGGGTTTGACATCGAGACAACCTCGAAGGACCCCGACCGCGGCTACCTCATCAACCTGGGCCTTGCGTTCATGGACCTCACGCCCACTGCCGTGCCCCACGACGGGCACGTGGCCTACTTCGGCATTCCCGATCAGTACGAGCAGACGGGCGTGCCCTTGGCCGAGATCCACAAGATCACGTGGGCCGACCTCGCGGGCAAAACGCCCTTCCGCGAGGACCGCCGGGTTCAGAAGGCGCTGCTGGCCACGTTCAAGGCCTTCCCGCTCATGGCGCACAACGCGGCCTTCGAGGACTCGTGGCTGATGCTGCACCTTGACGGGTACGCCGAGGCCCGCAAGGCGGGCGAGGTGGTGCTCATCGACTCGCGCGACATCTGCCGGCGCATCGACCCCGACGTGCGGTCGCTGCCTCGCGAGAGCAGTCCCGCCGCACTCGAGCACTGGGCAAAGCGCCGCGGCACGCTGGCGGCCGACGAGAGCGAGCGCCATCTGGGCCTGGACGACGTGTTCCTCATGCTGACCACCGTGCAGGCCGAGTTCAGCGAGCGCAACATGTTTCCCGGACAGCGCGAGGAGGCCGAGCGCAAGGCAAAGGCCGCGGCATCAAGGCGCAAGAAATCCCAGTCGTGAGGACACAGCTGTGCAATCCAAAGATTGCGCTCCGCACCTAAGCAAGGAAGGTGTTTGCCAGCGCGTATGCACTTACGAGAGTATCGGGCTGTCGGATGTCGGAAGCGTCGCGCGAATGCTAGTCGCGTCCGTAGAGGTCACGCGAGAAGACCTTAGCGCGATATGGGGCAATCTCGGGCGTGACGCGGTTCGCGAGCACGATGTCACACTGCCCGAAGAGCTCCTCGACGCTACCCACCACCTTCGCACCGAGATACGAGTCGGTCTCGACGATGGGCTCGTACAGCGTGACGTCAGCGCCGTGACGAACGAGCTCTACGACTATATCGATCATCGCACTGCTGCGCAGGTTGTCGGAGTTCGCCTTGGCAACCAGGCGGTAAACGCCGATGCGCTCCACGCCAAGGGCGAGCACCGCTTCCGTGATGTCGCGCTTACGTGAGGCGTTGGCGTTCACGACCGCCTCGATGAGCTCGCTCGGAGCATCCTCTCCGAAGCTCCCGAGGAATGCCTTGGTGTCCTTGGGCAGGCAGTAGCCGCCATATCCGAACGAGGGGTTGTTGTAGTGGTCGCCCACCCGCGTGTCGAGGCACACCGCCTGGATGACCTTCCCCGCATCGAGACCGCGATGGCACGCGAACGAATCGAGCTCGTTGAAGAACGCAACGCGTAGGGCAAGATAGGTGTTGGCGGCGAGCTTGGCAGCTTCGGCCTCCTGCGTCGAGCAAAGCACCACAGGGGGCATCGGAACGCCGTTCGAAGCGTACACGTCCTCGACAGTCGTGCGGTACTCCTCGGCAATGCTCGGATCGTCTGCTCCTATGACCAAGCGATCGGGATGGAGGCAGTCGTCGAGCGAACGGCCCTCGCGCAGGAACTCGGGGCAATAGAGCACCCGGGAGAGCCTCTTGGCTGCCGCAAGGGCCGACGTCACACCGGGCTGCATGGTCGAACGAATCACCGTGACGGCATTCGGGCACTCCGCAGCGACCTGCGCCAGCACGCCCTCGACCACCGACGCATCGAAGGCGCCGATGGCCTCGGAGAAGTTCGTAGGAACGGCAACCATCACCATGTCGACGCCGCAGAGGGCACCGGGATGGTTAGTCGCAGCGCGCAGGGGTCGGCCCTCTTGGGCAAGCTCGGCAAGCCGCGCAGAGATGAGCGTATCCTCGAATGGGCTCTTGCAGGCATTCACCGCATCAATCTTGGACTGCACGATGTCGAGGACAGTGACGTCATAGCAGGCAGCCCATAGCACCGCCGTCGCCAGGCCCACATATCCCGTTCCAACCACCGCAACGTTCATCGTCCCCCCAAAAAGCAGTCACGGATTCCTAATCAGAATCCCGGATGCGATTATACGGTTTGCCAGCGTCGTCGACAGGAAAAGCTGAAATCGCTTATTAGCCAGCAAATTGACGCATAATGAGCTACTGACACACAATGGTTGAAAAACGCACGTGATAGAGCCTCCGTGATGCAGATGCGCGTGGAATCGACGCAGCGCACCGCCATCTACGCGCTCTTGTATCGCTCGAGGCATGAGCGAAGGTAGTCCGCGTTCCTCAGCGGATCATCGGACAAGCGCAGCTCATACGCGGGATTGGTTTTGAGATGAGCGTGCATCGCCCGAACGGATCCATCGAGGTTACCCGCGACTTCACCTGTTTCGCTTCGCTCACTGCAGCTTACATGAAAAGCTAAACCGAATGCGATGGGGCAAGCGACGGTACCGCAGCGCCGCTTGGACAAACATGCGGGCAATCGCCGCGCTCCCGCTATCAAAGGATTCGGCGCGAGGCGCTTTGGAGGAACCGACACGATTCGCCAATGGAACACCCCTCACACGCGCCAGCAACCGCGTAGAAACACCTATAATGAACGATCATACGCGATGAGCACCTGTTTTTTCTCGGAGGACCATTGGTCAGCAGCGACGTGGAACGGATAGAGCGGGTTGGCGCATCATCCCAGACCTATACGGTTCGGTGGCAGATGACCAACCTCTGCAATTATTCTTGCGACTTCTGCATCCAGGGCACCAAGGAGATGCACGTCGAGGCGGCACGGGGAGAATCGCGCGAGCTGCGCTCCCGCATCTGCGAAGCAATTATCGGTCTAGTCGAGAACCTCAAGGGTTTCAGAAAGCTCGACGTGTACCTCATCGGCGGAGAGGTCACGTTCCTGAACGATTTCCCGGCTTTGCTGGAAAAGCTCGCTTCGTGCCGTTTTCCAGGAGATATGTCCTTCAGAATCACCACCAACCTCTCGATGCCGGCAGAAACCTATTGCCAGCTCTGCGAGATCATCAAACGCCATGACCGTATAGGACGAAGGCGCTCCTTCCATATTGGCGCAAGCTTCTATCGCTCATACACATCTTGGGAGAGCTTTGCCGCCAAGCTGATCGAAATCGCAGACCGTGAGGTCTCCTGGCCACGCTCCCCCATCACAAGGATGGCCCGAAAACTGGGAGAGCGGGTCTTATGCTCCCCCATCAAACTTGGTGTAGGCATACCCTTATTGGCAGATGAAGACTTCGATCTGCTGGAAAGCGCACGGGCATCCATGTGGGAGCATCGTATCTCCGTCACGCCCATCATCATGCGCAAGTATGCAACCACGATCTCCGAGAGAAACCTGGGGACGGTCATTGCGCAGGGCAGGAACGGCATTCGCGTGACGTATTCCGATGGCAGCATCCGCGACTTCGAGAACATTCAGGCGCTCGGCGCATCACTGGGGGGAACGGAGACCTTCTGCCCACGCGGCTATCTCTGCGATGCGGGCACTAGCAGCATATCCATCGGTCCCAAGGGCAATGTCGAACGTTGCCCCGTCATCGGCGGGACAATGCATCTCGGCAGCCTTTTGGATGGAACCTATGCGGGTTTAGCCGAACTCGCGCCTTGCACGGCAGATCACTGCAGCTGCAATTACTACAACGTCATCATCAAAGGCGACAGTGCCATCCGTGCTGCGATCAATCCATAACCTCAAGGTCCTCGGCCGCCTTCCGATGCAACGCCTCCGCCACCTGGCCTCCATCGACAATCCGCGCAGGGTTGCCAACCGCCACGGCATAGGCAGGAACATCGTTGAGCACTACCGCTCCGGCTCCTATGACTGCTCCTTCGCCCACGTCGATCGCACCGATGACGGTTGCATTCGAACAGACATGCACGTCATCGTGGATGGTCGGAGTACCGCCATGTCTATACCCGATGACCACTCCCGCCCCGATGCGCACGTTTTGTCCCAGCACGGCGCTGCCGATGACGACCGATCCATGAAGAAGCCTCAGCCCTCCCCCAATCGACGCGGCATTGATCTCCACGGACGGATTAGGCGGAAGCATCTTCATGCAACGATTGAGCAAGATCCTTCCCACCGTTCCGAGCGTTTCACAGCGGGAGCACCGATAGTAGAACACCGAGCGGAACAGGGCGCTTCGGTACAAAAGGCCCTCAAGGCAGGCAACTGTGCCCACGCCCTGCTGTTCAGCCTCCTCGAATCCGGGATGGCTCTTCGCATCCGCAACGATGAGCTGCTGCGTTTTGGAATCGAGGCTCTTGAACAGCGGACCGCAGCAGCGTGCACGATACCCGTGAAGGACCGCCCTCAGCACCCGCTCGACGTTTCTCCCAAACATAACGCCCTTTCCTACCTGCCGTCCTCGGTCACGGTGCCGCCTTCGACGCGATAGACGATGTCGCAGTTCTCGATGGTGGTGAGCCGATGGGCGATGATGACAAGGGTCTTGGTTCCCTGGATGGTCGAGATGGCGTCCATGAGCGCCGCCTCGGTCTCGTTGTCGAGCGCGCTCGTCGCCTCGTCGAGAACCAGCACGGGCGCATTGGCGTAGAGCGCGCGGGCGATGCCGAGACGCTGGGCCTGTCCTCCGGAGAGCCGGATCCCCGCCTCGCCAATCTCTGCATCGAGTCCATCCTTGAGCGAACGCACGAAGTCGAAGAGCTGGGCCATCTCGAGCGCTTCCCAAACGCGCTTGTCATCTTCAGATAGCTCATCCTGACCGAACACAACGTTATCGCGGATGGTGCCCGAAAGCATGAAGACGTTCTGCGGGATATAGGCGAATTTGGCATGCCACTCCCGCGATGAGGGATCGACAACGGAGCCGTCCATGCGGATCTCGCCGCACTGCGCAACGAGGAGGCCAAGCAGCACATCGACCAAGGTGGTCTTACCGGCACCGGACTCGCCCACGATTCCCACGGATTTGTTGCAGGGAATGACCAGGCTCGCATGCTCGAGCACGGGCTCATCCCCACCGGGATAGGTAAAGGAGATGTCCTCCAGGCGGATATCGCGCTCGAAGCTCGCCGGCACATTCGAGACAACAGGATTCTCCGCCTCCGCTACTTCCTCATGATCGAGCGTATCCATGAGCTCCGCCACATGATCGAGCGACTCCTTGTAGTAGTTCGCATAGCTCGCGGAGCTCGACATGCTTCCCACGTTCGGAAGCATGCGGGAGGCGGCGAGCACGAAGGCGGAGAGGATGGGCACCAGACCCGAAACGTCATTCCCCTGCACCAACAGAATGAGGATGTAGACCAGCAGAGCACTCACTGTGAGCGCCTCCACCATACGTTGTGGCACGCCCGAGAACGATTGCTCGATCAGGTGGGCATGGGCCATGTGCCGAACCTGCTTGTCGTAGCCCTTTTCGAAATATGGTTCGGAGTCACCCACCTTGACCGATTTGATGCCGCGCATCATCTGGAGGACGATTCCGTTGGCCACACCATGAGACTCCCGATAGATCTGGCCCTGACGCTGCAGGAAGGGTCTGATGAAACGAAGGATCACCGAATACTCGACAATAAGGACAACCGTGAGGAACAGCGCGATCCGAGGATGGATGAGGAACACCGCCACGGCCATGATCGCCGAGATGATGAGGCACGAGAAGAAGTTCAGGATATGGTCGAGCAGCATGAAGGAGTTATCGCTATCGGATGTAACGCTTCTCAGCACCCGGCCGGACTCCGCATCCAAGAAGAAGCTGTACGGACGTGAGAGGTAGTAATGGAGCATGCGGCTCTGGATACGCACGCGCACCTTCGACAACGCGAGATTCTGGATGTAAGACCTCCAGATGATGAACGCATTCTTGACAAGGAAGAGCACGATCATCACCACGAGGATGGTGCTCAGATACGATTCGCCGCTCCTGGATCCAAATAGCGCTGAGAGAAGCCTCCCCATCGCACCGCCCTCAAGGCGCGATGGATCCATGATGCCCGAGATGAGCGGGACGACCAGCGAAACGCCGAACGATTCCATCAAGGCGCTGACAACCATGAGAAGCACGAGGGGGATGGCACCCAAGCGCTCCCGCCTCGTTAAGACGGAGTAGGCTTTTCGGATTATCTCCGGCATGGACACCGCTATCCCTCTCCGCTCAGATCGCCATCGTCACACCGTTCTCCCACATGATAGGTCACGTACCACTCCACGAAGCGGCGGATGCCCTCGCGCAAGCTCACCTGCGGGGCAAAATCGTAATCGCGCTCGAGGGCTTCGGTATCTGCGAAGGTGAGTGGAACATCACCGGGCTGCATGCCCACGAGCTGGCGATGGGCCTCTGCGTCGTAGCTTGTCGAGAGTGCGCCCGCGCGTACCAGCTCATCCTGCAGGGTGCTGACCATATCGATGACCAGCTCGGGGCAACCGCCGCCGATGTTGTAGACAGCATGGGGCACGGTCGAGGATCCCTCCCCGCCAATCGGAGCACCACGCATCACCCGCACAACTCCCTCGACTATATCGTCGATGTAGGTGAAGTCGCGCTTGCAAAGCCCTTCTCCGAAAAGCTGGATAGTCTCGCCGGCAAGGATCTTCTCGCAAGCGGAGTACACAAACATGTCGGGCCTGCCGTACGGACCGTACACCGTGAAGAACCGAAGGCCTGTCGCAGGGATTCCGAAGAGCGAGCCATACGCATGGGCGAGAAGCTCGTCACTCTTCTTCGTTGCCGCATACAGGCTCACAGGACTGTCGGTCTTGTCGTCTGTGGAGAACGGCACCTTCTCGTTGCCGCCGTACACCGACGAGCTGGAGGCATAGACAAGGTGCTCGACCGGATACCGACGGCACGCCTCCAGGATGTTGTAGAAGCCCACGATATTGGTCTCGATATACGCATCGGGATGATCGATGCTATAGCGAACGCCCGCCTGCGCAGCTAGATTCACCACCACGGACGGGCGAAGCTCGGAGAACAGGCCCCTAAGCGCATCCACGTCCGCTATGGAGCCCTCGACGAACTCCCACGTGGAGTCGCTCGATTCGGCAGTATGCTCGATCCAATCCAAGCGGGCGCGTTTGAGCGCAGGGTCGTAATAGTCATTCAGATTGTCGATGCCTGCGATGCGGCTACCCGTCGTTTCTCGAAGAAGACGCACGATAAGGCTCGCCCCGATGAATCCTGCAGCACCGGTGACAAGGATCACGATATTGTCCAGCGAAATCAGGCGTTTGCCCATGGACACCTCCGAACGGAAACCGTTACCGAAAAAGCCTACCCATTCTTCCTATAGATGCAGGTTAGGTCGAGGCGCTCAAGTCCAAGCGATTTGGGCTCCTCAATCTGCTCGCGAGCTTCTTCCGATACCACGAGCAAACCTCCTGAAACCAGCGAATCTGCTAGTTTTTCCTGAACCATACGGATAGCCCTGGAATCGAAGAATTTGATGACGTTCCTACAAAAGATGAGGTCGAAGCCGCTTGGATAATCATCCGTGAGCAGGTCGAGATGCTGGATGCGAACCAAACCACGAAGCTGCTCATCGAATCTGAAGCAGAATCGGTAAGCTAGCCCTCCAGCAGGTCTAATCCCGGAGTATCTCTCCATGTAATGCCAATATCGCTTGGGAATCCCATCCATGGTATCGATGGGAAAGATGCCGTCCTTGCAGCGGCTAAGCATCACATCGTTGTAGTCGGTTGCCAAAAGCTCGATGCTCTGTGCTGGCACATAGTCGAGCAGGGTCATCAGCAGGCTGTATACCTCTTTTCCCGACGAGCAACCAGCGCACCACACCCTGATTCGATTGCCATGGCGTCCTTGAGATAGGTCCTCCTGGACTACCGTACGCAACTCGGGCCAAACCGAGCCTCGGAAGAAGTTCGTCCCCACGAAGGTGAGGTTCTCCCTGAGATCGGCGAGCTCTTCATCATTGCCCCGAAGATAATCGCTGTACTCCTTCAGGCTGTTGAAACCCTTCAGAAGCGCTCGCCTGCGAAGCCATCCTCGCACGCCCTCGGCGTTGTAAAGCTTCAAATTTGGTATGAGCTCGGATATTTCCTCGAAAGCCTCGGGCTCTTCGGGAACCGCTTTGCCAATGCCTCCGAAGCGAAGCCTGAGCGACTGCCACTTGCCCGCAATCCAGTTTCTCAGCTTGACCGCTGCCGTGAAGGTACGCAGGAACACCTCGGGATAAGGGCCCGCCCCATTGCTTCCATCCATCAGATGATTCTCTCCCATTTGCGGATAACGTCGTCGATATCGAAATCCATGGCACGGATGCGTGCGTAATATGCGAGGCGTGCTCTTAGATCCGCATCGCTGCACAAGCGCTCCATCGCCAAACAGAGCTCATCCACATCGCCCACGGGCACCAGCAAGCCGTCAACGCCATCGGTTATGAGCTCATCCGAACCCGTACACGCTGTGGATATGCAGGGAAGGCCCATCATCATGGCCTCTATCAGCGCATTAGACATACCCTCGAAATCCGAGGAGAGCACAAACATCTGCGCGTCGCAAATTGCAGCGTGCACGTCGTCAAGGTGGCCCTCGAAAATCACCTGCCCTGCAACACCTAGGGAAACGGCGAGGCGTTCGAGTTCATCACGCATCTCTCCTGTACCATAGATATGCAGGCTATACTCCCTATGCCGTGCATGGAACAGGGCAAACGCACGGATAAGCAGGCCGTAGTTCTTCTGCGGATTGAGCCTGCCCACAGAGACGATCTTCTTCGCAGCAGAGGGTTCGGCAATGCAGGAAACCGAAACGGGATTGGGAATGATGCAGCTCTTTCCCTGTACCTGAGGAGAATACATCCCCTTGACCTTTTGAGTTTGGAACACAGCATAGTTTGCATGCTTGCACGCCATGATGCTGCGCCGCCGATAGGTCGCCGGCTTTTGCGAAGGGTCGTTTCTCTCGCACACGACCCTGTATCCACCTTTGCATAGCCCGTTCAGGAAATTGGGCGTCGAGAGCAGGCTGATGGTGGTATCGATGCTGTAGCGCTTTCGGGCATCCCTGAGTAGATTTGCACGCCTGCGCAGATAGCGAAGGCTGTTAATCTTCGACCCGATGATTGTGGGAAGAGGCCTCGGGTTTTGTGCCACCCCATCAACCACCGTCACTGCCGAATCAATGTCGTAGTCTTTCAGCTCTTTCTTCTTTGCGAACATGAGAAAGACATCGTGGCTACCGCTCAGCGCCGAGGCTATCCTGCACGCCGTTCGCTCCGCGCCTCCCCCGGCAAGCGATTCGACTGTAATGAGGATGCGTTTCCGCATGCCGAGCGATGCGCCTAGACGCCTTCCCTTTTCCATACGCTGCATAAGGACGGCGGGGATGCAAATCGATCCATCGGGTTTGCGGGACACACCCTCTGCCCGCGCAGCTGCATCTGCATCCACGAGAAGCATCCCCTCGCATGCTCGCAGCTTCAAAAGGTCGGAATGCAGACACTCCTGGTCTTGTCCCGCACCATCGCCGACAGTTTCGGTGCAGAAGTGCAGGCCGCAGGCGAAGTTGGAGTTTGCCCCGAAGCCAATCTGCGCATTCGAGAACGCCACGCAGTTCCAGACCTCATGCTCAACCTGCTGGTTCTCGCCACCCAGCTTGAATCCCACACCCCCTAGTTTGGTGCGCAGTTTATCTCCGGTCTCTATGCTTCCGTTGCAGTAGGCAACGCAGCTGTCAATCTCCACTGGCTCGATGGGACCGAACGTGCTCTTTGTGTAGAGATCGAAGCCGTCGTCGATGTTGTGGTGGGCGATGCACCGATAGAACACGTTGCCCGAGCCAACACGCAGCTTCGCTCCAAAGCCATCGGCATTGCAGCGATACCGGTCGCAGTTATCATGGCTGTCGCAATCTACCACCATGTTTCGTTGGGGCCATTCGCTGCGAGACGCGCCTGGCCGCGAGATGATGGTGAGCCCCGTATCACCGCACAAGCGTGCTACGCAATTCTCGATGCGGTTCATGTTGCCGCAGACAACGATGCCGTTGAGAGGGCTCTTCTCGAACACGATGCCTTTGACCGTCCACCAGTCTGCATCAAGAACGAAGAGAGGCGTGCCCTTTTCCAAGCTCGATCCATCGATGACTACCTTGCGGGCATGCTCCGCCTCGAGCGTGATGCGCGCGTCGATGGTGCCGTCATGACCTCGGGCGACGATAAGAGGTCCGGAAGGGGTGTAGGTGCCGTCGAGCAATACGATGCGGGCGCCCTCCCGTGCACCACCGATAGCACGCTCGATCGAGGTGGGGTCATCTCGGGTTGCAGTTGCCGATGCACGACCGTGAGGAGACGCGTATACCACACCGTCCAACTCATCGCATAGCCGAGGGACCTCCGCCTCAAGCAGCTCTCGAGGAAATGGGTAATCTGGGCTATGCTGCGCAACCGTTCCCTTCGGAGCATGGCTCATTGTTCCAGGAGACACCTTTGCGCAAATGCCGGAAACCTCGATCCGGACTCCCCGGGCAGCGGCAAGTCCCACATACACCGAGGCTTTGTCCTGCTCCATGAGGAAATCGCATCCCGCAATAGCGATGGTCTGTCCGTCGCATGCTGCCAAGAAGCCCTCGTCGTTCTTCACGAGCGAGAGCATATGGGGCTGCCCATCGAGCAAGGCGCGCTCTCCCCGCGAGAGAATCCTGCTCTCATCAACGATGCGCCCCCCGGTTGCTGCTGCAGCGGGATCGGTATATCCGCCGACTATCCTCACGCCCGTCTCCTGTGCCCTTCCAGAGCAACCGACTAGGAGATGGTTCCTGTAGCGGCACGCCTTTTCTTCCGACGCGATCGCATCTATGGCAACGATACCGAAGCCGCTCTGCTGATCGGCGCCTTCAGGTGTCTCCAATGCACGCACCGAAGCGCTGATGGCGACATTCTCACTAGAGGGGTCAACCTTGAACCCCGCGAACAGATAGTCGTCTTCTGAGTCGGAGAACTTGCCATCGTTTGACGTAAGGACGAGGGAGCTTTCGACGTCCACCCGCCGCCACATGCATGGCTCGAGCTCAATGAGCTCTCCACCCGAGAGGATGCTTCCTCTGGCTACCCCCAATGACGCAACGATCCATTCCATTCGATCCCTCAGCCGCGTTTCTCGAACGACGAAGGGGCACCGTAGACGCTCTCGAATGCACGTCTCACGATGGAAGAAGCTTCGAGGAATAGTTCATCCGAAAGCTTTGGTGAATCGTTGATGCACAGATGGGGAGTTTTCCTCTCACGAATTGCTTTCGCGGCATTCTCGGCATCCTCGACCGTATTGATGAAGAAGCACCGGTAGTCTCGAGCTGCTGCAGGAGTGAAAGACCCCGATGCAAGCTGCCACTCCTTCATGAGCCAGCAGTTCACATCGCTTATATCCCTGAACCGGTTGAGGCAAGTGCTGTGCAGCAGCTCCGGTTCCGCATCCCATACCTGTTCGTAGGCGCTCTTGAGGAACGGCTGGGCACAGTGGTGGATGACGAACCCTGGAAACCTGGGGCACGAAAGCAGCGCAAGGGTTCTTGGGAGATAGCGGCCGGCCCTAGGCGAGATCCACTTTCCTCGATGTGCCTTTATTGAGCTCTTCATATCGAAGTGCTTGTTAACCACGCCCACGTCGCGCACCACGCACAGCTGGGTTGGGTCTGTCTGCGAATAGCAGAACACGTTGAGTGCCGCCAGATCAACCGGAAACCCTTTCCTGAAGAAGGTCTCCGGAGTTGACGTTGCGCCGACGAACATATCGTCATTGAAAAAGACGAACTGCTCGGCAAGACCCTCAATACGGTGAAAGTTGAGCTCGATCGGACGGCTGCTGAACGTGGGCAGGCATTCCTCGGGAATGTAGTCCCGATGGTTGACGATGTGGAGCTTAGGAGAGCTTGTGTCCAGCCAATCGGGAATATGCCCGCTGGTCACAAAGTGGACGGTCCGCACCCAAGGGGCATTGGCCTCGACCGCCCTGAACCAATAGCGCAGGAAACCCCAGTCACGAAAGCGAAATGCCCTAGAATCATTCGAGCGATCTTCTTCTGTATAGGCAGCCTTTTCGGCAAGCCAATCTTGGTCGGCATCGTCAACCCAAGGGATGACGAAATCGATGCAGGGATCATCTCTCACTCTGCAGCTCCGCTCTTCGAGTACGCATCTGGGAGGATTTCTCCGACAGCGCCACAGCACCTTCTGGTATTGCGAAATGGATTATAGTGGCTAAACGAATTGTTGTGAAATCGAATGGTTTATCTCAAGCTGCATACGGCGTACAACTCGTTTCAGGCACCATGCAAGATGTCGCGGGCTCGGACTCGAGGCAAACCATATGCCAACATCCCTTAGATAGTGATTCGTACATGCCCGCCATACGGACTCATCCCTGCCTGCAATCGCAGCATACATGCCGCGCTGTCGATGTACCAACGCCCGCTGGAGCATGTTGCGCGCACAGGGGAAACCCGCACTGGCAAGCAGCTCCCAGCCCTCCGAAAATGAATCAACTGCGCTTATCGCAAGGTCTGGAGAAACCGCGGCCGAAGTCGTCTTGTTCCCAGTACGCTGAGAGCGGTACACGTAAAGCGCATCTTGGATGAGCACAGCTGACGAAATACCCATCAACACCCTAATGAGCCATGTCGTATCCTCGCTGGCAATCCTCTTGCTGTCGAATGCAATCGGTCTTCCCGATGCATCAAGGATGGCTCGACGCCTGAACAGCTTGTTCCAGACATAGGGGCTATAGCTTGTATCTCCCATCTCGGGAAAGCAATAGGAGAGCGTTGATTCCGTATCGAGAACCGTTCCCGTCTCGGCTGCAACCAAACGGTCGTTGCTCCCATCAGGCATGAGGTCGACCCATCCGCAGAGAGCGACATCCGCCTCGGTCTTCTCGAGCTGCTCTCTCATCGCGGAAACCATATTCGGCTTGATGTAATCATCGCCATCGACAAAGGCGATATACTCCCCCTTTGCAATCCGGACACTCAGATTACGCGTATCGTAGAGGCCTGCGTTAACAGGCTTGCGGATGACGGTGATGCGCGGATCCTTATGAGCCCACGCGTCCGCGATATCTCCCGATCCGTCAGTTGAGGCGTCGTCGATGACGATGATCTCAAGATTGCACTCGTCTTGGTTCACGATAGACGCGATGCACTCATCGAGATACGGGGCCACATTGTACACGGCAACGAGCACGCTGGTTAGACCAGCAACTTCAGTTTGAACTACATCGTTCATTTGTCATCTCCCGCATTTCAGTTGCAACGGCTGTCTTCGCCCATGAGAAACGAGTGGCCGTGGTAATGGGGATGGCCCGTTGGAGGCGTCATATAGTCTCCGTACACGTTGGTAAGCCATTCGTGGTATCCAACCGGTGCGGGATACCTCTTTCCGCGAATCATCACTTCGACCGTCGATGCGAAGCTCTCCGCACTCGCATGTTCTCTCGTACCCCAAGCTCCCCAGTAGTTGACAAGCTGTCCTCCTGTAGTCTGCGTCATCTGCTTCTCGAGCCTCGCGATATAGCTGCGATACGAGCTCCTTCCCAAGGTCGCCCCAAGAACAACGCGGATGGCGGCCTTGAGTTTGCTCCCTCTCGTCGCCTCGGCGCTAATCACAAAGGCGTAGTTGTACATCTTCACCTTAAGAAAGAGACGCCTGGCATGCAGACAATCATGCGATGGAGCAGCATCGAGAGGGAGAATGTCCACGAAGACCCCGAAGGGAGTATCCCGCGCCGTTGGCTCGATGAACAGCGTGCCCCTTCGCACGAGCTTCGCCATTCCATGGCGGTAACCCCCGACCCGCCTGTACGTGAAGAGCTTGAATCTATCGTTATCCACATATTCGCTGCAAAAGCGCTCGTAATCATCTCTCTTCATGACGACATCGATATCGTCATCCCACGGAAGCAGGTCTTGGTGCCTCAAAGCCCCTATGAGGCCACCACCAACAAGGAAGTAGACGATACCATGGCTCTTGCAGAAGGCATCGAATTCGTCGAGGATCTCTATAGCTATGCGCTGCCCCTCCTCAAGGGAAAGGGGGATTCTCTCCCCTGGCAGGCTTCCCAAATCGAGGCTGTCCGAATCGCGATGCGACCGCCTTTGAATGCCCGTCATCATCAGTACGGCCTCCAATAATAGAAATGCAAAGGAAGACGGATGCCCTCCATCCAGCCAAGGCAGCATTGATAAGGGTCGAATAAAACCAGTTGATTGTTACATATCCGTCTAACGTAGCTCTCGGGCACGCCTCCACCCAACACCCTCGCAGTGCTAAGGAATGAAGGCCGCCTTGCCTTGTCGATTGTCGATGGCATCTGCGCCGCTTTCTCGAAACGATTACCGAAGCCCCCTGAGCCACGTCTCCTTCACAATGCCCGCATCGCTACAGGGACCCCCATCGATGGTTGGAGCACGCCCATCAAGCAACGCCTGCGACAGCTCGATGAACGTCTTCACCGCATTTTCGGGATTCCAAAGCGCCTCCATGCGCCAACGAACCCGAGTCTTGTATGAGGACAGAAGATCACGGTCTTCAAGCAGGCGCGTGACGCATCCACACATGTCAGATGTGTTCCCGTCTGCGAACACGCACACGTCTTCGAAACCATCAAGCAGATAGGGAACGGAGCCTATCAACGAGGATGCGACAGGAACGCACCCATTAGCCATCGCCTCGTTCAGAACGGCTCCCCAACCCTCCTCCCGATTGGAGGTAAAGAGGAAGACGTCGCTCTCTGACATGATGCGGTGCACATCGGCATTCGGAAGCGCACCCGTCATCGTCACATGGCATCCAAGATCGTTGCGTCGGATATAGTCTTCCATCGAAGCGCGCAGATCGCCCTCCCCCACCATCGTAAGATGAAAATCGTATCCTTGCTTGACGAGCATCCGAGCCAGGCGCAGCGCAAGAAACGGTCGCTTGTACTCGATCATCCTTCCCACCCAAACGATGGCGGTACGCCCGTTGTGCGAGGCATCCAAGCACCGCCCGCGGGGAACCTGAGGGAAATAGCCCCACTTCCAACATCTATCCTGGGGAAAGCCGAACAGCGATAGGTCGAACGACGTGAATGCCGACGCGCACAGCACCTGGAAACCCTCATGCTCCGCATAACGACAGAACGCTTCCTGCACCCGCCTCCGTTTCCTAGGCACATGCCTAAACCAGAGCCCTCGCTTAAGGAGCCGCTCTGAATACGCGAACGTGAGCCCGCCCGTCTTTTCGAGCCGCATATCGATGAGATTCGGCCTGCTGTAGGGGATGCCAATCAGCACATCGGCATTAAGCGCAGCACTCACCGCAGAATCCTCGTCTTCGTAGGCGCGAATCACAAACGATTCTTGATTCATATCCGTATAGCCGCTGCTCAGCCGCAACTGGTTGAACGGCATGCCCGCGATGAAGGTGAAGTTGCCGCTTCCCAGGGACTCGAGCATCGCGTCGCAAAACGGGTGTTGGTGAACATTGAGGTAGTTGCTTGCAAACACGACATTCATTGCTTATTGGCTGTTCCTTCCATCACGATCAGGGGGAGCGACGATAGCAGAACCCAAATGAAACACGATGGGAACGACATGACACTCGATAGATATGACTCGCCAATCGCTTGAAGGGCGATTGCAAAGAGGAACGCATAATACGCCGGCTTATTCTCCTGCTTGATGCCCGCGCCGGTCGAGATCAACAGCAAGCTGTAGGCAATGATTCCAATGATGCCAACCTTGTAGAACAGCGAAACGGGGAGCATGTCGACAACACCACCAGCTGCCTCGGTAAGAAGGTTGACCTCCTTCGAGCTCACATACCCCAAACCGACGAGAAGTTGACGTCCCTCGCCGCGCATCGAATACAGCGATTGGAGCCTGCCTGTCACAGCAGCATCATACTGTACAGTCCGGTATAAGCCGACAATACAAATGGCTGCAACCATCATCGCACCAAATAGAAATAGCAAACGTATTCTCGAATCAACGGTCTTTCGTAGTGCAATCTGATATGCGAAAAGCATGATGAAGCCGACGACCATGAGAATGGATGTCCGGCTACCGGAGAGTATGATCGCAGCCCCTGCAAGGAGTATGAAGAGCTTCCTTAATCTGACCTCCCAAATCGTCGAAGGCGTGCCGTAGATGCACATGATAAGGGCGATGGAGCTGATTCCCCCAAGCGAGTTGGGGTTGGAGAAGCATCCTTTGAGTCGAGGCCTTCCGATACCTACGTAGAACCTCCACTGGGCTAGGCATTCCCTCCAGGAGATGAGAAGCAGGACAACTACCAGCATCATTGAGAATAGTCCTATTACCAGCAGCCCTTCCCTTGTTCGAAGAACGGTTGAGGAGAAGCAGATGACGACTCCGAGAAGAGCGAACAGCCCAATCGGCAGTAGCATCTGATCCAGGCCCATTTGGTACGGAATCTCGAGGACCAGCATGGCTACTGCGATAGCTGCAATCATCATCCTGTTCTTCGGCACGGGAGTTGAGACCGCGTTGGTAAGGCACGTCAACGCCAATAGCGCAAGGGCTACGTATTTCAGCGCGCTAATCCTCGAGCCGAATAGCGCATAGCAGTCGCTCAGGATCATCATCGCGGCGACAGCGCACAGGAGAGCGGCCCTCTTCCTACTTCCGCTCCGAACACCGCGAGACAGCTCAGCCGTGCTGGGGCCAACAGCTTGCATGTGGATACTCATCCCGCCCATCATTGCAACCCAGCCTCAGCTTCTATCAACTCTTTCATAGCCCGGCAGTCTTTCACCACAAATCCCCCAGAATCACCTAGAGCCTCGACGCATGCGCTTCCGTCAATGACTATAGCCTTGGTTCCGCACGATTGGGCTTCGGCAACCGTCATGCCGAACGTCTCCTCCTCGCTAGGGTTAACGAACACATCGGCCGCCGAATAAATCTTCGCGAGCTCGCTGGGGGAATCGACGCGCTCGAGGCCGATGGCACCAGCAGGAAGCCGCCGCACCTGTTGTTTGCTCAGCCCCACAAGCACAATGGCGAAGCGCGTCGAATCGAGCTGCTTCACGAGCTCGACGAAGTCCCCGAGTCCCTTCTGCTCGGTCCACGGACTGGCAACCCCGAGCACCATGAAGCGCTCGCCTATGCCGTAACGCTCGCGGAAATCGCTCGGCGTGGGCTTGAACACGCTCGTATCGACGGTGTTGGGTCGCACCTCGACGGAATACTTCGCAAGGAACGACTGCCCGACAAGGTTCTCCAGCCAATAGCTTGGCGTGATGAGCGTCATGCGTGATACGGGCACCTGCGTGAAGACGGCCTTCTTACGCGCATAGTTCCACGCGCACGAGCTCTTGGAGACCGTTTTGGGATAGGCACCCAGCTGAGGGCATCCCTCACCGCAGGCACCTCTCTGCCATCTATCGCACCCAACGTACTGGAAGTGAGCGCAATGCCCCGTGAACGCCCAGCAATCGTGGAGCGTCCACCGCACCTGCGCATTCTCGTGCTCTGCCAGCCAATCGAAGAGCATCTCGACGTTGGCGTAGTAGCCATGCACGTTGTGCAGGTGAACGACATCAGGTGCAATCTCGTCGAGCTTTCTCAGCAATCGCTTGGTCGCCGCCCGCGAGTGGAATCCCGCCTTGCCGTCAATCCGCGTCTGCAGCACATCGAGATAGAGCTCCGCCCTGCTCCCGAAGTTGAACTCATGGTCGTTCTCGGCGGCACGGCCGCGTCCCCACATCATCCAGCATTCATCGCCCGCAGCACGACGCTCGTCGGTCACTTGGCGCATGACCGTTCCCGTCGAACCGTTCGGCACGCTGTTGATGGAGACGTAGCGCATGGGCTAGCCCTTCCGCCACACCATGCGGTCGACGATGCCCGTATAGCTCTGGATGATCTTCACGACCTTGGACGAGACGTTCTCATCTTCGTAATCCGGCACGCCCGCCCCGTACTCGCCCTCCGCATCCAAGGCCACCGCAAGATCGACAGCCTGGAGCAGGCCCCGCTCATCGATGCCCGAGAGGATGAAGCAACCCTTCTCAAGCGCTTCAGGGCGTTCGGTGGAGGTGCGGATGCATACCGCAGGGAACGGACGACCGGCACGCGCGAAGAAGCTCGCCTCCTCGGGCAGCGTACCCGAGTCGCTCACCACGCAGAATGCGTTCATCTGCAGGCAGTTGTAGTCGAAGAAACCAAGGGGCTCGTGCCTGATCACGCGTTCGTGCAGTGCAAAGCCGCTCTCATCGAGGCGTTTCGCCGAGCGCGGGTGGCAGCTGTAGAGCACGGGCATGCCGTAGGTACGCGCCATCGCGTTGATGGCGGAGAAGAGGCTCGTGAAGCTAGCCTCGTCGTCGATGTTCTCCTCGCGATGTGCGGAAAGCAGGATGTAGCGGCCCTTCTCGAGGCCCAGGCGCGCATGGATGTCGCTCGCCTCGATCGAATCGAGGTTTGCGCGCAGGACCTCTGCCATAGGGCTTCCCGTGACGAAGGTGCGTTCCTTGGGCAGTCCGCATTCCGCAAGATAGCGGCGCGCATGCTCGCTGTACGCGAGGTTGACGTCGGAGATGATGTCCACGATGCGGCGGTTGGTCTCCTCGGGCAGGCGCTCGTCCTTGCAGCGGTTGCCCGCCTCCATGTGGAAGATGGGGATGTGCAGGCGCTTCGCACCGATAGCGGAGAGGCAGCTGTTGGTATCGCCCAGCACCAGCAGCGCATCGGGCTTTAACTGCGCCATGAGGTCGTAGCTTGCGGCGATGATGGATCCCATGGTCTGGCCCAAGCTCTCCCCTACCGCATCGAGGCACACATCCGGATCGTCGAGGCCGAGGTCACGGAAGAAGATTCCATTGAGGGTGTAGTCGTAGTTCTGCCCCGTGTGGACGAGCAGGGTGTCGAAGTACCTCCGGCACTTCTTGATAACCTCGGAAAGGCGGATGATCTCAGGTCGCGTGCCCACGATGATCATGAGCTTGATATGCCCATCATCTTTGAACGACGCTTGAGCGTGCATCTATACATCACCGTCCTTACACAGCTCGTTCTCACCAATAGCAGCCGTTTTCAACGGCGCTTGCGCTTTGCGGAGTCTCTTCCTGGGATGGCCGGCGCCAATACTCGTTCCGATACCTGAGCACCGCAGGGTTCGACTCCCAGCGCTTTCCCAAAACACCGAAAAGAATCTGGGTCGCCCCGCCCAGATGGATAGCCTGTTTGCCAATCTGCTTAACGTGCGATGCAAGTGGAAAGCCATACGCCCCGCACCCGATAATAGCAACGTCGAACGGAATGCGTTCGATGCAGTCTTTCATGTAACCGAGCGCCTCGAACCACGAGGAGAAGCGACTGTCTTCGATACCCGATATGGTTTGCACGCTCTTGAGCAGCAGCAGTTCGAAATCGGGGAGGACATCGGTTCCCTTCCATATCTCGCTTCTGTGTTCATATGACTTAGAGATCGAGTCGACAAAAGGATGGACCACGAGCACTCGCTTGCCCTCGAGCATGCGCGACCAAGGTTGCTCGGGATAGTAGTATGGCTCCAGTGACGCGATACTGCACATAAACAGATCATGTGGCAACAGGCCGCTATCCAGAGCCTTTGACAGATAGTAATCCTGGAGGCAGGATCCCCACCACCCAAGCACATCGAGATTCCCGATGCATGCCTCCATCTCATGAGAGAACCTGTTCAAAGCGTCGTCTGTTGCAGGAAAGAAGCCCGCTTGCAACCGCATCCTGGTGCGTATCTTTCTACTGAACGTTCGTTTCGCGCCAAGAGATATTGCCCGTGCCTCAGCGCAGGTCCGAACCTCGTTTCCACCGAAACGTGCGACCATGCACGGAGTCCCCGATTGAATGAGTCCAGAGATATGCGCATTGGTTTCCTCCATGGTAGCAAGCGTGCAGGGAGGGGTTTTGCCATGCCTCGCTAAGCGCTTGGCGTAATGCCCGATCAAAGCCTTTCTATACTCCAACCAATGCTTTGGGGTATTGGATAGGCCCATATGCTCATACCTCCTCGAAGAAGGTGTCGGGTCTCTCGGGATCGAAGCACTCGTTCGCCCACATAAGGGTTACCAGGTCGTGCTCGTTCGAGAGGTTGGTTATGCAGTGCGTGTAGCCGGGAATCATCTCGACAACGGTGGGGGCATCTCCACTTACATGGTATTCCACAATAGGATATGCATTCCCATCTGCGTCCGTACCAATCCGCCTGAGGCGGATGAGCGCCTCGCCTCTCACCACGAGGAACCTCTCCCATTTGGTATGGTGCCAATGGTTGCCCTTGGTGCAACCGGGCTTGGTGACGTTGATGGAGACCTGCCCGCGATCCGGCGTCTTGAGCACCTCGGTAAAGCTTCCGCGATCGTCGGTGTGGGAATCGAGCTTGTACGCGAAATCCGCAGGATCGAGATGACTCAGATACGTGCTGTAGAGCTTCTTCCGGAAGGAATCCGGCGTGCAATCGGGTACCTCGAGCCCGCCGCGGGAGCCTTTGAACGACTCGAGCAGCTCCGCGACCTCGCCGAGCGAGGCGTGATCTACGGGGCCAGCCACGCAGAAGCCTCCCTCGCGATGCTCTTCGCCGATAAGGGCGGCGAGTAGCTCCTCGACTAGATCGTCGATATAGAGCAGGTCGAGCTCCACAGCGGGGTCGTTCACCGTATAGGGGCGCCCGTTGGCGATGGCATCGCAGAACGTTGCCACCACGCTGTTGTAGTTGGGCCGGCACCACTTGCCGTAAAGGTTGGGCAGGCGATAGATGAGCGTCTTCCCCCCGGTACGGTTGCCGTATGCTCGCAGCAGCTCCTCGGCCTCGAGCTTGCTCTTGCCGTACGCGCTTCCCGCGAAGCGTCCCTCGAGCGTTGCCTGCACGGAGCTCGCGAGCATGACGGGGCAGCGGTTGCCCGCCCGCTCGAGGCACGCGAGCACAAAGGAGAGGCTCTCGGCGTTGCCCGAGAACTGCTCCTCGCAATCCGGTCTGTTGACGCCGGCAAGATGGAACACGAAGTCGCACTCGGCGCAGTCTGCGGCGAGCTCATCCCGGGTTCCATCGAGATCGAACGTGAGAATCTCCAGCGGCAGCAGCCCCTGGAAGCGTTCGCGCCTGTCCTTGCCATCGCGCAACGCGGCAAGCGACGCGCACAGGTTGCGTCCCACGAAGCCCTTCGCACCTGTCACGAGCACCCTCACTGGACGGCCTCGCTCTCACGGCCCTCGAGCGCCAGGCGCACATATTCGGCAGTCTTGAGCTTCTCGACGGTCCCCGCGACATCGAGGCGTGTCGTGTTGTCGCTGGTATAGCTCTCGTCCGCCATAGTGTGGACCTCGCCCTCGATGAAGAACTTGTCGTAGTTGAGGTCGCGAGAATCGGCACGCACGCGGAAGTACTCGCCCATGTCCTCCGCGCGCAGGGCCTCCTCGCGAGTCATGAGCGTCTCGTAGAGCTTCTCGCCATGGCGCGTACCGATAATCTGCACGCCCGTACGCCCGAAGAGTTCCTGCACTGCCTCGGCAAGGTCGCCGATGGTAGAGGCGGGGCTCTTCTGGATGAAGAGGTCGCCGGGCTCTGCATGCTCGAAGGCGAACTTGACCAGATCGACGGCCTCATCGAGGTTCATGAGGAAGCGCGTCATCTTGGGGTCGGTCACGGTAAGGGCCTCGCCCTGCTTGATGCGATTGATGAACAGCGGTATCACCGACCCACGTGAGCACATCACGTTGCCGTAGCGCGTGCAGCAGATGGTGGTGGTGCTGGCTCCGTTGCGCGCGTTTGCCGCGACGACCGACTCCATCATGGCCTTGCTCTTTCCCATCGCGTTGATGGGATAGGCGGCCTTGTCAGTCGAGAGGCACACCACCTTGCGCACACCGCACCCAATGGCCGCGTGCAGCACGTTGTCGGTGCCTAAGACGTTGGTGCGCACGGCCTCCATGGGAAAGAACTCGCAGCTGGGCACCTGCTTGAGCGCCGCGGCGTGGAACACGTAGTCCACACCTCGCATGGCGTCCTGCACGCTCGAGAGATCGCGCACATCACCCACATGGAAGCGCACCTTGCCGAAGTCATCGGGATAGCGCTCCTGAAGGAAATGGCGCATGTCGTCTTGCTTCTTCTCGTCGCGCGAGAAGATCCTGATCTCGCGTATGTCAGACGTGATGAAATGCTTGAGGACGGTGTTGCCAAAGCTACCTGTACCACCGGTAATCATCAAGGTTGCACCGGAGAAAGCGCTATTCCCCATCCTGCACCCCTTTCCTCGCAAGCTCCCACAGTTCAGCATCGAGCGTCTCGAAGAAGCGCTCGCGCGAATAGTTCTTCCGATAGAACGCCCTGCCGCGCGCACCCATAGCTTCGCGTTCCGCTGAGGACATGTCTGCGAAACGCCTGCAGATATCCGCGAGGCCTTGCGCATCCCCGGCATCGCAGCACAGGCCGCAGCCCGCCTCCTCGATGACTCGACGTGCCTCGCCCACCACCGTTCCCAAGATGGGCCGTCCTGCGGCCATGTACGACTGGATCTTGCGCGGCAGCGTGTAGCCTAGGATGGGGCTGTTCAGGAACGTCGCCACCATGGCGTCGGACGAGTTGTAGAACGAGGGCATGTCCGAGAGGGGGAAACGCCCGTGGAAGGTCAGGTTCGAGGTCCCGAGCTGCTTGCCGTAGCGTTTGAGCGTCTCGAGCTCCGAACCCGAACCCACCACGTGGATGGCGATGCGGTCGTCATCGACGAGCAACGACGCCGCTTCGACGAGCGTGCTCACCGACTGCGCAAGACCCACGTTGCCCGCGAAGGTAAGGTTGACCTTGCCTGGATCGTATTCCTGGCGCTGCGCGGCATCTTCCGTGAAGATGTCCTCGGCATATTGGGGCAGGTAGAGCGGGTCTGCACCATTCATCCCCAAGTGCGACTCGAAGTACTCGGCAAACAGGGGCGATGTGACGGCAAGTCGGTCCGCTGAGGAGTAGATGTCGCGCGACACACGCGCGTAGTGGTTGTAAACGGGAGAGCCGGGCCTGATGCCGCCCACCGTGAGGCACTCCGGCCAGATGTCGATGCAGTAGAGCAGCACCGGCACCCGGTAGCGGCGGCCATAGGCCAAGGCGGGGTTCGCCATCATCACCGGCGAAGTCTGGAACGAGAGCACCACGTCGAAACCCGCATCGAGGTCGCGTGCGATCCTACTGGCGTTAGCACTGAAGCTGTAGTAGTTGAGCACACGGTGAACGAGATCTTGCCCGCGCGGAACGAGCGGCGAGCGTTTGATGCGCACGCCATTATGCTCCTGCTCCGCCTGCGCTCCGCCCTCATAGCCTTGGTAGATAGCTCCTTCGGGATAGTTCGGCGTACCCGTGAGCATGGTCACGCAATGCCCGCGGGCCACAAGGCCCTCGCAGATGTCGGAGATGTTGAAGGGTTCGGGCCAGTAATGCTGGCTCACCGCGAGGATGTTGAGGGGATGGTCGGTCTTCCCTGCCCGCACGGAGCTCCCCCGCGTGCCGACACCGCCGAGAAGCACCTCATCAATCTCGATGCGCGTGAGGTCATCGGATTCCGCGACCTCACCGATGGGAACGACCTCGTTGAAACCCGTTTCGGGATCGAAGCGGCGACGGATGACCGGCTCGAAGAGGCGGAGACTCCATGCGATGAGCACCGAGATTCCCAGCATGAGGAGGAACAGGACGATTCGGGCACACGTGTCGACCATGGTGATTGCATAGGCTCCCGCGCTGAGCGCGGCTGTCCACACGTACATGATGAGCGCGACCTGACGCTGCGAAAAGCCCGATTGCAGAAGGCGGTGGTGGATGTGGCCTTTGTCCGCCTGTCCGATGTTGACCTGTGCGCGGGTACGCCTCACGATGGCAGAAAAGGTGTCGATAACAGGCGCACCCGCGATGATGATGGGCACGATAAGCATGGTGAGACCCGCCGCGCGCGTCACGCCCATGAGTGAGACGACGCCAAGGCCGTAGCCCAAAAGCAACGAGCCCGAATCGCCCAGGAAGATGCTGGCGGGATTGAAGTTATAGCGCAGGAAGCCCACAGCTGCGCCGGCGATGATCGCCGCCAGCAGCGCAGCGTCAGCGTGGCCGGCAGCGATAGCCGTCATGCTGAGGGTGATGGCGGCGATTGCCGACACACCCGAGGCAAGCCCGTCGATACCGTCGATAAGATTGATGATGTTGGCAAACGACACTAGGTAGAGAACCGTAAGGGGGTATGCGAAGATGCCCAGATCGATGAAGTCCGGTCCGAAGGGATTGGCGATATCTCCGATAACGAGTCCCGAAGCCGCAGCAATCGTGGCAAACACGAGCTGCCAGAACAGCTTGTCGATGGCCGAGAGGGGCTTGACGTCGTCAACAGCACCGAGGGCGAACATGCCGATCATCGAGGCTGCGATACCGATCTGACGCAACACTCCTTGGAACTCCGGCGTGTCCATGGATGCGCCGAATACGTGGGGAAACAGGGCGGTGACTAGGAGCGACCCCGCAATACCGGCGGCGATGGCGATACCACCCAAGCGGGGAACGGGCTTGGTGTTGACCCTACGCCCGCTGGGATAGTCGACGGCATCGACGCGCTGTGCGATACGCTTTGCAAGCGGCGTGACCGCGATGACAATCGTGGCGGCAAAGACGAAGGATATGGCCAGGATGCCGAACGTCATGGCTACGCCCTCCGCACCATCGGGAAGGGAATCCTAGCGCTCAAGATCCCTCCCGTTCTCCCTCATCGCGCGGGCAAGATACGCGTACTGTTCTACGCAATGGGCATCGCTTGCGATGAAGTCGTACAGCCCCATGTCAAACAGCTTCTGCGCGGGCTTCTTCTCGTGGCCCAAGCGACCGCCCACGACATAGTCGGCACTTGCCTGGAGCCTGCACCCCATGCGCCTCAGGCGAAGGGCGATCTCAGGATCCTTCTGTACGGCACGATACCGCTCTGGATGGGCGATGATCACCTCGTAGCCCCTGCTCTGCAGGTCGAAGATCGTACGCTCGTAGTTTGCGAACTCCACGTCCGTCGCCCTGCTCGATAGTTCGAGCAGAAACTCGTCCGAACCGTCAAAGTGCAGGTAGTCGACCCATTCCATCCCCAGCTCCATGAGCTTGGCATGGTTCACCTCGAACCCCATCTGCAAAGGGAAGCCGTCCACAGCTGCCACGAGCGCATCGTACGCATCCCACATCGCCTCGTAGTCGAAGTAAGGGTCGCGCACGTGGGGCGTACAGACAATCTGGGTGACGCCAGCGGCCTTGGCCGCTTCGATCATCGCGAAGCTCTCGGCAAGGTCAAGGGCACCGTCATCAACGCCGGGAAGGATATGGCTGTGGATGTCCCTCATCAGAAGGCATCCGAATCGCTCTCAACGACCCGACGCGCAGAGGGACGGGTCCTGTTTACGGGCATGGATGCGTCCGTGGAAGCGAGGAGATGCGACGAGCCGCTGGGTGCTAGCGGCGGGAGCTGCGTCTCGTCATCGTCGAGATCGGCATCCGAGGTGCGCACGCGCCTGCCCTGCCTGTCGTAGTAGGCGTAGTAGTATTCGCTTCGCTCCTCATGGCAGTAGTTCATGCAGACGCCCACCACGTTCGCGCCGGCGTTCTGGAGCTGGGCGTATGCATCCACAAGCTCGGTACGCTTGACGAAGCTCTCACGCACCACCATCACTGTGCCATCGACGATGGACGAGAGCACGGCCGCATCAACGAAGGCGGCGAGAGGCGGCGTGTCGAAGACCACGAAATCGAAGCGCTGCCTGACCTCGGCCACGAAGCGTCTGAAGCGCTTGGAAGCGATGATTTCGGGCGGATTGGGGATATGCGGCTCGACATCGAGGAACCAGAGGTTCTCCTCCACGGCGACGGAGCTCTGGCCGTAGTCGGTCGCCCCAGAGAGCACGCTGTAGAGACCCGTCTCGGGATGCCGCCCAAGGGTTGCCGCAAGCGATCGGCGGCGCATGTCGCACTCCACCAGCAGGACCGTCCTACCTCCGCGAGCCATGGCACGCGCTAGCTCCACCGAGACGGTGGTCTTCCCCTCGTTGGGCACCGACGAGGTGATCACGACGGTCTTGATGGGATCGTCGACGCTGGCGAAACGAATGTTGGCGAGCAGGGTCTGCGCGGCGTTGCGCATGGTGCGATCCTCGCCTGCATACGACTTCTTATGAGCCATCGTCCTACCTCCCTTTCTTGACCTCGGGGAATCTGCCGATAACGGGAGCGCCCAACAGCCCGGGAATCTCGTCCGCATTGCGCACGCGTGTATCGAGGGCATCGATGATGACCGCGATCGCGATTGCCACGAACAGGCCAGCGAGCGCAGAGACCACAACCCGCATGCCGCGACGCGGTCCGCTCGGGCGCTGCGGCACCTGCGCGGAATCGAGCACGTTCACGGCGTCGACCCTCATGACCTCCTGCGCGATATCCGAGACCTTCTCGGCCATGGCATTCGCTACTGCAGCGGCACTCTGGGGGTCGGGGCCAGTCACGCGCAGAGTGATGACGCGCGTGTTCGACGAGCTCTCGACGTTGACGCTGTACTCGCTGAGGGAGCTCAGGCCCGTCGCTTCGACAGTCTCGCGTCTGATGCGGTCGGAGGAGAAGAGCTTCGCCACATCGTTCGCAATCATCTGGCTGGTCGAGAGGCTCGAGCCGTCGGCGCTCGGGGCATCGTCGAAGCGCGTGTAGAGCACGTACATGCTCGTCGATGCGGTGTACTCGTTAGGCATGACGAGATAGCAGTACGCGCCTGCCACGGCCGCGAAGATGAGCGGAAGTGCTATCACAAGCACAACCCGCTTCTTCAACAGGTCTATGAGTTCAAGCAAGGTCATCTGTGCGATCCCCCCTCGTAGCGGGCTACTGAGGCGTGTCGATGTCGTCGGTCGTGAGGCCGGCCTCATCGACGAGGTCTTGATAGCTATGCGGGCTTGCAGCGTTGGTCGCGGCTCCGAGTGCATCATTGGATGCCTGCGGCTCGGGGATAGGGTCGCTCGTGTCGTTGGGATCGAGTCCAGCATCGACGCGCTTCATGAGATCGGCCCACTCTTCGTACATAGTCCCCACATAGCTAACCCCGTCCTGCCAAAGCGTATAGCTCGGGCAGATGGCCGAGTAGAGCTTGACACCGCTCTCGCGGAACGCCATGGCGAGCGAGACGAAATCGGCGACACTATAATCCGTCGAGATCATCTGCGCGGTCTCCGAGATGACGCCAGGAAGATCCGTAGGCGATGCGGAAAGCACCTTGTCGATGATGCCCTGGACAATCTGGCGCTGCGACTGGGTACGCGTGAAATCGCCACCCGAGAACGAGTTACGCTGACGTGCATAGACGAGCGCCTCTTGACCGTTGAGGAGCTGCTGGCCCGCATCGAAGCTGTAGCCGCTCACGGAGAACGGCTCGGGGATGTCGACCCATACGCCGCCGACGAGATCGACAACACGCACGAGACCGTTGAAATCGACCTCGACGTAGTGGCTGATAGGCACGCCTGCGAGCTGCGATACCGCGCGCACGGCAAACGCAGCCCCGCCGATGGCGAACGTCGCGTTAATCTTCTCGATGTTGCCCCCACCGGTGTCGATCATGGTGTCGCGCGGAATGGAGATGAGGTGCACCGTCCCCGCAACCTGATCGATGCGGCAGAGCATCATGACGTCACCGCGCGCGCCATATACCCCTTCGCGGGCATCGGAGCCCACGATGAGCGCGTAGAAGGCGTTAGAGTCGTCAACAGCGGAATCGTTGCCCTCGTGCACGGTCAGCGCCTCGAGCAGGGCGTTGCGCTCGGAGTCGTCCATCTCAAGCGAGCGGTCGAGCGAGGAGACCCAATACACGGCGAGCCCTATAACAAGGAGCAGCGTGATTCCCGCGACTGCAAGCCCTATTTGGAGCGACAGTCTCATCTTCCGTTTGCGCTTCTTGCGCACACGGATGAGACTGTCGCTGTTGTAGATGGATTTGAGTGTGGGCAACTCCGGAAGGTCTTCGCAAGAATCGTCTCCTGACCCCGCAACCTCGGGTTCCACCTCTGGTATCGGGTAGAGTTCGCCGTCCATGTTGCCAAGATGCCTAGCCACGCCCAATACCCTCGTTTCCCTATAGCCCGTATGAGAATAGCCGCAAATTGGCATAGATATTCTATTTCGCACTAAAAATCCCCTCTTGCACTATTTCTGCGAGAGGGGATATATGTCGCCAACCCTTAGCCAGGGCGCGACGCCGCGCCACGCTCAGCCGTCGCAGGCCTCGCGGAACACCTGCAGCTCGAAGTCCATGGACGTGCGGTAGATGTCGTGGGCTAGGCCCCCGTCGAAGGGCTTGCCCTCGCCCCTCCACGCCTCGATGAAGTTGCCCAGCAGCCACGCGCCGCCAAAGCTCTCGCGCTCCCCTTGGTAGACCCCCTCAAACCAGCTCCGGTACACGCCGGGCTGGTACCGCGGGCTCATCATGAGCTAGTGCGCGAACCAAGGCCACAGGTAGCAGCAGGGCATATACGCCACGAGCGCGTATATGGGGTCCTCGTCCTGGGCTACCCGCCGCTCGTGGTCGGCATAGTGCAGCATCGTGTCGGTGGGCAGCACGCAGGTGGCGTCCTGCAGGTGCCAGTCGTCCAGGAAGGTGCGGTTGTAGTCGTCATAGCTCCGCAGCCTCGCCTCTACCAGATCATGCAGGTCGGGCTGTTCCGCCGCGTCGACGCGTCCCAGCAGCACCGCGAGCGTCTCCTTGGCGCGGTAGCAGTAGTAGGCGTCCTGCACCGTGAGGCAGCCATAGTCCAGCGGGCTCAGGGCGCCATCGTGCATGCGCTGCAGGTAGGGCGTGGTGGCAACAGCGCGTGCGGTGTGGCGGTTTGCCTCGATGGCACGCTGATAGAAGCTGGCAAGGCGGAGTCGGCTCATGTGGCGCCGAAGCGCAACGGGAACCAGCGCCAGCATGAACACGCTCCCGATGAGAGGCCTTCGATGCGTTGCGCTGCCCCCTCCTGCCTGCGTCACGCGTGGTGGCATGACCTCGCTAGTGGTTCGAGCTCGTCGACGCGTTGATCACGGCGGTGGTCACGATGATGCTGATCAGCACCAGCAGCAGCTCCTCCACCACCGCCTGCGCCACCGCGCTCGATGCGCTGGCATGCTGAGCCGCGCTGGACTGCTTGCGGTCTTCCAGCACGAACGTAGCCGCAAACAGGCGACGGACGCTCGAGCCCACGCCAAGCGCACCGTAGCCCTTCTGCCCCTTCAGCCACGTGTCAACCTCGCCAATCTCGGCCACGACCTCGGCGCGGTCGGCTTCAAGGTCGGCGTAGGTGGCGTAGATGGTCATCGCCTTGTCCTTGCCCGTGGCATGCCCTGCAGCCTTGCAGGCGTCGTACAGGGCAAAGAAGTCATGGATCTTCCGCTCGGTGGGCTTGTCAGAGAGGGCCAGCACCAGCGCGACCGACTGCGGGACGTCGGACGTGGGCAGGAAGTGGCCCTTCAGGCTGGCAAGGATCTCCTCGGACCGCTCGACGGCCTCGTCGGTATCGAGGCCCGAGATGACGAGCAGCGCGATGAGCGCCATGTCGTCCTCGCCCGTGAGGATGCGATGGCGCGCCTTCACCTGCGCGTACGCCTCGCGCGTCGTCTCGGCAACCGCCACGCGCCTCTCCGGCGGGCAGTTCTCGCGGATGGTGGTGGCCGTCATGGCAACCATCTCGCCCGCCAGCATGAGGTCCTGCTTCAGCAGCTCGTACACCTCCAGCACGTCGTCCAGGTAGGCCTCTGGGTCGTCAGCGAGCGCCATCTTTATCTGCACGAGGTACTGCATGTGGCCGCGGAAGTTGGAGAACAGGCCCACCTTGCTCTTGAGGATCGCCTTGCACTCGGCAAGCCGATCTCGGTCCACCTCCACCCCGGCGTTGGCGTACAGCATCGCACCAAGCTTGGTGATGGCCTCGTACTCGAGCATATGCCCCTTGCGCAGCTCAGCCTCGTTGCGAACCTGTGCCTCACAGCGTGCCTGCAGCGATGCCTTCATCTGTCCACCTGCCATTTCCTGTATGCGATCGAATTGCCGATGCCCTGTCCAATCTGACAGCAACCTTATACCTCCAAGGCGAGGCGTTGTCCCCCGCGCGTCGGCGGGCATCAAGGATGCGCCTGCGACTGTCCCCGCTGTCCGGGCCTCTTCGCTACCCTAGCAGCAGCCGCTCCAGCGCATCGTAGCGGGGTCGGTCGCCCGAGAGGTCCGAGCGGAAGAGCGTCACCGTGTCGATGGTACCGCAGGCCAGGCACGGCATGGGCAGCTCGCGGCCCTCCAGCCGGGCCGCCCGCATGAGCGTGACGTGCGCCAAGAAGGCCTTCTCGTCCAGCGCGAAGCCTGCGGCACGCAGCGAGCGTCGCACGTCTTGGGCAAGTGCGGAAAGGCCGGCGGCATTGACACCCTGCCAGAGGGTTGCCGCACGCGCGCGACCAAAGCAGCCAAGCTCCCTAAGCGAGGCGTCGATGGGTCCGTAACCTGCGCATGATTCACGCAGGGCGTCGCATGCGGCAGGTACGCGCGAACCCTCGACCTCGCCTAGGAACGCAAGCGTCACGTGGAAGCTGTCCGGGGCCACGTAGCGCCCGCGGACCGCTTCACGCAGGGCCGCTGACGTCTCGGCCAGCGCCTCGAGCATCTCCCCAGGCAGCTCCGCCGCCACGAACAGCCTCATGGCACCCCTCCTATCGCGATCCTACATCCCCACGGCGGCGCGCAGCTCGTCCACGCGGTCGCATGCCTCCCACGTGAAGTCGGCGTCGTCGCGGCCAAAGTGCCCATAGGCCGCGGTCTTCTCGAAGATGGGCCGCCTCAGGCGCAGGTCGCGGATGATGGCGCCGGGTCGCAGGTCAAACACCTGCTCCACCGCGCGCGTAATCGCTGCCTCGTCAACCGTGGCCGTCCCGAACGTGTCCACCATGATGGAGAGCGGGTGCGCCACGCCGATGGCGTAGGCCAGCTGCACCTCGCAGCGGTGCGCCAGCCCCGCCGCCACCACGTTCTTTGCCACCCAGCGCGCCGCGTAGGCGGCCGAGCGGTCCACCTTGGTGCAGTCCTTGCCGCTGAACGCGCCGCCACCGTGGCGTCCCATGCCGCCGTAGGTGTCCACCACGATCTTGCGGCCGGTAAGGCCCGTGTCGCCCATCGGCCCGCCCACCACGAAGCGGCCGGTGGGATTCACGTAGATGGTGGCGTTGTCCCAGGCGATGCCCACCTCGTCAAGCACCGGTGCAATCACATGGTCAACCATGTCGCGCAGCACCACGTTCATGTCCTCCACCGCGGGGTCGTGCTGGGTGGACACCACCACAGCCGTCACCTCGACGGGCTCGTCGTCCTCGTAGCGCACGGTCACCTGGGTCTTCCCGTCGGGCCGCAGGTAGCCAACCTCGCCAGACTTGCGCACCTGCGCCAGACGCTCGGCCATGCGCTGTGCCAGGTAGATGGGCATGGGCATGAAGGCCGCGGTCTCGTCGCTGGCGTAGCCGAACATCATGCCCTGGTCGCCCGCACCAATGAGGTCAAGCTCGTCGGTGGCGCCTGCCTTCGCATCTAGGCTCTGGTCCACGCCGCGGGCGATGTCCTCGCTCTGGTCGTGAATCATGTTGATGACGCCACAGGTCTCGCAGTCGAAGCCGTACTTGGCCCGGTCGTAGCCAATGCGGCGCAGCGTATCTCGGACGATCTTCTGCACGTCAACGTAGGACTGCGTGCGGATCTCACCCGCCACCACCACGGTGCCCGTGGTCACGAAGGTCTCGCAGGCGCAACGCACGTTGTCCACGCAAGCCGGCACGCCTGTGGGCGACACGTAGCCCTCAGACTCAAGGCGCGCCTCCTTGGCAAGGATGGCGTCCAGGATGGCGTCGCTAATCTGGTCGCACACCTTGTCGGGATGCCCCTCGGTGACCGACTCGGAGGTAAAGAGGTAGTTCCTGCTGCTCATGTGCCACGTCCCTTCTCCCGCGCACGGGGTTTGCGGGGCATGAAAAAGGCCCCTCGCGAACTGGGGGGCCTCGTACGTGACAACGCTGCTCCCCGTCTTCCAGGCGGCGCACGCGCTGCCTGCCGAGATTTGGCACCGTTCCCTCTCGGGTGGTTGCCGGAGCGTCATCGGGCTCGGTCCCTCGGCTCTATGCGCCATTGCGGCGCCTCTTGACGAGCACCTTGACTGTAGGACAACCGCCATCGCCCTGTAAACAGACAGATCCGTTTCCCTGTGAGAAAACCACGCGGGAAGCGGAACAAAAGGGCGCGCCGCCAAGGACAGTCCTTGGCGGCGCGCCACAAGGTCCGGGACCAGAGGGTTGGACCCTTTGGTCCGGGCTTAGAGGTCGACCAGCGGGTGCAGGTCGGAGAGCGTGACCAAGCGACGACGATACGCCACGAGGCAGGTCACCGCGAAGCATCCGGCCAGGAAGAGGCAGAGCGCCGCGACGTTGGGGCCAACCAGCGCGAGGTTCGCGCCGGCCATGGCCTGGCGAAGCGCACGCACCACGTACGTCATGGGCAGATATGGGCTCAGCGCCTGGAAGATGGGGAACTCGGTCTCGATGGGGAACGTGCCCGCCGCGGTGGTGAGCTGCAGCATCAGCAACACTACGGCCGCGAACTTCCCCGGGAAGCCGAAGAGGGCAATCACCATCTGGATGGCCGCGCAGAACACGAAGCTGGAGAGCATCGTGAGCAGGTAGTACGCCACCGGGTGCGCCACCGCGATGCCGCACGGCACCTGGATGGTGAAGGCCAGCAGCACCGCCTGAATCGCGCCTACCAGAAGCATCGGCACGAGGCCGCAGAACGCGGCGATCACGGGGTTGGCGCCGTCCATGATCAGGCGCTCGTTGAGCGGCTTGAAGATGAACGTCATGACCAGGGCACCCACCCAGAGGCCCAGCGCGATGAAGTACGGGGCGAAGCCGGAGCCGTAGTTGTCAACGGTCGTGTACTTCTGCTCCTCGAGCGTGACGGGCTCGGCCATCATGGCGGCCTTATCGTCAGAGCCCTCTGTCGCGTCGGCGACCTTCTTGACACCGTCGCTCAGGCCGGAGGCAAGCTCGGCGGAGCCGTCCTGCGCCGTGACGAGGCCGTCGGTCAGCTCGCTCGAGCCGTCGTGCAGCTTGGTCAGGCCGTCCTCAAGGGAGCCGGCGCCCTCGCGTGCGGCGCCGATGCCGCTGGTCAGCGACTTGGAGCCGTCGAGCAGCTGGTCGAGGCCGTCGTGCAGCGCCGTTCCGCCCGCCGCGAGCTGGCCCACGCCGTCATCGAGCGCGCTCGCGCCGGTGACGCCGGAGGCGAGGCCGTCGGAGAGCTGGCCCAAGCCCTGATCGAGCGCGACCGCACCCTCGGTCGCGGAGCCGATGCCCGCGCCAAGGGCCGCGGAGCCGTCGTAGGCGCTCGCCACGCCCGAGGCCAGCGCCCCGGCACCGCTCTTGGCGGACGACAGACCTGCGTCAAGCGTGCTCGCGCCGGTGCTCAGCGTTCCGAGACCGGCGTCCAGCTGCTCCGCGCCAGAGCGGGCAGAGGAGATGCCGGCCGCGAGGCTGTCTGCCCCGCCCTGGACCTGCGCGACGCCCTGCGTGAGCGCAGCGGAGCCTTCATCGGCGGAGGCGATGCCCGCGGCCACCTGCTCGGCGCCCTGGGCGAGCGCGACGGCGCCGTCATAGAGCTGGCCGCCCGCCGAGACGGAGGCGACCGTCTGATCGACGCCCGCGGAGACCGCGCTCGCGCCGTCCGCCAGCTGAGAGACGGACGTGGCGACGCCCGACACACCGTCGGAGATGCCACCTAGGGCGCCCGACGTGGCGTCGGCGTACTGGCTTGCCGCGCCGGCGGACGCGAGCAGCGTTTCCACCTGGGCAGCAGGCACCACGAGCGAGCCGTCCTTGCCGTAGCTCACATCATACAAGAGAATCGCGTTGGCCGCGGAGGCATAGCTCGCCGTCGCGTCTGCGGCGGACTGCGTGGAGCTCACTGCGGAGGAGAGCTGCGCGACGCCGCCGTCAAGCTGTGAAAGGCCGTCCGCCACGGAGGCCGCGCCGGAGCTCAGCTGGCCCATGCTTGATGCGTTCGCATCAAGGCCGGCCACGAGCGCCTGCGCCCCGTCGGACACCTGCGCGCTGCCGTCAACCAGCTGGTCGAGGCCGTCCTTGAGCGACGAGGCACCGTCCGACACCGCCTGGATGCCGCCTGTCAGCTGCTGCGAGCCCTCATCGAGCTGGCCAAGGCCGCTCGCGAGGTCAGAGGAGCCCTCCTTCGCGGAGGCCGTCCCCTGCACGAGCTGCGAGGAGCCCTGCGCGAGCTCCCCCAGACCGTCGGAGAGGGCGTTCGCGCCGTCCTTGGCGCTGCTCAGGCCGCTCGTCAGCTGGCCTGAACCCTCGGAGAGCTGGCCGAGCCCGCTCGAGAGCGAGTCCGCGCCCGCCTTGGCGCTGGTGGCGCCGTCAGCCAGCTGACGCGTCCCATCGACGAGCTGGTCCGCGCCGTCCTTGGCGCTCTTCAGGCCGTCAGCCAGCGTTGCCGAGCCGGAACCGGCGCTCGCGAGGCCATCCGTGATCTGCTGCGAGCCGTCCTGCGCGCTCGTCAGGCCGTCGGCCAGCTGGGCCGAGCCGTCCTTCGCGTCCGCGAGACCGTTGGTGATGGCCTGCGACCCATCGTGCGCGTCGACGAGACCGTCGTTCAGCTTGGTCGCGCCGTTGGCAGCCTCCTGCAGGGACGACCCCGTCTCGTCGATGGAGTCGAAGATCTGCACGAAGTAGTTCTGGCCGATGGCGTAGTTGGTCTCGGAGGTCACGACACGCATCACCGAGGCGCCCAGAATGGACGACAGGTAGTTGTTGGCGTCATTGACGCGCAGGTCGAGGTGGGCCTGCTGGGGATGGTCGGACTCCGCGGAGGCCACCTTCTCGGAGAAGTCCCTCGGAATCACCACCACGTTGTAGTAGGAGCCCTGCTCAAGGGCCTTCTCGGCCTCGTCATAGGAGTCGACGAAGCGCCAGTCGAGCGCGTCCGAGCCCTTCAGCTCGTCGACGAGGTCTTGGCCCGCATGGACCTCGGTGCCGTCCTCCGTCTTCACGGGGACGTCCTCGTTCACGACGGCGACCGGCAGCGTGTCGAGCTTGCCGTACGGGTCATAGAAGGCCATGAGGTACAGCGCTCCATAGATGAGCGGGATGAGCGCGATGCCGAGCATGGCGATCTTCATGCCCACGTTGGCGCGGGCCGAATGGAAGTCCAGCAGCGAGAAGCGCAGGCCGCGCAGTGGGTTCTTCATGGCTATGCCACCTCCTTCGTGACAGCCTCGCCATAGAACGCGTCGCGCTGGTGCTCGGCGCCCTCGGAGATGCATGTCGCCGAGTCGAAGCGCTCGGCGAGGCGATAGTCGATGACGCCGCAGACGACGGTGGTGCCTGTCGTGTGGGCGAGCGTGATGAGCTTGTCGGCGAGCGCCCGGGACTCATCGTCGGTCAGGTCGCGCTCGATGTCGTCCACCACCAAGATCTTGGGGTCTGCCGCCATGCCGAGCGCGATGCCCAGCAGGTCGTAGATGGCCGCGGGAAGCTCCTCGATGGCCTTGTCGGCCACGTCCGCGAGCCCCCACTGCTCCAGATACGCAAGCGTGGCCGCACGGTTGGAGCGCTTGCCGGCCAAGCCGAGCTCCGCCGAGATCACCGTGCGTACGCGCAGCACCTTCTCCACGTCGTTGACATGGGCAAAGAAGCCGAGGCCCGACATCTTGCGCACCTTGTTGAGGGCCCTCAGGCCCGAGACGTCCTGTCCCTCGACGCGCAGCCTCCCCTCGGTGGGAAGCATTCTTCCGGCCAAGGTGAGCAGCAGCTCGGTCTTCCCTTGCTTGTCCTCGGCGCAGATGGCATGCGCGCATCCCGCCGCTAGGTCAAGGCTCACCTGCGAATAGCCCTTCACGCGAAGCGAGTTGCAGCCCAGCCCGCGCGCGACGATGAAGTGCGGACTCCCGCCGCACGTCGCACCATTCATTGGCATTCCTCCTTCGATTGCCTGCGAAACCGTTCGTGTTGTTCCCAATTTTGACTTCAATTCAAAATTGGGCTTATATTTTTGACTTAGTTTCAAATTTCCTACACAGAAGGGCAACGCCGCCGAGGAACGCCCGTGACGGCGTGGTTTCGCGGTATAGTTCTCCTAGCGATTCGGTCGGAGGAAGGCACCACGTGGCACAGGCACCAAGCATCGGTAGTTCCACGCGCGAGGAGCGCCTGGCGTACGTCCGCCAGCGCTACGTCTGCATCGCGGACTGCGATGCCTGCGGGATCTGCGCGCTCTTCCACGGGCGCGACGCGGAGGCCGCGCTCTCCGACTACATCGACGGCAAGGAAGAGCACGCGCAGGTCGTCATGCGCTATCGCCAGAGATAGGTCCGCCAGCCTTGAGGAGGCTCCCGATGAGGATGCGCCGTGCCGTGGGAGGCAGACTGGGACCCCGACCTCGTCGAGGCGAGGTCGGACGGCGGCCTCACCGAGTGGAGCTACCGCTACTACATAACCCACAGCTGGTCATACTACGGGGAGGTCATCCTTGACCTGCAGCCCGGGGACGTGCTCACCGTCAACGGCGAGTCCATGCGCGTCGAGGGCATCTTCGACTATCCCAAGGACAGCATCCTCGACGAAATCCTCGCCCTCGTGGGAGAGGACGCCGTCGTCTTCCAGACCTGCGTGCCCGACGAGGACTACAGCCGCATCGTCCACGGGCATGTCCTGCCCTCGGGCCCCGCGGCCTAGCGCTCGGCGCCCACGCCCCGCACGCTCAGCCCGTACAGCGCGTCCAACAGCAGGTCCGTGTCGGCGAACAGGCCAAAGTCCGCGGCGGAGAGCGACGCCATGAGGAAGCCGCCCAACAGGAACACCGCGGCCACGCGCGCGTCCACGTCCTCGCGCACCACGCCCTCGCCCTTCGCGCGCTCAAGCTGGCCGGCAAGGACGTCCACGACCCGCATGAAGCGCGTCGAGACGACCGAGAGCGCATCGGAATGGGAGACCGTGGCCTCGCTCGTCAAGGCGAGGGCGAAGGGGCTTCCGGCCTGCAGCTGCGTCGAGAACTCGCGGCAGAGCCCACGCAGCGCCTCGCGCGCCGACGGCGCCTCGGCCACCGTGCGCTCGATGGTCGCCACCACGAGGTCGAGCTCCTCGTCAAAGACCGCCTCGACGAGCTCGTCGCGGTCGGCGAAGTAGTAGTAGAGGGCGCCCTTCGTGATCCCGGCGCGCTCCGCGACCTCTGACATCTGGAAGTCGATGGCACGACGCTCGCGCATGAGCGCGCGGACCGACTCCATGATGCGGCCTCGCGTCGCGGCGCTCTTGCGCGTCTTTGCCGACGCCCTGAGGCGGCTCCGTCCTTTGGAGACCTCACGCTCGACCGCGTCACGCACGGCCTCGTGCGCGACACGCACCTCGCCTACCAGCTCATTCGCACGTTCCTCGTCAATCAGCGACATAAGGAGACTCCCTTCGCTCAACGAGTCGGATTCTACCATCTGGCTGGCTCGGGGCCCTTTGGCGCGCAGCACCTAATACAGAACGGTGAACTTGCGGTAGCGGTCGTACTCGACGTCGCTTCCCACCTTGCGCGCGCTCACAGAGAGCTCGAAATGTCCGTGCTCTCCGTTCTCGGGCACGTAGACGAAGCCGTTGTCGGTTGACCACTCGCGCAGCACGACCCACTCGTCGCCCACCTTGCGCAGGTACTGGTACTCGGCCTGCACGGCCGACAGAGGACGAAAAAAACGGACCAGAGGGTCCGACCCTCTGGTCCGGTGGTTCACTTGCTGATCGCAACACTGGTACGCGCTACGCCAGCGGCAGGCCTCCCTGCGCCTGGATGCCCGGCACGGCGGGGATGGTGGCAAACCCCAGCTCAAGCTCCTCGTCGGTGGGGATGTGGTCCACCATGGTGCCGTTGTTATAGGCCTCGTAGGCGGTCATGTCGAAGTAGCCGGTGCCGGTGAGGCCAAAGAGGATGACCTTCTCCTCGCCGGACTCGATGCACTTCTTGGCCTCGTTGATGGCGCCAAGGATGGCATGCGCGCTCTCGGGGGCGGGAAGGATCGTCTCGAGCTTGGCGAAGAGCTCGGCCGCGGCAAAGACCTCGGTCTGCCTTACGGCAACGGCCTCGAGGTAGCCGTCGTGCCTTAGCTGCGAGATTATTGGCGCCATGCCATGGAAGCGCAGGCCACCTGCGTGGTCGGGGCTGGGGATGAAGCCGTTGCCCAGCGTGTACATCTTGCAGAGCGGTGCGGTCTTGCCGGTGTCGGGATAGTCGTAGGCGTAGCGGCCGCGCGTGAGGCTGGGGCAGCTCGCGGGCTCGACGGCCACGAAACGCGTGTGAGGATGCACGCCGGTGAGCTTGTCGCGCATGAACGGCGCGATGAGGCCGCCCAGGTTGGAGCCGCCGCCCGCGCAGCCCACCACCACGTCAGGGTACTCGCCCAGCTGCTCGAAGGCCGTCTCGCACTCCAGGCCGATAATCGACTGGTGCAGCAGCACCTGGTTGAGCACGCTTCCCAGCTGGTAGCGCCCACGGTTCTCAGGCACGTGCAAGGCGCGCTCGACGGCCTCGGAGATGGCGGTGCCCAGCGAACCCGTGTAGTTGTCGGGGTTCTCCAGCATCTTGCGACCAATCTCGGTGGTATCGGAGGGAGAGGGCGTGACCTGGGCGCCGAATGTCTCCATCACCGAACGACGGAAGGGCTTCTGCTCGTAGCTCGCGCGCACCATGAAGACGTCGCACTCAAGGCCGAAGCGCGCGGCTGCCTCCGAGAGGGCAGTGCCCCACTGGCCGGCGCCCGTCTCGGTGGTGATGGTGGAAAGGCCCTGCTGGTAGGCGTAGTAAGCCTGCGCGAGCGCGGAGTTGAGCTTGTGGCTGCCGCTTGTGTTGTTGCCCTCGAACTTGTAGTAGATTCTCGCGGGCGTGCCCAGCGACTGCTCCAGGTTGTAGGCACGGCAGAGCGGCGACGGGCGGTAGATCTTGTACATCTCGCGGATACCCTCGGGAATGGGCACATAGCGCGTGTCATCGTCAAGCTCCTGGCGGCAGAGCTCCTCGGCAAAGACTGGGGCGATGTGCGCGACCTCGGCGGGAACGCCGTTGGGCAGCAGCATCCTGCCCGGCTTGGTGGGCATGTCGGCCCGCAGGTTGTAATAGCTGGTAGGGATCTGGTCTTCGGAAAGGTAGATGCGGTACGGGTTCTTCTCGCGGGCGATATCCTGCTTGGCCATGACGGCCTCCTTTCTGCGCCATATGGCGCCTTGAGGATGGGCAGGGCTCGCGGGCCCGGTACCGAGTCTGCTTCGGCATGAAAAAACGCCCACCCTCGACCAATGGGTCTCGAGGACAAGCGTCTACGCGTGCGAAAGCACAGACACCTGCGGTGCCACCTCGATTAGCGGGCGCGCACGCCCGCTCTCTCTGTGGGAGCCATCACTCCCTGCCCTGTGACGGCGGGCTTCCGTCGCGACTTCCTCCGCATAACGGCAGCCAACACTGCCTGCGGGTTCTTCGCGCCCTCAGCGGGTCCATTATGCCTGCCAGCTACTGCTCGGATCTCAGCTGCCCGAACTCTCTGTATGCGCCTCAGCAGGCTTTACTTCCGCTTCTCCGGTTTTGGCAACGCTATGCGGTTGTTGAGTGAGCAGTTTAGGTGCGGGCGCGCCGTTGGGCAATTGCACGAAATGTGACCGTTACAAAGTGCGCAGCCGAGGCGGGGCATGCCGATGTTGCAGGCGCGCTGGTAGGGTGAGCACGACGCGCTGCGTGGAGCGGAGGTGCGGGCTTGCTGCGGCGAGGGGCGGGGGGTACGGGCTTGCTGCGCCGTGGTCCCGTGGGGCCGACGGTCCGTTGCGAGGGACGGGGTTCACGCGCGCGGGGGGGTACGCGGGTGCCCTTCGACTCGCTTGTGTATGGGTACACCCGTGCACAAACGGGCCCAACCGGCCAAAACCCGGCGCTTGGCCCCTTTTGTGTACGGGTACACCCGTGCACAAACGGGCCCAACCGGCCAGCACGGGCCACTTCACCTCACTTGTGTACGGGTACACCCACCCAGAAACGAAGCCACCAAAACCTAGCGGGCCCGCGTGCGCCATCGCGGCGGCACGCGGGCCCTTCACCTCGCCCAGACGCAGCCTCACGCGGGCATCGCGTCGAGGCGCCAGGCGCCGCCCTCCCAAGAGAAGCGCGCCACCGAGGCGTTCGGAATCAAATCGAGCGAGCCCGGGTCCAGAAGCGCGTCCTCGAGGCTCCACTCGAAAAGCGCCGCGAGCATGAAGAGGAAGTAGCCCCTGTGTGAGACCACGAGCGCCTGCTCGCCCTCCGCGCACTCCCCCGCAAGCTCCTCGAAAGTCGCGCGGATGCGGGCTATGACCTGCGCCGCGCTCTCGCCACCCACCGGTGTGTAGTCCAGCCGCTCCCAGAGCTCGCCCACACGCGGGTCCTCGCCAATGCTTGCGCCCTCCAACTCGCCGAAATACATCTCGCGCAGGCCAGGCTTCGGCTCCGCCTGGACGCCGCGCCCCGCGAGCACGAGCGCAGCCGTGTCGGCCGCGCGCCCTGCAGGCGAGCAGAAGGCCCGGTCGATGCGCTCGCCAGCAAGCCGCTCGGCACACGCACGCGCCTGCGCCATGCCCTGCTCCGTGAGCGGCGAGTCGCACCAGCCCTGGGCGCGCGCCGTCACGTTGAAGAGGGTCTCGCCGTGGCGCACGTAGAGGAAGCTCACGCTCATCCCACGGTCTCCATGGTGTACTTGAGGTCGCTGCCGAACTGGTAGATGTTGCGCGTGTACATGGCGCGGCCGAACCAGCTGAGCTCGCTGTCGTAGTGGTCGGGGTTCTCGAGAATCACGTTGCAGGCGTTGAGCATGTACTGCAGCGTCACGGGATGCAGGTCGAAGGTGCCATGGCCCGGGTAGAGGCCGCTCACCTCCTCGCCGTACGTGTCGATGGCGGCCTGCAGGCAGTCGCGCATGGAGCGGATGGTGCAGAACTGCGGGTAGCGCTCGCCCTCGTCCAGGAGCGCGCTCGTGGAGTCGCCGATGAAGAAGCAGCCGGTCTGGCGATCGAGGAAGCCGGACTGGCCGGCGGTGTGGCCAGAGAGGTGCACGAGCGTCACCGCGTAGCCTTCGCCCAGGTCGAAGGTGTAGCCGTTCGGGCAGGCAACCACCTCATAGGGGCGGAAGGGCACGAGGTCGCTCTTCGCAAAGCCGCTCGCCGTGGGCTCGCCGTCTTCGCCGATGAGGTAGCTCGCCATGTAGTCGGGCGTCATCTGGTCGCGCAGGGCCTCGGCGTCGTACTCGTTGATGTAGACGCGCTCGAACTGGGGGTTGCCGCCGATGTGGTCCACGTGCTTGTGGGTGTTGGCGCAGATGACCTCCTTGCCGCCGGCGAGGTGCTCAGCCAGGCCCCGCAGGTCGCCCAGGCCAAAGGCGGTGTCGATGAGGAGCGCCCTCTCGGGACCCACCACGAGGTAGCTCCACACGTCACCGCAGCCGTTCATGATGGAGGGGTTGAAGATGCACCAGGTGTTGTCCTTCCAGCGATACGCCTCCACGAAGGGGTCCATCTCTGGGTAGTACTCCTTGAGGTCGGAGTGCTCGCGCAGCACCTTCATGAAGGTCCAGCGCGAGGGCTTCTCCTTCTCGGGATGCGGGTTCACGATCCCGAGGTCGTTCGCAATCGGGCGCGGGTTGAGGTCCATGCGCCTCTCCTTTCTGCTGACAGGCCAGGGGTGTATCCCCTTTGCTGTCTGACAGGCCAGGGGTGTATCCCCTTTGCTGTCTGACCGGTTAGGGGTGTATCCCCTTTGCTGTCTGACCGGTTAGGGGTGTATCCCCTTTGCTGTCACTTCGCTAGGATGTAGTGGAACGGATCGCCCTGCGGCGCAAAGGTGCAGGCGATCTCGTCGGTACCGAGCGCGCGCGCCGCCCAGTGGGGCAGGTACTCCATGCCCGGCTCCTCCACGTTGAAGTGCCCGATGGTGATCGCAGCCTTGCCCTGGCCGAGCTGGGCGGCGTCACGGACGCACTCGCAGGTGGTGAAGTCCGTGGTCTCCATGCAAAGCAGGCAGTCCACGTCGTGCTCGTCCAGGTAGCGGGTCTCCGCGTCGTCTGAGGGGCCGATCAGGTGCATGGGGATGTGCACGCGGCGCACGCGGGCATCCGGATCGCCGATCAGGCGCGTGCCGCGCAGGCCGAGCTTTGCCACCAGGTAGGACGCAAGCTCTGCGGCACTCGTCTCGGGGATCTCGAAGTCCATGGGCATGGACTTCTCGCCCACGCGGTAGTCGAGCCAGCCGAGCTTCCAGGCAAGGCCGTAGAAGATGCCGTCGACCATGGCGTCACCCTCGTCGATGGGCACCTGCGAGTGGATGTAGTCGTGGTTGCGCCACACCGCGCCGCCCCACTCGTCAAGCACGCTCTTCTTGGCCTGGAACGTCTTGTTGAAGGCCAGCCAGCCCTGGCGGTCGCCGTGGTTCCAGAAGATGGCCTCGTGGGAGATGATGAGGTTCGCGCCCAGGCGCTGCGCCTCGCGCACGATCTCGGTCGAGGGCCAGATGCAGCTCACGATGCCCGTGCACTCCTGGTTCACGTTGCCATAGAGCACCTGGTCACGCGTGCGGATGGGGTCGATCGGCTTGCTGGAGCCAAAGATGTCGCTCCCGCCCGAGAAGGCCTTCATCTTGGAAATCACTTCGGAAATGAGCATGTTCTCGCAACTCCAATCGTCATATGCGCAAGGGGCGAAGCCCACGGCGCATCTGGCCCGGATCCGCCCCTCGCGGGTCGTCTCTAGACTCTTGCCCTACTCGTCCTCGTCGTCCACGTCTGCCTGGAAGGTGTTGATGAGGCACATGGACTGGCGCGCAAGCTGGAGGGCCGCCTCGATCCCCTCGCAGGTAAGCGGCTCCGCAGCCAGTGCAAGCTCGAGAGTGAGGGCCACGTTGGCACCCGCGATGAGGAAGACGTGCTCCCCCACATAGGGCGCGAAACGCTGGTTGACGCTTCCCTGCAGGATGTCGGTGAAGACCAGCACCTCGTCTGCGGGGTCGAACTTCGCGAAGACTTCCGCTACCTGGTCCTCCAGGGGCGTCTCGTCGACATAGGCGCAGATCACGTCCATGTCGGTCGGCCCTCCCAGAAACTCGATGGTATCGGCAAGCCCCGCCGCGAAGCGATGGTGAGATGCAAGGATGATGTGTCTCACGTCTGATTCCCTCTTCATTCGTCCACTCCTTAGGGGCGAGGCCCCTAGAAGCGCGTACTACCTCCCAGATGGTTTCATGCCCGCACAACACTATCGCACAACATGCGGGCCTCGTGCGGCGCGGCCGGGACCCCGGGGCAGCGAGGTCCCGGCCGCAAAGGAAGGGAAGGACTAGGCAAGGATGCCGAAAGCGGCGCAGGCGCAGCTCACGATGATGATGCCCAGGATGATGAGCGAGAGGTTCGTGCCCTTCTTGATGAGACGGTACACGAGGGCGGTCACGCCGATGCCCATGATGTTCGGGAAGATGAGGTCGAGCACGCCCTCCTGGATGGGCAGCGCCACGTCGCCGAACGCGAAGGTGAGCGGCGTGTGGATGGCAACGGTTGAGTAGATGAGCGAGCCCACGACCATGAGGCCGAGGATGGAGGCGGCGTCGGTGAGGACGGCAAGCTTGTCCGCCATGGTGGTGATAATCTGGACGCCGGCGTTGTAACCCTGGTTGTAGTTCTGCATACGCCAGACGTAGAGCACGGCCCAAATGGCGACCCAAGACAGGATGCCTACGGGGTTGCCCTCCATGGCCATGTATCCGGCGATGGAGCCCAGGATGGTGAGCGGGAGGATCCAGATGAAGACGTCGCCGATGCCGGAGACGGGACCCATCAGGCCGACCTTGAGGTCGTTCTCGGCCTGCTGGCCAGCCTCATGGCCGGTGTCCTCGATAGCCAAGCCGGCGCCCAGGATGAGGCCGGAGACGGGCGGCGTGGCGTTGAAGACGCAGTCGAGCTGGTTCAGGATGGCGCGATTGAAGGCGTCCTCGTCACCGCCGTAGATCTTGCGCAGCGCGTAGAAGGAGGCATAGGTGGCGCAGGGGGCGTTCTGCGTGGCGTAGGCATAGGACACGGTGTCCATGACGCACATGCGACGCGAGCAGATGTCCAGGTCCTCCTTGGTGAGGACGGGAGCGTAGGAGCCGTTGGGCAGCGGAGTCGGAATCGGCTCCTTGAAGTCGGTCGGGGAGATGTCAGCAGGCTTGAGGAATCCCTTACTCATCTTCGAGTTCACCTCCGTCAACGAGAGCGCCGGCAGCGGGAGCGGCAACGCCCTCAGAGTGGATCTTGAAGTAGCAGATGGCGATGACCATGGCGATCAGCGCGATGGGCAACACGGAGAGGTTGAGGTAGGCGGCGCACACGAAGCCGGCCACCGCGAAGTACCAGAACTTGTTGAACGGCATGAAGGTCAGCAGCATCGCGAAGCCCGTCACGGGCAGGATGCCGGCGGCCACGTTGAGGCCAGCAGTGAACCACGCGGGCATGACGGCGAGCACGGCGTCGACGGCCTGCCGGCCGAAGAGCAACACGAGCAGCATCGGCAGGGCGCCCTGCATGAACAGGTACAGATGGCTCAGGAAGAACGAGCGCAGCATGTTGGGGTAGTCACGCTTGACCGCGAAGCTGCGGATGACCGAGAAGACCCAGGAGTTGTAGATCTTGAAGATGACGTCGAGCTGCACGTAGAGCATGGCCACCGCCACGCCCACGGCCAGGCCGACCGAGATGTCGGAGCTGTTGCCCGACGTGACGGCAAGCACGGTCGCAACCATACCAGCCATGCCATAGTCAGGCGCGGAGGCGCCACCGATGCCAACGGCGCCCATGCTCATGAGCTGGATGGTACCGCCGACCACAAGGCCTGCCATGGGGTCACCCAGTACGATACCCACCAGCCAGCACCACAGGGCATGCATGAAGGGAAGGGCCTGGGTCGAGTACATGTCCGCGGCGCGCAGGCCGGACAGGAGCACGACCAAGATGATCTGGAACGCGTTGAGTTCCATCTTCTACCACCTTTCTTTCCTATAGGGTGATGTACTCGGAAATGGGAACGGCCTTGTCATTCGTCATGTAGCGGACCTCCACCGTGGTGCCCGTCGCGACGATCTTGCGATAGGTGTCCATGTCCTCCGTCTTGATGAAGGCACGCCTCCCCGCCTGCACGCCGTCGGCCTCGCCAGTAGGAAGCTCGGTCAGACCGAGGGTGAGGACGGGAATCTCCTGCCCCATCTCGATCAGGTCAAGGAACGTCTGCGGGTCGCGCGCGATGACGAAGACCGTGTGGTTGTCGTACTTGCCAGCCTTGAAGTTGGCGTAGGCGGTCTCGTGCGTGATGATCGAGAGCGCCTGGCCAGAGGGCTTGCTCATCCTCATGGCCGCCTTGCGGACCTCGTCGTTTGCCGTGGCGTCATCGATGATCATGGTGCGCTGCGTCGCGTACGTGGGGCACCAGTAGCCCTGGACGATGCCATGGAGCAGGCGATAGTCGATCCTTCCTGCCTTGATACTCATGCTTACACTCCTTCCTTGTCTCTTTCCGTGCCGTTGCCAATACGTATGCCGGCCCTCACTCGTCGTTGAGGCCGACGCCTCCCGCATCGACGGGCGGTTGCCCTCCCGATGCCTGGTTGCCATAGATGAAGTCGTACACGTAGGCGATCTCGCTTACAGGTATCTCCACGCGATAGCGCTGGCAGAGGTCGCGGAAGCTCTCGCGGAACCACTCCACGAACTCGGCGTGCTCGTCAGAGAAGGCCGCGCCGCGAGGATGGGTCTCCACGAAGCTCTTCGTGACCAGCCGCTCGATGAGGCCGCACAGGTGCACGTAGATGCCTATCACCTTGCGCTGCTCGATGCACTCGCCCATGAGCTCCTGGAGGCGCGCGAGCGCGCGGTCCGCCTCGGAGTAGAGACGCTCGGGGTTCAGGATGGTGATGGACTCCACCACGCTCTTCAGCGTGACATTGCGCAGCAGGTCGCGGTGGAACCGTGCAATGCCCTCGGGGCCCAGCACGCCCACCAGGGCACGGTCGAGGGCCTCCGAGGAGCCGTCGGCCAGAATATCCTCAAGGCCCACGAAGGGAACGCCCGCGATGCCGGGGTCCATCGTACCCATGATGGCTCGGACGCGATAGTTGGCGAAGATCGGGGCTTCGGACCCGATTCGCACGAGGTCGGTGAAGTCGGCGGTGACGAGCCGCACGGACAGGTCGTCCGGAAGGCTCGCCGCCACCAGCTGGCGGATGCGGTCGGCTGCGTCGGCGCCGTTCTCCGAGCAGAACGCGATGGCGTCATAGCCGTGGGCACCATGGATGACGCGATAGCTGGGAGCCAGCACCTCGATGGAGCGATCGAGGGTCTCGGTGAGGTCATCCCCCGAGAGGAGGGCGGAACCGACCTCCAGCGCAAGGCCAGTCGACACGTTGTTCACCACGAAGAGGTCTCCGTTGGGGGCTCCGTGGATGGACTTGTCCACCTCTGACAGCGAACCCATGTCCACGAGCACCGCTATGACCGGGCAGTACGCGTAGCACTCCAGGAGCCGCGACAGCTGGCCCGCCACGTCGGCGAGCTCTTCGTCATAGGCCATGTCAATGGCGTCGTACACGCGACGGTGCAAGATGCGGTTGGCGGCGTCCGCGATGCTTGTGGCGGTCGAGTAGCCGTGCGCGAGGATGATGCCCACGTTCTCGCGGGGCGTCCTCGTGGCGTCCTCGGCCTCCTTCACCTCGATGAGGAGCGGTATCTGCGAGAGGGCGTCCAGCCTCACCCCGAGGGCGACGGACACGGCAGAGCACACCTGGTCCACGATGACGGTGCTGGTGCGCGAGTAGCTGGTGAGGGTCGAGAGCAGCGCCTGCAGCTCGGCCGCGTTGGCGGTGCGCCACCGCGCCACGCCCGCGTCGCCCCACAGCTGGATGCACAGCGACTGCGCGAGCGCATGGCAGGTCTTGCGGGAGAGCTCGATGCCGTAGGTCGCGTTCACCTCGTCGAAGATGGGCGCCAGGACCTGCTCATAGGCGCCCAGGCGCGGGTTGGTGGCGCGGCTCTCGAAGTTGAGGTAGTCCTGGTACTCGCGCACGATCGTCGACGCCGTGGAGAAGAACTCGTCAAAGCTGGTGCGCCCTTCGCGGTAGGTGCGGAACGCGTCGAGGATGGACTGGAAGTAGCAACCGATGCGCGAGGTCGACTCAGGGGAGACGGGCTTGTCGCAGGTGATGAGCTTGTCGTCGTCCTCCTCGACGGAACTGGTCCCCAAGACCTGCGCGGGGAGGTTGTACGAATGGATGACCAGCCGCTCCTCGGCACGGTTGAGATAGGCTCCCGCGCAGCAGTTGGTGACGCATGCCCTCAGACCGTCCACGTTGTCCTCGAAGGAGGCTTCCACGAGGGTGCGCAGGGCTCCGCGGCTGATGGCCACGTCGGCCGCCACGCGACGGCCCTCCATGCGAAGGAAGTGCATGACCAGATCGGTGCGCTCCTCCGAGGTGCGCTCCCTCAGCGCGGGGACCGAGGCCACGATGGGCACGCGGTGGGCTATCTGCTGCATCGTCTGGTCATCGGTGGCGTGCGAGGCGGAGAGCACAATGCGCACGGGCGACGCCGACGCTCCACCCGTGGCGCTGATTGCCCCGTTGTGCAGGCGCTCGAGCACGAGGTCGCGCGAGGTGCGCGACAGCTGGTCGAACTTGTCCAGGTACACAATGCCGCCCTGCGCCTCGCTCAGGTAGCCGGCAAGGCCCTTCACGCCCAGCAGGTCATGCCTGAAGCGCACGTCGTCATCGCCGTATCGCGAGCAGTCCACGGCAACGTAGCGCGCGCCCACCGGCAGCGCCCGCGTGTTCACGCCAAACTCGAACATGAGGCGCGACAGCATCGCCTTGCCCGTGCCCGGCTCTCCTGCCAGCAGCGCCGGCAGGCCGTGAGGTGGGTAGCTGATGGCACTCTTCAGCTGGCTCACGCATGTGGAGAGCGACAGGTCGTGCCCTATGGCGTTGTCGAAGTCCCTGCTGCCACCGTAGCCAATGACCGACATGAGGTCCTCGACCGAGTCGAACTCGCAGCGATCGAAGCGCGTCTGCAGGAAGCGCTCGACGCCGCGCTTGTGCAAAAAGATGACGGGGCGCGTGTTGATCTTGACCGCCTGGCCCTCGCGGACGAGCTCGTTCAGGTACTGGCTCGCGAGGTTGCGCGAGACCATGATCGAGCTGGCGATGTGGGCGGTGGTGAAGGGCGCAAGCGAAGAGAAGTCGAGTGTGCGCGTCGCGGCATCCAAGTGACGCAAGAGTTCCTGCTTTGTCTCCAATGCTGCCACGCGCGACCTCCTCCTGTCCTGACCGACACCATACGAAACGGGGGCGGACTGTGCGGCGCGATTCTCGTTTTTCGCCATCCGAAAACTCCTTTCGACAGGGCGGCATCCCAAACGTAAAGGCATTGTGAACGCCTCGACACTTCGTGTCGACAGTAGCATTGTGCCTCGACACGGCTAGGTGAGCCCCCGTTGATAGATTCAGGTCTGATGTGCGGAAGCGAGCGGGAAAGCCCGGCGCGTGGACCGCGCAGGGGCCCGAACGGGCGTCTCCGGAAATCGCCGGGCGAAAGGCGCCCGGGCACATGATGCGCACACGCGCCTCGATGGTACAATGCCTCACGAGGCCATCGCGCACCTCGGCGCTCGGCCCACGAAGGCGGGAGCGACGAAGGCATGGCAAAGACGCGCGTGATGATCGTGGAGGACCAGCGCCTCGCGAGCAAATACCTGGAGCTGGTGCTCGGATCCTCAGAACGCTACGAGGTGGTGCACTCCCTGCAGTCGGCGGCCTTTGCCGACACCTACGTGCTGCGCGGCGGCGTGGACCTCGTGCTCATGGACGTGCTCATGGCGGACGGCTCCGACGGCCTGGAGGCCGCGCGGCGCATCAAGCGCGCCGCGCCGCAGATGAAGGTGGTCGTCGTCACCTCCATCCCCGAGTCCTCATGGCTGGGGCGGGCACACGATCTGGGCGTGGAGAGCTTCTGGTACAAGGAGGCTTCGGAAGAGTCGATCCTGGAGGTGCTGGACCGCACCGTGGCGGGCGAGTGCGTCTACCCGAGCTCCGCACCCACCACCTACGTGGGTCATGCCAAAAACGACGAGTTCACTGAGCGCGAGCTCGAGGTGCTGCGGGCGCTCGTGGAGGGCCTCTCCAACGCCGAGATTGGCCAGCGGCTCTTCCTCTCCGTCTCCACGGTGAAGACGCACGTGCAGCACCTGCTGGATAAGACGGGCCTGGAGAACCGCACGCAGCTCGCGGTGGCGACGCGCGCCTCGGGCCTGGTAGTGGGCTGCGACCGCTAGCTTGGCGATGGCCATCCGGACCGGTTGGGTCGTTCGTGTACGGGTGTACCCGTACTCAAGCGGGGCGAACGGGCCCGGCCTGGCCGATTGGGGTCGTTGCGCCTCCCCCTCCTCCAGAGTCTACGCAAAGCCTGTCAAGCGCCCGCGCCCGTGGCACGGGGCTGCCGAACAGGTGCGACGAACTTGTGAGAGGCGTCGCAGCGGCCAGACGCAAGGCTATACTGGTCGGGTTGCACATTCGTACACGTCACGAGAGGAAGCACCGTGTCGAAGAACCAGAACGTTCGCGTGCGCTTCGCGCCCTCCCCCACCGGCAAGCTGCACGTGGGCGGAGCCCGCACCGCCATCTACAACTGGGCCTTTGCCCGTGCCAACGGCGGCACCTTCATCCTGCGCATCGACGACACCGACCCCACCCGCTCCACCGACGAGAACACCCAGATCATCCTGCGTGCTATGCGTTGGCTGGGCCTCGACTGGGACGAGGGCCCGGAGGTTGGCGGCAACTATGGCCCCTACTGGCAGACCGAGTGCCTGCCCATCTACCGCGAGGCCGCCGAGCGCCTGGTTGCCGAGGGCAAGGCCTACTACTGCTTCTGCACCCCCGAGAAGCTGGAGGCCGACCGCAAGGCCGCCCAGGAGCGCAAGGACCCCTTCCAGGGCTACCAGCGCACCTGCCGCGACATCGACCCCGCCGAGGCACAGGCCCGCGTTGACGCCGGCGAGCCCTACACCATCCGCATCAAGGTACCGCTGGACCGCGGCGACGTCATCGTGCACGATGCCGTACATGGCGACGTGACGTTCAACGCCAAGGAGCTGGACGACTTCATCATCTTCCGCTCCGACGGCACCCCCACCTACAACTTCGCGACCGTGGTGGACGACGCGCGCATGGGCATCACCCACGTCATCCGCGGTGACGACCACCTGTCCAACACCCCGCGCCAGATTATGGTGTACGAGGCGCTTGGCGCACCCACGCCCACGTTCGCGCACATCTCGATGATCCTCGGCACCGACGGCAAGAAGCTCTCCAAGCGGCACGGTGCCACCAGCGTGGAGGAGTACCGTGACGCGGGCTACCTCTCCGACGCCTTCGTCAACTACCTGTCGCTGCTTGGCTGGTCGCCCGACGGTGATTCCACGGTGATTCCGCGCGAGCGCCTTGCCCGCGAGTTCAGCCTTGACCACGTGAGCAAGAACCCTGCCATCATGGACCCGAAGAAACTGGACTTCATAAACGGCGAGTACCTGCACGCCATGAGCGACCAGCAGTTTGCCGACGAGGTGCTCATCCCCGAGCTGCACGCCCACGACCTCGAGCCCGTTGGCGAGTGCCTGCACGACGCCGCATGGTATGACCTGCTGGCTGCCGCGCTCAAGCCCCGCACCACGCTGTCTGGCGACGTCGTGGCCCAGGCCGCCTTCCTCTACGCCGATGATGACGACCTTGAGTACGACGAGAAGGCCGTGGCCAAGTGGCTCGGCAAGGCTGGTGCTCGCGAGGCACTTGACGCCGCCGGCGAGGCGCTCGCGGCGCTTTCCGAGGACGGCTTCACGCCCGAGGCGATCGAGGCCGCGCTAGACCCGCTGCCCGAGCGGCTGGGCATGGGCAAGGGCAAGGTGTTCCAGCCCATCCGCGTTGCCGTGGTGGGCGGCGCTGCTTCGCCGGGAATCGGCGAGACGCTCGCGCTGTGCGGCCGCAGCCACGTGCTTGCCCGCATCGAGCGCGCCAAGGAGATGGCCCAGTAAGCCTGCCTTGCAGATTGCCTGACTTTGGGGTCCTTTGTGGAGCGTGGGAAGGCCACGCCACGCAAAGGACCCCTTCTTTCCACAGCCCATATGCCCCGCCCCGCGCTGGTACAATCTCCAGCAGCCAACTCGAGGGGGGACCATGCGCATCACCATGCTGGGCACAGGCCACGCGGTCGTCACGCAGTGCTACAACACCTGCTTCGTGCTTGAGGACGGCTGGCGCCGCCTGCTGGTTGACGGTGGCGGCGGCTCGGGTATCGTCACGCAGCTAAGCCGAGCCGGCATCTCGCCCGAGACGCTTCCCGAGATCTTCGTCACCCACCGCCACCTTGATCACCTGATGGGCGTGGTGTGGATGATGCGCATGCAAAGCTACGCGCTGGCCTCCGGAAGGATGGATTCCGTCACCATCTACAGCCACGACGAGGTCATCTCAATCTTGCAGCAGATGGCACAGCTGCTCCTGCCCCAGGAGATGGAGCGCGCCGGCGGACGCCTGCGCTTCGTCACGGTGGGCGACGGCGAGACGCGCGAGGTGATGGGCCACGACGTCACCTCCTTTGACATCCAGTCCACGAAGGCCAAGCAGTTTGGCCTCTGCCTTGACATGGGCGAGGGGCGCAGGCTGGTCTGTTGCGGCGACGAGCCGCTCAGCGCCTCTGGCGAGCCCTACGCACGAGGCGCCGAGTGGCTTTTGCACGAGGCCTTCTGCCTGGAGGCGGAAGCCGACCGCTTCCGCCCCTACGAGAAGCACCACTCCACCGTGGCGTCGGCCTGCCGCACTGCCGAGAGGCTTGGCGTGCGCAACCTCCTGCTGTACCACACCGAGGACGCCCATTACGCCGATCGGCAGCAGCTCTACCTGGCCGAGGGACGCCAGCACTTCACGGGAGCGCTACACGTGCCCTATGACCTCGACGTCATCGAGCTTTAGCGCGCAGCTGCTACACTGGGGCAGCCCATACCCGCGCCCGACCAAGGAGTCGCCATGAGCAAGCCCGTCAACGTGCTGGTGCTGGTCCCGTTTCGAGAGCATCACCTGCAGCAGATCCGCGAGGCCGCAGGCCCCGGCTCCACCGTCACGCAGGTAATCAGCCCCGTGGCGCATCCGCTTCCCGACGACGAGCTGGTGGCCCTTATGGACGGCGTCGACGTCGTGGTGGGCGAGCCCTATCCCTCGGCGCTCGTACGCACCACCACGGTACGCTGGGTTCAGCAGACGTGGGCCGGCACCGACCGGTACACGCGGGGCCCCATCCCCTTCCCCGAGGGCATGCGCCTCACCAACGTTGCTGGCACCGCCTACGGGCACATCATCAGCCAGTACGTGGTGGGACAGGTGCTGGCGCTGGCCCAGAACCTGCCCACGTACGTACGCCAGCAGCAGCGCGCCTACTGGCACGACGCAGGACCCGTCATGACGCTGGAGGGGGCCGAGGTGCTCATCTTTGGCGCCGGAGACCTCGGCGGGAGCACCGCCCGTCGCCTTGCCAGCTTTGACGTTCGCTGCACCGGAGTGTGCCGAGACGTCGACCGCCCGCGCGAGGGGTTTGCGCGCCTCGTGAGGCTGGACGAGGCAGAGTCGCTGCTTGGCGCCTCAGACGTGGTGGTCAACTGCCTGCCCAACGTGCCCGAGACGGTTGGCTGGCTGGACGAGCGGCGCCTGCGGATGATGCGCGAGGGCTCCATCCTGGTCAACGTGGGCCGGGGCAACTACGTGGACTGCGACGCGCTTGCCGACGTGCTTGCGCAGGGCAGGTTGCGTGGGGCGGCGCTCGACGTAACCTACCCCGAGCCGCTGCCGGCAGACCATCCCCTGTGGAGCGAGCCCAGGTGCGTGATCACACCGCACCGAGCGGGCGTGGCGTTTGGCGCCTGTGCCGCCACCGAGGACCGCATCTGCGCCGTGACCTGCGAGAACCTGCGGAGGTTCGTGGCTGGCAAGCCCCTCACCCACGTGGTGATCTAACCGCCCGCCCCTGTCTGACTGGCGCATCTGCCGTCAGCCGGCGTCCACAAGCGCCCCATAGAGATCGTCCCGCCGATGGCGCAGCAGGGGCATCGCATCGCGCGCCCGTGCTATCTGCGCAAGGTCAAGCTCGCACGTGAGCAACTGTTCGGACGCGTCGCTTGCTGCCACGACCGTGCGACCCAGCGGATCAGCGACCAAGCTGCGCCCCACGAAGCGATCCCCCGCCTTGCCCACACCCACCACGAACAGCTCGTTCTTGATGGCGCGGGCCCGAAGAAGCGTCTCCCAGTGCTCGGCCTTGCAGGGACCGTCGTGCCAGGCCGAGGGATACAGCAGCACCTCGCACCCCTTCAGGGCAGCGTGTCGCGCCACCTCGGGAAACCGCAGGTCATAGCAAATCGCGAGGCCAAGGCGGCCAAACGGCGTGTCGATGGGCTCGCACAGCGACGATCCCGCCTTGTTGCGGTCGCTCTCGCGGACGCCGTGCGCGTCGTAAAGATGGCACTTCCTATACGTTGTCCGTACGCAGCCCCCGTCATCCAGCACAACCGCGGTATTGAACGGGGCGCCGCCCTCCGGGTCGGCCTCGTACGTCGTGAACGCCACCCACAGCCCATGCTGGACGGCGCACGCCGCGATGGCACCCACGAAGCCGCCGTCAAGCGGCTGGGCAATGCGCCACAGCTCGGAGGGCTCAAGGCGGCGTGGGCTCATGAGGTCCTCGGGAAACACGAGCAGGTTGACGCCACGTTGGGAGGCCTCCTTGGCGAAGCGGCCCACCTGTGCCACCACGTTGCCATCGCCCGGATAGCCACACTGCGCAAGACCCAGCACGAAGCCCATGGTTTCCTCCGCTCCCCTCGCCGCATTCCGCCTCATGATAGGACAACATGCGTCCCGCGAAGCCCTATCATGGTTACGTTGCCCACGTGAGGAGCGCCCATGGATCCCAACCACGACTTCAGCAACCACAGCGAGGAGCTGCGGGAGATGCGTCGCCTCGCGTCGCAACAGGGCGCCACAGACCAAGGTTGCGCGCAGGGCGCCAACGCAGGCCCGCAAGGCCAGCAGCCAGCCGAGTCCTTCGGGACGCCCCCCATCATGCCCAACACCTCCGGCACGTGCCCGCCCCCGCCGCCAGACATGCCCCAGTACCAGCAGGAGCCGCAGCCTCAGCAGGCTCCGCGCAAGTCCCACACCGTGCTCAAGGTGGTGGGAGGGCTGCTGGCAGCCTTTGCCTCGCTGTCGCTGCTCGCAAGCTTCCTGGCGTTCGCGACGCTGTCGGTAGGCATCGCGTCGTGCGCGCGCTCGTGCTCGGACTCCCCCATCGGCGACTCGCGCGCCACCGCGCGGTTCATCAGCGACCGCACCACCAACGACCGCGACCTTGCCACCTTCGACGCGCTGGCCGGGTCCATCCAGTCGTTGCACGACGTCAGGGCTCGCTACGTCTCGGATGGCGAGCGCCTGGCCACCGTCGACGAGCTGCGCGCCATGGTGGCTGCCGGCCAGTGGCCCGACTCCTCGGCCGGCTATGGCGACACGGACGACGCCACCAACCCCCAGATGTGGGTACGAATCGCCGAGCTTGCGCAGGACCACATCCAAGAGGCCACGGGCGAGCGCTGGGACGTGGTGGATCTTGCCTACCCCTTCCCCGACAACGGGCCCATCCCCGTGCCCGCCACGCGCGACGAGACGGACAGCGTGCAGGTGCGGCTCGTCTGCCTGTCGGGAGAGGACGCGGGCCTCTATGCCAACGTCAACTACTGGCGCTGGGAGCAGCCGGCGCGCTTCGAGGAGCGCGTCGCGGCAGCTCGGGAGGCCCGGGACGAGAACGCCGAGCTGCTCGAGGCCCTGTCCTCGCTCGACGCGCTGCAGGGCAACCGAACCATCCTATCCTGGCGCGACCTCTATGTGTGGTCGCAAGGTGACGACGACCCCCTGCGCGACCCCGACACCTTCGTCGCGCTGGTGAACGAGGTAGGCGACATTGCGGGCAGCTACACCCATGTGGTGCTCTTGGCCGATGACACGCCCACAGCCCTGGCGTACAACCCCCTCTCATACGACTATCCCAACAATCGCGACACGCAGTTCGTGTCCTTCGAGGAGTGCCGCGAGGCAACCTTGTGCAGCAACGGGGGCCTGACCTTCGACCACGCCCAGTGCGACGTCCTGCTCTCGGGCTACCGCACCAGCGACGAGCCGTGCGAGCCTGACGACCTCTCCGGCCAGCTTGCCCCCGTGCAGCAGGTTGACTATCAAAGCAAGTGGTACCAGCCGGGCGAGGGGTCGCAGGTGGATGACGAGCTGGCACAGGTGAGCGCAGCAACGCTGCAGGGCGTGAACGAAGCGCAGGTCATGGCCATATCCAACCTGGAATGGGACGAGCATGAGTCCTACACCGACATCACGCTGCGCACGTGGGTGGTGATGCCGCGAGGCGCGCTGCCCGAAGACCCCGAGGGATTCTGCGCCGGCATCAACGAGCTGGCTGACGCCATCTGGGGCTCGCTCATGCCGGAGGCGGCAGGCGATGCCCAGAAGACGCTGTACTGCCGCTTCTACGTGATTGACGAGGCCACCATCACGCAGGGCGGAGAGCCGCGCACCTTCGAGGAGATGCACGCCGCCGCGGCTGGAGACGTGTCAAGCCTCGAGGAGTTCTCGTTTGACGTGCTCCTGACCGGAGACCCCTATATGTCGCTCTGGCCGGATGACGCAGAGCCCAGGAGGTACGGCTGCCAGCCGTCGGACGTGGGAGGCAGCATCTCGAAGTCCAGGGAGTGGCGCTACGGCAACTAGCTGGCCAGGGTCGCCAACGGGCACAAAAAGGGGCCAGGGGATGACGTCCCCTGGCCCCAGTCTTGACTCTGTCCCTCGGCTACTCAGCCACGTCCATGGTGACATAGAAGCCAAGGTCAAGCGCATTCATCGAGGTTATCTGCACGTTGCCCTCGAGGTCCTGGTACAGGGTGAGGTCGTACACCTGGTACGGCTCGTCAGCGGCATGGCCCAGGCACATCACCTGATAGTTGGTGCCCGACACAACCTGCGTCCCCAGCAGCGCCTGGGCAACAAGCTCGAGGTCCTGCTGCTCGGCAGCCGCATCATAGGCGGCCTGGGCGTCGTCGGGAAGGGTCGCTGCCATGGCGGGCTCGGCAACCGCCCACGCCCCCACGGCCTCGGTGGCGCCTGCCTCGACGGTGTGCAGGTCGGCAAGGTCGATGGCGTTGACGCCCGTAAGCGAGGCGTTGCCCTCAAGGTCAACGTACACCACGGCCACCACCCACTCGGCCTGGGCATCGGGCGTGACCGCGGTTGCCTGGCAGAGGTAGGCGTAGTTGGTGCCGGCCACCACCTGCTGGCCGATGACGGCAACCGGATGGTAGCTCACGCCCAGCAGGTTGCCAGTGGCCTTCTGGAAGATGTCGGCCTGCTCGGGGGTGAGGTTGGAGGCGGGCTCGCCGTAGACCTGCCAGCCTCCCAAGGTCGCGGGGGCGGAGGCCTCCTCATCGGTGGTCTCGGTGATGGCCTCGTCGGCCGTGTCGTCCGCCTGCGCCTGGTCAGCCGCGGTGCCTCCGCAGCCAACCAGCGCCATGGCCAGGGTTGCCGCAATCGCAAGCTGTGCAAAACGCTTCATGATGTGCTCCATCTCCTCGTGAGGAAGCGCGGGTGCGCATCTTCCGCTGACATCCATACACACGACCAAGGCATGCCCTTTGCTGTCTCTTCACATAACCTCGACAAATGGCTCTCCTCACAACCGCTTGCCACCTGGATAACGACGCGGGGACGACGCCGTAAGGTGCCGTCCCCGCAAAGGCCCTCATGCCTGAGGGGAACCAGCCCTCGCGCAGGCAGGTTAGTCGGCCTGAAGCGCCGCCACCGTCATGTAGTTGTACGGCGCGTTGAAGTGAGGCAGGAAGAAGATGTCGAGCAGCGCCAGCTCGTCGATCGTCACCTTCTTCTCGACGGCGAGGCTGAACATGTTGATGTTGCCGCTCATGTCGTAGGTGCTGGCCAGCTGCGCGCCAAGGATCGCACGCGTCTTGGCGTCATACACGATCTTGATGGTGGTGTCGGGATTGTCGTGCTCAATGAACGGCGCCTTCTGGCAGTCGGTGACGGTGGTGGTCTTCACGGCGATGCCCGCGCGACCGGCGGCCGCCTCGGTAAGGCCCGTCGACACCATCTTGAGGTCAAAGATGCAGATGCCTGACGAGCCCTGCACGCCCGGGGTCTCGAGCGCGGTGCCGCACACGTTGTGGCCGGCCACGATGCCCGAACGCACCGCGTTGCTGGCCAGCGCGATGTAGCCAGGCTCGCCGTCCAGACCGTTGTTGAAGATGGTGGCGCAGTCGCCCACGGCGTACACGTCGGGGATGCTTGTCTGCTGGTGGCGGTCAACCAGGATGGCGCCATTGCGGAAGAGCTCCATGCCCGAGTCCTTGACCAGCTCGTTGTTGGGCCTGAAGCCGATGCACACGCACACCATGTCCACGTCGTAGGAGCCCTTGTCGGTGACCAGCTTGGTAACCTTCCCGTCCACGCCCTCGAAGTGGTCGACGCCCTCGCCGTAGTGCGCCTCGATGCCGTTGTCCTCCAGGTTCTTGGCCATCATCGCGCTGAACTCGGGGTCGAAGTTGTTGGCCATGCAGGTGGGGGCCATGTCAACCAGCAGCGTGTGGCGCCCGCAGCGCTGGAATGCCTCGGCAAGCTCCACGCCGATGTAGCCCGCGCCTACCACGGCCACCGTCTTGATGGCCGGGTCCTTCAGCTTGTCCACCACCTCGGCAGCGTTCTGGAACAGCTTCACCTGCTGGATGTTCTCGAGGTCGCCGCCCTCGAAGCGCGGGATGATGGGAAGCGAGCCGGTGGCCAGCACCAGCTTGTCGTAGGGCTCGGCGTACGGGGTGCCGTCCTTGCCCGTGGCGTAGACCACCTTGGCGTCGAAGTCGATGCGCTCGACCGGGGTCTCCATGTGGATGGTGGCTCCCTTGGCCTCGAACTGCTCCTTGGTCTGGTAGAAGAGGCCGTCGGGCCCGCTGATCTGGTTGCCTATCCACAGGGCCATGCCGCAGCCCAGGAAGCTGATGTTGGAGTTGGCGTCGAAGGCCACGACCTCGTTGCCCTTGTAGTTGTCCAGGATGGTGTTGATGGCGGCGGTGCCCGCATGGTTGGCACCCACGACGACGATCTTGCTCATAAGGTACTCCCCTCGCTGGTGGGAAACGTTGGGGACACGATAGCCCAGACAGGCACTCTTCTGCATGAGGCATCGACCACCTGCAACGCCCTTTCGGCAGGAGGGCCGCGAACTGCCATGCGCCGGGCATATGCACCCCGCAGACGCGCCGAGAGGCGCCATCTTTCCCCGCAGCCTCCCTGTGACAGGCAACTTGCCGGCCAACAGCGCTATCATGTCGGACGGCGACCGCCACGAAAGAAGCCAACCGAAGGGATGGGCGATGGACCTGATCGTCTCGCTACTCTCGTATGCGCTCTGCATCGTCTTCTACATCAGGATGTATGCACGCGAAACCCCCGAGCCCATGGAGAGGAAGGCGGCGGTGCTGCCCGTGGCCCTTGGCATGGTCACGCCGTTCCTCTCGACCGTCATGGTGATGCTCGCCGGCCTTCTGGTGCTCAACGTCTTTGGCAAGCCCCTGAGCGACCTCATCCCCACCCTCACGCTCAAGTCGCTGGTGAGCAGCTTCTTCGCGGCCGGCCTTGCCGAGGAGCTCAGCAAGCTCCTCGTGTATCTCCTGGTGGTGCGGCTCGTCAAGCCCAAGAACGTCTACGAGCACGGCGTCCTGTGCGCCGGGGTGGGCGTGGGGTTCACCGCGCTCGAGGAGCTTCTCTACGGCAGCGGCAACATCGTGGTGAGCCTGATTCGCCTGCCCGTCTTCGCTATGCACATGGCGCTGGGCATCATCATGGGCACAAACCTTGGGCGCGCCCGCTACGCGCAGCAGGAGGGGGATGCCAACGCCAACCTCTACCTGATTCTGGGACTGGCAGTCCCGGTGCTGTGGCACACGGTGTACGACGCGGCCACGGTCATGAACGCCGGCTTTGCCGTGGAGGACGAAGCCGTGGTGGTGATGGCCATTACCGTGTCCCTGGCGGTGGTGCTGGTATCCGCCGTGTTCCAGTTCCTGGTGCTGAACCGCTTCAAGGGTGAGCGCGGCGAGTATTGCAGCCTCGAGCTGCACGAGTAGGCAGCAGCGCCGCGATTGCACAAGAGGCAACGTAAGGGCGGGGCCCAGGATTTCGTCTCCTGGGCCCCGCCCTCTTGGCTCGTCGTATGCCGGCCGCGCTATGCCACTAGGCGCGCTGGATGTCGGGGTACACGTCGTCGATGATCGACACCATGGCCTGCACCAGCTCGAAGGTGTCAGATGCGGCGGTGCTGCCACCGATGAACATGTCGGCGTCAAAGTCGAGGTCGCCGTCGTCGTCGATGTAGGGACGCACCCAGCGCTTGCGGCGCAGGATGTCGTTGCACAGCTCCAGGCCGCGCTCAAGCCTGCCTCCCTCGAACTTGCCCAGGCACAGCGCCACGAGGTGCACCGTGTCGCCGGTGGCCTTGCTGTTGGGGTCGAAGTCGATGAACACCGTGATGTGGTCGAAGTTGAAGCTGCCGCCGCCGAAGCGCATGATCACGGTGGTGGGGTCGCCGTCGCGCTCGTCGTAGTACATGCCGCGGCTGTCAAGCAGCTCGCAGAACTCGCGCTTGTGCTGCTGGGATCCGGTCTCGGGCTCCTTGACCGAGGTAGAGCCGCCCTTCCAGTTGAACAGTGCCATGGATGCCTCCTTGGGTACTCCTGCGGTTGGTATGGTGGTTAGGCGCTAGCGCGCGTTCTCGAAGTCCTTCCACGTCACGTTGAACACGCCGGCAAACAGCATCAGCAGCTCGTAGGCGCGGTCGGCGGCGTTCTCGTCGCTTACCCAGGAGTCGACATCGGCGCACAGGTCGTCGTCCTCGTCCAGGTAGAAGCGGGCAAAGCGGCGCTCGTTGCCCACCTTGTTGCACACGCGCAGGCAGTTCATGCGGTTGGAGCGGTTGAACGACATCACGCCGGCGGCCGAGATGTGGATGGAGTCGCCCTCGCCGCTGTTGTTGAAGTCGAAGTCCACCCAGAAGGCAGTGGGCGGGAAGTTGAGCCCGCCGCCGCCCAGCTGGACGCGCACCACGCCGTTGAGGTTGTCGCCCTCGCGCTCGTGCTTGTAGGTGTAGCTCATGCCCTTGGAGTCGAGCAGGCGCATGAACTGGCGGGCATGGCGCATGCCGTTGGTGTCGCCAGGACGGTCCTGGGTGGGGTTGGCGGAGAGGTTTGACCCGGTGCTTGCGGGCACCGGCGTGGGGGCGGGAGCAGGAGTTGGAGCGGGGGTGGGGGCAGGACTCGAGGTCTTGTATGGCCTGAGGTCGGTACCGCAGAACATGCAGAACGAGGCAGAGTCGAGGATCTCCTTACCACAGTTGGGACACCACATGGGCACTCCTTTGCTTGGTCGGTGTCAGGGCGTGGGCGCTTGCGCACGGGTGCGCCGCGTTGTCTGAACATTATAGGCAAGCGGCCAACGTGGCCAGTTGTGCAACGCGGGCTTTTCGTCCGGCGCGAGAAATGGGCGCGCAGGCGAGGACGGCGGTGGCGCATGCAGTATACTGGCGCGGTGTCGGCCGGCCCCTGCGGCGGACCGGCGCTGGCCACCTTCCATGAGAGGAGCGCAGCGTGCTGAACGTGGTGCTGGTACAGCCCGAGATACCCGCCAACACGGGAAACGTGGGACGCACCTGCGTGCTTGCGGGCGCGCGCCTGCATCTGGTGGGCCCGTTTGGCTTTGACCTCTCGGACATGGCGGTACGTCGCGCCGGCCTTGCTTACTGGCACAGCCTCGACCTGGTGGTACATGCCAACTGGGACGCGTTCGTGCGGGATGCGCTGGGCGTCGAACTTGGCACTCCCCTGCCTTCCGGCACACACCTGCTTACCAAGATCGGTGCGCGCACCTACGACCAGGCTGCCTACCATGACGGCGACTGGCTCGTGTTTGGCAGGGAGAGCGCAGGCCTTGACCAGCAGCTCATTGCCGCAAACCCCGATAGGTGCGAGCGCATCCCCATGGTGGGCGACGAGGCGCTCGTGGACGCCGACCGCTGGCACGTGCGCCACGACGAGCTGCACCCCGAGCTGCGCCGCGACATCTGCGGCAACTTCGTCGACCCACGCGAAGGGCAGATCAGCTCGCTCAACCTGTCAAACGCCGTCGCCATCGTGCTCTTTGAGGCGCTGCGCCAGCAGGGGTTCCCCGGCTTGAGGTAGCGCAGGGCCGCTTGGCGGCCACATCTGACAGCTTGCGCAACAGTCGTCAAGGCACACCCCTATGATGCTGCAACATGAATGGGTAGTTCGATGACGGGAGGCAAGATGGACTCGCTGCTGGGCAGATGGTTCTCAAGGCACATGGTGGGCAACGTCGTGGACGTGGAGGGCGGCATCGCGACGCTTGTTCCGGTCCACTGGCTTGACGTGACGCCTCGGGAGTCGAAGGACAGGCCGTGCACCCTGGAGAGCCTCGAGGTGGAGGCTCGGGTAAGCGGCATCTTTGCGCAGGTGACGCAGAGCGTCGTGGTGGCAAACCCAAACGGGCGCCCCATCAGCGCGTCGTTTGCCATCCCCCTGCCCGACCGCGCGGTCGTGTGTGGCTACGCGCTTGACATCGACGGGCAGATGATAGAGGGCGTCGTGGTGGGCAAGGAGAAGGCGCGCGTGGCCTTCGAGACCGAGCAGCGTCGCGGGGCCGATCCGGGCCTCGTCGAGGCCGTGAGGGGCAACGTCTACCGCACGCGCGTCTATCCCGTGCCTGCCCACGGGCGGCGCACGCTGATGCTGCGCTACACGGCTCCCCTGCTGCTCTCTGGCACCCACGGGGCAACCCTCGACCTGCCCATGCCCGCCGAGCACCTCGACCGGCGCTCGCTGCGCATCGAGGTGGCCATGCTCGAGTGCCCCGCGCCGGTGATCAGCGGCGTGGGCGACGCCTCGATGAGCGAGGCCCAAGGCTCCTGGACCCTGCGGCGCGACGACCGCAACCTCACCCCGGGCGACTGCGTGCGCATCTCCATGCCCGAGCTGCCCACCTCCTTCGTGCTAAGCGAGCGCGACGCCGACGGCACCGTCTGGTTCTGCGCGTCGGACGAGGGCCCCAGCACCACCGAGGAGGTGCCCGCCCTCACGGGCCTCACCGTGCTCTGGGACGTGTCGGGGTCGCGCGCGGGCATTGACCACGAGAGCGAGCTCGGGCTGCTGCGTGCCTACGCATCCGCGCCCACGCTGCGATCCATCGAGCTGGTCGCCTTTGCCAACGACATCGTCGAGCACGTGCGGCTTGCGTCTGCCGACGAGCTGGTGCAGCACGTGCGAGGCCTTCGCTACGACGGCGGCACGAGCTTCCGCAGGCTTGCCGAGCAGCTCGAGGGCATACAGGGAGCAGGTGCAGGATTGGCCGACGGCAATGTCTGCGTGCTCTTTACCGACGGCCTCGACACCCTCTCTGACGAGGCGACGCGCCTTCCGCGCCAGTGCGACGTGCTTGCCATCGTGAGCGGCGTCGAGCGCGACGCCGAGGCCGTGCGACAGGCTTGTGGCGGCCGCATGGTGGACCTTGCGGTGGCACCCCAGAATGCCGATGGGCTCATGCACCTGCTTGTTGCCGACGGCGCCTCGAGGCTCCTCGAGGTGCGCGGGCACGGCATCGCCGACGTGTGCGACATGGGCACGGCCGACGGCTCGCGCCGAGCCGTCATCGGAAGGCTGACCGCCGACACCACCACCATCGAGCTTGCCGAGGACGGCAGGCAGCTTGCCCTTTCCGCGGGAGACGCCCGCGAGGGTAGCGTGCTTGCCCGCGCATGGGCAGCGCGCAGGGTCTCGCTGCTCTCGCCGCGAGCCGACGAGTACGCCGACGAGCTGCAGGAGCTTGGCAGGCGCTTTGGCGTGGCGTCCCCCGTCACGTCGCTGATCGTGCTCGAGACCCTTGACCAGTGGCTTCGTCACGACATCGAGCCTCCCGCAAGCTGGGAGACGATGCACACCGCATGGAAGCAGGCCATGGCCGGGCGGATGCGGCTGTCCTCGAAGGAGGCGGACGCCCGGATTCACCATGACGCCCTCGTGCATGAGTGGGCCAAGCTGCTTGCCTGGTGGCGGGAAGACTACCCGACGGGACCGCAGCCGGCACCCTCCATGCGCGACCGACGGAGCGGTCGCATGGCGGAGGCGGGCGGCATGGGCATGAGGGCAGCAACCTCACGGCAGCGCTCTGGAGGTAACGATTGGGACGGGGGCTGGGAGCCGGATGGGTTTGCTGCGGCGTCCCTCTTCGATGGCATGCTTTCCGAGGGGGCCTTTGCGGACTCGGCACCGATGCCCCAGATGGAGCCGTTGCGCAGGATGGCCGCCCCCTCGGCGCTTCGCAGCCCCGCTGCCGCGTCTGCTCCCGCAGGCGATCCGATGGGCCCTAGGGAGGAAAGTCCCAGCGTATCGGTGCAGGTAAAAGCCTGGATGCCCAACGCGCCGTATCTCAAGGCGCTTGACGAGGCGCACTCGGGCGGCGCCGAGGGTGCAGCCCGCGATGCCTACCTGTCGACGCGCGACGAGTACCGCCTCTCGCCCTCGTTCTTCCTTGACTGCGCCGGGTGGTTCCTTGCGCACGATGACGAGGACTATGGCGTGAGGGTGCTCACCAACCTGGCTGAGCTGCGCATCGAGGATGCCGCCTTGCTGCGCGTGCTGGGATGGCGCCTGCGCGAGGCAGGAAGCCTCGAGGAGTCCCTCGTGGCAATGAGGCGCGTGCTGCGCCTGCGTGGCGAAGACTCGCAGAGCCACCGAGACGTGGCCCTGGTGCTGTCCGAGCTGGCCCGCGAGGCATATGCCGCTGGCAACGAGGCCAAGGCGCGCGCCTATGCCGAGGAGGCAGGCGAGGCGTATCGCGAGACCGCGCTCACCCCGTGGCAGCGCAGGCCCATGGCCATCGCCCTCTTTGCCGTGGAGGAGTACAACGTGCTGCGCGCCTGGGCCGAGGGGCAGTCGTGGCAGCAGGCTCCCGACCTGCCGTCGCTGGGCGACGACCTAGAGGGCGTGCTTGACTGCGACCTGCGCGTCACCCTTGCCTGGGACGCCGACGAGACCGACGTGGACCTGCACGTGACCGAGCCCTCTGGCGAGGAGGCGTACTACGCCCACCGCCTCACGTACGCCGGCGGTCGCGTGTCGGAGGACATCACCGACGGCTACGGCCCCGAGCTGTACGAGATACGCAGGGCCATGGGCGGCACCTACACCATACGCGCGCACTACTTCGCAAGCCACCAGCAGGCCATCTTTGGGCCTGCCACCTGCACGCTCACCGTGTTCAGCGACTGGGGGCGGCCTTCGCAGGCGCAAAGCATCACCACGACGCGTCTGGACAGGGAGCGCGAGATGGTGCTGGTGGGCACGGCGGTGCACGAGGCGGAGGACGCCAAGGGCGTCGCGGCCGACGACACCAAGGCACAGGCCGCCCGACCGATGGCTGACGAGGCGCTCTCCCGCCTGGGAATCGGCATGGACGACGACCAGGTGCGCGAGCTGATGGGCGCGCCAACCAGCACAACGTCCGATGGGAGCCTCACGGTCTGGACATGGGATCAGCCCAACGGTCGCACGATCGTGGCCGGCTTCTGGCATGGGGCGCTCTATCGCGTGATCGAGCGCATGGGCTGGGGCGAGGACAGCATCCTGCTCCAGTAGCCCCATCAGCGAATCCGCTTCCCGCACGGCGGAAGTGCTCCGAGCACTTCCGCCGTGCTTCGGTTTTGCTCCGGGCAAAACCGCCACCAGAAGCGCGACGGGGGCTATGAGTTTTCGCGCACCACGGCAAGGCTGCCAATGGGATGCCGAGCCCAACGATCAAGCCACGCGGCGTCGTTGCACCAGCCGCGCTCGTCCACGCCCAGGCAGCCTTCGCACAGGTCGCGAGCGAGGCCCTCGATGAGGCCGCGCAGCTCCAGATGCTCAGTCCAATGGGGGCCGATGGCATCGATGCCCAGGTAGGCACCCATGATGTTGCCCGCGACCGCTCCCGTGGAGTCGGAGTCTCCCCCGTGGTTGACGGCGGCGATGACCGCCTCGTCAAAGCTGTCCGGGTGCCTCAGGCAGCAGAACACGGCGATGGCAAGCGCCTCGTCGCCCACCCAGCCCTCACCAAGCTGCACGACGCAGTCGTAGTCGGGCTCGACGCCGGCGGCCAACGCAGCCGCTCGGCGCAGCTGGGACGCCATGTCGTCGGCATGCTCCCGCTGGTCGGCAAACCACCGCGGAAGCCCCTCGATAACCGAGGAGACCGCCCGCTCGAGCGAGGCGCCTTGCGACCGGTCCATCACCAGCAGGCTCACCAGCTGGGCCAGTGCTGCCGCCGGGATGTAGCCCATCGGATGGCCGTGCGTGATGGCCGCCACGTCTGCGGCATATGCCCACGCGCGGCGCAGGATGCCATCATCGCCAAGCAGCCCCACAGGCGCCACGCGCATGACGCCGCCGCAGCCGCAGCTGTTGTTGAGCGGTGCCTCGATGGTGCCCATCTGCCCGCTATAGAGCGCCGACAGGCACGTGTTGCCCGGGGCACGACGGTGCTGCAGCTCGGGTACGTCCACCAGCTGGGACGCCCCGGGATTGCTAACAAACAAGTGGTCCTGCGTGTGCAGCCAGTCAAGGTAGGCCCGGTACACGTGGTTGGCAACCACCTCGCGCGAGAGGCCCACGGGGTCGCAGGTCACAGCCTCCAGCAGGCCAGCCGCCGTGAACAGCGTCATCTGGGTGTCGTCGGAGAAGAGCGCCACGCCGCCCGTGCGGTCAAGCCAGTAGCTGCGGATGCCCTGAGCACCGAACTGCGCCTGGATGCTGGCGTAGCTCATGAACTCTACCGGGTACCCCAATGCGTCTCCGACGGCGCCACCAACGAGGCTGCCCATCACATACGGAAGGTGGGGCTGGCGACGCCTGCGAATGCTGTCGATGATCTCCCGGTTGTCCATGGTCCGCTCCCTGCGTCACGTAGCACCCGAATGCACGCGGCAAGCAGGCGCTGGCTGGCCCTTTGCCCAATGGTACCTCATCAGCCCGACAACAATCTGCGTGTCGCAGCCTAGAGGCCAAAGAAGCCGATGATGAGGGCGATGGCTGCGTCCATCTTCTTGGGGTCGCGGAAGCGGTGGTCGGCGCCCTCGATGGGAACGAACTCGATAACGTTGTCGTCGGCAAACTGGGCGGAGTCCTGCATGGGCACGACGTCGTCGGCCGTGCCGTGCACGATGAGGATGTCGTCGGCGTAGTCAAAGAAGGGCACCTGACGAAGGTCCGTCGCCTTCAGCCCCTCCACGAACTGCGGGCCCACGCGCACCTTGCGGTCGAACCCGACCAGCACGGGCTTTCCCGCGGCGAGGTTGGCACGCTCCTCGTCGGTGGCGACGGCGCCCAGCAGCGTGCCCAGCATGTCGATGGCGGGACAGCGCAGGGCCACCTTCCGGAAGGGGTTGCCGTGGTCCGCAAGGTACTTCAGCAGCAGGTAGCCGCCAAAGCTCGTGCCATAGGCATACAGCTCGTCGGTGTCGAAGCGCTTACGTGCGTAGCCAAGGACCGTGGTCAGGTAGGTGTCGCAGTCCTCGAGCAGCAGGTTCTTGCGGGCGTCGTCGCCATGGCAGGGCCAGTCGAACACGATGACCGCCGTGCCCTTGCGCTTGGCCACCGCCCGCCCGGCAAAGGTCTCGGCGGCATGGTTGTCCTTGTGCCCTCCAAAACCGTGGCAGAACACGATGACGCGGCGCACCGCATGCGGGTCGGCGCAGTACAGCTTGCAGCGGATGCTGCAGCCGTTCTCGTTTATGTCGAAGTACTTGGCCACCATGGCAGTCTCCCTCTTGGCTTCGAGAGGCAGCTTACCGAAGTTGGCCTCGCATCACAAGCGTCGGCGCCACCGTCACGCAGGGTCCTGCGCCCGCATCGCGCGCACCTTCGTGCGCAACCTCAGCAGCAGCACGACGCCCAGCCCGGAGGTGAGCAGGGCGTTGCCCAGGTCGTTCAGCCAGATGCCGGTAAGGCCCAGCGGCCACAGCAGCCAGATGAGCGCAAGCGGGAACACGAAGGCCGTGCACACCGATATGACCGTGGCGGGCACAGCCTCGCCCACGTTGACCAGAAACGACTGCGAGCCAAACGCGAACCACCGCACCGACAGCGCCAGCGCGAACAGCCTGAGGGCCCGAACCGCCTCGGCCAGCAGCTGGCCAGTGGCGCCGGGCATGAACAGCTTCACGAAGGGAACAGGGAACGCCAGCAGCACGGCCATGGTGGCCAGGCTGAGCAGCGCCACGGCCCCGAAGCACCAGATCTCGAGCCACTTGACGCGGCTGAAGTCGCGGGCGCCCCAGTTGTAGCCCACGGCGGGCTGCAGGGCATCGAGCGTGCCGTACACCAGCGGGATCACGAACCCCGCCGCGAACATGCACATGCCGTAGATGGCCACGGCGTCCGCGCCGCCCAGCCGCAGCAGCACGGCGTTCATGACCACGGAGGTGACGCGGCCGGTGATGTTGTCAAGGAAGGTGGACACGCCACAGCGGAAGATCTCGGCCATGTCGGCAAGCGAGGGTCGCGGCGCAACGAAGCGCAGCTGGAGGCCCCCGCGCAAAAACGGCCAGAGCGAGATGCCCACACCACACACCATGGCCACGCTGAAGGCGAACGCCGCGGCGCCCACGCCCAGGCCAAACACCGCCAGCAGCAGGGCCTCGAGTATCGAGCCGAATACCGCCATGAAGGTGTTGGCAAAGAGGCTGCGCTGGATGTGCCCAGAGATGCGCAGGTAGTTGTCGAGCGCGTAGCCAATGGTGGTAAGCGGGGCAAAGAGGGCATAGACGCGCAGGTAGGTGGTGGCAAGGCGGGCAAGCTCGCCCGTGGCGCCGATGAGGGCGAACAAGGTTGGCGCAAGCGCCCACAGAAGCGCGCCGAGGATGGCGCCGGTGGCCACGTTCATGATGCACGAGCAGGTGAAGATGTTGTTGGCGTCGTCGTCGCGGTTCTCGCCGAGGGCGATGGAGATGGGCACCGCCGAGCCCACGCCGATGAGGTCACCAAACGCAAAGAGCACGATGACGAAGGGCATGGCAAGGTTGATGGCCGCGAACGGATTCTCGCCAACAAAGTTGCCTACGAGCACGCCGTCCATGATGTTGTAGATGGACGACACCAGCATGCCCACGGCGCCCGGCAGGGCGGCCGTGAAGAAGAGCTTTGGGATGGGGGTGGAGCCAAACAGTTCCTTGGGGTCGCGAACGTCAGACATGATGCACTCCTTGCAGAGGTCAACGTGATTGCCTAGGTATGTCAGCCTCGATGGCAAGCGATTAGTGCATATGCCTCCCGGCGCTGTTGCACGTAACGGAGGGCTAGTCTAGGGCTTGAGGGGCGTGCATGTCAATGGGGCTCGCCGGAGGCCTACAGCCTCCAGAAGGCTTCGAGGAGGTAGCGCCTCCAGCCCACCTTCCTGCGCAGGCACCCCGGCAGGGCGTCGTAGAGCTGCCAGCTGGTCTCGAGCTCCTGGCTCGTGGGATCGTCGCCGGCATAGCGCGCCTTCTGGTAGGCATCCGTGAGGGCCTCCCACGCCTCGTTGCCGAGACCCGCCGATGCCGTGAGGTCCGTGAGCTCATCCCCGTGCAGCACGAGGAACTCTTGCGGCGTGTCAGACTCGTCGCGGACGACCCCCGCTACCGCCAGCCGGTCGACGATGGCTTGGTAGAGCCTGGCCACGCGGTCGGCGCCCGTGCGCTCATGCCTGATCGACTGCCTCCTGCGCAGGCTCACAAGCCAGCGAACCGCAAAGGGAAGGAGCACCAGCAGCGGCAGGGCAAGGGCGATCCAGCCAACGCCCCCGGTGCCATGCGAGCCCGACTGCGCGGTAGTTCCCACGGCATCTGACGGCGAGGCGCCTCCCGTGGACGAGGCCATCCCCGTTGTCCCGGGGCTGCCTCCTGCCGTGGCGCCGTCATCCCCGGGCGTCGCGACGGGCCTCGCGTCCGCGTCCGGGCTGGAGACGGTCGTGACCTCGACCGCTCCCCCACCACCTGGCCACCACAGGGGCATGGTGGCTAGCGCCATGGCCAGGCACAGCACGCAAGCCGCCACACCCACGGCTGCCACCTGCGCATATATGCCTAGGACGGGACGCTCGCGCCCCTCGTCGGCAGCCGCCGTTGGCGCAGGCTCCGCAAGCTCGCCACCCACGGTGATGTGCATGGCAGAGCTGCGTATGAAGAAGAGCGCAAAGAGGCAGCCGATGGCAACGAGATGCAGCGCCATCAATGGGCCCCACTCCGCAACCTCGCCAATCAGCACCACCAGCTCGATGAGCAGGAAGACAAACGTCACCCGCAGCCGCGTGACACAGAACTCCACGACGCCCAGGTACATTGCCATGAAGGTGGCGAAGTCATAGCCTCCGACGGACGCCGTCCTGAACGACGGCAACGCACTGACCACGTACGAGGCAAGCAGGACGATGATCGGCCCCAATGACACCATCCGCCTGTCCTCCGAAAGGTAGGTGAAGGCATACATCACCGTCTGCACGATGAGCTGGCAGACAGCCATCTTCACGCAGAGGGCGAGCAAGTTTGTCGCACCGTCAAGGGAGATCGCGATGGAGAAGCAGGTGGCGGTGACGACAAGCAAGGCCATCTCGGGCAGCAGGGCACGCAGGCGCTCTGCAGCGTCCGCTCGCCACAATGGTGGGCGCGGGGCGGCGGCACCGCCATTCCTCACCAAGCTCATGAGGCCACCTCCCGAATGATCTGCGAGCCTTCCGTAAGCGCGATGACATCCACCGACGCGTTGCGCAGCTGGGCGTCGAAGAACTCCTGTCGCTGGCGATCCGAGCCCGCCGACCGCGGGAGGGCGTGCACCACCAGCAGCGAGACACCGAAGCGATGGCAGGCGATAAGCTCCCGCACGCTCTCCGTGGTCAGGCAGCTCGTGGCAACGATGACGTAGCCCGACTTGTCGTCCCGAATCGAGTGGATGGCGGCGACGCCGCGCGAAGCGGCATCGGGTGCCGACGAGGGCCGTCGCACCATCTCGACGAACCACCCCAGCGTGGCCCAGCCCTCCCATCTGGTCTCGATCAGCGAGCCGCCACGGTCAACGAAGCGCAGGGAGCCGCGCAGCCCCGCCTCCCGGGCATGCTCCATCAGCGAGAGGCCACCCTCCAGCATGGTGTCAAACTGGCTGCGGGCCACCTCGTAAGTATCCGAGCCCTCGGGGCCGGTCGGGTCCACCAGGAGGGTGACCGACGAGACCGTGGCGGTCTCGAACAGCTTGGTATACAGGTCGCCCTGACCGTGGGCAACCAGCTTCCAGTGGATGGTCTTAAGCGGGTCGCCCGGGCGATAGTCGCGCACACGATCGTAGTCGAGGGTGTCGGAGGGGGTGTCGGGAAGGCCAATGCTCGTCTGCGTGACACTGCGCCTTCTGGGTATGCCCTGCGTGAGGCGGTACAGGTTGGGGACCACACGCACGCGCCACAGCCCCCGCATGCCACAGGTTCGCGAGAAGAGGCCGGTAAGGTCCCGCATGCGGACCCCCGCTGCGTCGAGGGTGTAGATGCCCACATGGCCAAAGACGTTCGAGACGCTGGTGGGCAGGCTGGCGTGCGCGGGCACCACGAACGGCTCGCCCAGGACGAGGCTCGCCGCTGGCTTGCCGGAGCAAGCGTCCTCGGGATCCTCCTGAACGATGGACAGGGCGGTCCGGGCATACAGCACCGGAAGCGGCGCGTTGTTGGCCACGGTCACGCGCGCCGCCCCCGCGTCGAGGCGCACGACCTGTATCGTGCCCCGCAAGCCCTGCGGCCCCTTGTGCCTTGGAAGCCCATGCGGCGATTTCGCGTTGACATGGTCGTCCTCTGGGCCATCTGTCTCCACCCCCTCACCAGCCTCGACGTCACGCTCGTTGATGCCGGGAAAGTCCAGCGTGAGGCGAGACGAGACGAAGAGCAGGTACGCCAGCGAGACGCCCGTAAGCGCAAGGACAAAGAGCCCCATGAGGCGCTCGGACGGGTTGCGGCTGAGCGAAAGGGCGACGACCATGAAACCGAGGAACAGCAGGAAGAGCCACCGTGCGGCACGCAGGACGAAGCGGCCCACGGCAACCCACGGGATGCGCGGCCGCCTTCGGTCGGCATGTAGCGTACGAGGCGTTGCCATGGCAGGTGACGCAGCTAGCGCCTCGGGCCCAGAGGCACCGTCGCGTGCGCAAGCAGGTCGGCGAACACCTTGTCGACGGTCTTGCCCTTCGCATGCGCCTCGGGCGAGAGGATGAGACGATGGCGCAGCGTGTAGGGGGCCAGCATCTTGATGTCGTCGGTAACCACATAGCCGCGACCCTGCGCCAGCGCCCAGGCGCGGGCCAGCGCGAGGGTGGCCAGGCCGCCGCGTGGCGAGGAGCCAAGCATGAGGTCGGACGAGTGGCGCGTTGCCTCGACGATGTTCAGGATGTACTCGCACACGTCATCCCCGGCGTGCACGGTGCTGGTCACCCCCTGGAGCCTGAGCACGTCGACGGCAGTGGCCACCGACTTGAGGCTGGCCTTGGCGTTGGCGTCGCGCCGCAGGACGGCCAGCTCGCTCTCGCGCGCGGGATAGCCCAGCGAGAGGCGGCACATGAAGCGGTCGACCTGGGCCTCGGGCAAGGGGTAGGTGCCATAGTGCTCGATGGGATTTTGGGTGGCGATCACAAAGAAGGGCTTGGCAAGGCTGTGGGTCTCGCCGTCAACCGTCACCTGCGCCTCCTCCATGGCTTCGAGCAGGGCCGACTGCGTCTTGGGGCTCGCGCGGTTGATCTCGTCGGCCAACACGATGTTGGCCATCACGGCGCCGGGGCGGAACTCGAAGTCGTTGGTCTTCTGGTTGTAGACGGAGAAGCCGCTGATGTCGGAGGGCATCACGTCGGGGGTGAACTGGATGCGCCGGAAGTAGCAGCGCACCGAGCTGGCCAGCGCCGAGGCGAGGCTGGTCTTGCCCGTGCCCGGTACGTCCTCAAGCAGCACGTGGCCACCCGCCGCAAGCGCGGCCACCACGAGGCGCACCTGGGTGGTCTTGCCGTACACGACCGTCTCGATGTTCTGCACGATGGAGCTCATAAGCCCGTTGGCCCACGCGTACGTGGCGGCATCTGACATGCGGTTCCTTTCCCCGGGGGTATCGCGGCTAGTATATCAGACGGGTTTGCGGGGCCGTTGGGATACGAGAGGGCCTCGCGGCGACCCAGCCGCCCGCAGATACGAAAACAGGCCCCGAAGGGGGCCTGCGAAGAGTTGGTAGCCCGTGCCGGATTCGAACCGGCGATCTCCGCCTTGAGAGGGACCTGCGGCAGCGAGCACGGACGATGACTTACAGTAAGAAACGGACGTCTGAGCTGGACCTTTGCGAAAACTGACGGACACTGGGGAGCACGTGGGAAAACCGCCATTCGGGTGGTTTTGCTCCCCGTTGTGTCTTGGTTGTGTCCGAATATTAATTAGATATTTGATGCAATTGCTAACTGTCCGCTACAAAAGGCGCTTGCATTGTCACCCCTCAGCCCACACTTGCTAGACGCGCGTGGTTGGTATACCAACCAGTTCATTCAACCATCCCTGCGTACAGGGCACATAGCGCCATGCAATCTCCTTGAACGTCTTGCTCGAGGTCAAGGGCATGCGATCAAATAGAGACCATCCATCCTGACAGCTCTCCACAATGACTAGATGCTGGTCCTTGATGAATGCAAGGTAGCTGTCGAAACCGGGATTCAGTGCGCTGCGCAAATCAAGGGCCTTCGCGAAATCAGAGTAGACTGCATCGCATACGTTGTAGAGGGGGTAGTTAAGATCCCCTTCCGTATAGAGAACGTACGGGAACAGGATGAGAAGATTCTTCCTCGTATGGAGAAGCTTCAGAAATCTCGCGACCTCACGCTCGATATCATCAGCACAGTCTTGTTTGGTGTCTGCATCCCATAACTTTCGCAGGTTGGATACGCTTTGTTGCCTCAGCGCAACATACAGAATGACGCCTCGCATCGGACCTTCTCTTCTGCTTGTTGTAGTATAGGTCACCCCACCATTAACAATCATCCGCCAAGAGGTTTCCCGGAGCGCATGCATCAGCGACTGTCCTGCAGCTAGTTTGAAATCCAGGCAATATGTGCTCGAGATTGCATCGGCTTCCCCGTGCGCCTCTTGATCAGGAGCTTCCAATCTCGCCCCACCTGTTTTGGCCATGAACGCCGGCGATTCGTTTATCAGTTCTCTAAGCCAGTCCTCGTAGTTGTAGAGCGGCTTCTGTTCGGAATTGCCAATCACGTCTTTGACGATGAACCCCGCGGGAAGTACGTCTTTTTTCAGCTCACTCACTTCATCGATTGGCATGGTTTACCGCGCTCTCCTGTCGTCGTTCGATTCGGAATCTTATCGTCTGTACCGATTCTAATCATCACGGGAGACTAATTGCGGTACAGCTCTTACATGCAGAAGGCTGGATAACCCACTGGCAGCAAAACAAACGCCAATCCCAACAGCCAAGAATGCTCAACCTGGCTTAGAGGGCCGCTGAAAGGGCTCCCTCATGCCAGCCGTCGATGCACTGCACTCAAAGTATCTGCGTACTGAGAGACTTATATAACTGTTATGTCTCGCAGGGAGGACGCTGTGACTGCAGAACTGGACACCCGCAAGGTCATGCTCAATGGTCGAAAGACCGAACGCATCATCTTTGCCGTGACGCCCGAGCTCAAGAAGGCGATTGCTAAAGCGGCTGAGGACAAGTGCGTGAGCGTGTCAGCCTATATCACGGCACTTCTAGCTGATGACGTCATCGCCCGGGAGGTGAAGGACTAATGACGGCAGACATTGCCCCCGGCTCGCGCGTACTCATTCGTGGTGAAGAGTGGCTCGTAAAGCGCATCAACACCAACACGCTCGGCAGCAGGGCGTTTCACTGCGAGGGAATCAGCCCTCTCGTACATGGGCGCGAGGCTGTCTTCCTCTCTGACCTGGATGAAGTCACGCCAGTAGACCCCGCCCACACCAAGCTCGTGGTGGACACCTCCCCCATGTACCGTAACACGAGGCTCTACCTCGAGAGCGCCTTGCGTCGCAAGATTCCCACTGACGATGCGCTGCACGTCGGTCAGCACGCTGCCATGGAGCCGCTTACCTACCAGCTCGAACCTGCGTACCAGGCGCTCAGGCACACTCGCCAGCGCATCTTGATAGCCGACACCGTGGGCTTGGGCAAAACCCTTGAGGCTGGCATCCTCATGAGCGAGCTCATCGCACGTGGCAGGGGCAAGCGAATCCTCGTGATCACCGAGAAGAGCATGCTCACACAGTTCCAGATGGAGATGTGGAACCGGTTCACCATCCCGCTCGTGCGACTCGACTCCGCAAAGATCCAGCGCATTCGTGCCGAGCTTCCCTCCAATGCCAACCCCTTCTTCTATTACGACAAGGCGATCGTCTCCATAGACACCATCAAGCGTGGGGTCGAGTACGGCATCCACCTCGAAAACGCCTATTGGGACATCATTGTGGTCGACGAGGCTCAAAACGTCGCCGAGCGAGGCGCGCGCTCCCAGCGCAACCGCCTGGCTGAACGGCTCAAGAACCGCTCGGACACGCTCATCATGCTCTCGGCTACACCCCATGACGGCAGGCCCCGCAGCTTCGCCTCGCTCATGAACATGCTGGATCCGACCGCGATTGCAGACCCAGACAGCTACACGCCCGAGGACATCAAGGGCCTCTGTGTTCGCCGCTTCAAGAAGGACGTGCGCGACCAAGCCGCTGGCACCTTCCTGTCGAGGAACGTGGAGCTCGTGCCAACCGTCGCGAGTCCTGCCGAAGAGCATGCCTACGACGTCTTCGAAGAGCTCGACCTCAAGATGGACGCAAGGCGCCGAGGCGCAAGTACGAGCCTCTTCAAGATCGTCTTGGAGAAGGCGCTCTTCTCGAGTCCCGCAGCATGCCTCAAGACAATCGAGCAGAGGCTTGCAAGGATTTCCGATCGCACCGATTCCGACAGCACGCACGACGCCGACCAGCTACGCGCATTCCATGACGCTGTACGGCGCATAGGCGAAGGTTCGTTCTCGCGCTATCAGGGACTGCTCACCCTTTTGAGGGACCCAGCCTTCGGATGGCACCCTGGCGATGCGACGGACCGCCTGGTCATCTTTACCGAGCGCATCGAAACCATGAGATGGATAGCCGAGCATCTGAAGCGCGACCTCGGCATGGACGATGCGGCAGTCCGCACCATGTACGGCGGCATGAGCGACATGGAACAACAGGACCTCGTGGCAGAGTTCGGCAACGAGGCCGCGCCGGTTCGGGTGCTCGTGGCCTCAGACGTGGCGTCCGAGGGCATCAACCTGCACTATCTCTGCCATCGCCTTGTCCACTTTGACACGCCATGGTCGCTCATGGTGTTCCAGCAGCGAAACGGGCGCATCGACCGCTACGGCCAGAAGCGTCGGCCCGAGATTCGCTTCCTCACGACCGAAGCCAAGAACGACCGCATCAAAGGTGATGCCCGCATCATAGAGATTCTCATCGAGAAGGAGAGGCAGGCGCACGACAACATCGGGGACCCCTCCATGCTCCTCGGCAAGTTCAATGTGGAGGACGAGACCCGCGTGGTGGAGCAGGCGCTCGAGACTGGCTCAGACGCCGAGGCGTTTGAGCAGGCTTTCGTCGACGACGGTGGAGATGACGACTTCTCGCTCTTCGACCTCTTTATCGAAAAGGCGCAGGAGCAGGCCGCGGGGCAGGTTCCCACGATCGAGGACCACACCCTGCTCGACGACATGGAGTTCCTGCAGGAAGGACTGGAGGCCTTTGGCAAGGACTCCGGCGTCCAGAGCCGCCAGCAGCTCGACAAGGTGCGGGGACTTCGCCTGCGGGTCGACCCGAGCGGCGAGCTTGCCCGCCGGCTCAAGAAGATCGCACCAGAGCGCACTGTCAATAGCGACACGCTGGTGCTCAGTCCCGACAAGGCGTATTGCATGGAGGATGCCGAGCGCGCCCGCAGCACGGAGTTCGAACTGGGCAACTGGCCCCAGGCACAGTATCTCTGGCGTCTGCACCCGATCTTCGAGTGGATCGAGGACAAGGCCTCGATGCAGCTCTTCCAGCGTGATGAAGCTCCTCTCGTGGGCGTCAAGGGACTCGCTGCTGGCCAAACCCTCTTCCTCGTACAGGGCATCTTCCCAAACCGGAAGTCGTCGCCTGTCGTAGACGAATGGTTCGGTCTGCTCTTCGAGAACGGGTCTTTCGAGCGTGAGCTCACGCTCGACCAGGTCGTCAAACTGACGGAGATCGATGACGAGCGAATCCCCAACCAGCTGCTGACGACCGACCAGGAAGCTCAGCATGCCGGCACGCTCTGTCCCTTGGTTGTCGCCGAAGCGCACAAGCACATGACCAAGTTTTTCGATGCGTACAAACAGAGGATTGACCCGCACATCTACGAGGAAAGTGACAATCTGGAGCGCCTGCGCGAACGGCACAAGGAGGTGCAGCTCGCCCTTCCCACGTTCGAGAGCGTGCGCACGCGAAAGGCAGCAGAGATTGACGACCTCTTTGACCAGTACGTCGAATGGGTCAGCGACACCCTCGAGATCGAGGACAACCCCAACATTCGCATCCAAGCCGCATTCGTGGGAGCGTAAGAGATGGCTATAGACCTCACCGGCATCAGCAGCGTCAACGAGTTCTACACGGACCACTATCTGTCCACCTACTTCGAGCAGAGCGTGAAGGAGGCCGTCCAAGGCTGGAAGGCCGTCGCCAAGGACACGGATGCGCGGACGCCCTATCAGAACCTGCGCGATACCAGCACGCTGTACTACCGGCTCTTTGGAGAAGGCGGCCTGCGTCGTTCCCAAGACAGCTCCCGCGAGATGCTGGACGCCTACCTCAACGCCCTGGGGTACCCAGAAGCCCAGCCGGATCAGATACCACTTCCCGACGGCACCCTCGTGCCCCTGATGGCAGAGTATTGGGACGCGGACAACAGGCCGCGCGTGTGGGTCATCGCCTGCCAGCCCAAGGGCGAGGAAGACCTCCTCTCTACGATGCCCCTGAGCCTTGCGGAAGAAGAGGATGCCCTCACCTGTGGCCTCTCGTGCGAGGAGGCGCTTGACGTCCTGCTCCTCGACGTCGCACATCCCGCCCGCTTCGTCATCCTTGCCAGTCCCAAGGAGCTGGTGCTTGTCGACCGAAACAAGTGGCCAGAGAAGCGCTACCTGTCCTTCGACATGGATGAGATCTTCCGCAGGCGCGAGGAATCCTCCTTCCAAGCGGTGGCGACGTTCTTGGCATACAGCAGCCTCTGCCCACAGACAGGCGACATTCTGCTCGACGAGCTCGAACGCGAGTCTCGCGAGCACGCATCAGAGGTGTCCGACTCGCTGCGATACGCCCTGCGCGAGTGCGTGGAGCTACTTGGCAACGAGGTCATCTACGACTGGACGCACAACAAGGGCCACGGCCTCGACAAGGACCCTATCGACGCGGGCGAGCTTACGATCGAATGCCTCCGCTACATGTACCGCATGCTCTTCCTGCTCTTCATGGAGGCGCGACCCGACCTGGGCTTTGCGCCCACCAAGTCTGAGGCCTATCTCAAGTCTTACTCGCTTGAGTCCATCCGCACCATTGCGGAGAGCCACCGCGACGGCATCGATGCTTCGGGAGCGGACACAGACTACATCGATCGCACACTCCGCATAGCCTGCGAGCTGGTATACGACGGCTACCCCACAGACGAGCAGCAGTACCAGAGCCTGCTCGCAGCCGGCTCCACCAACGACGTCTTTATCGTGCCGCCCCTCAAGGCACACATCTTCGACCGCAAGCGCACCCCACTCATCGACGGCGCACGCCTGCGCGATTCCGTCATGCTGCAGATCGTCGACAAGATGAGCTACACGCACCCCGCAAAGGGACGCTCCGAGCGCGTGAGCTACGGTACGCTCGGCATCAACCAGCTGGGCAGCGTGTACGAGGCCCTGCTCTCGTATCGCGGCTTCATTGCCCAAGAGACGCTCTACGAGGTCAAGCGGGCAAAGGACAAATTCAACGAGCTCGACGTGGGATACTTCGTCACTGAGGCGGAGCTGGGCCAGTACACCGAGGACGAAAGGGTGCGCTACGAGAAGCCCGATCCTCGCGCCGGCGAGCTGAGGACCTATGAGAAGGGACACTTCATCTATCGCCTGGCCGGGCGCGAGCGCGAGCAGTCAGCCTCGTACTACACGCCCGAGAGCCTCACGCAGTGCCTCGTCAAATACGCTCTCAAGGAACTCCTGCAGGGCAAGACGGCCGACCAGATCTTGAGCCTCACCATCTGCGAGCCCGCCATGGGCTCGGCGGCATTCTTGAACGAGGCGATCAACCAGCTGGCAGAGGCGTATCTCGCAAAGAAGCAGGAGGAGCTGGGACAGTCCATCCCGCACGACCAGCGACAGCTCGAGCTGCAGCGCGTCAAGATGTTCATCGCCGACCGCAATGTGTACGGCATCGACCTCAACCCCATCGCCGTGGAGCTGGGAGAGGTATCCCTCTGGCTCAACACCATCAGCCAGGACGGTCACGTGCCCTGGTTTGGCAACCAGCTGCACTGCGGCAACTCGCTCATCGGTGCACGCCGGCAGGGATATACCGAGAAGGACCTCTCTTCCAAGACCAAGGGCATCCGCTGGTACGACCACGAGCCTGAGCGCGTGGGCTTCGAGACGGGCTGCTCAAAGAGCCATCGCGTCTACCACTTCTTGGTAGGCGACCCGGGCATGGCCGACTACGGGGACAAGGTCATCAAAGGTCTGGAACCTCAGGCCATCGCTGATATCAACCGCTGGCGGAAGGGCTTTACGCAGCCCTACCGTACCGACGAGGTCAAGAGCCTGCGCGAGCTCTCCTACGTGGTCGACGACCTGTGGAAGAAGCAGGTAGAGCAGCAGCGCGAGCTTCGTCGTCTGACGCTCGATGAGCTCCATTGCTTCGGACATGACGAGGCGGCACGGCCAAGCCGCACGAGCATCCGCCAGAAGGACCAGGTGCTCGCCCAGTTCTATCGCAGCGAACATGCGCGCAACGCCGGCCCCTATGCGCGTCTCAAGTTTGCGATGGACTACTGGTGCTCGCTGTGGTTCTGGCCAATCGACAAGGCGGACCTACTCCCCTCGCGCGACGAGTTCCTCATGGACATGTCCTTCATCCTCATCGGCACGGTATCGGGCGTGGTGGGCGTCGAAGAGCAGACTATGCAGCAAACGCAACTGGACTTGGGCGAGGAGTTCCAGACGGACAAGGACCGCGAGCTGCGCCAGATGCAGCTGCAGTTCGGTCTTGAGAACGAGGTAGACCTCGACAAGCTGTGCAGCCAGTTCCCGCGACTCGCGGTGGTGAGAGAGATCTCCGAGCGCCAGCACTTCTTCCACTGGGAGCTGGAGTTTGCAGACGTGTTCGAGGCACGTGGCGGGTTCGATCTGCTGCTAGGGAACCCGCCCTGGATCAAGTTGGAATGGAGCGAGCAGGCCGTGCTCTCGGACGACGATCCACGATTTGCCGTCAAGAAGCTCTCGGCAGACCAGACGGCGCGGCAACGTGGCGAGGCGCTTGAGAACCCTGCGGCACGTAACACGTATCTGTCCGAGTACGTAAAGATGACGGGACAGAAGAGCTTCCTCAACGCCGTGCAGAACTATCCGCTGCTCAAGGGACAAAAGGCGAACCTATACCGTTGTTTCTTGCCTAGAGCATGGGATTCATTGGCTACGCACGGGATTACAGCTTTCATTCATCCTGATGGCATACTCTCAGAATCAAACGCAGCCCTTCTTAAATCTGAGATGTTCCTGCGCTATCGCAAGCATTTTCAATTTGAGAACGAACTCAATCTGTTTAGAGGGACAAATGACCATGGGAGAATGCGATTTTCAATCAATATATACGGACCTCATGGTAGCCAGAGTTCTTTCGATTCAATATCGAACGTTTTTTCTGCAAGCACTATCGACGAGTCTTACGAATCCGATGGGATTGGATTGGTGCCAGCGATTAGAGATTCCGATGGGAATTGGTGCCTAACAGGACATCCTGCGAGAATCATTCATGTCACCGGAAGTGAGCTCGAAGTATTTCGTAGAGTATTTGGTGGAGAGTCGCTGGGAGAAACGCTTGTGCCATCAATACATGCACAATCATTGGTTGAAGTGCTGAGAGCTTTTGCCGAACAAGAATATGTGTTGGGATCTACAAGCATAACCATAATGACATCACAATGCTGGAATGAAACAAACTCACGAAAAGACGGAACCATTTTTGATTCCATCGCGCATCCCAGCTGTTTAAGTGAATCTATCTATGCCTCCCCATTCATTGGGCTTCTTAATCCAGTTATGCAATGTGTAAAAACAGAATACAATTCAAACAATGATTATCTTGCGATTGATTTGGAATCAATAGGCGAAGATTATCTTGTGAGAACTAAATACGCTAGATTATGCTCGCTTGAGGAGTGGGGCAAGCGGGTACCTCAAACTCCATGGGGGAAGCCACTCACTTCATACTATGCGCTTGCGAACCGTGAGTTCGTTGGTTGCAGCAGTGAGCGAACGCTGCAGGCAGCCATTCTAGCACCGGGTCAGACATGGGTACACACCATCTTTGGATGGTGTGTACCCATGTCTGGAGACACGGGTAAACACCAGCAATTTCCCGCTTACGGCGGGAAATTGCTGGCTTTGATGGCGGGCTGCTACGCTTCGATTCCTTATGACTACTTCGTGCGCGCCAATGGAAAAGGACATGTAAACTACGCAACCACGATGTCCTTCCCCGTACCTGACAGCCCCCTCAACGACGAAATCGCTTGCCGTGCCCTCCTGCTCAATTGCCTTACGCGCGACTACGCTGACCTGTGGCGTGACGTGTGGCAGCCCGAGTTCGCCAGCTACTCCTGGGCAAAAGATGACCCACGCCTTCCCGCGAGCACCTTCTCCTCCCTCACGGACGAGTGGCGCTGGGAGACGCCGCTGCGCAAGGATTACCAGCGCCGGCAGGCACTCGTCGAGCTCGACGTACTTGTCTCGATGGCACTCGGACTCACGCTCGACCAGCTCATCACCGTCTACCAGCTCGACTTTTCGGTGCTCCAGTCCTACGAGCGCGAGACATGGTACGACGTCAACGGCCGTGTGGTGTGCTCGCGCAAGGCCATGGGCAACTTCAAGTACAAGCCCACGGAGTTCAAGAACGCCTTTGGCGACATAGATGCCTGCACGTCAGGCGTCTACCCCAAGACCTACATCGACGACACCCTGCCCGGAGGACCGGTGGAGCGCACCATCGAGTACGTGGCACCCTTCGACACCTGCGACCGCGTGGAGGACTACCGTACAGCATGGGCCTTCTTCGCTGATAAGTACGGTACAGGCAAAGGGTAGGTATCGATTTCTGTCCGGGACATCTGCTAGGCTTCCCTCACGCATGGCGTGAGGGAAGCCTCACGAAAAGCATTGCAAGCGTGAAGGAAGGGAGCGCCCATGGCGGGCAAGGTCAACGAACTCCAAACTGGCTCAGAGGGCACAAGCCTTAACGAGATGCTGCGCCGAGCCAGTCAGTTGGTCTCGCTGTCGCGCAGCTATATCGGGCAGGCGGTCAACCTCATAACCGTCTATACGAGCTTCGAGCTTGGGCGCTACATCGTGGAGGAGGAGCAGCAGGGCAGCAGCCGCGCAGGCTACGGAAAGCGTGTCATTGAGGCCCTATCGGAGTCGCTGACAAACGAGTACGGGCGCGGGTTCTCTAAGACAAACCTAGGGTATATGCGCCAGTTCTATCTTGCCTATCGGGAGCGGGAGCCAGAGATGCGCCAATTCCGAATTGGCGAATTGGCGGAGACGTCCAAGGAGGGAATTCCCCAATTCGAGATTGGGGAATCAGGCCACTTGCTAGAACAGGCGCATCGACCCTTCCGCCTGAGTTGGACTCATTACCTCACGCTCATGCGCATCGAGGACCATACCGAGCGCGACTTCTACGAGCGCGAGGCAATAGAGAACAACTGGGACGCAAAGACCCTGCGCCGCCAGTATGGCTCGAGTCTGTACGAGCGGCTCCTGCTCAGCCGCGACAAGGACGACGTCATGCGGCTCGCCAAGGAAAGCGCTACCCCGCAGAAGCCCCAGGACCTGCTCAAGACGCCCTTCGTGCTCGAGTTCGCGGGGCTTCAAGACAGGGCATCCTACCATGAGTCGGATTTAGAACAAGCAGTGCTCGACCATCTACAGGAGTTCCTGCTTGAAATGGGCAAAGGGTTCCTTTTTGAGAAGCGGCAGAAGCGGTTTGGCTTTGCTGACCGCGACTACTTCCTCGACATGGTCCTCTACAACAGGTTCCTGCGCTGTTACGTACTGGTGGACTTCAAGGCAGACCTTCTGTCGCACGAGGACCTGGGGCAGATGCAGATGTACGTGAACTACTACGACCGCTACGAGCGAATGCCCGACGAGAACCCCACAATCGGCATCCTGCTCTGCAAACGAAGCGACCAGGCCCTGGTGGAGCTGACACTCCCGAAGGATGCTCACATCTACGCACGCGAGTACAAGCTCTACCTGCCCGACAAGCAGCTCCTGCAGAAGAAGCTTGCCGAGTGGCTCGAGGAGGAGGAAGGCAAATGATTCCCTCTGTTCTTGCCCGGCAGCTCCAGCGCGGCATAGAGGACTACTTCCGCACCACGTACCCCTTTGCCAACGAACCGTTCAAATCGTCATTCGACGCCTTCGCCGCAGGCGGCAAGGGACTGTATCTTGAGCCCTTCACCGCCATACGGCTGCCGTTCCGCACGGCGATGACCATGCCCGATTGCTTTGAGGCGGTGCGTCCCAAGTTCCTCCCCTATGTGCACCAGGAGAGGGCGTGGAGGCGCCTCGTGGGCGAGGACGGCCAGTCCACGGTCATCGCCACCGGCACCGGTTCCGGCAAGACGGAGTGCTTCCTCTACCCCATCCTGGAGTACTGCTATCAGCATCGCGCGACACGTGGCGTAAAGGCACTCATCATCTACCCCATGAACGCCCTTGCAAGCGACCAGGCAGGACGCGTTGCCAAGCTCATCTGGGACAACCCCAACCTCAAGGGCAATGTGAGCGTTGGCCTGTACGTGGGTGGGCTCGACAAGGGCAAGGGGTCGCCCGTCATGGGAGCCGACACGGTCATCACCGATCGTGAGACTATGCAGAACAACCCGCCAGACATCTTGCTCACAAACTACAAGATGCTTGACTACCTGCTCATTCGGCCTGACTACACCCACATATGGAAGTCCGACGCATACGTATCGCCCCTCAAGTACGTTGCCGTCGACGAGATCCACACCTTCGACGGAGCGCAGGGGACCGATCTCGCATGCCTGCTCCGGCGCCTCAAGACGCGGCTTCGCATTCCCCAGGGGAGCCTTTGCTGCATTGGCACCTCCGCGACCATGGGCGACGCGGGAGAGGCATCCAGAAAGGGCATGCTCTCCTATGCGCAGAACGTGTTTGGAGAGCCGTTCGATGAAGGAGCCGTCATCGGCGAGGACCGCCTGACGGTCGACGAGTTCTTGGGCGGAATCGAGCCGGAAGACGACCCCGTCATGAGCGAGGCCCAGTGCATCGAGCTCGAGAGGCTGGTCAACGCCAATGACGTGCAAGGGTATCTGCAGGCGGCGCTCGATAGACTCATGGACTCAATGCGGGGCAGCAATGCCTCAGATGACGAGACGCGGCAGAGGCTTGGGGCCGCGCTGAAGTCGAACACCTTGTTCTGCGACCTCATAGAGGCCGTTGGTGGCTCGTTCTTCCAGCCGAGCGAGATCGTTGAGCGTCTCGTAGACAGGCATGCATGGCTGAGTGACATCGAACGCCCCGAGACGGTCATCGATGCGCTCGTCGCGCTGGTGAGCCATGCGCGAGCTGAAGGGTCACGACCGTTCCTGACCGTCCAGACGCAGCTCTGGACGCGCGAGCTTACCCGCCTCCTCGGAGAGGTGAAGGGTGACGAGACGCGCTTTGAGCTCGCCATCAATCTCAAACAAGACGAGCGCAAGCACTTCCTGCCCCTGCACAACTGCCGCGACTGTGGCCAGACGGCATGGATCTCGCTCATCGACCATGACATGGACCTCAAGCCCGAGAGCCTCGACGCGTTCTACAACAGCTACTTTGGCTCGGGCGAAGACATAGTGTCGCTGTATCCGCGCAGCATCGACGATCCAAGGCCGGAAAGCCTGCGTGTGGGCTGGCTCTGCCCAGACTGCTTGCACGTAACCTTGGAGAATGTACTGGGAGAGCGCGAGCGCTCGCATACATGCGGCGTCTGTGACACTGAGTGCATCCCCGTCTTCATCTCGGAGCCCACAACCTCGTCGCGCAGCGGTTCGGGCAGCGCGGAATCGCGCCAATACATTTGCCCGCATTGCGGCAGCCCCCAGGGGCTTTCGCTCATGGGCCTGCGCAATACGACCGAGGCGGAAGTCGCGCTGTCCCAGATGTTCGCCAGCGCCTTCGACGATGACAACAAGTCGCTCGCCTTCTCGGACAACGTTCAGGATGCCTCGCATCGCGCGGGATTCTTCAACGGACGTACGTGGCGCTTTGGCCTGCGCACGGCAATGGCGCAGTGGCTGGGCGAGGGTGGGGACGGTATGGCCTTGGACGATTTCGCCCAGGGCTTCGCGCTCCACTTCAAGGGCGCCATGCCTCGTGAGGAGTATGTTGCGCGTTTCCTCGCGCCCAACAATCTGTGGATGCGCGACTACGAGCACATGTTGGATACAGGCAGGCTGCCGGACGGCGAAGGGGCTCGACAACTGCTCGTCTCCATCAGTAGGCGCATGCGTTATGAGACCATACTTGAATTTGGCCTCAGACGTCACATAGGTCGTACTTTAGAGAAGAGCGGCGTTGCAACCATCGCCTATGACGAATCTATGTTAGAGAAGGCTGTAGACGAAGCTTGTGAGCTCCTGCACAACGAGGAAGGTGTTAGGGCCTCACGAGAAGATGTGGGCAAACTCGTAGTCCTCTTTCTTGACGAGCTGCGCAATTCTGGGGCTATCGCCGATCTGTCTTATGATGAGTTTTTGGCTTGCGGATGCAACAGCTGGGCAATATCTCACAAGCATAATCCCTATATGCCTGGCCTTGGACCCGATACAATTCCGAGGTTTCTGCTTAAGCGGGGTAACAACAAGAAGTACTTGAGCATGAGCTCCAACACCATGACGCGCATCGTGGCAAAGTGCCTGCCGGATATGCTCAATCCACCCGCAGCCATTGACTGCGTGGCGCGCGCCTGCGCTCGTGCAGGGCTTCTCGTCGAGCTCGCCAGTGAAACGCGCTATGCGTGCTATGGAATCAAAGAGAATGCGATGCGGGTTGTGGATGACGTCGCACGGCTCGAATGCCCCCTCTGCGGCTCCCACATGCAAGCGGCTGGTGCCAACATCGACGTCAGGCTCGGCTCCCCTTGTCTCAACGGAGGATGCCCGGGAAGAATGGCTCTGCGCGAGCAACAGGGGCCCGACTATTACGGTGGCCTCTTTACCCGTGGCCTGAGCGATCGCGTGCGCGCCGCAGAGCACACGGGATTGCTCCAACGTACCGAGCGCGAAGAGCTCGAGCGGCAGTTCAAGGCGACCGCCGCCGACGCAAAGCCGTGGTATCCCAATGTGCTCTCGTGTACGCCGACGCTCGAGATGGGCATCGACATCGGAGACCTCTCGTCGCTCATGCTCTGTGGCATGCCACCGGGCCAGGCGCAGTTCTTGCAGCGGGTGGGACGCGCAGGACGACGCGACGGCAACGCCTTCTGCCTCGTGTTGGCGGATGCCAATGCGCGGGGGATGTACTTCTACGCCGCACCAGAGGAGATGCTCGAGGGCAACGTTGAGCCGCCGCGCGTGTTCCTGCATGCGGCTGCCGTCCTGGCGCGCCAGCTTGTCGCCTTCTGCCTCGATAGCTGGATTCTGCAGCGGGGCGTGGCCAATGCCATAGTCCCACCGCACGTTCGCCCCTGCTTGCTTGCAGTGGCGCCCGGCAAGGAGGACGGGTCGAAGTTCCCCTACAACTTCCTCTCGTACGTTAAGGCGAACAAGCGCGCGCTTCTCAACACGTTCCTCACCATGTTCCGCGACGACCTCGCGGATGACGAGCAGACGAAGGAGGCCTTGAGGACATTCATCATGGGTGGAGAGGACGACCCGCTGTCCTTGCCCGCACGACTGCTCGAGGTATTCCAGGACAGGCGGAAGCTGCGGGAGAGCTACCAGAAGCAGCTTGAGGACCTCAAGAAGGCCATTGCCGACCTAGAGAGCAAGCCGGCAGATAGTTCCTTTGAGAGTCAGCTCAAGGAGCGAAGGTACGAGCTTCGCGCCCTCATAGACGTCATCAAGAGCATCGACAACGAGGACGTCTATGGCCTGCTTTCGCGGGAGAGCCTGCTACCCAACTATGCCTTCCCCGAGGATGGAGTCAACCTTCGAACTGTCGTGCGCAGGAAAGAGGAGGATACGGACGGGGACGACGAGGCGCGTTGGCAGCGCACCACACGCGAGTACTCGCGTGCGGCCGCCTCTGCGATCACCGACTTTGCCCCCAGCAACACCTTCTATGCCGGCGGACGCCACTTCACCATCGACCAGATCGATCTGTCGACGAGCGAGGAGGAGCTGTGGCGGCTCTGCCCCAACTGCAGCCATGCAGAGCGGATAGTGCCCGCCACCTCAGCCTCCACCTGCCCCAAGTGCGGTTCGCCCGCCTGGGCCGATGCGGGGCAGGTCCACAAGATGCTGAAGCTGAAGACGGTCGTTTCCAATGTGGAGGACCAGGAGAGCCGTACGGACGACTCGTCCGAAAGCAGAACCCGCGCGTTCTTCAATCGACAGCTCCTGGTGGAGATAGACCAGAACGACGTCAAGCCGGCTTACCACCTCTCGAACAAGGCAACTGGCCTCGACTTTGGCTTTGAATACGCGAGCGTCGCCACGCTACGCGAGGTCAATTTCGGCAGGAGCCGAGAGTTCGCGGGCCGTGAGACGTATGTCGCGGGAAAGCCGGCCATTCGCCCCGGATTCAGATTCTGCTCCAAATGCGGCATGCTCTCGCACCAGGACCGCAGGAGCGGCAAGGAGGTCATCGACCATACCTACTCGTGCCCCGTACGCTCAGGCGACGTGCACGAAGAGGATGCGGTCGAGGACAGCCTCTTCATCTATCGCGAGTTCAAGAGCGAAGCCCTGCGCATCCTCATTCCCGAAACGAGCTTCGTGGCAGAGGGCGAAAGCATCCAGGAGACGTTCGTCGCCTCCGTCATGCTGGGCATGCGCAAGAAGTTCGGCAACGTGGACCACATCGGGGCCACGATATCGGACGAGCCCATCCCGGACGGAAGTGGCTACCGCAAGCTCTATCTCGACCTCTATGACTCGGTACCAGGTGGCACGGGCTATCTCAAGCAGCTCTCATCGAGCAAGGATGCCTTCATGGAGGTGCTCGACCTCGCACGCGAGGCCCTCGTCAGCTGCTCGTGCGCCGATGATCCCACCCGTGACGGTTGTTATCACTGCCTCTTCGCCTACCGCATGACCAAGAACATCGGCAGCCTGTCGCGCCGGCGGGCTATACAAGTCCTCAACGAGGTGCTTGATCCTGACAACGAGGTCGTGTCCGTAAGGACCGTGTCGGACATCAAACCAAGCAACCTCCTGGAAAGCGAGCTCGAGAAGAAGTTCGTTGACGCCCTTTCCACCATAGTCGGTGCCTCGGGAGAAAAGGCAAGGGTGGTAAAGGAGCTCGTCAACGACAAGATGGGCTACGAGCTTACGATTGGCCCTATCGTGTGGGACGTCGAGCCCCAGGTGTCGCTTGGCCCAGCGGATGGCGTATCGGTGCCGTGCAAGCCCGACTTCGTCCTGTGGCCCAAGACGCGCCATGTCACACCCGCGCAATGGCTTCCTATCGCTGTCTTCACCGATGGCTTCGAATACCACAAGGGCAGGGTGGCCGACGATTCGGTCAAACGCGAGGCGATACGGCGCAGCGGCAAGTACCGTGTGTGGGGGCTTTCGTTTGCAGACGTCGAGGCCGCCTTGGACAAGCACACAAGCGACTACTACCTCGACTGCCTCAAGATTCCCGAGTTGCCGAGCGAGAACGTTTACAGCAGATACGTCGCAAAGAGGCCCTCCGCATTGGTGCCGAGCAAGCTTACCCCCTTCGGGCTCCTTGCGTGGTATCTCACGCACGAGGAAGCCGAGGCGTGCTTCGCCCACCAGGCGACCGCGTATGGCATGGGGATGCTCGGGGTGACGACAGACAGAAGGGTCTTCGATTCCGACAATGCCACGGTCAGCGAGGTCTCGTATGCCCTCTTCGGAGAGTACACACCACTTGACTACGACAAGAAGTCGTTGCTCAAAGGATGGTCGCCTTCCGAAAACGAGCACCTGCGCGTTTACGCGGGTGCCAATGTCGAGGACATGAAGAAGAACAGCCTTACGGTGGTCTATGCCGTCCTTGACGACACCGAGCCCGACGCAAAGGCCTTCAGGCGCAATTGGAATGGGTATCTCGACCTCTTTAACCTCATGCAGTTTGAGGAAGCCTTCAGAGCCGTAACCATGCGTGGCCTGTTGGACAGCGAATATGCCAAGTTGGATGCGGGGCCGTCCACATCCGTCGAACCTGCTTCCGCGCAGAAGGCACAGCTCGAGGACGACGCTTGGCAAGAGGTCATCAACTATCTGTTTGGCGATACCAGCAAGGACTTCGCCCGCAGGCTTGCCACGCTGGGTGTCGCCGCACCGGGCATCGACGACATCGGGTACGACGGATACGAGGGGTGCGGCGATGCCATGGCAGAACTAGCATGGCCCGACTCACACGTCTGCTACCTCACGCCCGACCAAGAAGAGGATGCCGGCGTCTTCATCGAAAACGGTTGGAGCATCATCAAGCCCGATATGACGGACGCCGAGATACGCTCGGCTTTTGAATAGGAGTCCACATGCCAGCAGCAACCGTAGCCATATCGTCCGACTTTCTCACGGCATTCGCGGCGCTTCCCAAGCGGGTCCAGCAAAAGACAAGCACCTTCATCAACAAGTTCCGAGTGGACCCTACCTCGCCCGGCATCCATTACGAAAAGATCGCCAATGCTGACGGCAAGTTCTTCTCAGTGCGCATCGACGACACCTATCGTGGCATAGTGGTGCGCCAGCAGGAGACGGGCACCTACCTGCTTCTTTGGGTGGACCATCACGATGATGCGTATGAGTGGGCACGCAGGCGTCGCTGCTCGGTGAACGCCGTAACCGGCTCTTTGCAGGTCTATGAGGTCGTAGAGGAGCAAACCCCCATTGAGAGCGAGGCAGCCCCCTCGCTCTTCGCTGCAGTAAGCGACGAGCAGCTGGCCAAGATAGGCGTTCCCAGCGAGCAGCTAAGCTATGTGCGTGCGATCACTTCGCTTGACGAGCTCGACCATGCGGCGTCCTCCGTACCTGCCGATGCGTTTGAAGGCCTGCAATGGCTGGCTAACGGATTCTCGTTCGACGAGGTCATCGAGGTCATGGCACCCGATACCAATCCGCCCAAAAACACGAGCGACCTTGGCAATGCATTGCAGAACATCACATCGCTCAGGAGCTTCGTTGTCGTCGAGGGTGAGGAGGAGCTAGCGAGCATCCTTCGTTCGCCCCTCGACAAGTGGAGGACCTTCCTCCACCCGTCACAACGCACAATCGTCGACCGATCCTATAACGGTGCCGCCCGAGTGCTGGGAGGTGCAGGAACGGGCAAGACGGTCGTTGCCATGCACAGGGCACGGACCCTTGCAAAGGGTTGCACGGGCGACCAGCGCGTACTGTTCACGACGTTCAGCACGAATCTTGCAAGCGATATCCGTTCAAACATGAGCAAGCTCTGCACGACCCAAGAGCTGCGGCGCATCGACATCCTCAATCTTGATGCCTGGGTCGCTCGCTTCCTCAAGGAGCAGGGCTTCGAATACCGCATCTCCTATGACCAGAAGGAGCTAGAGTCGCTGTGGCAGGATGCTGCCATTGAGTCTGGCTGCACGCTGGGCTTTGAGCCCTCCTTCTACGCGGACGAATGGGCTCAGGTGATTCTCGCTCAGGACGAGCTGACGCTCGAAGCGTATGTCCATGCCAAGAGGGCGGGACGTGGTTCACGCCTGCGCCGCAGCGATCGCATGCAGATCTGGGGCGTGGTGGAGAACTACCGCCAGCTCATGCGCGAACGTTCAGTTCGTGACGTGGACTCTGCCATGCGCGACGCGCGTCTCGTGTTGGAACAGAATCCCACGGCCGCGCCATATGCGTACGTTGTGGTCGACGAGGCGCAGGACTTCTCTGCGCCAGCCTTCAAGCTGGTCCGAGCGCTTGCGGGCGAGGAACACGCCAACGACATCTTCATCGTGGGCGACTCCCACCAGCGCATTTATGGCAAGCAGGCAGTCCTTTCGCGTTGCGGCATCAACATACGCGGGCGCGCCTGCAGGCTTCGCATCAACTATCGCACGCCGGAGGAAATCCGCAAGGCTGCAGTCGCGGTGATTGCGGGACTCAGTTGGGATGACCTCGATGGGGCAGACGACGGAAACGTAGAGGACGAGATAACCCAATCGCTTATCCATGGAGAACGGCCAGAGGTGCACGAGTTCCGCGATACGACCGCTGAGATTGACTGGATTTCTGATCGAATCGCAGTGGCGGAAAAGGCTGGCCTTGAGACCAAGGATATCTGCGTGGTATTGAGGACAAACAAATTGGTGGATGATTATTCCGTCGGGCTCAGGGAGCGCGGCCACAAGACGATGGTGCTCAAGGCAAGAAGGGATGACGACCGCTCGATAGATGGCGTGCGCATTGCCACGATGCACCGTGTGAAGGGCCTTGAGTTTGACACCGTATTCCTGGCAAACATGAGTGACGGAATCGTACCCCCAACCTATTTGGTCTCCAAGGCAAGAAGAGAGGGCAATGAGGAAGAGGTGCAGCAATCCGAGAGAAGCCTCGTGTACGTAGCGATGACAAGAGCCAAGAGGACAACGGTCATAACTGCCTCCGGCAAACTGACGAAGCTGCTAGCCAGGTAGCCAGAGGAAGGGCATTGAGAGGTATGTCATCAAGAACAACTGAGATTGCTGCGGAGATCGTCGCGGTCCTCGCACCCTTCGTCGTGGAACAAAAGCGCGAAATAACCTATGGCGAGTTGAGCGGGGCGATAGAGAACAAGTTCGCGGACAACGTCCCCCGCATGGCACGGCATGGCCGGACCTCTGGGCGAGGTCCAGGAGTCGTGCTAGGTGCACGGCCTGCCGAACCTTCCTGTGATGGTGGTCTACCACTTCCAGCCGGAGTAGTTGCCGGCCACGTTTCCCTTGAATGCGGCGGTGCAGTTCTCGCACGCGCACCGTCTTGTGCGTTGCACCTCCGACTGCGAAGTGCGAGTCGGCAGGTAGTGTCGGAAAAGTTGGTGTAAAGGCCCCTTCGTAGGTGCTCGGCCATCACCTTGAATCGTCGATCCTCCTGTATCCTACGCCGCCTCCAGCTCGT
>CADALE010000003.1 GCA_902788705.1 uncultured Coriobacteriaceae bacterium | reverse complement strand
GAGGACCCTCGCGGGCCGCGGCAGCTACTCCAAGACCGACCGCGACGCGACCTTCATGCGCATGAAGGAGGACTCCCTCACCAACCAGACCAAGCCCGGCTACAACGTGCAGGCCGGCACCGAGGGCCAGTTCATACTCGACGTCACCTGCCACCAGAGGCCGGGCGACACGGCGTGCATGATACCCCACCTGGAGCACGCGCGCGAGACCATCGGCCACCTACCGTCCGAGGTCGTCGCCGACGCCGGCTACGGCTCGGAGCAGAACTACGCCTGGCTGGAGGGGCAGGGCTGCGACGCCTACGTGAAGCACGGCGAGTTCGTCCGCGAGTGCAGGAACAAGAAGTGGCGCGAGGACCCGATGAGGCCCGCCAACTGGGAGCACGACGAGGGATCCGACACGTACGCATGCCCCGGCGGGCGCACGCTCTCGTTCCGGGGGGAGAAGACGGCCAGGTCGGAGCTGGGCCACGAGTCCGTGACCAGGGTGTACGTGGGCGAGGGCTGCCCGGCGTGCCCGCTCAGGAAGAGGTGCTTCAGGTCGAAGGACCCCGACGCCGTACGCGTCCTGCGCGTGAACCCCGCCCTCGACGCGTTCAGGGCGAGGGCGTCGGAGATGCTGCACACCGAACGCGGCTCCGCGCTGAGGAGGCAGAGATCCGTCGACGTCGAGACCATCTTCGGCGACATCAAGCGCAACTGGGGGTTCAGGAGGTTCCTCCTTCGCGGGCTGGAGAAGGTCGACCACGAGATGAGGATGGACGCCATGGGCCACAACATCAGGAAGATGGCCTACGCGCTTGCGGTGTAGGGCCCCCTCTCTTTCCTTGTGAACAGACGATGGCCCGCAGCCACAGCCGGTTCTGTGGTTGCGGGCCATCTGTTCAGAGGCTTTTGATACAGCCCCACGCAGAGGGCGTATAGGGCCGTTCGGCCTTTCCCTGCGGGCTTTATGACCTCTAGGATGGGGAACTCGTTGCCTCCGGCGCTCACGAAGTAGCGCTTTGAGAGGCTTGAGAGCCTGTGGCGTACGGTGTCCTCGTCAAGCCCCGTGTACTTGCAGATCGTCGGCACGCTCATGGAAAGAACGTTGCTGCCTTCCCGCTGCCATCGAAGGAGTGCGACGAGCACAGCCCACTCCTGCCCCGAGGCTCCCGACTGAACCATGGCGTGCACGATCGGACCCCAAACGCGAGAGTAAGAGGGCGATTCCTCGGACATGCTAATCGAGCCCTGCGTATTCGCGAAGGGCGCGGCGATTGATGCGCCACTGGTACCCCACGCGCACGGCCTTGACCCTTCCCTCGAGACAGAGCCTATTCACCGTCCGCGTGGACACGTTGATCATCCTCGCGGCTTCCCTTATCGATATGAGCTCGGGCTCTCGCGGGCTCCTCGCTGTCATCTGTTGCGCCATCTTGCCTCCCAAAAATGCGGTTCCGCTTGGATGGCAAAGATGGTCGCAGTTGGCAGTCTTTCAAGTTCCCGACGGCGAACGATAAGTGTCTCTAAGTGGCTCTAAGGTGCTGAGTCATGGAATCTCCATCAGTCGAGGTCCGAGAGAGGCTCGGGTGCAACAGCATGGTTGGCTCTTCCCGCTACAGAGTCCAGGCGGTCGAGGAAAACTCCGCGTGAGCCCGTAAGGCCTTCCATGAGATTTCTAGCGGACCTCCTCGTCGCCTCGTAACCGATGAGGAGATACTTCACGGACTCGATAGCCTCGACAAGGTCGAGTACCTGTAGTGGATCGTCTGAGGCCTTCTGTGCCGCCCGGGCGATTGTGTTGAGCGCCGCCGTTGCCTGGTTGAGATTTATGCCCACCATCCGCAGTTGGTAGGCAATCTTTGATGCGGAGACGCGGTCGAGAACGATGACGGTGTCGCCAGTGATATCCGGCTCGTCCGCGACGGAAACGTGCGTTATGAGCGTACGTATGACGTCCGTCTTCGTGAGCCCAGTATCACGTGCGAGCCCATCAAGCATATTCATTTGCTCTTCTGTTAGCCGAGCCTCAAGCCTCCTGAGCTCTCCCATGTATGTGCCTCCTAGGGGCGCGGGGCATCCCCCGCAAACGTCCGCCCGCCCGAGCAAGGGCGAGCTCCAGCCGTACAGAAGACAGTCTGGGCGTTTCGGTGCGAGCAGTGTTCGCTGTTGGCCGGATTGGCGGACATCTCCTATTGCGTCGGCGCAGCCGTACGAAATAGGCAGCTCGCTAAGCAGAGCTGCCTATTCGGACGTACGCAATAGGCTACTTGCTTAACACTTCGGTGGTGACCAAGTAGCCGTACGAGACACTATGCTTGAGCGGTCTTCTCTGCGTAGAGCTTGAACAAGTGCGCGACAATCTTCTCCTCGTCACCGTTGAAGTGAACGCCATAGACCGCCTCTACAGCAGCGTCCAATTCGCGGTGGGCGGTACGGAGGTCTGAAGGCATGAAGTCGGGGTCGTAAAGATCTGCGAGAGACTGCCCAGGATGTGCGGAACGTACGTCGAGTACCTTCTTAGCACAGTCCTCGATAGTTATTCTTTGATCATCTGTTGCATCTGGCCAGATGAAGTTGTTGTAGACGATGGTGTTCGAGTAGCTGTAGTCGCTCTTGAGACGGCCAGCGATAAGGCGCATCCATGCATTATGGAACTGGCTCTCAAGAACACCGAATTCATAAAGGCCAGCGTCATCGATGTAGAACAGTTTGTCTCCGGGAATCATACCGTTGGTTACAAAGCCCATTGGCACGTATTGACGGCGGCCACTGGAGACCTTGGGTACCGCGATATAGCTTTTACCCTTGGGAGGCCTTACCTCGTCGAAAAGCCAGGGCGTTTCCGCCTTCTTGCGTGTTGCTGCTTTCTTGGACGCAGAGCGAAACTCCCTGACGTTACGCACGCGCTCCGCCACAAGTGGCATGCCCTTGAGATCGGAGGGTTCGGCGCCAACCAGCCACAGACAATAACGCGGGATACCGTTAATGAACTCTGCACCCATGGAGAACGGGCGTATCCACCTCTCGGCTTTGGGTTCCTTGGAGACGAGTTCATCTCGTTCCTCTTGGGTGAGAAGCAGAAATCCGCCATCAGTTGGCTTACCGCCCGCGACCATCTCCATGACGTCACACAAGGGCTTTGCCCTCCGCTCGACAAACGCATCCGGAGCAGGTGCAAGGTAGCCGTTTATGTTGTCAACCTCTCGGCAGCTGTTGCCTTCAAAGAGCAGCTTGGAGCTAACGTTCTCGCGGGAGAACCCAACGATGATTACGTGCACATGAGCCACATCATCAGCTTGGGAGTCCCAAACGAAGGTGCGGTGCGCGAAGTCTATGTGAATCCCATCGGCAAAGAGAGGCTTCCAAAGAGGTGCCACTTGCTGGCCCTGGCAGATGCTGTTTGTGGAGACGAGCGCGGCTCTAATGTGATTGCCACGCATGTAGTCCGCACTCTTCTTGTACCAGCAGGAGACGTAGTCGAGCGTGCCGCCGTTCTTACCGAATATGCTCAGCCGGTCTTCCTTCTGAGCGTCGTTGAGATTGGAGTAACCAATAAACGGTGGATTCCCGCAGATAAACGAGCACTTCTTGGCTGGTACGACCTCGTTCCAGTCCATGCGAAGGGCATTGCCCTGACGAATGTTTCCGTAGTCGGTGAGGGGAAGAGCCTGGTAGACACGGTGGACGATGCTCGCGGTGTCGGCATCCGCCTGCTTCTCGGCAATCCAGAGGGCGGTACGCGCGACCGCACAAGCGAAGTCGTTGATCTCGATGCCATGGAAGTTGGCGAGGGACACCTTGACCTGGTCCTCTCCCGTGCCCTCGATGTCGAAGGAGATCTGGCCGTCCTTGGAGAGCTCGATGAGGACGCGGTTCTCGAGCCTGCGCAGGCACTGGTAGCTCTCTGTGAGGAAGTTCCCGCTTCCGCACGCTGGGTCAAAGATTGAGATGCTTCCGAGCCTCTCGTGCAAGTCCTCGAGCGCCTTGGTGCGGGCACCTCCCGCTAGGGGCTTTGCACAGGCTTCAGTGAAAGCTGCCTCGAGGTCGTCAAGGAATAGCGGGTCGATCACCTTGTGGATGTTCTCGGGGCTGGTGTAGTGCATACCCCCAGCGCGCCTCTGGTCATGGGAGAGGCTCCCCTCGAAGATAGAGCCGAAGACCGTGGGGTTGACCTCGGACCAGTCGAACTCCTGGCAGCCCTCCACGATGATGGTAGTGCGCAGGTCCTCGGAGAGCGTGGGGATGACGGTGCGCTCCGAGAAGAGGCCGCCGTTCATGTACGGGAACGCCTTGAGCAGGTCGCTCGCGAAGGGGTCGCGCTGGTCGTCAGGCGTGTCGAGCCACTCGAAGAGGTCGCGCAAGGCGTTTCTGAGGTAGTCTGCAGGGAAGTGCTGGACGTAGTTCCGGAAGGCGTTCTGCGGGATGAGGCCCGCCTCGTCCTCGCAGAACATGAGGAACATCACGCGGCAGCAGAAGGCGCTGATGGCGTGGTGCGTAGTCTCGTCGTTGCGATCGAAGCCCGCCGCCTCGAAGCTCTTGGCCACAGCCTCGTGAATGCGTCCCATGATGCGACCGGCCTCGACCGAGACAGCACGCTGGATGGTCTCGGGTGCCTGGCCCTTGCCGGCAAGGAACTGAATGGCGGGGAGGTTCTTGGGGAGGTCTTCAAGCTTGATGATCAGGGGGTCACCCTTGCAGAGCGGATCGCGCTCGGTGTCGTAGACCCACATCTCGGCGAAGTTGGAGGCGATGACGTAGCGGGGCTTCTGGGAGAGCGGCAGGCCCTCGGTGTAGGCGAGCGCCTGCTGGGCGGGCGTCACCTTGCGGCCCTGGCGCACCTCCGCCTTGGAGAGGTCGTGACCGATGCCCTTCTGCTCCACGATCACGGATGCTGTGGGGATGAGAACGTCGATGAAGCCTTGGTGATCGGACGCCTTGGTATGGACGGGCTGCTCGAACTTGAGGCGGTCGAGCGCGTCAGTAAGACCTAGGACGTCCTGAAAGAGCCCAATCCAGTAGAGGTGCTTGTCCTGCTCCTCGTTGCCCTTGCCCGTCCAGCGCTTTACGAACTCCTCGGCGGCCTTCTTGCTCGATGCCATGCGTGCCTCCCGCAAACAAACCGTTAACGGGTGACATTATCGCAGACCCTCCGGACACATGAGGTGCCATATGGGCGAGCGTGCTTCGTTAGCGAATACGCAGCTCAACTATCGATCTTCGCCTTGAGCTGCATGGCGTTGTTTGTTCTCAAAGCATCGCCTTCACATAGGGCCTGACCTTTGCCTCAACCTTCATGAGACGAGCGTACTCCATGAGGCGGACAGTATTCCTTCCCTCGCTTGACAGGTAGGCGCGGATCGAGGGGATGGCAAGCTGCAGGTCGGGGGAAGAGGTTGACCTGAAGAGGTCGCAGATGGCGCGCTCCGGGCAGTAGGCGGCAACCGCGTTCCCATAAGGCGTCCCGACCTCCGCCGTGCCGGCTGGGTAGAGGCCTGTGGTGACCGTACGGGCATCTATGCCCGCATCCCTTGCGTTTCTGGTGTTGTATCCCCGGGGAAACGTCATGGTCATCGCATCGGGGGCTCGGTCGGTGAGGCCATGCAAGTAGAGGGCCGTCTCGTGCGAGAAGATTCCCCGAGCGAAACGGTGCTGAGCCAGGACAAACTCGTCCTCCCAGGCTTCGGGAAGCGCGTAGACGCCTCGAGCGATACGGGCGAGCTCTCCTCTCTCGACTGCCTCGGAGAGCTCGCGCCTGGCAATCCCTGCGGCAGTGGCCTCGCCCGATGACACCATGCCGTTGTTCATTTGGGCCAACGTCACCAGCTCTTTCCGCATCATTCTCCGTCCGACGTACAACTATGCTACCTATTTCAGTATACGTAGCATCAATGTACGGTCAAGCGAAGCTCCTCAGCTCCTGCGGAGCGAGCCTCCTGCCCATGACCTCGTCTATCGTCATGGCGGCCGCCTGCTTGGCGTTGGCGTCTGCGCTCGCGTAGATATTGAGCGTCATGGCGGCGTTCGCGTGCCCCAGGATCGAGCTCACGGTCTTGACGTCGATGCCCTCGGTGATGGCGAAGGTGGCGAAGGTGTGACGGAGGTCGTGGAAGGTCGGCCTCCTGCCCTGCGTGCCCACGAGACCCATCGAGTCTGCGAGAGCCTTCCAAGGCCTCCAGAAGCCGTGCGGCTTCATGAACGAGCCGTCCACCTCACCGAGGACGTAGATCTGGGACATGCGCTCCTCTGACGGTTCGAGACCCGCCACGATGAGCTCGGTTTCCTGCGCGTCCTTCCTTGCCTTCAGCTTCTCCGCGAGGGCGAGCGTGAGGGGGATGTCTCGTACGCTCGTGCGCGTCTTGGGTGGCTTGACGTAGTATTTGCCGTTGTCGCGCGCAACGGACCTCCTCACCCAGAGGGTGCGGTTCTTGAGGTCCACGTCGGCCCACCTGAGCCCGCAGAGCTCGCCCTCGCGCATTCCGGTGGAGAGAGCCATGAGCACGGCGAGGTTGAAGGGCGTGTCCGCAGCCGCGTCAAGGTACGTGAGGAGTGCGCGCCTTGTGCGCTCACTGAGGGCGTTGGGCATGGGGTTCTCAGCCTTGGGAGGCCTCACAGCGGCGAGCGGGTTCCTGGGGATGAGGTCGGCCTGGACGGCCTGCTCGCATGCGCTCTTGAGCAGGACGTGTACCTTGCGTACCGTGGTGCCCGAGAGGCCGTCCTTGAGGAGCTTGGCCTCCCACGCCCTCACCTGGGCAGCGTTGAGCTCTGAGAGGCGGATTCTGCTGAGGCCGTTTGAGACGTTCTTGGCGTAGCAGCGGTAGCCGTTGATGGTGGAGCGCTCGAGCGAGCGGGACCTGTCGAGGTCGGATATGTAGCTGTCGAGGTACTCGTCCACCGTCATGGTGGCCTTGGCGACCTCCGCCTTGCGCTCATGCTCCTCCTCGAGCGCGATTCTGATCTCCGCGAGTTCTCGCTTTGCCTCGGAGATGCCTTGGGCCTTTAGTGTGCGAACTGTCTGACGCCACTCACCGTCCTTGTCCTTGTACTTGAAGACGCCCCTGAACGGAGGCTTCTTCCCGCGTATGAAAGCGTTGGTGAAGTGCATAGAATCCGTCCCCTCGCCTTGCACCAAACGTGCACCAAACCGCTTGGTGCACGTGCACCAAACTTGGGCGTCGAGCCCTTCCGGTCATGGCGAAGGTTACACGGCATTGCGCCGTTTACGTGGCGATATCCGCGAGCGTGTACACGCCTCCGCAGCTCGGCCCCTTCATGGAGTCGTGACGGGGCCGAACCCCAGAGCAGCCCTCTACCACCAGTTGCAGTCTTCGCGGTAGGCAGCCTCAAGCTCTTCCATGCTCTCGAAGTCCTGTGGGGTTATGAGCGTGGGCTTAACCTTTGCGTCGTAAAGCTCAAGCGTTAGCGGCTCCATCCGGTAGATTCTGCCGCCATCGCCAGCTTCCCGGAACATGACCACGTCGCCCTTCCTGCCAATGGCCACCACCTGCCTGGTCCTGTCGTGGTTTGGGTAAGAGGGATCCCACCAGAACATCTTTCCCGTACCATCGCCATGCGTGGTCAGCACGGGCTCGAGCGCTACCCTCACCGTGTCGTCGTCCGGGCACTCGATGTAGTACACGTAATGGGGGAAGTGATACCTATGGGTGGTCTGCTCGGGATTGTGGAACTGTAGAAGTGGCATGGGGACCTCCGTGCAATCAAACGTAGCTGACATCCTAATCGCAAGGCGAGGTGCGTTTTGTGCACCTTACGATAGGTGGGCCGGAGGACGTCCCGACTGGCCCTGTTGTGCGGCCTGATGCCTCGCCTCGAAGGCTGCTCGCTCTGCGCGCTCCCTCGTGCGCCTGCGCGCCCGCCGTACATAGCGTGCTGCCCGCTCCTCGCGCTCGCGCTGCTCCAACAACCACGCCCGACGCCGCCGCCGGTCGACGGCGCGCCTCACGGCCACCGCGATCAGCGTCCCCAGGGCAAAGCCGGCCATGTCAATGAGCACGTCACGCACCGAGCCGTCGCGTCCTGGCACACGCACCTGAATCACCAGCTCGTCGATGCAGGGAACAGCCACGCACAGCAGCGCATGCATGACCGCTGGCCACAGCGGCACGGCAAGACGTGGCCGCAGCGCAACCACAGAGAGCATGGCCAGCACGAAGTACTCGCTTAGGTGGGCACCCTTGCGCACCACCGTGTGAACGAGGACGAGGTCATCAACGTGCAGGATATTGAGCAGGGGCGTAATCAGCCTCACGAACGTCATGCTCTCGTCCGTCGAGGCTGGCCCTGGGATGAGCGAGTGCACCCAGATGACCAGCACCCATAGCACGAGGGTTACCATCCAAACGGTGCGGGGACCCTCATCATCCCCACGGGCCACGTGCCGTGCCATCGCTCACCTCCCCTTGCCGTATGATGTCCCAAGGCATTCCATATTACCCGAGAGGGGAGGCACATGGCATCCGAAGGCTTCTTCGAGCGCGTATATGACGTCGTGCGGCAGGTGCCCGCAGGGCGCGTGGTGAGCTATGGGCAGGTGGCCCAGTTGGTGGGAGAGCCCCGTAAGGCTCGCTTCGTGGGATTTGCCATGCACTCCAGCCCCGGCATGGCCGGTGGCGTGCCCTGCCATCGTGTGGTGTTCAAGGATGGGTCGCTGGCCCCGGGCTTCGCCTTCGGCGGGCCGGGACGGCAGCGCGAGATGCTGGAGGACGAGGGCGTTACCTTCACGCCAGACGGAAAGGTGAACATGCGGGCCTGCCAATGGGAGGTTACGCAGTAGGCGCAAGGCGTGCAGTGGGTTCTGGCGCCGTCTTGACGCTGCGCTTGCCGATACGCCAACCATATGGAATCGTTCTCGCATATCATGGGTGTAACCTGCCGCCAAAGCGCGGCACCCTACGGCGAGAGGAACCACATGAGCAACGAGTCTTGGCGCCCTAAGCTGCATCTTTCTCCCTACAGCGGATCGATCTCCGACCCCAACGGCCTGTGTCAGTTCAAGGGCACCTACCACTTCTTCTGCCAGAATGCCCCCACCTATCCGCCCAATGGCGACAGCCCCCACGGCTGGGGCCACTTTGCCAGCCGCGACCTGGTCAACTGGGTGTTCCTCGGCTGCCACATCATGCCCGACACGCCTGCCGACGCCGATGGCTCGTACTCGGGAGGCGCCTACGTGAACGCCGACACCGACGAGCTGTGGCTGTACTACACCGGCAATGTGCGCGACGGCGAGGGTGACGGCACCACGTCGGGCCGCCTGGCCAACCAGACCCTCATGAAGAGCTACAACGGCATCAACATGGGTCCCAAGGAGGTCGTGCTGGACAATGCGGGCTATCCTGCCTACTGTAGCTGCCACGTGCGCGACCCCAAGGTGTGGCGTGACGACGAGGGCACCTTCCACATGCTGCTGGGCGCCCGCACGCTGGCCGACAGCCGCGGCTCCATCATGATGTACGACTCGGCCGACGGCTACGCCTGGATCATGGCGGGCTCTGTAACAAACCGGCAGGAGAAGCCCTTCGGCTACATGTGGGAGTGCCCCGACCGCATCGTCCTCGAGGGCCGCGAGTTCCTGTCCACCTGCCCGCAGGGCATGTGCAGCTCTAACGACCCCGACGATCCCGACCGCGTCACCGCGCAGAATGTGCATGCGGCTGGATACTTCCCGATTGAGGGCTCGATCGTGGACCTCATGCACCTCGACGAGGCTCGCATGGACGCCAAGGCCCCGCGTGCCGCCATTGACGAGACCACCTTCGTGGACTGGGACTTTGGCTTTGACTACTATGCCTGCCAGTCCCTCGTTGACGAGAAGGGCCGCACCATGCTCATCGGCTGGATGAGCCTGCCGCATGACGCCGACGACGTGCGCGCCTACGACAACCCCACCCAGACGTGGCGCGGTGCCCTCACCATTCCGCGCGTGCTGTCGCTGTGCCCCAAGTGTGGTCGCATCAAGCAGGCGCCACCGGAGGAGTTTGACGCCCTGCGCGGCGAGGCCCATGCCTGGTCCGACGCCGTCACCCTGCCCGAGAAGTGCGCCGACGTGCTTATCGAGGGCATCGAGGGCGAGGGCGTGCTCTCCTTTGGCGACTTCCTCACCCTCACCTACAAGGATGGCAAGGCCGAGCTGCTGTTCCTCAAGGACGAGCAGGGCCAGGGCCGCATCGGCCGCCGTGCGCTCATCCCGCACGTGAAGAGCATCCGCGTGGTGGTTGACACCTCCATCCTCGAGATCTACGTAAACGATGGCGGCTGGGTGTTCTCTACCCGCTACTTTGACGAGGCCGACACCCTCGACATCGCCTCCACCTTCAAGGCCGAGCGCTGCACCTGGTATCCGATGGCGCCCATCACCCTCAACTATCTGGTCGAGCGCTAGCCTCAAGGCCCAACTCACCCATTTTCGGGGCGCCCCAACCATCCAGTGTTGGGGCGCCCCGTGTCCCTTGGAGGACATTTATGGTTCCTCTGTCTTGGGGTGGCGCTTGCGCTACCATATAGCTTCGTGAAACATCGGCATGAAGGGGCGTGCGTGACGGCTTTTGACGACATCCAGCCATCAGACGACAGCAGGTGGGGAAGGGTTAAGAACTCCACCAAGAGCGTCGCGGACTACGATGCCCATGCCGCGCAGTCAGCCCATGTGACGGCAGCGCCCCTTGGCACGCCCCAAAACCCCTCAAGCGACATCGTCACGCTGGCCAACTTCATCACGGTCTGCCGGTTTGCCCTCACCGTCGCGTTCCTCGTCCTGTTCGTGAAGGGCGGCAACCACCACCTGGCGCTCACGCTTTACGCCATCGCCGCGGTCACCGACTTTCTTGACGGCTGGGTGGCCCGCGCCACGCAGACGGTAAGCTGGCTTGGCAAGATCATGGATCCCATCATGGACCGCTTCCTGCTCATCACTGGCGTGCTGGGCCTCGTGGTGGCTGGAGATCTTCCCCTCTGGGTGGCCGCCTTCGTTGCCGTGCGCGACCTCTACCTGCTGGGCGGAAGCGTCTACCTGCAGAAGTACCGCAGACGCCCGGTTGACGTGTCCTTCATCGGCAAGGTGACAACGGCCCTGCTCATGACGGGGTTCTGCGTCCTGCTTCTTGGGGCACCCGTGGTGCCGGGGCTTGGCATCACTTCTGCCGCGTGGCTGCCGGGCCTCAACGACCAGGAGGTCACGGCTGGCATCTTCCTTGTCTATGCCGGCGTGGTCACCTCGTTCCTCACGGCGGTTCTCTACACCATCGAGGGCTTCGCCATCAAGCGCGAGGCGCTCGAGGGAGAGCGGGCATGAGGCGAGGTAGTCCTTCAGCCATCGTGCGTGCCCTGCTCTGCGCCGCATGCCTCGTCATGGCCCTGATTTCCCCCGCAAAGGCACTGGCTTTGGACAGCGAGCCCTACGTGGGCGAGGCGTATGCAGCCATCGTATGCGACCAGGCCGGCAACGTGCTGTGGGAGCGCAACGCCTACGAGACATTGGCTCCCGCATCCATCACGAAGGTCATGACCGCCATGGTGGCGCTCGACGCATGGGGAGACGACCTCGACACCGCCTGCACCATCTACGACATCGCGCTGCCCAGCGACGCCCAGTTTGCCGGCTACCAGGCAGGCGACAGCCCTACGCGCCGCGAGCTGCTGCAGGCCATGCTCGTGTACTCTGCCAACGAGGCGGCGTCCAACGTGGCGTTGAACGTGTGCGGCAGCGAGGCCGAGTTCTGCCAGCTTATGAACGAGAAGGCCCAGGCCCTGGGCATGAACAACACGAGCTTCGCCAACCCGCATGGCCTTGAGCAGGACGGGCACTGGTCCTGCGCGCGCGACCTCATGGTGATGGGCCGCTATGCGCTGCTGCACTATCCCTTCATCGCCCAGACCGTGCGTCTGGAGGGCGTTGATGCCTATCCGGGTGGCACCTATCGGTGGCTTCGCTCAACTGATGAGATGAAGCTATGGTACGAGGGCCTGCTGGGCATCAAGACCGGCGCCGTGGCGTCGGGAACCACCTTCCTTGGCGCTTCGCAACGCGATGGCGTGGCGCTCTTCACCTGCGTCCTGGGCTGCGACACCGACGAGGGACGTTTCGCCGACACGGCAAGCATCATGGACTGGGCCTATGCCACGTTCTGGCGCCCGGGCCTTCCCTCTGCGGGTCGCGTAGCCTCAAGCAGCCCCTCCTCGCTTCTGCCGGGACTTCGCGTCGTGACAAGGGTGCCCTACGACCTTGGCTACCAGGCATGGCCTGTAGGCGAGCTCGGGTACACAACCGTCGCGTTGCCCCATGGCACGCTTACCTCGCCGTACGACCTCGCGCAGGTCACGTCTTGGCGACAGGAGGGGCGTCTGGCCGGCGCAACCTTCGTGTGGCATGACGCGCAGCCCACAACCACCCCTGCCATAAACCCATTTGCCGTCGACATCCTTGCCGGGGATGCGGCCTAAGGAGAGATGCATGTCTGACGTGCTGTTGCAGGAGCACCTTTTGCTTGGTGCCCTCATGGTGGAAAGCGACGGGCAGCAAGTGGTGTCCGCCTACGCCGGCTTGGACGACGAGATGTCCGCCTTCGTGAACGGGGTCGCCCTCTGCGACCTATCAGGCATCACCGCGCTGCTTATCGACGGGCTCGATGGCGAGGCCTTCGCGCACATGCTCTTCGCGGGAAAGCGCCTTGCGGTAGGGGAGGTAGCCTTCGAGGCCGCGCTCACCGGTGAGGGAGGCATCGTGTCGGTGCCGCTGGTCATGCGCACCGGCCAGCACGAGCACGTGTGCTGGGACCTCTCTTCACGAAGCGCCTTGCTGGACTCATGGGCTGGCTTCCTTGCGCAGGTCGAGCAGCGTGGCCAGAAGGCCTTCCCCAACCTTGGCCTCGAGGACGTCTCCGACGCCTTCGTGCCGTTGCTGTTGTGTGGACCTGCGGCGGATGCCGTGCTTAAGGACTACCTAGGCACGCAGCAGCTACCTGAGGTGCGACATGTTGCCTCGCTGCAGCTTGACCGCATCGGCTGCATCGTGGCCACGCTCGACCAAGGCAAGCATCCCTGCTATCTGGTGCTTGTGCCTCCTGCGTTTGCCCGCGTGCTGTGGCGAAGCTTTCTCTCGTTTACCTACGTCACTCCCGTGGGCAGGGAGGCCCTGCGCTCGTGGGCCCTTGGCACCAAGCTGGGCGATGTCGTGGGCTGGCTTAAGCAGCAAGACCGCGTGCAGGTGCCAAGGCAGGAACTGATCAGCCGCGGGCTGGTTCGCGCCGACGGCGGCTTTGTGGGGGAGCGCGGCCTCTCGTAGCTCGGGCGGCGGATGCGCTCGGAACAGGGCGCCGTTGTCTACCGCCACTGCCGCCAGCGGCACCTTCGCTCACAAACCACGATTGTCCCGAACGTCCAAACGGCTATCCTTAGAAGGTGACAAAGCTGGCCGCCAGGCCAGGCGCGTGCGCCTACGCAGGCGCTGGAGCCCGATGCGAGAGGAGCAGCCATGAAGTACGCCATCAACGCACCTACGGTTCCTGATGCCATCGGCCCCTATTCGCAGGGAACCACTGCCGGGCGGCTCGTCTTTGCGTCCGGCCAGCTGCCCGTTGACCAGGACAATCCCTATGTGTTGGTCGAGGGGGGCATCCGCGAGCAGACCGAGCGCGTCATCGACATCGTCGAGTTGATACTTGACGAGGTGGGCTGCACCCTCAACGACGTCGCGCAGACCACCATCTACCTTGCCAACCTCGACGACCTCGACGTAGTCAACGACGTCTACTGGCGCCGCTTCGACCCACCGGCACCGGCGCGCACCATCGTGGAGGTATCACGCATACCCATGGGCGCGCTCATCGAGATGGACTGCGTCGCCTGCCGCTAAGCGGTATCATGGGTAACAAAGCTACTGAAGAGGAGCATCGCATGCAGCCAGCAAAGCAAAACGCGGGGGCAACCGAGATTTTCCGCATGCCATCGTCCGACTCCACGTCGCCCGACCTCATGGGCGCCGCAAAGCCTGCCAACCCCACGTTGGCCATCGTCAAGGGCCCTCAGATGGGTTCGATCTTCGAGCTTACCGAAGGTAGGATCACCCTTGGGCGTGACCCGTCTAACAGCGTCTTCCTCAACGACATGACGGTGTCGCGTCGCCATGCGCGCATCGACCTTGCCACGATCAGCTCGGGCTATGCCACCATCGAGGACCTAGGGTCGCTCAACGGCACGTGGGTGGATGGCGCCATCGTCAACCGCGCCATGCTCAAGGACGGCTCGACCATCCAGATCGGTACCTTCCGCATGGTGTTCCACACCAACCGCAAGGCGTCGCGCATCGAGACCGGGGCATAGCCACCATGCCGGATGCCGGATACCTGACCATAGGAAAGGTCGTTCGACAGCTCCAGGAGCGTTATCCCGACCTTTCCGTGTCCAAGGTACGCTACCTCGAGGACGAGGGGCTCATCACACCGGCACGTACGCCCGGTGGCTACCGGCTCTATTCCCAAAACGACGTCAAGCGTCTCGAGACCATTCTGTACCTGCAGAAGAACCGCTTCCTGCCCCTCTCGGTGATTCGCGAGGAGCTGGAGAGGGGAGAGGCGCACGTTGCGGCCGTAGCGATGCCCTCGGTCAGCTCGGCAGCCGCCGCCAGCGAGGTGGACGACGAGGAGACACGCAACAAACTGCATGCGATCGACCGCATTCCCGACCTTCTGGGCGTCTCGATCAGCTTCGTGCGGCAGCTCTCCGAGGCGGGCGTCATCAAGCTGCAGCGCTCGCCGCACGGACGCGACCTCGTGGACGGCAAGGACTTCCAGCTCATCCGCACCTGCGAGGAGCTGCGACGCTTTGGCATCGGCCCGCGCAACCTGCGCCAGTACGTCATTGCGGCCAACCGCGAGAGCGCGATGTTCGAACAGGCCCTCGTGGTGTACGCCCACAAGGGTGGCGGGGTCACGTTCGAGAACACCGACGAGAACCGACAGCAGTTCAACCAGGCGTTCTCCGAGATGCTCGAGCTTACCAACCAGGTGCGCGCCACCCTTATCTCGCGCCAGATCAAGCAGTCGTTCAAGGAGCTGGCCGAAGAGCCCGCCCCTCGTAATAGCTAGACAATCCCTGAGGAAAGGAACGCCCGTGTCCAGCATCGATCTTGAGAGCTTCGTCGTCGACATCCCCGACTATCCCGAGCCTGGCGTCATCTTCAAGGACATCACGCCCCTCATGTCCAGCCCGGTAGGCCTTGCAGCCTCCATCGACGAGATTGCAGACCATTTCCTTGACAAGGGCATCACCAAGGTCGTGGGCGCCGAGGCCCGCGGTTTCCTGGTGGGTGCGCCGGTGGCGTACCGCCTGGGCGCTGGCTTCGTGCCCGCCCGCAAGCCCGGCAAGCTGCCGCGCGAGGTGTACAGCCAGCAGTACGCGCTGGAGTACGGCACCGACGAGCTGCAGATTCACCAGGACGCCCTTACGCCCGACGACCGCGTGCTCGTGATTGACGACCTGGTGGCCACCGGCGGCACCACCGTCGCCACTGCGCAGCTGGTGGAGAAGGCCGGCGCCGAGGTGGTGGGCTTCGCCTTCATCCTCGAGCTTGCCTACCTCAATCCCCGTGAGGTCATCGCGCAGGAGTACGACCAGGAGGTCTTCACCCTCATCAAGGTTGACTAGCAATCGTCGCCTAGACGGGCGATTGTGCCCTCTTATCGTCGTATTGTTTTGTTTGGGCGTCGTGCATGGCACGGCGCCTTTGTTTGTGGCAAGATTTCTTTATCTGTGGAGCGACAACGCCGTTGTCGCGTCAGACAGGAGGATCTTTCATGACGTTCTCACGGAGGGCCATCGCTGGTAGCGCCGCGCTCGCGATAGCCCTTTCTGTTTTCCCCGCACGGGTTGCGACGGCCGACCCCGCAAGCGACCTCGTCGCTGCGCAGGAGCGCCTAGGGTCGCTTGGCAGCGAGCTTGGCTCCCTCGAGGATGAGCTCTCCACGCTCACGGCCGACCTTGAGCGCACCGACAACGAGATGTGGCGCACGCAGGAGAGCATCAAGGACACCGAGCAGCGCCTTGACGAGGCCCGCACCGTGCTTGCCGCGCGCATGCGCAGCGGCTACAAGTCTGGCGGCTTCAACTTCATCGAGTTCCTGTTCAGCTCTTCCAGCTTCGAGGACCTCTCCAGCCGCCTGTACTACATGGACAAGATCGTGGGCCGTGACGAGGCCGTCATCGCAGACGTCCGCACCCTCGAGAACGAGCTTGAGGACGAGCTTGGCCAGCTGCAGGCGCAGCATGACGACCAGCAGGCGCGCATCGACGTGGTGAAGGCCCACGTGGGCGAGTACAACCAGCTGGTGGGGGAGGCGCGTGCCTACTACGAGCAGCTTGACGCACAGGTGCGCCAGCAGCTTGAGGCGGAGGCTGCCGCTGCCCAGCAGCAGAACAACGACTCGGTCTCCACGGCCGTGAATGCCATCTCCGAGCAGCAGACCTCCGAGTCGGTGACCGGCGCCACCGAGGCCGTCGTCGCGGCCGAGGAGCAGATTGGCACCCAGCAGCCTGCCGACCCCGTCGTCACCGAGCCGGTGCAGGAGGAGCAGGAGGAGCAGACAGAACCCGAGCCCGAGCCCGAGGATGAGGAGCCGCAGAGCGAGCCCGAGCAGCAGGCCGAGCCCGAGCCCGAGGATGAGGAGCAGAGCGAGCCTGAGGAGTACCAGACTGGGGGAGACTGCTACCCCGGTGGTGGCGTGGCCTCGGCGTACTCCTGCATCGGCTGGCCCTATGTGTGGGGCGGCTTCGGTCCCTCTATGGGCGGCTTCGACTGCTCTGGCCTCGTGTCGTACTGCTACGGCGACGGCAGCTGGCGCGCTGGCGCCGAGCCCCTCGGCCTTGCCATCCAGGCTGCTGGCCTGTGGAAGGACGGCATGGACAACCTGTCGTACGGCGACCTCGTGTTCACCGACTCCGAGTTCAACCACGTGGGCATCTACATCGGTGACGGCATGATGATCCACGCGCCAACCTTCGGGCGCACCGTGAGCATCGACTACGTGTGGTCATGCTATGGCGGTGGCCCCTTCGTGTATCCGTACTAACGACCACAGGTGGCAACGGGTCACTGACGAAGGCTTTCATGGAAAAGAGCACAAGTCCCATTCCGCGCCGACTCTCGCGGCGCTTCCAGATTGCCATGGTGGGCGAGGGTCTGCTGGTGGGTGTCCTAGCTGGCGTCGTCATAACGCTTTACCGGCTTTCGCTTGGTGCCGCCGAGAGGCTCCTTCGCACGATCACCGGCCTTGCGCAGGGCAACATTCTTGCCATGCTTGGCTGGGGTCTCGTGGTGGCGGCCGTCTGCCTGGTGGTGGGCTTGCTGGTGCGTTGGGAGCCCCAGTCGTCGGGCTCGGGCATCCCGCAGGTTGACGCCGAGGTTATGGACCTCATCGACATGCCTTGGCATCGCGTGCTTGCCGCCAAGTTCTGCGAAGGGGTGCTGTGCGCCTTCGCCGGCCTCTCTCTTGGGCGCGAAGGCCCAAGCGTCCAGCTGGGAGGCGTTTCGGGCAAGGCGGTCTCGCGACTCCTTCGCAAGGAGCGGGGAGAGGAGCGGCTGCTGGTTACGTGCGGCGCTGCTGCGGGAATGTCAGCAGCCTTCCACGCACCACTTGCCGGGGTGCTCTTTGCCATCGAGGAGATCCATCGCGAGTTCACGTCACCCCTCATCATCTGCGTCATGTCCTCCTCGCTGGCGGCGGACTTCCTGGTGTCGCAGGTGCTTGGTATTCAGCCGGTGCTCAGCCTTACCTTTGCGCATGACTTGCCCCACGCGCAGTACCCGATGCTCGTGCTGCTGGGCATCTGCTGCGGCTTGGCAGGGGCCCTGCACAACCTTGGCATGTTCGCCATACAGGAGAAGGTGTTCGACCGTCTGAAGGGCTATCTGCCGTACTCGAGGTACGTTCTGCCCTTTGCGTTGGCATGGGTGGTCGCGTTCGTTTGGCCTGACCTCATGTGCGGCGGCGACGCCATCGTCGAACGCCTCATGACACGCGACGGCCTGTCCACCATGGGTGCCATCGTTGCCCTGCTGGTGGGGAAGTACCTGTTCACGGCTATCTGCTTTGGGTCGGGAGCGCCTGGCGGTACGCTGTTTCCGCTGGTAGTTATGGGTGCGCTCTTTGGTCTGCTGTTCGGCGAGGTGACCACGGGCGTCTATGGCGTGCCCGCCTCCTATGTTTCCAACTTCATGGTGCTGGGCATAGCCGGCCTCTTTGCCGGAGTCGTCAGGGCGCCCGTGACGGGTGTGGTGCTGTGCTTCGAGCTCACGGGGACCCTTGACGCGCTGCTGGCGGTGTCCATCGTCTCGATCAGCGCCTACGTGATGGCCAACCTGACGCGCGTCGAGCCCTTCTATGAGGTGGCCCTTGGCCGACTGATTGCGGTAACGCCCACCGACCCCACGGTAAACGGAGCGGGTGACCGCATGCTGCACACCTACCACGTGGCCGCCGGAAGCGTGGCTGAGAACAAGCTCGTGTCCGAGGTGCCATGGCCTAATGGGGCGCTGGTCGTCAACATCTCACGCGCCGGGGCCAACATCATCCCAACGGGACGAACGCAGCTGCTTGCGCTTGACGAGCTGTTGGTGACCATGAACGCAGACACCGACTGGGACACCGACCTCATCATCCACCGGCTCTGTGAGTCGGAGCTGGGCGTGGTGCCGTATGCCGGCGCGGCGCACGACCACGATGGCTCAGAATCGGGGGATGGGTCCTCGAACGCGTAGCTTAGCGGGGATTTCCTTACTTTACATAAGATATATTATCATCGTTTACTGATTATGAGGGTTTGTCGGGAGAGTTGGTCACTTGCAGACGCCTCGGCGATGGCCCTCCTCGTACGCCATGCTTTATCATGAAGGCAATTCAGGGTTCGCTGAACGCTTACGTCTCACGTTGACCTTTGCGAGGTTCCATGGACACCATAGACGTTGACGTGTTGGTCATCGGTGCCGGCCTTGCTGGAATGTCGGCTGCCGCGGTGGCCGCTCGTGGCGGCGCCAAGGTGGTGCTTGCTCATGATCGTGCTCGGGGCTCGTCGAGCTTCTCAAATTCCACTTGGGGGCTCGGCATGGTCACCGAATCGCACGAGCCAAAAACTCGAGCCTCTGAGAGCCTGTTTAAGGCCCTTTGCGATGTGGGTATGGACATGAATACCCCAAGTTTAGGCAAAGTCCTTGTAGAGCGTTCTGAGGAGGCCTTAGCACTTCTAGAGTCAATGGGTGCCACGATCTTGTCGCCGCAGAATCCTTCACAACGCGAGTTTGTGGCATGCTTCGACCATGTGCCTCGCTCATGGCATGGGTTCGTTGGCCGCTCGTCACGCACGGCCATGGAGGACCAGCTTCGGCGGCTTGGAGTCATCCAGTTTGACGACTGCGCCTATGTGCTGACGCTGCTGCGCGATGATGCAGGCACGGTATGTGGTGCGATCCTTGTGAGACGCACTGATTCTCCCTCCGCTACTTTACATAATCTATATGCTCTCTCGCTCGTGACCGCCAAGACCATCATTCTTGCCACTGGCGGCACCTGCGGCCTCTATGCACACCACCTTTGCCCGCCAAGCAGCCTGGGCCAGGGACACGTGCTTGCCCTCGACGCTGGATGTAGACTGCGAAACATGGAGTTTCAGCAACTCATGCTTGGTTTCGAGTGTGTTTGTGAGGACGGCTCTTCTCGCACCTTTGTGTACAACGAGAAGCTTTACCGTTGGTCTCGTTTTCAGGATGCCTCAAAGAGAGACGCATTCGAGGACCATGGCATTGACGCCACGACGGCATCCCAGGCACTTGAGGCGCATTCATGGCATGGCCCGTACACCAGAAGACTTGCCAGCCACCTTGTTGACGAGACGCTCTCGGCTGGGACGAGCGACGGCCTCCCCTACCAAGTGGTCTATGATGACGCCCTCAGGTCTGGCGAGGTAGCCGAGTTCATCCGTACCTACCTCGACTGGCTTGACGAGCAGGTGGGGCCCGATGCCAAAGCGCTTGATTCTGTGCTCGTACACATGTACGCTCATTCGTCCAACGGGGGCATTGCCATCGACGAGCGCTGTCGGACCGGCGTGGAAGGCCTGCTGGCCTGTGGCGAGTGCGCCGGCGGCGTTCACGGGGCCGACCGTATCGGCGGGTTGGCAAGCCTGACCGCTGCCACCTTTGGGCTGATAGCGGGAGAGGAGGCCCTCGAGAGGCTTGAAAGGGCCGTTAGTGCACCAGAAGGGCTACGTCCCTGCTCCCCGTTCCTCATTCCAACGGTACACAACTTTGCCGACCTTGCAGTAGGCGTAGATACGCTCCTTGATGACACCTGCATGGTAAACCGAGACGGTATATGCCTTGAGCAGGGAAAACGACTCCTTATCGACCGTTTGGGCCAGCTAGGTCGCATATCCGAGAAGATGGGCCTGGATGAGCTCTCTTCGAGTTGTGTACAACCAATTTTGGGCCAAGAGACCCTACGAGGGGCCTGCGAGGGCCATGAGGTGCGTGCTCGCCTGCTCGCAAGCCTAGCCATCGTCGAGGCATGCCTCAGACGCCGCGAGTCACGCGGATCACACCATCGCGTGGACTTCCCCACATGCGACCCTTGCCAAGCCTATCCGCGCGATTTGGTACTGGATGACCTTTTCGGCTTCAGCGATGACCTCGCCGCAGGTAAGGACGCCAAGCCGTCAAACGAGTAACTTCGCGCGGAACAAGAGCACGGCCCCAACGTCATGCGCTGGGGCCGTGGCTCTTCTTGATGGGTTAGCGTACTACCTAGCCGGCAACCGGATGACCAAGGTAGGCAGATACGGAGGTTGCGGCGATGGCGCCATCCGAAGCTGCCGTGATGATCTGGCGCAGCGGTTTGCGACGCACGTCGCCAGCGGCGAAGAGACCCGGGGTGCGAGTGGCCATGTCATCATCGGTGATGACGTAGCCCGCGGGATCAATCTCGACGAGGTCGCCAAGAAGCTGCGACGCCGGTACGCGACCGACAAACACGAATACGCCAAAAGAGCCCTCATCGAAGGTCTCGGTGGTCTCCTCGCCCGTCTCGTTGTTGCGGAAGGTGATGGACTTGAGCAGCTGGTTACCATCCACCTTCACGATGATGGTGAGGTAGCGCACCGAGACCTTATCGTTCTCCTCAATCTGCTTGCCCACGACGGCCTGGGCGCGCAGGTGATCCTTGCGCACGATGAGCGTGACATGGCTTGCGAAGCGCGTGAGGAACAGCGCCTCCTCACAGGCGGAGTTGCCGCCGCCGATCACAAACACCTGCTTGCCACGGTAGAACATGCCGTCACAGGTGGCGCAGTACGACACGCCGTGACCACCAAAGCGATCCTCGCCCTCGAAGCCAGCCTTGCGAGGGGTGGCTCCACCGGCCACGATGACGGCTTTCGCGATGTAGGTGTGCGAAGGCGTGCGAACTTCGAAGAGACCCGTCTCCTCGTCACGAGCGATGTGCTCGACGTTCTCCATGACGATCTTTGCGCCAAGGTCTTCTGCCTGACGCTGCATGGCGTCAACAAGCGTGAACCCATCAGTGTGCGGCACGCCAGGGTAGTTGTCGATTTCGCTGGTCAGGATGACCTGCCCACCAACCGCCTCCTGCTCGAGCGTCACCGTGTCTAGTAGCGCGCGCTGTGCGTAGATGGCGGCCGAGAGACCCGCTGGTCCCCCACCGACGATAACAAGATCAAGATTCACGTTCTCAGCCATGACTCCCCCTCTTTAATTTGATTTGACACAATTTTATTGTATCATATCTATATCCATGAGACAAATACAGGGTACGGACCAATCTCGCAACCCATCATAGCCACAAAAGCAATTCTACTGTCCGAATAAGGTCCAAATGCACAGGGGGATATGTTACTCAGACGCCGCTGGACCCAAAGCCGCCAGAGCCGCGATCGGTATCGTCAAGCTCGTCAACCTCTACCAGCTGCACGCAGGGCACCTTCTGTATGACAAGTTGGGCGATGCGCTCTCCCCGAGCGACATGGATCGTCTCGGCGGCATCGATATTGACGGCCACTACCTTAAGTTCACCACGATAGTGCGCGTCAATGAGGCCTGGGGTATTGGCCATCGTGAGGCCAAGCTTGAGGGCCATGCCGCTGCGGGGTTGCACAAAGCCGGCGTAACCCTCGGGGATAGCGATGGCGAGGCCGGTAGGTATGAGCTTGCGTTCGAAGGGAGCAAGGGCCACGTCCTCGTTGGCACGCAGGTCGAGGCCAGCATCACCAAGATAGGCATATGAGGGTAGCTCGACGCTGGGATCAAGCCTCTTGATGCGTACATTCAAGGTGTCACTCATTTGCCATTCTCCGTAGCTCTTCGTTGAACTCGTCAACGTCTTTGAAATCGCGATAGACCGAGGCAAAGCGCACGTAGGCCACCTTGTCCAGAACCAGTAGGTGCTTGAGGACCATCAATCCCAAGTCCTGCGCGGCAACCTCGGACATGCCCTTGTCGCGAAGCTCGTTCTCAATGGTATCGATAAGCTCATCCAGCTGCTCGATGGAGATGTTTCGCTTGACGGTTGCCGCCACAAGGCCACGCATGAGCTTCTGGCGGTCGAAGGTCTCCTTATGGCCATCCTTCTTGATGACCAGAAGCGGCATCTCCTCGCGACGTTCGTATGTTGTGAAACGATATCCACACCGGACGCATTCACGGCGTCGACGGATAGCGTCATTGTTCTCAGACGGACGGGAGTCAACGACCTTGGACTCCTCGCAACCACACTTGATGCACCGCATCGCGTCTCCCTACTACTTGTGGGTACTAGGAAGATAGCACACAATGTCAAGTCACATGCATAGAAGACGTGCTAGTTGGTATTTTGTCCCATGAGATGCGCAACTTCTTTAGGCATATGCCTAAGCTTGCGAATCGGGAACGACAAGCTGCTGCCCAGCCATGATGAGCGACGAGGTGAGGTTGTTCTCGTCCTTGATCCAGTTGACGACGTCACGCGTGCTGAGGCCATCAAGGGGATGCTGCTGAGCCAGCGCCCAGAGGGAATCCCCCTCATGCACGACGACATGCGTGGTGGCAACATCGGCAACAAACTTGTTGCTCGCACTGCGTGAAAGGTAATCTGATATGACAGACCCACCAATCAGGAGCATCGAAACGAGCAGAGCCGCCACTACGCCAATGATGGCGTGACGCAGCTGCATGGATGATGGCTGGGCGTCGCGCTGCATGCGTTCGACCTTTTGGGAGTGACGCACGGCTGAGCTACGCCCACCTTCGATGACTGCGAACTGAGGTGCGCTTTCGAAGGCAGGGGTAAGCGCAAGGTTTCCAAACGAACGGACCTCATACGTGGCATCGGCGGCACGAAGGTTGCGGCTCATGTGATACTCCTCTCTACGGCACGTAATCTTTGTAACGCACGTGCCGGACACTATATGAACTGCTCGAACAACGAACAGGTGTACTCGGACATCTGTTCCTATTATCTACGGACAGTTGTTTGTGTCAAGAATTATCTCGGAACATTTGTTTGCGGTCTTTGAGCAGGTACGCTATAATGCACTCAACGAGAAGGAGGAGCTATGTCCAGGGACAAACTCAGCAAGCGTCAGGCAGCCATCTATGACTACATCTGCGCGTACACACGCGAGCGTGGTTACCCGCCTTCGGTGCGCGAGATTGGCGCTGCCGTCGGCTTGGCCTCCCCTTCTACGGTACACATGCACCTTAAGGTCCTGCAGGAGCGTGGCCTCATTCGTCGTGATTCCAAGAAGCCACGTACCATCGAGGTCGTCTCCGATGCACAGGCCGACGGCACGCCATTGGCCAGCGTCACGCATGATCCCAGCAGCGACCTCATCACCCTGCCCATCGTGGGCAACGTAGCTGCAGGCGTTCCCATCCTTGCCGAGCAGAACATAGAGGACACCCTCACGCTTCCCGCCAGCATCGTGGGCGAGTCAAGCTCGTTCGTGCTTCGGGTGCGCGGCCAGTCCATGATCAATGCCGGCATCTTTGACGGAGACTACGTCATCGTTCGAGAGCAGCATGATGCCCACGATGGCGAGATCGTCGTTGCCATGATTGACGAGTCTGCCACTGTGAAGACGTTCTACCGTGAGAAGGACGTCATCCGCTTGCAGCCTGAGAACGACACCATGTCACCCATTTATGTGAAGGACGCCGTCATCCTGGGTCGTGTGACCGCACTCATCCGCCACATCTCCTAACACGCGCTCCATGTCCCGCACTCCCCAGCACATCGCAAGCTCATCCCGCGTTTCCGTCTTTGATGCGGTGCGCGGGTTTTCCGTTATCTCGATGGTTGGTTTCCATCTGTGTTATGACCTGCGATTTATCTGGGGGCTCCCGCTCTTATGGTTTGCCCCACCGCTCCAGGACATCTGGCGGGCTTCCATATCATGGACGTTCGTGTTTGTAGCCGGTTGCATGGTTGCTTGGTCTCGCGACAACCTAAGGCGTTCCCTACGGTATCTGCTTGCTGCCTTGGTGGTGTTCGTGATCACTACATTGGCGGCCGTAGACGTGCCCATCAACTTTGGCATCATCTACTGCATGGGTGCCTGCACGCTAACCACCTGGCTTCTCGATAGGGTTGGCATCAGGCCAAAGGGGCCACTGCCAGCCCTCGTGCTGTTCGTGGCCTTTGTCCTGTGCCTCGGGATTCCCCATGGATACCTTGGCGTTGGCTCCTTTACCGTACAGATACCACGGGCTTTTTACTCAACGCCCTGGCTATCATGGCTTGGCTTCCCTGGTCCTGGCTTCGCCTCGGGAGACTACTACCCACTGCTGCCATTCCTGCTGCTTTACGTGGCAGGCTCGTCTGTGGGCCGCATGCTCAAGGATGGGAACCTTCCGGCATGGTGCCATGACAGCAAGGCTCCTGTGCTTGAGGCCGTTGGTAGGCATGCGCTACCCATCTACCTGCTGCACCAGCCCATAATCTTCCTAATCCTGCAGCTTCTGCTTGATTAGAAACTCGAAAGCCAACGAACTTCGAAGCTCAATTCTCGCATGAGACAGCATCGGCGTTGTTGGACGCTCGGCTAGTCGTCAGCGTCTAAGTCAGACTCTTCCGGTTCTACCCTGTACGGCTCGAGGGTCATGGACATGCGCTCGGAAGCGCGTAGCGTGGCTAGCAGGCCGCCATCCTCGTACCGCTCGCTTATCATCTGGCACCGCTCGTGCACCATGCGAATCAGCATGCCCTTGTCATAGGGAATGAGCACGCTCATGGTCACGTCGCCCTCGCTTGCCTCCTGCGCTATGCGGTACAGCAGTCCCCGAAGCCCCGTCCCGTCAAGCGCGGATATGCACACGCATCCTGGATACGAAAGCTCGAGCGTGCGCCTATGTGCATCGTCAAGCAGGTCAACCTTGTTAAAGACGAGCACGCTTCGCTTGTCGGAGGCGCCTATGTCCGCAAGCACCGAGTTTACGGTACGGATCTCCTTGTCGGCATTGGGATCATTCGCGTCAACCACATGCAGGATGAGGTCGGCGGCCACAACCTCTGCGAGCGTCGACTTGAAGGCTTCCACCAGCGTTGTTGGCAGCTTCTGGATGAACCCAACTGTGTCGGTGAGGGTTATCTTCCGGCCTTCCTCGAGGTCAAGCGCACGCGTCGTGGGGTCAAGCGTCGCGAAAAGCTCGTCACGGGCATAGACCTCTGAACCCGTCAGATGGTTGAGCAGCGTCGACTTGCCGGCATTGGTATAGCCCACAAGGGCGACGCGATAGATGCCCGCGTCCCAGCGCGCCTTGGACTGCACGCTGCGCCGGCGCTCGAGGGTCTCGAGCTCTCGCCGAAGCGTCGCGATGCGGTCACGCACCATACGGCGGTCCACCTCAAGCTGGCTCTCGCCCTGTCCGAAGCGGCTGCCGATGCCACCTCGCGTCTGTTCGCCCACAAGGTGGCTCCACATGCCACGCAGACGAGGAAGCAGGTACTGCAGCTGCGCCAGCTGAACCTGCAGCCTACCGTCCCTAGTCTTGGCATGGTTACCAAAGATGTCGAGGATGAGGGCCGTGCGGTCTATCACCTTCACAGGCTCCTTCACGGCCTTCTCGAGGTTTGCCTGTTGCGACGGCGTGAGCTCGTCATCAAAGATGACGACGTCAGCCTCGAGGGCATTGACCAGTCGCACGACCTCCTCGACTTTGCCCGAACCAATGAAGGTACGCGGAACCGGCGAGTCAAGACGTTGGGTAAGGGTTCCCACCACGACGGCGCCGTCGGTTTCGGCCAACCTGCCAAGCTCCGCCAGCGACTCCTCGAGAGGCCACTCAGACCTTCCCGTGTCAACGCCCACAAGGATGGCTCGCTCAGGCACCGGCGCAGTCTCGATCGGCGTGAAGCGCGGCATCAACAACCTCCTTCGTAGGCATCCAGTATGATGCCCAGGGCCTCGTCTTCGCTCATTAGGTCATAGTCAATCCAGCGGGTGCGACCGTCCCGCTTTAGCCATGAAAGCTGACGCTTCGCATAGCGACGCGTGCGTTTCTTCACCTCGTCTATGGCATCATCTAAACTGCAACGTCCTTGCAGGTATTGGGCCACTTCCTTGTAGCCGATCGCCTGGCTGGCCGTCGTTGACTCCATGAGGCCACGTTCCATGAGGGCGCGCACCTCGTCGACCAAGCCCTTAGCAAACATGATGTCGACGCGCTCGTCTATGCGACGATACAGGCGCACCCGTTCCATGCGGATGCCCCAGATTTGGGTGCTATAGTGCGGGTCATGCTGCTTGAGAGTCGCGTTCTGGCTCGCATAGGATATGCCCCTGTCCGTCATCTCGAGCGCCCGCACCACGCGCCTCACGTTGTTGGGATGTATGAGGGCGGCCGCGGCGGCATCACGGCCTTGTAGCAGCTCGTGAAGGGCCTCGGCGCCGTGCTCGCGGGCAAAGCGCTCGTAGCCACTACGCGCGTCATCTCCCACCTTGCCAGATGGATAGCTTGTCTCGTCGATGACGGCGTCGAGGTAGAGTCCCGTGCCGCCACACAGCACCGCCACGCTCCGCTTCGAGAGCAGCCCGTCAACGCAAGCCCTGGCATCGCGCTGGAAGAGGCTGACGGAATAGTCGCTGATAACGTCGACGACGTCGACCATCAGCAGCCTGCAGCGCTCGTCAGTGGGCTTCTCCTTGGCAGTTCCGATGTCCATGCCGCGATAGACCTGCATGGAGTCTACCGACACCACCCATGTACCCAGGCTGACGGCCACACGCTCGGCAAGGGAGCTCTTTCCCGAGGCCGTTGGCCCGACGATTGCGATGACCTGCGGTCGTTCGGTCATCGGGCGGCGCCAACCATGGGGCCAGAGAGATACCAAGTTCGAGCCTCGTCCACACGCACGTCGCAGAGCTTGCCCACCAGCGACTGGGCGTCCATGCCCTCAGGCGCGCGGAAGTGCACGGTCTGATTCTTGCGGCTGTGACCCACCAATACCTGGTCGTCGCGCTTCGAGGGCCCTTCCACCAGCACCTCGACAAGCGACCCAAGGTCACGCTGGTTCGCGTCATGCGCAAGCGTGGCCACGAGGTTTGCCAGCCGGTCAAAGCGGTCCTGAATCTCCTCGTGCGTGGCGGGGTCGTCCATGCGGGCGGCCGGCGTGCCGGGACGCTTGGAGTAGATGAAGGTGAAGGCCGACGAGTAGCGCACTTCCTCGACGAGCGAGAGGGTGTCCAGGAAGTCCTCCTCGGTCTCTCCGGGGAAGCCGACGATGATGTCGGTAGAGAGGGCGATGTCGGGCATCGCGGCACGGAGCCTGCGCACAAGGTCAAGATACTCATCGCGGGTGTAGCTGCGGTTCATGGCCTTCAGGATGCGTGTGGAGCCGCTTTGCACGGCAAGGTGCAGCTGGGGCATCACGCCAGGCGTCTGCGCCATGGCGGCGATGGTCTCGTCTGAGAGGTCCTTGGGATTGGACGAGGTGAAGCGGATGCGCTCGATGCCCGTGCTGCCAACTGCACGCAGGAGCTCGGCAAAGCGAGGCTCGCCGTAGAGGTCGCGTCCATACGAGTTGACGTTCTGTCCCAGAAGGCAGATCTCACGTACGCCATCGTCAACAAGCTGCTGGCACTCGTCGACGACGCGCTCCAACACGCGGCTGCGCTCGCGTCCGCGCACGTAGGGAACGATGCAATAGGTGCAGAAGTTGTTGCAGCCCGTCATGATGGGCACCCAGGCATGGAAGTCCTGCGCACGATGTGATGGCAGGTCGGTGGAGAAGGACCGGCCCTGCTCCTCGATGTCCACGAGGGGCCCTCTCCCCTGCTTGCCCTCGAGCGCCGCGACAAGCAGCTCGGGCACCGACGAAAGCGCACTGGTGCCAAACACGAAGTCGACGTTGGGGATGTGGGTGCGCAACGCGGCGCCATCACGCTGGGCGATGCAGCCGCCAACGCCTAGGACGCGCCTGCCAGAGGGCGGGGCGACCATGCTGACCAGGGCAGACGCCTGCCCATAAAGCCGCGTGTCAGCATTCTCGCGCACGCAGCAGGTCATGAAGATGACGACGTCGGCCTCCTCGGGCGTGGACACCTCGATGAGCCCACAGTCATCCAGCAACCCCGAGACGCGCTCGGAGTCGTGCAGGTTCATCTGGCAACCGAATGTCTTGATGTGATAGGTAAGGCCTACGAGCTGGGGAACCCTCGGCATGGGCTACTCCTGGCTGACGAGCGCGTCAGGCGAGGATGCGGTCTCGGCCTGCGGCGCCAGTCGATGGACGTACACGGCGATGCGGATGGCCGTACGGCTCTCGCCGCCGATGGCGATGTCGGCAAAGGTGGGTGCACAGGAGATGTCAACGCCTGTAGGAATGAGGAAACCGCGCGCGATGGCGATTGCCTTTATGGCCTGGTTGACGGCACCCGCCCCAACGGACTGGATGTTTACGGGTACGCCGTCCTTTACCATGCCAGCAATGGCACCGGCGACTGACGCGGGCGATGACTTGCTCGATACCTTGAGGTACTCCATGAGGTGACTCCTGTTGCGATGCTTTGTCGTATGAGAGGCGATTCTTGTACGCAGTCTCTGTATTCTACAGTCAGTTTGCCTGCAATTCCAGCGTAACGGGGTAAACAGCCGCATGTCACGGCATGCCCACGCGCCTTGGGCCAAGACCTTGTCGCTACCCGTCATCCTCGAACTCGAAGGTGACCGTGACACGCCCGCGTGAGACCCGTATGCGTGGGTCTTCGCATAGTCGCAGGTAGTATCTACTGGCAAGGAAGTCAAACCCTTGCTCCATGATGCCCGAGAACTCCGACACGTCCTCGGCTGCGAGCCTGAGGCCCCGAGGATCGGCCATAAGGTCTGCGTCACGGCCCGCCTGGACACCACGCTGTCCCACGAGCATGGAGTAGACGCTGCATTGCGGGCGTATCTGCCCAGACACGATGCGGTGCGCCGTGCGCTCGGACATCTCGAGGCCCAGGCCTGCGGCAACGTCGCGCAGCTCCATAGCATCAGATGCCACCGCAAGGCGCTCGAGCACAGGCAGGGTGCCAAGGTCGTTGGCGAACAGCGTCTGTTTGCTGCCCACCCTCGGCCTGACACGATGCCGTGCTGTTGCCACAATTCCGGATGGCGATCCAAGGTACACCTCAAGGGAACCGTGCTCCTCAAGCGCGAACTCGCAGCAGGTACGGATGATGTTGTGGGGACCCCGCACGACATCCGGCATCCCGTCGTCGGAGGTGCCGACGCGCGGCCAGCTAGACTGATCCGTCCGTTCGGGAAGCGTGATGGTGTTGGCAACTACCTGCATGGCCGTTCCCAGGCCCTCGTCTGAGCTGGTTACGCAAGCAGACACGGCGTTCTCTCGCACGGCGTAAAGCGCCATCCCTCTGCCATGTACGCCCCATCGGTCCATGTGCATCGAATCGAGCTTCGAAGTGACGCGCGCCTCGAACACCTTGTCATGCATGTCCTTAGGAATGCCCACGCCGTCGTCAAGCATGGTGATGGTCCTCAGGTTGCCCTCACGTGAAGACGCCACATAGATGTGCGCAGCGCCTGCATCGCGGGCGTTGCGCAGCATCTCAATTACCATGTCCTCGACACAGCGTATGTCATGACGCGCCTGCCTGCGCTCGGCCTCAGCAACGCGCAGGCGCACGTACCCCGACCCGAGGCTCTCTTCGACGCGCAGGTGGGCGTCTCCACCCATCTGCGACACGAACGCCATGAGGTCTGAGCGGTCGGCCATGTGACGCTACTTGGCGATGTCCACAGCGCGCGACTCGCGGATGACCACGACGCGCACCTGGCCGGGATACTCCATCTCGTCCTCGATCTGCTTGGCGATGTCGTGGGCAAGGACGGTTGCCTGTGCGTCGGAGATCTTCTCTGGCTGCACCATGACGTGAAGCTCGCGACCTGCCTGCATGGCATAGGTGCGCTCGACGCCCTCATGCGCGTTGGAGATCTCCTCGAGCTTCTCAAGGCGCTTGATATAGCTCTCGGCCGACTCACGACGAGCGCCAGGGCGGGCTGCGGAGATGGCGTCCGCGGCCTGCACCAGCACGTCAAGAACCGAGCTGGGCTCGACATCGGCGTGGTGCGCTTCGACGGCGTGGACGATCTCGGGGCGCTCGCCATAGCGACGGCAGAGGTCGGCGCCGATGACGGCATGCGGCCCCTCGACCTCGTGGTCGATGGCCTTGCCAAGGTCGTGCAGCAGTCCGGCGCGCTTGGCCATTGCGGGCTTGAGGCCAAGCTCGGAGGCCATGATGCCGCAGAGGGTGGACACCTGAATGGAGTGCTGCAGCACGTTCTGCCCGAAAGAGGTGCGGTAACGAAGGGCGCCAAGCGTACGGATGAGCTCGGGATGCAGGTCGTGGATGCCGCAGTCGAAGGCAGCCTGCTCGCCCGCCTCACGCACGCGCTCGTTGACCAAGGTCTCGGCCTTCTTGTACATCTCCTCGATACGGGCGGGATGGATGCGCCCGTCGGCAATGAGGTTCTCGAGAGCCACGCGTGCGGTCTCGCGACGCACCGGGTCGAAGCTGGAGAGGATGACCGTCTCGGGGGTGTCGTCAATGACGAGGGAGACGCCGGACACCTGCTCAAAGGTACGGATGTTGCGGCCCTCGCGGCCGATGATGCGTCCCTTCAGGTCGTCCGAAGGGATGTGTACCGAGGTGACCGTGATCTCGCCTGCCTGGTCGGCAGCGCAGCGCTGGATAGCCGTTGATACGATCTCGCGTGCCGTCTTGTCGGCCTGGGCACGAACGCGCTGCTCAGACTCGCGCAGGATCTGCGCCTCCTCGCGCACGGCATCGGCACGCACGCGCTCAAGCAGCTCGTCGTGGGCTTGGTCCCTCGTGAGCACGGCGATGCGCTCGAGCTCGGTCATCTGCTGGTCATAGAGCCCATCAATCTCGTTCTTGCGGCGGTCGAGCTGGCCCTGCAGCGAAGAGAGCTGGTGCTCCTTGCGGTCGAGTGCATCATTGCGATGCTCGATGGACTCCTCGCGCTGCATGATGCGGTTCTCCAGGGCCTGTAGCTCGCCGCGACGACGCTTTTCCTCGACTTCGGATTCCTTGCGCAGCTGAAGAATCTCCTCGCGGGCCTCCACGAGAGCGGCCTTCTTGGCGGCATCAGCGTCGCGCTGGGCATCAGAGGTGATGCGCTCTGCGGTGGCATGAGCCTCGTCAACCTGTCTCTTAGCCTCGGTGACGCGGGCATTGCTCGCGCTGTTGGCATAGAGGTATGCCAGCGCTGCCCCTACGAGCAGACAGACAACCCCAATCAGTATGTTCATGCAGCAACAACTCCTCAGATACGAGTCCAATGTGTTGTGGAGGCCGTCTATGCGCGACGGGACCCGCCATCCGAGGCAATGTCTCCTTTGCCCCTCCCAAAACAGAGGCATATGACACGTACATGCAAAGCAAATAAGACGTCAGCCGACGAGCGGCAAACGAGAGATACCTCAAACGGCCTTTTTATCGTATGATGCAAATTGATGGCTGTCAAATGCGAATGCATTCCTCAACTGGGTAAACGTCGGCCCTCCATAAGAAACAAACCGATTGTCTCGCATATGTGGACGTGTGTTGGCCATGACCGGGGTTACCTCTGCAATGGTGTGCGTCGCGAGTCGAATGCAGCATCATTGTTCGAATGAAAGCTCGCTCTCGTCGATCACGCGCCTTGCCACGCGCTTGGCGCATGGCAAGCCAAAGCCCCTGGAGCAGAGGTAGCGAACGAGCTTCTCGTAGGCGTTTTTGTCGGGAAGGCGCCTTGCTTTGGCCATCTGGTAGGCGCGTTCGTCCTCAGACTGGCCGTCGAAGTACTCGTCGGGCCACCCCGGGAGGCTCTCGGCATCCACGCCATGCCTCGCAAGCTCTTGGCTGATGCGCATGATGCCCCACCCCGAGGCGGCCTTGGCACGTGCGTAGGCCGAGCCAAACCGACGATCGTCCACAAGGCCACAGTCGATAGCCCGGGCAACCATCTCTTGTCTGACCTGCTGTCCGTACCCGTCGTCACTAAGCTTCTCAGATAGGTCGTGCGCGCTGTAGTCGCGACGGTTGACCAGCTTAGCGATGCGCGACCATGCGGTGCGGCGAGACTGCTCGTTCAGAATGAAGAGCAACTCGGAACGTGAGGCGGGACTTAGTTCTCCGCTCTCACGCCGGGCCTTCATAGTGCGCGCTACGGCGACGGGAATGCCAAGGCGCTCGCTTCCGTGCTCCTCTGTTTCGACGGTCAAGAAACCCTGACGCCGCGCTGACTCAAACGACGAGCTGGCGCGGCCGGGTATCTCGACGTCCCAGCACAGGCCTGAGACGGACACGTTGTGCCTACCTATTGGATGTCGCCGTACGAGGCGTCAGCCGGCAGGGCATCGACAGTTGGGGTGCCCACAGGCTCGTCATCGAACTCGAGGCCAAGGGCAACGCGCACCTTGAACTCAATCTCGTCGCGTAAATCAGGGTTGGTAGCAAGGAACTCCTTGGCAGCCTCGCGGCCCTGGCCAAGGCGTTCGGTCTCATACGTGAACCATGCGCCTGACTTGTTGACGATGCCCATGTCGACCGCCATGTCAAGGATGGAGCCCTCCTTGGAGATGCCCGTGCCGTACATGATGTCAAACTCGGCCTGCTTGAAGGGTGCGGCCACCTTGTTTTTTACCACCTTGACGCGCACGCGGTTGCCCACCACCTCGCCGTTTTGCTTGATGGAGTCGACGCGACGGATGTCCATGCGCACCGAGGCGAAGAACTTGAGGGCACGACCACCAGGAGTGGTTTCGGGATTGCCGAACATGATGCCGATCTTCTCGCGCAGCTGGTTGATGAAGATGCAGGTTGTCTTGGACTTGGAGAGCGAGCCGGCAAGCTTGCGCAGCGCCTGGCTCATGAGGCGAGCCTGCAGACCCACGGTGGTGTCGCCAATCTCACCCTCGATCTCGGCACGGGGCACGAGGGCGGCCACGGAATCGATGACCACGACGTCGATGGCACCGGAGCGCACCAGCATGTCGCAGATCTCGAGCGCTTGTTCGCCCGTGTCGGGCTGCGATATGAGGACCTCGTCGATATCGACGCCAATGCGTGCGGCGTAGCCAGGGTCAAGCGCATGCTCGGCATCGATGAAGGCTACCACACCACCAAGCGCTTGCGCCTCGGCAAGGATCTCGAGCGAGAGCGTGGTCTTTCCCGAGGACTCGGGACCGTAGATCTCGATGATGCGGCCACGCGGCACGCCACCGATGCCCAGTGCGGCATCGAGCGCGATAGAGCCCGTGGGGATTGCCTCCACCTCGAGCTCTGGGCCACCATCGCCATAGCGCATGATGGCGCCTTTGCCGAACTTCTTGTTGATGTCCTCGGTGGTGGTGGCGATCATCTTGTCGCGATCCTCACCGAACGTCTTTTCGTGAATCTCACGTACCGGGGCCTTGCTTCGTGCCATGACGCACTCCTTCCTCGTCTTTTGCAGTCCCATTGTATTAGAACAATCGTTCTAGGTCAATGGGTATGCTGAAACAATAGCCCTTGCACCTTGCAAGCAACTTGCCAGTTCCTGACCGCTCTCTGGCACGTGATGGCAAGCTTGCCCACCGATATGCATTTCTACCTGCGCTTGCCCGTGAACCGTCCTTGAACGTCTATTGAGCGTTGCCTGAATCGAGACCGCAGGCCTTCTCCAACCCTTCACACAGCAGCTGGAGGGCATGGCAAACGGCCTGGGATCGAACCTCGCCTCGCGAACCGCCAAAGTGCTTGAGGTCGGTCTTCACGACGTTGCCGTATGCCAGACCAAACCAGACGGTTCCCACTGGCTTGCCGGGCTCGGCGCCGCCAGGTCCTGCGATTCCCGTGATGGAGACGGCAACGTCGCAGCGAAGCACGCTATGTGCCCCAGTCGCCATCTGCGAAGCGCACTCAGGCGACACGACGCCCATGTCTGGCGAGTCAATGACGGACTGCGAGACCCCAAGCACGTCATGCTTCACCGCGGGGTCATAGCTGACGATGCCGCCACGCAGGGCGGCGGACGAGCCCGCAATCTCGGTGATGGCACCACTCACGAGCCCGCCGGTGCACGACTCCGCGGTTCCTACGGTCATTCCGTACGACGTCGCCAGGCTCACCACACGCTGGGCAAGCTCGTTCTTCCGGTCACTCGCCAACGCTACTCACCAACCACGTAGGGCCAGCACTTCACGAAGTAGTCATAGCCTGACCACGCGGTAAGCGCAAGTGCGGCGGCAAGCGAAATGAGGCCGACCCACCGAACGACCGTGGCCAGGATGCCCAGGGGAAGGGTCACCGACAGCAGCAGGGCGCAGATGGCCACCATCGTGGTGGCGGTCTTCCACTTGCCGAGGTTACTTGCGGCAACCACGACGCCCTCCGAGGCCACGATCATGCGCAGGCCTGAGATGAGGAACTCACGCGCAACCACCAGCAGCACCGCCCAGCTGGGCACGAGCCCCAATTCAAGCAGGTACAGGAACGCGCACACCACCGAGAGCTTGTCCGCAATGGGGTCGATGAACTTTCCGAAGTCGGTCACCTCGCCACGGCTGCGCGCTAGGTAGCCGTCAAGCTTGTCAGTAAGCGAGATAAGGGCGTACAGCACGAAGGACGCCCACGCGATGGCAGACCCGTCGCTAAGGTGTCCCTGGATGCGCGCAACCTCGGCAATGACGAGCCAGATAGGCACCAAGGCGATGCGTACGCAGGTGACCACGTTCGCGGGTGTCCAGATGGTCGAGTTCTTGGTAGCCATGGGCACTACTCCTCCCCCACGATTTCGCCAATCAGCTCGTAGCAGAACGAGTCAACGAGGTCGCAGGTGACGATGTCGCCAACCGCAGCCTCGCCTGTGGCGATGTGAACGGCGCCGTCGGAGTCGGGGGCCTGGAACCAGGCGTGGCCTATGAGCTCAAGGCCGTCATCGCCCTCCTCGACGCCGTCGACGATTACCTTAACGCGCTCGCCCACGTGTCGGGCGGTGGCAGCAAAGCCAAGCTGCTCGGTCACGTCAATGAGGCGCTGCGTGCGCTCAAGCTTGGTGTCCTCGTCAACCTGGTCGTCCATCCGAGCCGCGCGCGTGCCGTCCTCAGGCGAGAAGGCAAACACGCTGGTGTAGTCAAACTCCTGCTCCTGCACGAAGGCCAGCAGCTCGTCGGCCTCGTCGTCGGTCTCGCCGGGAAAGCCGGCCATGGCCGTGGAGCGCAGCACCATGCCTGGAATCTCGGCGCGCAGGCGTCTGAAGAGCTGCCGCAGCTGCTCGGCGGATCCGCTGCGGTTCATAGACCTAAGCACCCGCTCCGAACAGTGCTGGATGGGGATGTCGATGTAGGGAAGCACCTCGGGTACGTCGCGTAGGGTGGCTATCAGCTCGTCGGTCATCCCCTCGGGCTGCAGGTACAGCACGCGAAGCCATCCACCGACCTCACCAACGACGCCCGCAAGCTGCCTGAGCAGCCAAGCAAGCGTCCGTGGCTCGTCAAAGTCGGAGCCCCAGATGCCCGTGTCCTGGCCGATGAGCACCACCTCGCGAACGCCCCCGGCGACAAGCGCGCGAACCTCCTGCTCGATCTCCTCGTACGGCCGCGATTGGTAGCGCCCGCGAATGTATGGGATGGCGCAGAACGAGCAGAAGCGGTTGCAGCCATCCGAGATCTTCACGAACGCGCTGGCGCCCTCCACGGTGCGCAGGGCGTCAACCTTAGCGGCATGCGTCGGCTCCCCAAGCCCCAGCACCTCGCGCACGACGCCCGCGATGCCGTCCTCCTCGTCAGCACGCACGAACGCCGAGACCTCTGGAAGCTCTGGGGCAAGCTGCGCACCATAGCGCGAGGGCACGCAGCCGCACATCACGATGGGCCGCCTGCGCACGCCTTCCGCCATGAGCTCGGCCAGCTCGAGCGTGGTCTCGATGGACTCGCTGGTGGCCGAGGCCAGGAAGGAGCAGGTGTTAATGATGGCGAGGTCTGCCTCGTCGGCCTCGAAGACCTCGTCGCAGCCGTCAGCCAGAAGCAGGGCTCGCATGCGGTCAGTGTCAACCTCGTTCTTCGCGCAGCCCAGCGTCACGAAGAGGATGCGTGGCGCAGCCATCCGCCCCGCCCTATCGGTAGTTGACAAACTGGAGGGGCTGGCCATAGTCCTGCTCCTTGAGGAAGGCGATGACCTGCTGCAGGACGTCGCGGGAGGCAGAGGTTACCCGAAGCTTGTCGCCCTCCACCGTAGGCTTGCACTTCACCTTGAGGTCACGGATGTCCTTGGCGATGCGCTTGGCGGTGTCCTGGTCGATGCCCTGCACGATGGTGCCCACCTGACGCACCGACGATCCCGCGGCCGGGATGGGGTTGCCCCAGCGGACGGCCTTGAGGTCGATGCCACGACGGATGAGCTTGGTGCCCAGCACGTCGATGACCTGGCTGGCGACGAACTCCGAAGGGGCGGACACCGTGAAGACGCCGTCACGCTTAGAGAACTCGATGGTGGCGCCCGAGCCCTTGAGGTCGTAGCGCTGCGTCAGCTCGCGCGCAGTCTGCTGAAAGGCGTTGTCTACATCCTGTAGGTCGACCGTAGAAACCACGTCGAAGCTTGCTTCCTTGGCCATTTGTTTCGTTCCTCCTTGTCGCCGTGCCTACCTAGCCGATGGGCGAACCGTCGGCAGGGTTGAGGCGAGCGCCGCTGTCCGGGTCGATGAAGTAGTCGTACCCATCGGCGCTGTGGTAGATGTCGTATCCGTTGATGGTGTAGAGGTACTCGTCGTCACCGGTTCCCTGGGATGTGGATTCGGCGGCCTTGTCCGCAGCGTCAGCCGCGTCGACATTGACCTCCTGCGCGTTGCCCACCTCGGTTGTCGTGGTAGCGTCGCCTTCCTTGGGTGCAACCCCATCCTCAGTCGCGAGGGTCTCGGGGTCGGGAGTGCCCTCGATGGTGATGCTCCCGATGCCCGAGGTCTTGGTGTCAAACTGGCGCTGCTTCCCGTTCTCCGTGACCGTGACGGCTGCGGTGTCGCCCACCTCGACCGTGATGGAGTCCTTGACGTCGTACGTCTGGCTCCAGGGTCCGGTGACCGTGGAGGCTATCTCGCTGTTGCCGTCGCAGAGGATCTCGACCCACGACACCTGGCCTGCCTCGACGCTTACCTGCACCTCGGTCTTCTTGGCCGTGGTGGTCTGGCGGTTGGTGGCGTTCGTGCCTGTTGCCGTTGACGCTCCGGTGGACGAGGCAGTGCCTGCGGGGGCGTCGCTCGCAGCCTCCTGCTGGCCAGCCTCGGAGTCCGTGGCCTTGTCGGCTTCGGGGGCGGCCGAAGCGCTTCCGGAATCCTCCTCGGCCCCGGTGCTCTCCGAGACCGGTACCGTCTTTGCCGTGTCACCTTCGACGTCACGCGTCGAGCACGAGCGCGCGGCGAAGATACCGCCCACGGTGACGACCACCGCAAGGATGGCCAGCGCCATGGTGATCAGCATCCTGGTGTCGCCCAGAAGCGAGGCCAGGAGCCCGCCGCTTCGACGGGGCGCCCTTCGCTGGTTGCGGCCAGACGAGGACTGCGAGCGCGATCGACCGCTGCTGCGGCGCGAGGAGGCGCTGCGGTCATCGTAGTCACGCGACCTGGTGCGCCCGCTGGAGCCGCTGCCTGCGCTGCGGGAACGCGTGCCTGACGAGCGCCGGCGGGCCGAGCTTGCCCGCGTGCTGCCTGCCGAGCGCGCTACCGTGCGCGTGGCGGGCACGTAGGCCTCGGTCTCGCCCGTGTCCACACCAAGGTATGCGGCGTCCTCCTCGCTGTACCCATACGAGCGCGAAGCGCCGTCGTGCAGCGATCCCACGTAGCGTCGCTGGTTGACAAGCGGGCTGGACTGCTGGCGAGAGTGGGGCTGCGAGGTGGTGGCAAAGGCACCCATGTCGCCTGCGGGACCGCCGGAGGTGGGCAGCAAGCCCCGCGACTCGACGTAGGGCCCCGAGCCCATGGAGGCATACTCACCACGCCTGGCCTCGGCCGTGTACTCGTTGAGGTCCTGCGAGAACTGCTGGACCACGATGCGGGGGTTGAGCCCTAGGTAGCGTGCGTACGAAGACAGCATGCCCTGTGCATAGCCGCTCTTCGGGATGTGGTCGAAGTCACCCTCCTCGAAGGCGATGAGCACCTGCTCCTTAAGACGGAGCACCTGGGATGCCTGCGAGATGGAAAGCCCCAGCTGCCTGCGGCGGTTGACCAGCATCTCGCTATACTCAGGCCTTGGCATCCCTACACCTCCCTATACTGCGCGTCGAGGGTTCGAAGCTCCTCGAGTCCCTCCATGTCGATGAGCACCTCTCGGGGCTTCGAGCCGTCCGGTGGGCCGACCACGCCCTTTGCCTCGAGCATGTCCATGATTCTGCCTGCTCTAGCGTATCCCACCTTCAGGCGTCGCTGTAGCCCGGAGGTGGAACCTAGCTGAGATTCCACGACTATCTGCGCAGCCTCCCACACCAGAGGGTCGTCTTCCTCGTCGAGGTCGGATGCGCCGCCTCCGCCAGGCTGCCCGGGGACCACGGCGGAGAGAATCTCCTCGTGGTAGTCAGGCTCGGCCTGGTCGCGGATGAAGTCGACGACGGCCTCGATCTCGGGGTCGGAGACGAAGCATCCCAGCACGCGCCGCGGGAGGCCGCCGCGTTCCTTGAACAGCATGTCGCCGTTGCCCAGCAGTCGCTGGGCGCCAACCTGGTCGAGGATGACGCGCGAGTCGGTGCCAGAGGCAACCGAGAGCGCGATGCGCGTCTCGATGTTGGACTTGATGAGGCCCGTGACGACGTTGGCCGACGGTCGCTGCGTGGCCAGCACGAGGTGGATGCCCGCGGCTCGCGCGAGCTGCGCGATGCGCACGATGGAGGCCTCGACGTCCTTGCCGGCCACCATCATGAGGTCCGCAAGCTCGTCGATGATGATCACCATGAAGGGCATCGGCTCGGGCGGGTTCTCGGCCTCGGACAGCTTGCCCTTCACGCACATCTCGTTGTACACGTTGATGTTTCGCGCGCCGGCGCGCTCGAACACCTTGAGGCGCCGCTCCATCTCGGACACGGCCCACTGCAGGGCGCTCGCAGCCTGCCTGGGCTCGGTGACCACCGGCACGTACAGGTGCGGCAGGCCGTTGTATCCCGAGAACTCGACGCGCTTCGGGTCGACGAGGATGAGGCGTACCTGCTTGGGCGTAGTGCGCATGAGTAGCGACATGATGAGCGAGTTGATCATGACCGACTTGCCCGAGCCGGTCGCACCTGCCACCAGCAGGTGCGGCATCGATGCGAGGTCGGCCGTGACGGCACGGCCCTCGGCGTCGCGGCCGATGGCAAACGAGAGCGGGCCACCCGTGGCATAGGGCAGCACGTCGCCCAGGTGCACGTTCTGGCGGGCCTTGTTGGGGATCTCGATGCCCACGCGGCTCGTCCCGGGGATGGGCGCGAAGATGCGCACCGACTTGGCGGCAAGCGAGAGCGCGATGTCGTCCTGCAGGTTGGTGATCTTGTTTACGCGCTCGCCTTCGCCCATCTCCACCTGGAAGGTGGTGACCAGCGGGCCCGAGGTGTAGTCGACTACGCGGCTGGTCAGGCCAAACTCGGCCAGCGTGGCCTGCAGCCGAGCCATCGTGTCGTCAAGCTCCTCGCGCGAGCTAGCGCTCGAGGCGCTGTTGGGGTTGGACGACAGCATGTTGAAGGGAGGCAGCTCGTAGGCCTCGTCGCCCTCCCCCGGCCGCTTGCTGGGCTTGGGCGCCGCCTTTGGCTTGGAGCGCCTCGTCTTCTGAGGAGCCTCGGGTTGAGGCTGAGGCGAAGCGGTTTCGGGCTGAGGCACGGCCTTCGTTCCGCGGAGCGAGGCTGCCGTAGTGGCGCCCACCGCGCCTCCCCCCTCACCGTGCGCGGCGGCTCGGCTGCTGTGTCCGCGCTGCAGGAAATCGGGCACGAAACCCGTTGCGTTGTCAGCCGGCGACTCCTCGGCCGAGGTCTTGGCACGGCGCTTGGCTGGCGCAGCCTCTGCCGCCACATAGCTGGACGGATCGTCAAAAAGCGTCCTCTGCGGCTGCTGTGCGACGGGTGTCTCCACGGGCGCAGGCGCAGGCTCAGCGGCGCGGTTCCTACGGCCGAGCAGGCGCGTCTCGACGTCTTCGACGCTCTCCTGGGGCTGCGTGCGACGACGCGTGAGCACCGTGGTGGTGCGCGACCCAAGATAGGTGGTCGCAGGCTCCTCGTAGGGCTCGTCATCGTCGTAGACGATGTCGTCGGCCACAGCCAGCACGCGGCGAGCGGCCCTCGCGGCCCTGCGCTCGCTGGCGCGCTGGGCACGCAGCTCCTTGCGCACCTCGGCGGCATCGCGATACGACTCGGACGCCTCGCGCGCCTTGCCACGCATCTTGGTGACGGCACCCGAGATGGAGAACCCGCACACGACGGCGCCGGCGATGATGGTGCCCACCATCACCACGTTGCCCACCCAGCGGCCCACGAGGCTGAGCAGCACCCAGGCCACGCCGCCGCCCACGTAGCCGCCAAGGCCCCCCACTGCCTCTGGGGCAATCACCGAGTTGGGCGTGGTCGCGGCACCCTGGGCATTAAGCGACACGAGTGCGAGCAGCGAGACGATGATGAGCGAGAGCCCGATTGCCACGCGCCCCGTTACTGGGTCGTCATCGTCGATGAAGAACGTGAGGGCGAACACGAAGAGCGCGACCGGCAGCAGGAAGGCTCCAGCCCCGAAGCACAGGGTGAGGAACCGCTCCATCGCATGGGTGACGGGAGCCGTGCTGGGTGCAGCGAGAGCGATGGTCATCGCTATGGCGATGACGGCAATCACGACGCCCACGATGTCGCCCGCGGCGCTGCCCCTCAGGTCGATGGGTTGGAACGTGGAGGTGCTCCGCGCCTTGGACTGCTTCCTTGCGCCACCCTTGGCTGCAGAGGCACCACGTTGGCGCCTCGCGTTTCCGGAGGCGCCTGTTGAACGGTTGGATGCGGCCATGGGCTAGACCTCCATCACGACCGGGATGACCATCGGCCGCGTATGGGTCTTGTTCCAGAGGAAGCTGGAGAGGCAGTTGCGCGTGGTCTTGCGCAGCGAGTCGACGCTGGCGCCATCCATCGACGATGCCTTACCCACCTGCTCGGCAACGTGCTCCTGGGCGCTGGCGATGAGCTCGTCATCGTCGGCGAAGGAGATGCCGCGACCCGAGATGACCACGTCGCCAACCTTGCGATGGCGCCCCGTGATGGTGACGACGCAGGTGACGATGCCGCCGCTGGCAAGCCGCTGGCGGTCGCGGAACACGACGGGGTTCGCATCGGTGATGGACAGGCCATCCACGTACACCACGCCCGACTCGACCGGCTCGCCCCAGCGCACCTTGCCGCCCACCATCTCAAGCGTGTCGCCGTTGTCGGCAAGGAAGATGTGACTGTCGCTCATGCCCATCTGCTTGGCCAGCTGGGCATGGGCGCGCAGGTGCATCGCCTCGCCGTGCACCGGCATGAAGTACGTGGGCTTGGTCATGGCCAGCATGAGCTTCAGCTCCTCCTGTCTGCCATGGCCCGACACGTGCACCAGCGAGTTGGACTTGTCGTAGATGGTGCAGCCAATCTTGGAGAGGGCGTTGACGATGCTTGCCACGCTCTTCTCGTTGCCGGGAACGGGCGTGGCCGAGATGATGACGGTGTCGTTGCCCGTGATGGAGAGCGACTTGTGCTCGCCGTTTGCCATGCGCGAGAGCGCCGAAAGAGGCTCGCCCTGGCTGCCGGTGCACAGCACCACGATCTTGTCATCGGGAATGTCGCGCACGTCGAAGGCGTCGATGATGTCATCTGGGCTGATCTTGAGATAGCCAAGCTCGCGGGCAATCTTGGTGTTGGAGATCATCGACCTACCGGTGACCACCACCTTGCGGCCCACCGCCACGCTGGCGTCGCACACCTGCTGCAGGCGATGGATGTGGCTCGAGAACGACGCCACGATGACGCGGCCCGGTGCGTTCTTGATGATGTGGCGCAGCTGAGGTCCCACCGCGGCCTCCGAGGGCGTGAAGCCCGGGATGTTGGCGTTGGTGGAGTCGGACAGCAGAAGGTCGATGCCCAAGGTGGCAAACCTGTTGATGGCCTGGTAGTTGGGGGTGACGCCATCGATGGGCGTCTGGTCAAGCTTGAAGTCGCCCGTGTGAAGCACCGAGCCCGCGGGGGTGCGCATGTACACGCCAAGGGCCGCCGGGATGGAGTGGGTCATCGAGAAGAAGTCGATGGAGAACGCCCCGAGGTTGAGGTGGGTGCCGTCCTGTACCTCGCGGAACTTGGGCGAGTTGATGTGGTGCTCGGCAAGCTTGCCCTCGATCATGCCCAAGGTGAGCTTGCTGGAGTACACGGGCACCTTGCGGCCAAGATCCATCAGCAGGTACGGGAGCGCGCCGGTGTGGTCTTCGTGGCCGTGGGTGATGAGGATGCCGCGAAGCTTCTCCTCGTTCTCAAGTAGGTAGGTATAGTCAGGCAGCACGAGGTCGATGCCCGGCTGCTCGTCATCGGGAAACATGAGGCCAGCGTCAACGAGCACGATGTCGTCGCCAAACTCGAAGGCGGTCATGTTCTTGCCGATGCCATCAAGGCCGCCCAGAGGGATGATCCTGAGCGGGGTCTGCTTTCTTGCCATGCTGAGGTGGGGTCCTTCCCAGTCTGTTTCGTTACAGTCGTAATCTGATTGATTTTACCCCATCGGGAGGGGCTTCGCCCACGATGGCGGGACTCACGTGCACATGACGTGAAGGATTGCCGTGTTTTACCTGCTACGGCGCCAACAATTTAGCAGGGCCCCGCGATCTACGAGGCCCTGCCCATGACGTACCGGATGGCGCCTGGCATCCCTACTGGTAGGATGCGCTGCTCTCGATGTAGTTGGACACGGCCTCGGAAAGCGCCATCCTCCCTCCCAGGATGTAGCCCACGTCAACTGGGGTCTTGGCCTGCACCGTCGTGACGTTGTAGGCCTGCATGTGCTGTCCGTACTGGTCGACGAGCGCCACCACCGAGTTGAGCTTGCCGGCAACCGGAGCCGCCGTGAGGGCGTCCCAGTAGCCGTTGGAGGTGGCCACCATCATGTGCGTGACGCCCATGTTCATCTCGGGGCCAAGCTCCCACTCAACGATCTCCATCGAGGTGTCGAGGGCCGTCTTGCCCGCGATGCGCACGATCTGGTCCTGCTCATAGGCCTCAGAGCAGAGCTGTCCCCTGACGAAGTCGGACACAGCTGCGGTGCCGCCCACGATGATGATCTTCTTGAAGTTGCCTGCGGTGATGGCGTCGTAGGCGTTGGCGTTCAGTACCTGTCCACCGACGGCAGGCTCGTAGCTGGTAAGGAAGATGGGATAGCGCTTGGCGAAGGCGGCAGGTGCCACCGAGAGGGCATCCCAGTAGCCGTTCGAGGTGGCTATGATGGCCGTGTCACCCCAGGTCTGGGTGGGCTTGTACGTGGTGTCAGGGCTGACGCACCAGTTGAAGATCTCGACGGCCGTGGCCGGGGCGTTCACGCCAGCCACACGGTAGACGCTCCACTTGCCGGACATCGACTCAAGCTCGTCGAACACCTCCTTGGAGACGGCCATCTCGCCACCCACGACCAGCACGATGTCGGGTGAGAGGCGCTTGAGCTCCTCCTTGGTTTGTTCGGCCAACTTGTTGGTGGGCGTGATGAGCACCGGCGCGTCGTACATGCCCGCCAGTCCGGAGGCCGCGAGCGCGTCCCAGTAGCCGTCGCTCGTGGCGATGATCACGGTGCCGTCGCGCTTGTCGGCAAAGGCGGTCTCCTTCTGCACGCCCACCACGGCTTGCATCGTGTCGAGGGCCGTCTCGCCCCATATGCGGCACCAATGCTTGTCCTCGCTCCACATCTCGTGCGTATCTGCCGCGAATGCCACGCGCGGAAGCACCATGCAGGCAAGCAACATGACGACAAGCATGCCTGCAAGCTGGTACATCAACCTACCCTTGCTGCTGGTCATGACCCTCTCCCCTCTTTCCGACGCCTACCGTGGCCTACTTGCTCTGGACGACGATGTATCCCTCGACCGCCTCGGAGAGCGCCATCTGCCCGCCGAGCACATAGCCGATTCCCACCTCGTCCTTGCTAAACACGGCGTCGAAGGCCTGATGGTTGTTGCCAAACTGGTCCATCAGCACCAGCACCGAGTTGAGCCTGCCGGCAACCGGAGCGGCGCTCAGGGCGTCCCAATAGCCGTTGGAGGTGGCGACCATCATGTTGCCGATGGACATGTGGAAGCGCTCGACCTCCATCGTGGCGATCTCCGCCGACGTGTCGATGGCGGTCTTGCCGCTCCAGCGCTCGACGGCTATCGGGTCGCTCTCGCTCGATATCTGCTGTATCTGCGTCTTGACGTCGTCGCTCACGGCCGCCTTGCCGCCCACGATGATGACGTGGTCGAATTCGCCCAGCTTCATCGCCTCAAGCGTATTGTCCGAGAGGATGTAGCCTCCGCTCTCCGGGTCATAGTCAGCCAGGAAGATGGGGATGTGGCGGGCGTAGGCCAGCGGCGCCACCGAGAGCGCGTCCCAGTAGCCATTGGTGGTTGCCACGATGCAGTAGCTCTCGTCGTTGCCGGCGTTCCACTTCGTGGGGTCGCCCGCCCTGAAGATCGCGATGGCCGTGTCGCTGGCCCGCGTTCCCGCAAGCCTGATGTTCGAGTCCATGGGAATGCCCAGGAGGTCCTTGACGTCGGCCTCCACCCGGTCGCTCACGGCCGCACGACCGCCCACGATGTGCACGTAGTGGGGTCTCATGCGCTCGAGCTCGGCACGTGCCTGGTCGCCAAGGTGGTCAGATGGCGTTATGAGGATGGCCGTGTCGTTGACGCCCGCGAGTCCTGCGGCAGACAGGGCGTCCCAGTAGCCGTCGCCCGTCGCGATGATGACGTGCTCCACGCCACCTTCGGGAAACACGTCCTGGGTGACAAGGACGGCCTGCATCGTGTCGTAGGCGGTGGCGCCCCACACCCGCTTCCAGTGGTGCCCATCATCGCACCAGCGCTCGTCGGCGAGTGCCAGCGAGGGGATGGCCAAGGTGGCGATCAGCGCCGCAAGCAGCACCTTTCGCATAGTGGCTAGCAATGCGGGTATCGTGCGTCTCATGGCTCTCCCCTCGCGACAGGATATGCATATGAGCATACTTAACGCGAGGGTTGGCCATCAGGCAAGTACCCGCAGGTCCAAATCAAGGTCGCTTGGACACACCGGCAGTCCCGACCTTCACGTGCGCTACTGGGTGACCAGCCAGTTCCACGCATCCATCGAGATGGCCGCCGACCCTCCCAGCACATGGCCGTGGCTCACGGCCGAGGCGACGTATGCCGCATCGAAGGCCTGGTAGTGGCCCGAGTTGTCAACAAGCACCAGCACCGAGTTCTGTTTGCCGGCCAAGGCGGTACCCGTCAACGCGTCCCAGTAGCCGTTGCTGGTTGCCACCGCCAGGTGCGTAAGCCCCATGCCCTGACCCAGCTCCCACGAGGCTATGCTAGCAGAGGTGTCCAGCGCGGTGGCACCGGCAAGCCGCACGACGTCAGCAACGCCCGCAGACTCAAGCTGGCCCTCGACGTCCTTGCTCACGGCCGCGGCCCCTCCCACGATCACCACACGGGAGAACCCGCCTGCGGCAATGGCGTCCATCGCACCCTTGCCCAGCGCCTGCCCACCACCTTCTTGGTACGACGTGAGGAAGATGGGCGCCTTCTTCGCATAGGCGAAGGGCGCGATGGAGAGCGCGTCCCAGTAGCCGTTGCTGGTGGCCACGATTGCCGTGCTGTCCCACGTGCCCATCTGGGCGCCAGACTGGTACATCTCAACGGCCGTGTCGGCCGCCGTCTTGCCCTTCAGACGCGTGACCGACATGCCCATCTGCCGAATCTCGTCCTCGACGCCCTCGCCGATGGCTGCCGCACCACCTGCAATGATCACCTGGTTGGGAGCAAGGCGCTGCAGCTCGTCCCTCGCCTGCTCGGCAAGCTCGTCCTTGGGCGTGATGAGCACGGGCGCATCCAGCAGGCCGGCAAGGCCCGTTGCCGAGAGCGCGTCCCAGTAGCCGCCTCCCGTGGCCACGACCACCGTCCCGCCTCGACCATCGGTGAAGACGTCGTCGGCACGCACGACCTCGCGCATCGTGTCATAGGCCGTGTAGCCGCTGATGCGCTCCCACTTGTCGCTGTGCGCCACGTCGTCCTGCACGTAGATGTAGCCCCACACGCTTGTGGTCCACTCGTCGACAGGGCCAAGATGAAACACCACCTGCCCATAGCCGGGCCATGTGCTGGCTGTTCGGTAGGCCGACTCCGAGACGATGGCCCTGCCCCCTTCCACGCGCTCCACGACCGACGCATGTGGGCTGCCGTTGGAGATGCCGATGCAGATCGCGCCAACCTGAGGCTCGCTGCCCGTCTGGTAGCCTGCAGAGGAAGCCGTTGCCCACATGTTGTCGGGAGAGCCATCCACGCGCACTGCCTTGCCAGCCATCTCTGACGCGCGGCCCCAGGCATACCACGCGCAGTTGCCGATGACGTAGGAGCCGGACTTCACGTCGGCCCTCGGCGCAAGGTCGGGATAGCGGTAGTAGGGGTTGACGTCGGAGTAGTACCAGGAGTTGCCCTCCTCGGGCGGGGCCATGCGCACGGACGCATGGGCACCGAAGGGGAGCAGCATGGCAAGCGCGAGGGACGCGACCAGCACCGCACGCATGCGGCGGGACAGATCGTGGAGGAGGGACGCCAGTCGGTGGTTCGAGCTTCTGTTCATGGTGTTCACCCCTTTTGCGTCAGGGAGTGGGATGTCATGGCATCGTTCTGCGGAACGAGCTGTAGATGGTATCCGATTGGATTCCATTTTGGGCGCGAGCGACCTGCCTGGCAGCCGAAGCCTGAGAAAAAGCATAAGGGGCCTGCCATGGTGGGCAGGCCCCAGTATGGGCGATACCGCTATTGGATGGGCTATGCCCTATCCCTCGTGGTGGCGGCGCGGCTGGCGCTTCTGCGCGGTGCCGGTGCCCTCGTCGCTGCCGGAGCTACGACGGTTGCTGTCGCCGGGACGGCGCGTGCGGCGCTGCTCACCCTCGGCACGCTTGCGCGGGGCTGCCGCGGGGGCCTCGGGCTTGTCGAGGCGGTCAAGGCTGATCTTGCCCTTCTCGTCAACCTCGATCACCTTCACGCGAACCTCGTCGCCGATGTTGAGCACGTCCTCGACCTTGTCGACGCGACCCTGGGCCACGCGGCTGATGTGCAGCAGGCCGTCCTTGCCGGGAAGCAGCTCGACGAAGGCGCCAAAGGCCTGGATGCCCACGACGCGGCCGGTGTACTCCTCGCCCACCTCGGGCACCTTCACGATGGCCTTGATGCGCTCGGCTGCCGCCTCGCCTGCACCGTTGGTGCCGGCGATGAAGATGGTGCCATCCTCCTGGATGTCGATCGTGGCGCCCGTGTCGTCCTGGATGCCGCGGATCACCTTGCCGCCCGAGCCGATGACCTCACGGATCTTGTCGACCGGAATGGTGATGGTGATGATCTGCGGCGCGGAGTCCTTGGTGGTCTCGCGCGGGGCGGGAATCTTGTCGAGCATGGCGTCGAGGATGAACATGCGGCCCTCGTGAGCCTGCATCAGGGCGTTGCGCAGGATCTCGGGCGTGAGGCCGGTGGCCTTGTTGTCCATCTGCATGGCGGTGATGCCCTTGGTGGTGCCGCACACCTTGAAGTCCATGTCGCCCAGGAAGTCCTCGAGGCCCTGGATGTCGGTGAGCACCACGGTCTTGCCACCCTCCTGGATGAGGCCCATGGCCACACCGGAGACGGGACGCTTGATGGGCACGCCGGCATCCATCAGCGCGAGGGTGGAGCCGCAGGTGGAGGCCATCGACGAGCTGCCGTTGGACTCCATCACCTCGGACACGACGCGGATGGTGTAGGGGAACTCCTCCTCGGAGGGGATGACGGGTAGCAGGGCACGCTCGGCAAGCGCGCCATGGCCAAGCTCGCGGCGCTTGGGGCTGCCGATGCGGCCGGTCTCGCCGGTGCAGAACGGCGGGAAGTTGTAGTGGTGGATGTAGCGCTTGCCATCAACGGGCTCGATGGTGTCAAGACGCTGCCACTCGTTGAGCATGCCCAGGGTGGCGATGGAGAGCACCTGCGTCTGGCCACGCTGGAAGAGGCCGGAGCCATGCACCAGCGGCAGGTAGTCGGGCTTCACGAAGAGCGGGCGCACCTCGTCGGCCGCGCGGCCGTCCACGCGCTCGCCCGTCTCGACCACCATCATGCGCATGGCATGCTTCTCGAGGCCCTTGAGCTCAACCGCAAGCGCGCGGCTCCAGGCAAGGCGCTCCTCCTCGCTGAACTCGGCCATGATGGAGGCCTTGAGGGCCTCGACGTTGGCAATGCGGCTGGCCTTGTCGGCGTCCTTGAGGGCAGCGCTCATCTCGTCATAGTGGGCGAAGACGCGCTCGTGCACCTCGGGGATGGGCTCGTCAAGCTCGTACTGACGCATGGCGATGGGGCCGTTGACCTGCTCGACCTTCTCGAAGAAGCGCTTCTGCTCCTCACAGAATGCGGCGATGGCCTCCTGGCCGAAGGCCATGGCGGCAAGCATGTCCTCCTCGGAGATCTCCTCGGCGCCCGCCTCCAGCATGCTGATGAAGGTGGCGGAGCCGGCAAGCTCGAGGTCGAGGTCGGAGTTGTCGCGCTCCTCGTAGGTGGGGTTGACGATGAACTCGCCGGTGTCGCGGTCGCGGCCGATGCGCACGCAAGCCAGCGGGCCCTCGAAGGGCACGCCACCCACGGTGAGGGCTGCGGAGGCGCCCATGATGCAGATGGTGTCCACGGAGTTGATCTGGTCGGCCACCAGCGACGTGGCGACCACCTGGACCTCGTTGCGGAAGCCGTCGGGGAACGACGGGCGCAGCGGGCGGTCGATCATGCGGGCCGTGAGCGTAGCCTTCTCGGAGGGACGCGCCTCACGCTTGAGGTAGCCGCCGGGGATGCGGCCCACGGCGTACATCTTCTCGTTGTAGTCCACCGTCAGGGGGAAGAAGTCGTAGTCCCTGCGCTCCTTGGACACCACCACGGTGACCAGCACGGTGGAGTCGCCGCACTTCACCAGGCAGGCGCCCGTGGCCTGCTTCGCGAGCTCGCCCGTCTCGAGGGCATAGTGCTTGCCGTAGAGGTCGAACTCGTGTGTAACCTTTGCCATTACTTTTCCTCTCATCTCCGCCTGCCCCTTTGCAGGCGGGCCTCAAAAGAAAGGGCGCCCGTAGGCGCCCTTCCCACTTACACGCTTGTCTTACTGGATGTTGTCGCGGATGCCCAGGCTCTTGATCAGGGCACGGTAGGCCTCGACGTCGCCCTTCTTGATGTAGGACAGGAGGCGACGACGCTTGCCGACCAGCATCAGCAGGCCGCGACGGGTGTGGAAGTCCTTCTTGTGGGACTTCATGTGCTCGGTGAGGCCGCGGATCCTCTCGGTGAGGAGGGCCACCTGCACGGCGGGAGAACCAGAGTCGTGCTCGTCCTTGCCATACTGGGCGATGAGCTCGGCCTTGCGCTCCTTGGTTACTGCCATCTTGGTACCACCTTTCTTCATAGATACGCCCCGAACTGGGAGACCGTCAGGTGTGGGCGTGACTCCAGGTACGGGGTAATGACCAAGCGAATACTCTAGCACAATGGCCTGTGCTCCATCAAACGTGCGCAGATGTGGCGGTTGTGCTGGGAGCACTTCCGCCACATCCGTCACGTCAGGGGTAGTACGGCACGAGGCCGCACTGGACCGTGGAGATGTCGCGGGTGCGCCGCGCCACCCAGCCGCCATCGTCCTGCGAGCCCACGACCCCGCGCGAGGTGTTTCCCTCGATGGTCTGGAAGGTGCGGTCGTTGATGCGCTTCTCGCAGATTCCGATGTGGTCGGGCGAGCCGTCATCGTCCCAGTCGAAGAGGATCAGCATGCCAGGCTGGATGTCAGCCGGCTGTACGACGCGCCCTGCATCAAGGCAGGCGTAGTACACGCCCTCGCATCCCTTCCAGGGGAACCCGACGCACTTCACCCCCGCGGCGTTCATCCAGTAGCTCACCGCCATGACGCAGTAGGACACGCCGTCGGCACCGAAGTCCCAGGGCAGCCTCCCCTTGTTCACGTTCGCCTCGTACCAGCGCCCGTACTTCGACCCTGTCTGGGGGTCGCTGTCCACGCTATAGCCAATGTCGGCCGATGCCACCTTCAGCAGGTCGGAAACCGTGCCCTTTCCCGGGTCGTAGGCAAACTGCCTCGACACGCTTCCCGTCACGGTCTTGCCGCTACGCTCCTCCACCTTCACGACATACGTGCCGGCCTTGCTGCCCACGTCGCTCGTACGGAGCTTGGCCGTCGTCGAGCTCGACCAGTCCTGCAGCACCCGCGTCTTGCCGTTCTCGCTCTGCTTCCAGAGGAATCGGTACTCGTATCCGTCGGCGCTTGCTGCGGCGTCCGTAGCCTGGATGGTCCAGCCGTCCACCTCGATGCGCACGGACGCGTCGGCCAGCTGCCACACGGTGACGGACGTCGAGGCACCCTGGCTGCGACCGGCACGATCGGTAAGCGTGAGGCTCACACGGTAGGTTCCCAACTGCCTTGGCGTCATGGTGAGGGTGCTGCCTTTGCCCGTCCACTTGCTGTCGGTGCCGGCAAGGCTCCAAGACCATGCGTACGTGGCGCCAGACACGTCGCCACTAACAGATGCGGTAAGCGTGGCGCTGTCACCCACATGCATCGAGGAGCGCGATCGCCTGATGCCGTCCAGCCTGAAGGGCGAGGTCACGCGGTCCCAGACGCTCTGGGGCAGCGCAGCGTTGCCGCCCAGCAAACGGCCGTAGCCGATGCTGCCAGACGCATAGTCGTACACCGCGTCAAGCGCACGGTAGTCGCCATTGGGCCCAACCAGCACCAGCACCGAGTTCTGCTTGCCGGCGAGGGCGGCACCGGTGAGCGCGTCCCAGTAGCCATTCGATGTGGCGATGGTCAGGTGGTCGATGCCCATCCCCTCGTCCTGGACCTCCCATGTGGCGATCTTCGCAGACGTGTCAAGCGCCACCGCACCCGCAAGGCGCACGACGGTGATGCCGGAGAGTTGTCCCTCCACTGCCGAAGACACTGCCGTCTTCCCTCCCACGATCACGATCCGCGAGAATCCGCCGTCGCGGATGGCCGACACGGCGGCTTCGGGCAGCACGCGCCTATCGCTTGAGCTGCTGTACGTGGTAAGGAAGATAGGCGCACCCTTGGCGTAGGCGTATGGCGCGATGGACAGGGCATCCCAGTACCCGTTGCACGTTGCCACGATGGCGGTGGAGCCCCACGACCCACGTCCGGCCTCGTAGATCTTGAGGGCGGTGTCGGCCGCCGTGGCACCGGCAACACGCGTCGTGTTCTTGCACAGGGCTCGAATCTGGCGTACCACGGCATCGCTCACGGCAGCCGAACCGCCCATCACCAGCACCTGTTTCGGCGCCAGGCGCTGCAGCTCGGCCTTGGTCTCGGGGGCAAGCGACGTGGAGGGCGTGATGAGCACCGGTGCGTCACGCAGTCCTGCGAGCCCCGCGGCAGCCAACGCGTCCCAATATCCCATTCCCGTAGCTACGATCACCGTGCCGCCGCGCTTGGTGGCAAACAGGCCGTCAGCCTGCACGATCTTCTGCATGGTGCCATAGGCGTCTGCGCCACGCAGTCGTAGCCATCCCGGCGTGGCGGAAGTGGCCATCGACTCGAGCTCGAGCGTCTGGGCATCGATGGGTGCGGCGATGTCGCCCAGAAGGTCGCAGCCCTCGAATGCATCCTCGGCTACGCTCACGACCGAGGGCGGCAGCGTGAGAGATTGCAGGCTCACGCATCCGGCAAAGCAGCGTGCGGGGATCTCGACAAGGGACGTCTGCGACTCGAGCCCCTGGACCTCCTCAAGGGTCTCCCAGCCCTCGAACGCGCCTTCACCTAACGTCTCGAGCGACGAGCCAAGGAAGCAAAGCCGTGTCGGGCTGAGGCTGCCCAAAGCCACCTCGGCAACGCCTTCGTTCACAGGCAACTCGACAGTGAGGCCAGCGACAAGCACATGCACCGAGCTATCGATGAACAGCGTCTCAAGCGTCTGTGCTAGCAAGTGATTGGCATCCGCGACGGGCACGCCATGCTCGTCGCACGCAAGGATCCGAAGCTGACCGTCCTCGCCCTGCACAAGCAGGGCCCACGGGCTCTCCTGGGGCAGGTCAGCAACGGGTTGAGCTGCCTCCTCATCCGTGGGCTCGTCCTTCTTGTCCGAAGTCGTGCCTTCGGCCTGTGCCGCCTCGTCTTTGTCGGTCGGAGCTGCCTCTTCGGACTTCGTCTCCTCGCCCTCCGTAGGCGAGGCCGCCTCGTCATCCTGCTCCGCCTCGTTATCCTCTGCCGGGGTCGCCTCTTCAGCCTGCGCCCCCTCGCCCTCCGTAGGCGAGGCAGCCTCGTCATCCTGCGTCGCCTCGTCCTCGGCAACCGTCTCGCCCTGCTGCGAGGACGCATCTTCTCGGGGCTCCTCGTCCTCCTGAGGCTCCACGCCCTCCTGGGCGGGAGCATCCTCAAGAGAAGCGAGCTCGTAGTCCGTCGGCGCTAGGGGCTGTTCGACTACCTCGGTCACACCGTCCGTAGGCGAATCGTCATTGCCCTGGTCTTCCGCGGCCTCATCTGTAGCCACCGGATTCTCAAGCCCGGCCTCCATGAAGGCGTCATCCGCCAAGGTGTCGACAAGCAGTTCCCGGTTGGCGTCATCGCCATCCACGGCGTAGGCAAGTCCTGGCGCAGGCACAAGCGAAAGCACAAGCGTCAGCGCAAGCGCGATCCGTAGCGCATGGTTCATTCGTAGGGCATGGTTCTTGGACATAGGGCATCCCTTCAGTAGCAGATGCACATGGTACCAGTGCTGTCCACCGAGCCTCCCTGATTGCACAGCAACCGCACACAGTGCGCAGCGGCAAGGTGCCCCCCTGCCGCCGCGCAAGACGTCTGTGTGCCTGGCTATGCCGGGAACGGCCGCTGCGCCCCGATGACCTCGCGATGCCAAAGGTCGGAGACCTGCACCCCGTTGAAGGGCACCATGTAGTTGGACGAGTGGATTACCTTGCCATTTCCGATGTAGATGGCCACGTGCCCCGAGTAGAACACGATGTCGCCGCGCTGCAGGTTGTCTAGGCTGACCGGCATGAACGTGTCGTTCTCGTACCAGCGCATCGAGTTGTATGTCTGGGCGGGCACCCAGTAGTGGTTGTAGGGGTTGTAGCCGCCAACCGACTCGGTGCCGCGCGCATGCTCGAGGTCCATGCCCGTCGCGTACAGGCACTGCAGCACGAGGCCCGAGCAGTCGACGGCGTTGCCCGGCTCGCGCGAGTACGGCTCGATGTAGGTGGTGCCAAGGTACTCGGTGGCGCGCTGGATGAAGGCCTCGATGCACTGCTCGCGCGTCGCGTCGATGCTGATCTTGGACGGCGAGACGTAGGTGTGGTAGCCCGTGCAGTACGAGGGGAGCACCACGTTGTACGAGCTCACCTTGGGCCAGCTGCCAGGCGTCTGGTAGCCAATCTTGCCGTTGGGGGCAAACGTGAGCGAGGCGGACTTGCTCTCCACCTTGCCGGCTGAGTCCTTCATCTCCACCGTGATGTCGTAGCGGCCAGGCACCTTGCCCAGCTTGCCCGCGTCAAAGGTGACGGACGCGTCCTTGCCCCAGTCGCGCACCACACCGGTCTTCCCGTCAGCCGCACGCTTCCACTTGAAGCGGAAGCTCACGCCCGTCGCCGACGAGCCGGCACTGCCAAGGTTGGCCGCGGCCGTCCACGACGACTCGCTCTTCGCCGACACCTTGAGGCCCACGAGACCCCACACCTTGAGTGTGGCATGCAGCGTCTGCTTGGCGCCCGAGGCATCGACGGCATCGACGAACACGTCGAAGGTGCCCGGGGAGCCGATGTACATGCTGCGGCTCTTGTCGGAGGTGTACTTCCCCGTCTGCTTCTTCACCGACCACCAGTCGGCATCGGCACTGGAGTTGTCCTTCTTCCAGCCATAGTTGTACGTGATCTTGGAGGCATCGCCGGAGATGGTGGGCGTGACGGTGACGGACGAGCCCGCGCGCATCACGCTCTGGCCCAGCTTGATGCCCGTGAGCGCCCAACCAGCAGTGATGCGGTCCCACGTTGCCTTCGAGACCGCAGCGGTGCCGCCCAGCACGTGGCCATGGGGCACCTTTCCTTGGTCCGCATAGTCGTACACCGCGTCGAGCGCCTGGTAGCCGCCATCCTTGCCCACCAGCACCAGCACCGAGTTCTGCTGTCCGGCAAGCGGCGCACCTGACAGGGCATCCCAATAGCCGTTGCTGGTGGCCACCGTCAGGTGCTCCGTCACCATGCCCTTCCCAAGCTCCCACTTGGCTATCTCTGCCGAGGTGTCGAGCGCGGTCTTTCCCGCGAGGCGCTTGACCGATCCAACCCCGGCATTCTTCAGCTGACCCTCGACAGACGACGCGACGGCAGCCTTGCCGCCCACGATGATGGCCTCCTTGAAGCCGCCCGACTTGATGGCGGCCAGCGCGTCTGCGGAGAGCACTCGGCTGTTGGCATCAGTGGTTCCGTTGGTCAGGAAGATGGGGGCGCCATGCCGGTAGGCATACGGTGCCACCGAGAGTGCGTCCCAATAGCCATTGGAGGTTGCGACAACAAGGGTCGTGCCCCAGCCGCTGCCACGCTGGTACAGCTTCACCGCCGTGTCAGGCGCGGTCTTTCCCGCCACGCGGCTCACCTTGGGACAAAGCTTCTGGAGCTCCTTGAACACTGCGTCCGAAATGGCGGCCGAACCACCCGCCACGATGACCTGCGTGGGGCGCAGACGCTGAATCTCGGCCTTCGCCTCGCTTGCGAGGGAACCCGTAGGGGTGATGACGATCGGGGCATCGAGGCGTCCCGCCAGGCCGGCGGCCGACAGGGCATCCCAGTAACCTCCGCTTGTTGCGACAACGACCGCGCCGCCCCTCCCCTTTGCGAACACGTTCTCGGTCTGCAGCACCTTCTGCATGGTCCCGTAGGCGTTAGTCCCCGCAATGCGCACCCACGTCGAGCGGTCGCCCGTCATCGGGGAAAGCTCAAGCCCGTCCTCGGTGCCGGGCTCGATGGTGATGCGCGACTCCCAGCTTGGCCACGAGTCAAGGTATGACTGCAGGCCTGCGGCAGGCACGTATATCCAGCCCTCGTCACCCTCCATGGGGGTGCCGCGGAAGATTGAGGGCTCGCCGTCGAGGGCGGGCGCCTCCTCGGCAAGCAAATGGAGCTCGGTGAGCATGGAGCATGTCTCGAAGCACTGCGCGCCGATGTGCGTCACGGACGCAGGGATGTTGAGCGCCACAAGCGACTGACAGCCGGCAAACGCGCGCGTGCCAAGCGCCTGCAGATGCTGGGGCAGCGAGACCTCGGATAGGTTGGCACAGCCCTCGAAGCAGCCTTCGGGAAGCTCCGTGAGCAAGTCTTGCGCCTCGAGGCCCACGATGACCTCAAGCGCCGTGCTGTTGGCAAAAACCGCCCCAGAGAGTGTCTCGAGGCCCGACCCCATGAAGGTTACCGTCTTGGGCGCAAGGATACCCCCGTCTGTGAGCAGTTCGGCAAGGGTGCCGACGCGCAGCAACTGCCCATCGGCGGTGTGCACGGCAACCTCCGCCGTGGACGTTAGGGCCTTGACACTTTCGTCGATGAGTAGCTGTTGTGCATGGGGAAGCGCAAGGGGATTGGGAAGCAACCCGCCAAGCGGCGAGCCCAAATCGTCGCAAGCCTCGAGAACCAGGGTGCCATCCTCGTCTGCCCGCAGCAGGACCGCCTTCACCGACGTGGGCTCGAGAACCTCTACCTGCTGCTCGGTGGCCTCGTCTGGCTGCTTGCCCTGCTTGTCGTCGGCCTGCTCGGCCTTCTGGTCCTCTGGCTGCTCGGCGGCCTCGTCGGCCTGCTGGTCCTGCTTGCCATCGGGCTGCTCGGCCTTCTGGTCCTCCGGCTGCTCTCCTTCGGCCTGGTCGTCAGGATTGGTCTCCGTCGCCTTGTCGTCGGCGTCGGCCTCGTCCACGTCCTTCTCGGACTCGTCGTCAGCTGGCTCATCGGTCGTGTTGGGCTCGCCTGTGCCCTGCTGGTCATCTGTCTCGTCGACCTGCTCGGGCTCTGTCACGGTCTCATCGTCGGGCGCTACGGACGCCTCGTCACCCTCTTGCGTGGCGTCCTCGACGCCAACGGCCGCCTCTTCGTCCGCCACCTGACTCGAGTCGCCATCTACGTCGGTTGGATCAGGCTCGTCAGAACCTGCTGGCTCGCTCGGCTCCTGCGCCTCGCCATCGACCGACGTCCCATCGGTCACAGACGCCTGCGCCTCCACCTCATCGCCAACACCTTGCTCGGCCTCCACAGCCACCAAGGCATCCTGCGAATCCGCCGCCTCCACAGGCTCGGCCACCGCGGTATGCGGTATCAAACCAAGTACCAGCGAAAACGACAGTAGCCACCTGAGGCCTGTAGTAACGGCCGACTCAAAACGCATAACGCAATACCCTCCAACCAAGCGGCAGCATGCCGCACGAGGAACTAGTCGTACACCACCACCGTAGTGCCATATGGAATAATATCCCAAATCCACTTGGCATCTTCGAGGGACATGCGTACGCATCCATGGCTGATGCTCTCGCCAAGGCGTCCATCCTGCACGTTGAAGGTACCCGGATCATAGAGGATGGTGTGGAACAGGTAGTCGCCATAGAACTGCGTGTAGTAGTAGCAGCTGTAGCCTTCACCAAACTCGTAGCCCTTGATGCCTACCGTGAACACGCCCTTCACCGTGGGGGTCCATGGCGCGCCCGTGGAGACCACGTTGTAGCGGATGCGCGACCAATTGCCATAGCTGCCGGTATAGATGCCCACGCGGTTATCGGTGCAGTCAACCATGATGAGGTAGCCCGTGCTGCTGCTGTAGCCCTGGGCCTTCATGCTCATGTCGTCCACCTGGACGGACTTGCTGGCCGTGCCCACGCTCGCGCCGCCCTTGCGCGCTTCGACCGTGATGGTGTAGGTGCCGCCCACATAGCCGAAGGTAGCCTCGCTGAACGTTGCCTTCGAGCCGGTGCCCCAGTCCCTGATGACGCCGGTGGCGCCGTCTTCATTGCGCTTCCAGGTGAAGCGATACTCGACATCCTTCACCTTCGAGGCATCGATGCCCCAGTTGGGGGTGGCAACCCATGAGCCGTCACCCTGTCCGGTTACCTCAAGGCTGTCAAGCTTCCACACGTACACCATACGCGAGCTCTTCTGCGTCTTCCCGGCGCCGTCGATAGCCTCGATCGTAACGGTGTAGCTACCGGAGCGATTGAAGGTCATGGGGCCCGACGTGCCGGTAGCGTAGCTTCCCGTCTGCTTGAGGGTGGAGCCCCACTCCCCCTCCTGCGTACTGCCGTTGCGGCTCCACACGTAGTTGTACTTGAGCCCGCTCGTGTCGCCCAGGAGCTTGGGGGTGACCGTGATCTTGGTGCCAGCGGGCACGCAGGTCTCGCTTACCGCCACCGACGACAGGGCCCATGCCGACGTGATGCGGTCGTACGCCTCGGCCGAGATGGCGGCCTTCCCACCAAGCACGCGGCCGAACGACACGGCCTCGGGGTGGTCATAGTCATACACCGCATCAAAGGCCTGGTAGTGGCCATCGTTGTCAACGAGCACCAGGACCGACCCAAAGTGTCCTACGTAGGCAGCTGCCGAGAGCGCATCCCAGTAGCCGTTGCTGGTTGCCACAGTGAGGTTGTCGATGGACATCCCCTCGGATGCTACCTCCCACTTCGCGATCTCGGCCGAGGTGTCCAGCGCGGTCTTGCCGCTCTTGCGCACGACCATGCCCACGCCGATGCCAGCAAGCTGCGACTCCACCTTCTCGGACACGGCGGCCTTGCCACCCGTGATGATAACGCGGCTGAAGCCACCCAGCTTGATGGCATCAAGCGCCGCCTGCGAAAGCACGCGACCTTCAGGCGCGTCGCTATAGAGCGTCAGGAAGATAGGCGCACCCTTCGCGTAGGAATACGGCGCAATCGAAAGGGCGTCCCAGTAGCCGTTGCAGGTGGCCACGATGGCGGTGTCTCCCCACGATGGTGCCGCCTCGTAGATCTTGACGGCGGTGTCGGGGGCTGTGGCGCCCTTGACGCGGGTCACTTTGGGACACAGCTTCTTGAGTTGCGTCTCCACGTCTGCGCTCACGGCTGCCTTGCCGCCCATGATGTAGATGCGCTCGGGCTTGAGGCGCGCGATCTCGGACTTGGCCTGGGCGCAGAGCGAGTCTTTCGGGGTGATGATGACGGGTGCGTCAAGCCTGCCAGCAAGGCCAGAGGCCGCGAGGGCGTCCCAGTAGCCGTCGCCCGTGGCAACGATCACGCTGCCGCCGCGCTTGTCTTGGAAGACGAGGTCGGCCTGCACCACCTTCTGCATGGTGTCGTAGGCATTCTCGCCCCACAGGCGTACCCAACCAGGCGTCGGGCCTGCCGAAGGCAGCAGGTCTAGGCCGTCGTCCGCCATCGACACGATGCGGTGCGCCCAGGAGGGCAGCGCCTCCTCGAATGCCGCACATGCCAGCGCCGGAACGTAGATCCAGCCCTCCTCGGCGGCGATAGGCGTGTTGGCAAACACGAGTGCCTCGTCCACAACCTCGGGCACGGACGTGCCCATGAAGATGACATCGGTAGGCGCGAGCAGGGCGAACGTGGTGGTAGCCTTGGCATCTGCAAGCGCAACCGCAATGGGCTGGGCCACGTCAAGCTTCGTCACGCCCTCATCAATGAAGAGCTTTTCGAGGCCCGCCACAGGCGCGTCGTCGGCAGCGACCGCAAAGGGCCCGTCCGTCACCGACCCCGCCTCGTCACAGGGAAGCAAGGCATACGTGCCGTCCTCCCCCATCACGAGCTTGGCGAAGGCGGCGTCGATGCGAACCTCGGCAAGGGCCTCCTGTTCCTCGGTCCCATCGGCCTCCTCGGTCCCCTTGTCCCCCTCAGGCTGCTTCTTGGGAGCATCGGCCTCATCTGCCTCTTCCTGCTCCGTCACGTCCTCACTCGGGTCTGCCCCAGCAGCACTCGCTGCCTCCTTGTCCCGTTCGTCACCGTCGACGGCAGCCTCGTCGTCCGCAGCACGCGCTGCGTTGTCCGCCTTCTCGGCCTCATGCTGCCCCCCGTCGCTCACGTCGTCTGCGACTGCAGACTCGGCGTCATCGGCCTGCGCGGGGTCTTCCGCATTCTGGTCTGCCTGCGCGTGGGCGTCCTCTTCAGGCTCATCATCAGTCTTCGCCTCATCTGCAGATGGGCTGGTGCCTTCATCGCCTACCGCTACGGCATCGCCCTCATCTGCCTCTGAGGCAGCATCGACCTCGACGGACGACGTTTCGTCACCCGACGCCACGGGTTGCGCCTCTTCTTGTACAGGCTCTCCAGGGCCGGGCACAGCATCGTCTACCAGCGCCACCGACTGGGCCTCTTCCTGGATGGCGGAGGCGGCGGGGACGTCGCCCTCCACGGCCAGGGCTAGGTGGCTGCCCACGGAGAGCGCGAGCACGAGGACGAGCATGGTAAGCATTTGGTGACGAATACGCTTCTGCATTTCGGTCCCCCAAGGGATACGGTTACGTCTTACATAGATGATGCTACCTCATGTAGCGGACTGTTTTGACGGGACGATCGCGTCCCCAAGCGCTTCATGCTTGCAGCGACTACGTTCGCAATGATTCCGAGGCATGTGTCCATTCGAAGAAAGAACAGCTCAAGCCATACGCAGCTCGCTGGCTACCGGCCATGCCCGTGTGGGCGCCCTCCTCACAGGCTGAGCAGGAACTCCATGGCACGCAGCCTCGTGTCAAGGTGCGTCGTCGCCCACCGGTGCGCAAAGCCCACCAGCCACGTGGACGTCTGCAGGTCGGGCTGCTCCCCCAACAGCGCGTCAAAGGTAAGCCCCACGAGCGCCGACAGCCACGCCAGCTGCAACGCGCCAACCTCCTCGGCGTCAGGCACGTCCTTTGCGCAGCTATGGCACAGGGCCCCGCCCATCTGGGCCGATACGAAGGCAACCTCCGCGTCGCCACACAGCACGCACGTGTCCAGCTGCGGCCGCCATCCGGCATGCGCCAGCACCTTAAGCACGTAGGCCGCCACCACAAGGTCGAGGCGCCCCTGGTCGGGAGCCTCCTCGCACGCGCGAAGGGCCCGCGAGCAGATGGGGTGCAGGAAGGGGTCGGGGGCGTCGGCAAAGCAGGTGAGGCGCGCCACCTCGCAGATGGCCGACGCCGCGCTCACCCGCTCCAGGCTTCCGCGGATGCCGGCATGGGCGTCCACCACCGTTGCCTCGCTCACGATGTCAAGCGAGCGCCCGCGGGACAGCAGCACGTCCACCTCGCCAAATAGCTCGGACCTCGCGGCCAGCCTCCCGCCCGGCTTGCGGCCCCCCTTGGCCACGGCACGCAGCTCCTCGCCGGTCTCGCCCAGCATGGTGAGGATGAGGTCCTGTTCGGCAAGAGGCGTGCGGTCAAGCACGATGGCCCGGCTTCGGTAGGTCTTGCGGGCAGGCATGCGTCACTCCCCCGCGTCGTATCCCAGTCTGCGGATCTCGTTCTGGTCGCGGCGCCACTGGGGCTGCACGCGCACCTCTAGATCGAGGTATACGTTGGTGCCAAAGAGGTACTCGGTGTCCTTGCGGGCCTCGATGCCTATCTTCTTGATCATCTGGCCGCCCTTGCCTATGACGATGGCCTTCTGGCCGGGGCGCTCCACCAGGATGGTGGCGCGAATCGAGCCGTGGCCGTCCTTGGCCCACGTAACCTCCTCGCAGCGCACCGCCACCGAGTGCGGCACCTCCTGGCGGCAGTTGAGCAGCACCTTCTCGCGGATGTACTCGCTTATCAGCTCCTCGTCAGTGGCATCGGTAGCCATGTCGTCGGGGAACCACTTTGGCCCCTCGGGAAGGTGGGCCGACACGATGCTCACGAACGAGTCGACGTTGAAGCCCTCGGTAGCGGACACCACTAGCTCGTCGTCGAAGCGCATCAAGGCGCGCGCCGCCTCCAGCTGCGCCATCACCTGCTCGGGCGTCGCGATGTCGGCCTTGGTGATGACCAGCAGCTTGAAGGGCGCCGAGCACGCCTCCACGTGCTTGGCCACCCACTCGTCGCCGCGTCCCACGGGCTTGGTGGCATCGATGAGGAAGGCCGCCACGTCCACGTCGGCCAGCTCACCGAGGGCCGCCTTGTTCAGCTCCTTGCCCAGCGCGTCCTTGGGCTTGTGGAGGCCAGGGGTGTCCACGATCACGAGCTGCGCATGCTCGGTGTTGACCACGGCACGCAGACGCCGGCGAGTGGTCTGCGCGACGGGACTGGTGATGGCCACCTTCTCGCCGATGCAGGCGTTAAGCAGGGTAGACTTTCCCACGCTCGGACGACCCACCAGCGCCACGAACCCACTATGAAACGGTGTCTGAGAAGCGCCGTCCATGTCTTTCTCCCTCACATCCAAAGGGGCCAACAAGGGAGCGCGTCCCTTCGGCCCCCATCCAGCGTGTCAGCCAAATCGCCTCAAGAGCGCCGTCACGTACAGGATGAGCCCCGCCAAGGCCACGAAGAGGCTGAGCACCCACACCGCCGCGGCCGCGATGTCCTTGGCCCGGCCCGCAAGCGGATGGTACTCGGGCGACACGAGGTCTACCACCGTCTCGACGGCGGTGTTGAGCAGCTCGGCGGCCAGCACGACCCCGCAGCACAGCAGGTTGATGGCCCACTCCTGTGCGTTCAGTCCCGACAGGACCCCCATCACCATCGCAAAGGCAGCGCCCCCCACCATGATCTTCACGTTACGCTCCTGCATCAGGGCCACACGAAGGCCCTGCAGGGCAAAGAGGAAGCTGCGTTTGAGGGTTGGGTGCTGGGGACCCTTTCCGGGCATCATGCGTCGTCGCCCTCCCTGTGTCGGGTGAGCGTGACGTGGGATATGGGGGCGTCAGTGCGTACGAGGTCAAGCAGCTCGTCCTCACGAGCCTCCATCTCCTGTGCCTCCTCGTCGTCAAGGTGGTCGTATCCCAGGAGGTGCAGCAGGCCGTGAATCAGCAGGAGACGCGTCTCGTCGGCAGGCGTCGTGCCAAAGCCCTGCGCCTGGTTGGCGATGTAGGCAGGCGCCAGCACGATGTCACCCAGCTCGCAGGGCTCCCCCGGCGCCAGGTCGGGGTCGTCGGGACGCTCGCACTCAAGCGACAGGACGTCGGTCACGCGGTCTTGGCCACGCCACTCGCCGTTCAGCTCGCGCATGCGCGCGTCCGTCACCACGCTCACCGACACGAGGCATGGCCGTTCGACATCCTCCTGCGTAAGCACGACCTCGCACACCTCGGTAAGCTCGTCCTCACTCACGGCGCAGGCAACGCCCTCCTCGACGAAGACGTCAACCTCATGCTCCATGCTGCCCTCCCCTCTCCGAACGCGCCTTGGCCTCGTCGGCATGGTAGGCATCCACGATGCGGGCAACCAGCGAGTGGCGCACAATGTCGTTTCGATCGAGGTCGACGAAGGCCACGTCGTCCATGTCACTGAGCACGCGGCGTGCCGACTCGAGGCCATTCTCGCCCAGCAGGTCGCGCTGCGTGACGTCTCCCGTCACCACGAACTTCGAGCGGAAGCCCAGGCGCGTGAGGAACATCTTCATCTGGTCGGGCGTGGTGTTCTGTGCCTCGTCAAGGATGACGAAGGCGTCGTTGAGCGTGCGCCCGCGCATGAACGCGAGGGGCGCGATCTCTATCACGCCCTGCTCGATGAGGGCGTTGCCCTTTTCGATGTCGGTCATGTCGAAGAGGGCGTCATACAGCGGGCGCACGTAGGGATCGAGCTTCTCCTGCAGGGTGCCCGGAAGGAAGCCAAGGGACTCGCCAGCCTCCACGACAGGCCTTGCCAGCACGATGCGCCCCACGTCATGGCGCTTGAGCGCCGCCACCGCCATCGCCATGGCCAGGTAGGTCTTGCCGGTTCCGGCAGGGCCCAGCCCGAAGGTGATGGTGTTGGAGCGGATGGAGTCAACGTAGCGCTTCTGGCCTGCGGTCTTGGGACGAAGGGCGCGACCGCGATAGGTAAGCAGGATATCGTCGTCAAGCGAGACGAGCTGCTGCCCGCCATGCCTCACCTGGCCCACGATGAGGTCGACATCCTCGACGGTTGGCGCCATGCCGGCCGACACCAGCGAGATGAGCCGCGAGAACACCGACGTGACGCACTCCACCTCGTCGGTGCGGCCGACCACCATGATGACGTTGCCACGCACAGTAATCATCGCGTCGAACGACGCCTCGATGCGGCGCAGCAGCGAGTCGGCGGGCCCCATCAGCAGGGTGGGGTCCACGAGGTCGGGTATGGTGAGGCGAATCTGGGTTGGCTCCACGCCGGCAGCCTTTCTACGAACGTGCAATGAGACGATGATAGCCGATTGGCCGCACGATGACGAGGGAGGTCACGTCATGTGGTGCTGTGGATTGGCAGCCAGTGCGCCACCTGTCGTGCGGTCAGGACACCACGGTGCAGATGAGCGTCGCGTCATCCCGCACGCCCGAGACGCGCACGTCGACGAGCGAGCCCGCAGGCACCGCCTCATCGAGCACGGCATCGAAGAGGCCTCCCGTGATGCCGGCGCCAGGCGCCTGCACCACCACGCGGTCTTGGCTGCCTACGGCAGCGCGAGCCTCGGCAAGGCGCAGCTGCCTCGAGAGCTGGTGCGCCCTGTCCGCACGCTTGGCCATGACCAGGGGGTCAACCTGCCCCTCCATCGTGGCGGCGGGGGTTCCCGGACGCTTGGAGTAGCGGAACACGTGCATCCGCGAGAAGCGCATGCGCTCGCAGAAGGCCAGGCTCTGGGCAAACTCCTCCTCGGTCTCGCCGGGAAACCCGACGATGAGGTCGGTGCCAAAGGAGACGCTTGGAACGAGGCCCCGCACGGCCTCGACGCGCTCGGCAAAGAGCGCCGTGTCGTACACGCGGCGCATGCGCCTGAGGGTTGCGTCACAACCCGACTGCAGGCACATGTGCAGGAAGGGGGCGATGCGCCCACCGGAGGAGGCGATCAGCTGGGCCAGGCGCCCGTCAACGTCCTGCGGCTCTATCGATCCCAGGCGCACGCGGCCCACGTCGGTGCGTTCCAACACCTCCTCGAGCAGCTCGGCAAGGCCCATGCGCACGCCGTCGCGCATGGCGGCATAACGGCCCAGGTTAATGCCCGTCAGCATCACCTCGCGCGCGCCGGTGTCGCACTGGTCCCTTACCTGGCGCACCACCTCGGCGGGGTCCACCGACCGTGACGCGCCACGCGCCTTCCACACGATGCAGTAGCTGCAGCGAAGGTCACAGCCGTCCTGGACCTTGATTCCCGGGCGCGTGCGACCGGTAGGCGTGACCGCGTCATGGCCATGTCCCTCCACAGAGAGCTCATGCCCAGGTTGCCCTGCCGGCTTGTACTGGTCGCGAAGCTCGAGTCCCTCCAGCACGCGCTGCGCCACCTTCGACCGGTCGGCCTCGACCACCACGTTGTCGCCCAGCGCGGAAAGCTCGTCAGCGAAGAGGCTGGCCACGCACCCCGTGGCCACCACAAGCGGACCCTGGGCCATCGACGCCGCATGCCGCACGGCCTTGCGCGTCTTTGCCTGGGCCTCACCCGTCACCGCGCAGGTGTTGAGGACCACCGCCTGCGCCTCGCGCTCATCCTGCGTCATCACGCAGCCCGCGCGCTCGAGCTGCAGGGCAATGGCATCGGTCTCCACGCGGTTGACGCGGCAACCCAGGCTCACGTACGCCACGCGAGCGGCGTGTTTGCCCACCACTACTTTTTCCTGCCGCGGAAGTGCCAGGCCTTGCCGCTCGCGCGCTTGGTGCCAGACGAGACGGTGTCGTCCTCGGACGCGATGTCGTCGGCAAGCACGCCGGCAGGCGCGTCGCTGCCCAGCAGCTCGCGCAGCGCCTGCATGCGCTCGGGCGAGAGGTTGGTGGGCGTAAGCACCTCGACCACGGCAATCAGGTTGCCACGCGCGCTCATGCCCTGGCGGGGCATGCCGCGCCCGGTAACCATCACCTGCTGGCCATACTGGCAGCCGGCGGGGATCTCCACGCGCACGCGCTCGTCCTCCAGGATGCCGTCCAGGTACACCACGCACCCCAGCATGGCGCCAAACGAGTCGACGCTCACCTGGCAGTAGAGGTCGTCGCCCTGGCGCTGGTAGCGCTCGTGGTCAAGGATGTCGATGCGCACCACGAGGTCGCCCCCGCGGTCCCCGCGCACGCCAGCTTCGCCCTTGCCGGCCACGGTGATGGTCTGTCCCGCGTACACGCCCGCGGGAATCTCCACCTCGACGGTTTCGCGCGAGGGCGTGCGGCCCTGGCCACCGCAGGTCTCGCAGGGCTTGTCCACTACGCGGCCCGAACCACCGCAGTCCGGACAGGTGCTCTGCGTCTGCATCGATCCGAAGATGGTGCGCTGCACCTCAACCACACGGCCGGTGCCGCCACATCGGGTGCAGCTGTGCTCGTGGCCCCCCTCGGCCATACCGGTGCCGCCACAGTCGTCGCACGGGGCAAGGCGGTCGTATGCCACCGTCTTGGTGCACCCGGCGGCCGCCTCCTCAAGCGTGATGCGCAGCGTGATGCCCATGTCGCGGCCGCGCGTGCGGGTGGCACGGCCACCGCCTGCCGCCGAACCGCCAAAGAACGAGTCGAAGATGTCCGAGAAGCCAAAGCCCGACCCGCCGAAGATGTCGCTGAGGTCAACGTAGTCCGAGCCAAACCCGCCAGGGCCCTCGGGCGTGCCGTAGCGGTCGTAGTTGGCGCGCTTGCGGTCGTCGGAGAGCACGGCATAGGCCTCGTTCACCGCCTTGAACGCCTTCTCGGCACCCGGCTCGTGGTTAACGTCGGGATGCAGCGTGCGTGCCTTGCGCAAGAAGGCCCGCTTGATCGTCTGGGCATCCGCGTCGCGCGGCACGCCCAGTATCTCGTAGTAGTCCTGGCTCTGTTCCACTCTCTGACCAACCTAACGAAACGAAGACCTTACCCTTTGGCATCCCGTACCAGCGGATGCCCCATGCCCGCCTTGGTGGCACGGCTACCTACCAAAGCCTCCCCACAGGGCGGCGTTGCAGGAATACATCAGCGTCATGAAGAGGGCGAACACCAAGCCGGACGACGCCCCCGACAGGACCGTGCGCAGGGCGTTCTGCCACCAGTGTGCGCTGTGGCCGGAAAGCGTTCCCCCGCGCAGCACCATGAGCACACCAAACACCAGCATGACCACCCACCAGGGCGCCGACACGTAGAGCGAGCCCGAGATGATGCCAAGCAGGATGAACGGGAGCGCGAAGCCCAGGGTGCTGAACCCCCGTGCCTGCAAGGGGTTCACGTGCTCGGAGGGCACCGACACCCGGCACACGAAGTCGCCCGCCTCGTAGCCGTTGGTGCCCGCGTTGCCCATGCCGCGCACGCGCACGAGGTCGCCGTCATGGCTCTCGGGAGGGATCTCGACGACCACCTCGCTGGCCGAGAGCACGCGCCCCGAGCCGCCGCACACCTCGCAGGGGTTGGCCACCACGCGACCCGAGCCCTCGCACTCCGGGCACGTCATGTCCATCACGCCGATGCCGAAGATGCTGGTAAGGTCCACCGTGATGTGGCCCGTCCCACCGCAGGTGGGGCAGGTCTCAGGCTGGGCGGTGCCCACCGAGCCCATGCCGTGGCAGTGGTCGCACGTGGCATAGTGCTGATAGGTGACGCCCCGCCTGCCGCCATGCGAAGCCGTACTCTCGTCGATGGTAACGTCGTACACCACGTCGGCGCCGACCTTGGGGCGATAGGCGCGCGACCGCGACGACGTGCGTCGCGAGGTGGTGCCGAAGGGGAAACCCCAGTCGAAGGGAGAGCCTGCGAAGGGGTCGCCCGTCTGGCCGGAGTATCCCCCACCATACGACGTCGGGCCACCATAGCCGCCGGCAAACGGCGTGCCAGAGCGCATCGCGTCGTAGCGGCGGCGCTTGTCCTCGTCGGACAGCACCGCATAGGCCTCGGAGACCTCCTTGAAGCGCTCCTCGGCGTCGGGCTCCTTGTTCACGTCGGGATGCAGCGCGCGTGCCTTCTGCTGGAACGCGTGACGAATCTCGTCGGTGGTGGCCGACTCGGAGACGCCCAGTATGGCGTAGTAGTCCTTCTCGTTCATCGAGGCCATGATGGCTCCGCCAATCAATCGTCAACAGACATACGGTGTCGATTGTACCCAAGTTGCTGCGCGCGCTTTCAGTTGCCCCACGCAATCAAGCGGACACCACAGGAGCGCACGCGGCGCGGAGTCTAGGCGCTGGCCTCACGTACCTCTCCCGGAGCGAGATCCCACAGCGTGCCGTACAGCTCGTTGCCCAGCAGCCACCCGTCATGCGTGGGCTCCAGCCGCTCGCCGTCCCATGCGGCAAGGTCCCTCTCGACACAGCTGGCGATGGCGCCGTCCACCCGCGCCTCGCCCAGCGTCGAACGCGCATGGCCCAGCAGCTCAGGACCCACGCCAGCCGAGAGGCGCATGCCCAGCATGAGGTCCTCGGCAGCCGCCTGGGCCTCGTCGAGCAGCTCGATGTCGAATCGCAGTGCCTCAAGGGCCGGTTCGCGCGCGATGTCCTGCGCTCCGCTCGCCACCGTAAGGCGAACGCGACTCACGTCGTCGTCGATGACTGGCAGCTGCACGCATGCCCTGCGAAGCCTCTGGTATCCCTCGCGGGTGAGCATCGACGATGCGGCGACGCCCAGCCCGAGGTACGGGCGCCCCGTCCAGTATGCCTGGTTATGGCGGCAGACCTTGCCCTCGCGAGCGTAGCTGGCCACCTCGTAACGCACGTAGCCACTGTCCCCCAGCACGGCGGCCGCTGCCTCCATGCGCCTGGCCTGCACCTCTGGATCGTTCCATGCGGGGCCCTCGTCAGCCCAGCGCTCGCCCAGCGGCGTGCCCTCCTCAAGCTGCAGCGGATATACGCTCGCGTGCCCCACGGCAAGACCCGCCACCTGGGCAAGGGTGCTCTGCCAGCTTGCATCGTCTTGGCAAGGAGTTGCGCACATGAGGTCGCACGACACATCCAGCCCCGAGGCTACGGCGGCGCGCACGCGCTCGCACGCGGTCCGCGCGTCATGCACGCGACCGAGCGCCTGCAGCTCGGCATCGTTCAGGCTCTGCACCCCGATGGAGACGCGCGTGGCCCCCGAACGCACCAACGTCTGGAGCACCTCGTCGCCAAGCGAGTCGGGATTGGCCTCGCAGCTTAGCTCGGCGACGCCGGGAGCCAGCTCGCGCACATCACCCACAAGCGACGCCAGCAGGCTTGCCCCCACTAGCGTCGGCGTGCCGCCGCCCACGTAGGCGGTCTGTATGCCGTCCAGCAGCCCCAGCTCGTGCGCCTCTCGCATCTGCTGTCGAAGCGCTCCCACGTAGGCCGCCATCAGGGGATCGTTCGCCTGCGTCGCCCGCGAGGCAAAGTCGCAGTACGCGCATTTGCGCACGCAGAAGGGCACGTGCAGGTACAGCGCATGCGCAGAGGCGTCATGCAGCCGTGCCATCCACGCCGAGCCCTGCCCCCATGACGAGCCGTCCATAGCCCACCCGCCGTCTCACGCCATGTCAAGCTTTGCCGACACCACGCGGTACAGCGACTCGTCGATGCGTGCCTGGCTGATGCGCCCCGAGCGCACGGCATCCAGGACGCCCTGGTAGGCGGCATCGAAGTCCGCTGGTGCCAGTATCAGGTCGCAGCCTGCCTCCAGCGCCAGCACGCCTACGTCGTAGGAGCTCGCGACGGCCGTCACTGCCCCCATGCCCAGCGAGTCGGTGATGACGAGGCCGTCGTAGCCCATCTCGCCGCGCAGGATCGAGGTGACCACCACCTTGCTGAGCGAGGCAGGGCGGCTTCCCTTGTCAATCCCCACGCAGCTGAGGTGTCCCACCATGATCATGGGAACGCCTGAGTCGATGGCGGCGCGGAACGGCACCAGCTCCCACGAGCGAAGCTGGTCGAGGCTTTTCCGCGACTCGATGCGCTCGAAGTGGGAGTCCTCCGCCAGCCCGCCGATGCCAGGGAAGTGCTTCGCGCTGCAGTAGATGCCCGCCTCGGCAAAGCCATGCACCTGGGCGGACACCATCTGTGCCACGAGGTTGGCATCGGTGCCGAACGAGCGCCACCAGATGAAGTCGTAACTTCCGCCAGCTATGTCAGCCACGGGCGCGAAGTTGACATTGAAGCCAAGGTCGCGCAGGTACGTGCCTACGCGGCGCGCCTCGCTCTGCGCCAGCGACACATCACCCGTCGCACCGAGCGCATTCATGTTGCCGGGGTCCTGCACCCCGAAGGCAGGGTCGCCCGCAACGCGCGTCACGGTGCCGCCCTCCTCGTCCACGCACAGGAACGTGGGCAGGCCACACACCGCACGTGACTGGGACTGCAAGGCGCTCGTGAGGCTGCGCGTCTGGTCGGGCCGCACGATGTTGCTGCCCAAAAGTATGATGCCGCCCACCGGCCTTGACGCGAGCGCGTTTGCCAGGGTCGCGTCGTAGCTGGTGACGAGCGACCCTCCCACCAGCTGCTCTGGCTTCACCACGAAGAGCTGCGCGACCTTCTGCTCGAGGGTGAGCGATCCCATGGCGCGGCGGATGTCCATCTCTCGCAGGGCTTCGTCGCTCCAGCTTCCCTGATGCACGTAGTCCCAGTCGTAGGCAGACAGGGCCGCCTTGCCGCCCAGCATGTACCCGCAGGACACGTCGGTATCGCTTGGCGAGTAGACCGCATCCACCGCATCGCTGCCACCAAGCGGGTTCATGAGCACCAGCACCGAGTTGAGCGACCCCGCAAGGCTCGCCCCCGTGAGGGCGTCCCAATACCCGTTCGTGGTGGCCACGCACAGGTGCTCCTTGCCCATGCCCTGCGTCAGCTCCCACTTGGCGATGGCGGCCGAGGTCCCCAGCGCGTCCTTGCCTGCGAGGCGCGTCACCTCGAGGCCCGAGAGCTGCTGCTCGACGGCGTCGCTCACCGCAGCGAGCCCACCCACGATCACGACGTGGTCAAAGCCGCCCTTCCGTATGGCATCGAGCGCCGAGCTGGGGAGCTTCCGGCCCGACCCATTGCTCGACGAGGCCGTGAGGAAGATGGGCGCCGCCTTCGCATAGGCATACGGCGCGATGGAGAGGGCATCCCAGTAGCCGTCTGAGGTGGCCACGATGGCGGTTTTGCCCCATCCGGTACCGGCCTTGTAGAGCGAGACGGCCGTGTCCGGTGCCGCCGGACCATATACCTGCTCCACCTTGGGGCATAGGCTTCGCAGCTCGCCTACGACGCCAGCCGACACGGCGGCGTGCCCACCCGCGACGACGATGTGCGACGGGGACAGGCGCTGCAGCAGCTCGCGCGTCTGTGGAGCAAGCGAAGCCTTGGGCGTGATGAGCACGGGGGCACCGAGGCGGCCCGCAAGGCCCGACGCGGCGAGCGCGTCCCAATAGCCTTCGCCCGTAGCCACCACCACGGTGCCACCGGTCGCGAAGTCGCCCTTGCCCACCACCTCGAACATGGTGTCGTAGGCGTTCTTGCCCCACAGGCGCTCCCAGGCAGGCGCAGCGAGGGCAGTGGATGGCCATCCCGCTGCCAGCGACAGGCAAAGCAGGACCCATGCGATCGCGCGGAGCACCCGTTTACGAGTCATGTTCCCTCCAGACCGCATGCCTCGGCTTGCGGCATGCCTTCGTAAGAACGCTACCCGATTCTCCCAAGCAGCTCGTCGGCAAGCTCGAGGTATTCGGTGACGGTTTGGCAATGCATTGCGCGGTCGCGGATGGCCGCGGCCCCCGGCACGCCCTTGAAGTACCAGGCGGCAAGGCTCCGTGCCCGCGCGAGGTGCGCATGCGTGGCGTCGAGCAGCCGCACGTGGCAGGCAAAGGCGGCAAGCCGCTGCCTCAGCCCATGCTCGAGCGGCTCGAGACCCGCGCAAAGGCGCCGTGCGTCGGCAAACGCCCACGGATTCCCGTAGGTGCCACGCGCCACCATCACGGCCGAGCACCCCGTCTGCTCCATCATCCGCACGGCCTCTGCCGGCCCGCGGACGTCCCCCGAGCCAATGACCGGCACGTCAACGGCCTGCACGACGCGCTCCACGCAGCCCCAGTCGGCCTCGCCGCGGTACAGCTGGCTGGCCGTCCGCCCATGCACGGCCACGGCCGTGGCACCGGCGTCGGCCATGGCCCGCGCGAACTCGGGCGCCACCTCGGCATCGCCCGTGCGCCGCGCGGCACGGATCTTCACGGTGACGGGCACGTCGCTTCCGGCACCGCGAAGGCCCGCCAGACAGCTACGCACGATGTCGGCCGCGCGGTCGGGCTCGTCGAGCAGGGCCGACCCCTCGCCCTTGCGCGTCACCTTGGGCACGGGGCAGGCCATGTTCACGTCCAGGAGCGCCAGGCGCTCCCTCAGTCGGCTGGCAACGAGGGAGGCTGCCTCGCGAAACTGCTCGGGCTTCGAGCCAAAGAGCTGCACCGCGATGTCGGGTTCGGGGTCCCAGGGTTCCACAAGCTCCCACGTCTTCTCGCCGCCGTAGTGCAGGCCCGCCACCGACACCATCTCGGTGTAGGCCAGCGCCGCCCCGCCGGCGCGCGCCATAAGGCGATATGCCGCGTCGGATACGCCTGCCATGGGCGCCATCAAAAAGGGGTTTGCCTGGAACCGCTGGGCAAGCGTGCCTGTACGGGGAAAGGCCGCCATCCCGGGCGAGAGCCCCGCGGCACCAGCGCACTCGGCGAGTATTGCCCTGGGATCGGCCACCGAGTCGTATGACACGTCAGGCTTGCGCTCGTGATGGCCCCAGTGGCCGCCCGTCACTCGTCATCCACCTTCAGCACGGCCAGGAAGGCCTCCTGCGGCACCTCCACCGAGCCGATGGACTTCATGCGGCGCTTGCCCTCCTTCTGCTTCTCCAGCAGCTTGCGCTTGCGGCTGATGTCGCCGCCGTAGCACTTGGCCAGCACGTCCTTGCGCACCGCCTTCACGGTGGAGCGGGCGATGATCTTGTTGCCGATGGCGCCTTGGATGGGCACCTCGAACTGCTGGCGAGGGATGATCTCCTTCAGCTTGTCGCACAGGCCACGCGCAAGCGGGTAGGCCTTGTCCTTGTGCACGATGAACGAGAGGGCGTCCACCTCCTCGCCGGCTAGCAGGATGTCCAGCTTGACCAGCTCGGAGGGACGGTAGTCGTCAAACTCGTAGTCCAGCGAGGCATAGCCCTTGGTGCGGCTCTTCAGCTGGTCGAAGAAGTCGAGGATGAGCTCGGCAAGCGGGATGTGGAAGGTTATCTCCACCGAGTTCTCGGAGAGGTACACCATGTTGTCCTGGATGCCGCGGTGCTCGATGACCAGCTGGATGACGGCGCCCATGTAAGCGGGCGGCACGATGACCGACGCCTTCAGGAACGGCTCCTCGATGCGTGCGATGCGCTCGGGACGCGGCAGGTCCTGCGGGCTCTTTACCTCCAGCATCTCGCCCGACGTGGTGTACACGTGGTAGTCCACCGAGGGGCTCGTGGCAATGAGGTCGAGGTCAAACTCGCGCTCCAGCCGCTCCTTCACCACCTCCATGTGCAGGAGCCCCAAGAACCCCACGCGGAAGCCAAACCCCAGCGCCACGCTGGTCTCCGGGCTCCACGTGAGCGACGGGTCGTTCACGCGCAGCTTCTCGAGGGCGTCGCGAAGGTTCTCGTACTCCTTGTTGTCGATGGGGAAGATGCCCGTGAACACCATCGGCTTGGCCTCGCGGTATCCCGGGAGCGGCTCGGGGCAGCGGCGCTCGTCATAGGTGAGCGTGTCGCCCACACGCACGGCTGCGGGGTCCTTGAGGCCGGTGACCACGTAGCCCACCTCGCCCACGCCCAGCTGCGGCAGCGGCGTCTCCATGGGTCGCTTCACGCCCACGTCGTCCACCAGGAACGACGAGTCGGCCTGCATCATGTACAGCGTGTCACCGGGCTTGATGATGCCGTCAAACACGCGCACCGTGGCCACCACGCCGCGGTAGGCGTCGAAGTACGAGTCGAGGATGAGGGCCTTGAGCGGAGCCTCGGCGTCGCCCTCGGGAGGCGACACCAGAAACACGATGCTCTCCAGCAGGTCGTGGATGCCCTCCCCCGTCTTGCCCGACACGCACACGGCGTCCTCGCCGGGAACGGCCAGCGTCTCCTCGATCTCGGCGCGCACGCGCTCGGGCTCGGCGGAGGGCAGGTCGATCTTGTTGATGGCAGGAACGATGTCGAGGTTGGCATCCATCGCCAGCAGCGCGTTGGACACGGTCTGGGCCTCCACGCCCTGGGTGGCGTCCACCACCAGCACGGCGCCCTCGCATGCGGCAAGGCTGCGCGAGACCTCGTAGGTGAAGTCCACGTGCCCCGGCGTGTCGATCAGATTGAACTGGTAGGTCTCCCCGTCGTCGGCGTCGTAGGCCACGCGCACGGCATTGCTCTTGATGGTGATGCCGCGCTCGCGCTCGATGTCCATGGTGTCGAGCAGCTGGGACTCCATGTCGCGCTCGTCCACCGTGTGGGTGAGCTCGAGGATGCGGTCCGAGATGGTCGACTTGCCGTGGTCGATGTGCGCCACGATCGAGAAGTTGCGGATATGTGAGGTATCGTATGTAGACATGGGAAGAATAATAGCCCAAAACGCGGTTGGCGTGCTATAGTGTGCAAGTTGACCTCACCGTGTCTCAGCGCAAGAGGCCTCACCATACATGACCGAAAGGGAAGCACGTGGCTAACATCAAGTCTCAGAAGAAGCGCATCATCACCGCCGAGAAGGCTCGCCAGCGCAACAAGGCAGTCCGTTCCGAGCTCAAGACCTACGTCAAGAAGGTCCGCGCGGCCGTCGAGGCCGGCGACGCCGAGGCTGCTCAGGCTGCCGCAGCAACCGCCTGCCGCAAGCTTGACAAGGCTGCCGCCAAGGGCATCATTCACCCCAATCAGGCCGCCAAGCGCAAGAGTGGCGTCATGCTGCTGGTTAACGGGATGGCTGCCGAGTAGCGCATCTTCACATTACCTGCACGAGCGAGGGACTCGGGGTGCTGCCCGGGTCCCTCGCTTCTTGTTTCGGAGGTTATACCCTCTAGCTCCACTAAGGTACGGCCGGAGACGTACCTTAACGACCGGAAGCGGTCCAAATCGGCCCTCTGCCCCCTTATGGTACGGCCGGAGACGTACCATAAACACCAAAGGCCAATCGGTGGAGGATAGGCTAAGCAGCGTGAGCTATCGAAGCGCCCCACAGGTCTCGACCACAAGCCGCGTGAAGGCCACGTCGGGGTCCTCCCCGCTCTTGAGCCCGCGCTCGCAGCGCGCGCACCCAACCAGGGCCCGCTCAAGCTCGCCGGGGGCGAAGCGCCGTGCCCAGCCCGTATGGTTCTTTACCTGCCAAGCCTGCTTTCCCAGCTCGGAGGCAAGCAGCGACGACTGGCCCCGTGCGTCAAGGTCCTTTGCGCAGATCAGCTCGCGCAGCCGCCCCGCCACAAGCGAGCAGAGCATGACCTGCGAGGGACTCTGCATGAGGTGATAGAGGCCAAGCGCCTTGGCGGCGTCGCGTGCGCTAAGGGCGTCAAGGAAGTCCCAGGGCTTCACCTCGGCGGTGCGCACCACGTTGCGCTCCACGTCGGCCACTGTGATGGTGCCGGAATCGCGGCACAGCTCGGCCAGCACCTTAAGCTGCGCGTCAATCAGGATGGTGGACTCTCCCACGCGGCTTACCAGCTCTTCTGCCGCCTGCTGGTTCATATGCATGCCATGGGCGGAGGCCATGCGCACCACCTGCGGCGGTAGCTCCCAGCGCTTCTTGGGCGTACAGTCGATGATGGCCTGCTTACCCACCTTGGCAACCGCCTTGTACAGCTGCGTCGACTTGGCCAGCGACTCGGCATCCAGGCAGAGCACGCACGCCGTGTTGGGGTTGGCAAGGTAGCCTACCAGGACCTCGACCACGGGCTTTGGCAGCTTCTCTGCACGCTCCACCAGCACGAGGCGAAACGAGTCCCCGAAGGGCAGCGTGTTGAGCGACGACAGCAGGTCTTGGGCATCGATGTCACCCGAGGCCACCCGCTCGTCGAGGTTGAAGGCCGAGAAGCCCTCGTCAAGACGTGCCTTCAGGCGGGTCACGGCCGCCCTGCGCTTCAGCTCGTCAGCACCCACAACCAGGTATGCCGGCAGAAGCTTTGCGGTCTGTGCCATTGCACGTCCTCCCATCATCTTCGCGCCTGCGCATGGGCATCATAGCACCAGTGGCGCGGCGACATGGAGCTGCCGTCACGCCACGGGGGATGTGGCGCCTGCCCAGCCCCGTGCTTAAGGCCGCTCAGCGCTGGCAGCGCACGTCCACGCCCTCCCCATGGGGCCGCAGCTCAACGTCGCCCACGTCCTTGGTGCATAGGAAGAGCGCCCCCGCACCCTCCAGCGCCTCCCGGCACTCCTCGCGCGGATGCCCATACTCGTTGCCCTCGCCCGCGCTTGCCACCGCGACCTCCGGATGGAGCAGCCAAGCCTGCTCGGGCGTGATGGACACCGCTGAGCCATGGTGGCCAACCTTGAGGAAGTCGATGTCGCCTACATCTGCATGCTCAAGCACCGCCCCCGTCTCGTCGCGCTCCGCATCGCCCGTGAGCAGGCCCGTGAGCTGCCGTTCGCCCGACTCGAAGGACGCCACCATCTCGAGGGAGTGTGCGTTCTCGCTGCCATCCACCTCCTCGCGGGGCCACACCACCTCGAGGTCGAAGCGACCCACCTCAAGCACGTCGTGCAGCCCCACCTCCATGACGCCCCGTGGGCAAAGCTCTTGGACGGCGGTTGCCAGGTCATCCGGAAGCTCGTCTGCCACCCCCTGGGCAACCACCAAACAATCGCAGGCCACCACGCCAACAAGCCTCTCGACCCCGGCAAAATGGTCATCATGCAGGTGGGTTATCACGATGGCGTCGAGGTGCAGCACATGGTTGCGGGCCAGGGCGTCGACGATTGACGCGTCGGGGCCCGCATCAACCAGCACGGCTCCATGGCCATCCTGGACGAGGATGGCGTCGCCCTGACCAACGTCCAGCACGACGATGCGCGCAGGAGACGCCCACCGCCAGCGGGCGAAGGTGAGCAGCAGCGCCAGTAAGACAGTGGCAAGGCCCAAGCCCAGACGCCTACGAGTTACGGCTGGCCAGAGCACCCAGAGCACCGCAGCCAAGGCCGCCATGGCCAACGCGCTGGCCAGCGCGTCCACGCTCATCGGAATCGATGCCAACGGAATCCTGGTGCAGGCCTTCAGCAAGCAAACCAACAGCGACAGCACCGGATCGCACGCCCGCATGAGCGCGGTCGACAGCCATGGCACGGGTTGCACGAGGCACGCCACCAGGCCCATCGTCATCGCACACGCCATGAGTGGGCTTGCCACCAGGTTAGTGAGCGGCGCAGCCAGCGACAGCGTTCCGAAGGTAGGGCACACCAGCGGGATGGTGGCTACCTGGGCCACCAGGGTGGCCCCAAGCGAGCAGACCAGGTCTTTGCGCCGGGTGCGCACAGCTATACGCACCTCGGGGCGCGTGCCTCGTGGAAGCCACGGCGCAGGAAGCAGCGTGTCAAGGACGTACCTGGCATAGGGGCCAAAGACCGCGAGGCTGGCCACGCACACGACCGAGAGCAGGTAGCCCATCTGTCCGGACACGCCGGGGTTGGCAAGGGCCATCATGGACGCCGCAACCGAAAGCGAAGAGAGGGAGCTCGAGCGACGCCCCACAAGGGCCGAGCCCTGCGCACAGAGCGACATCAGCCACGCACGAACTGCAGAGGACGGCGCACCGCAGATGGCCACGAACGTGCCGCTGCCCAGTGCCAAGACCAGCGTGCGCCTCCACGGACCGATGCGCAGGCGCTGCAGGGGCACCGCCAGCAGCGCCGACACGATGGCGATGTGCGAGCCCGAAACGGCAACGAGGTGCGCAACTCCCGCCGTGGAGCACACAGTGTCCAAGCCTTGAGCGTCCAGGCTTCGCCTGTCACCAAGCAGGCAACCTGCCAGCAGCGACCTTCCCTCTGAGGCATCTGGTTCGATGACGATGCGCGACGAGTCGCGTATGGCGCGCACCATGCCGGATGCCCCGCATGGCGCCTCGTGCGAGAGGACGCGCACGCCGGACACCGATCCCCACACGCCCTGCGCACGTGACCGCCTACCCCAGTCGTCATCGGCGAGGCGGACAAACCTACCCACGCACTGCAGCACGTCGCCGCGCTCCACGGCCTCTCCCAGCGACAGCCACACATCGCCCTCGGCACATCCCGCACGTGAGGCGTGGGCGCAGCAGCGATACCCGTAGCGCGTCACCGTAGCGTCACTCGTCACCTCCAGATGCCACAGTGACACCGACGAGGAGCGCATCGCCTCGACGAAGCCATCCATACGCCAGAGCTGCGCACACGACGCCCCCAAGGCCACGCACCCAGCCATGAAGAGGCACGCGAACGCAGGGGTCACCGCACGCCACCTCTCCACGGCACGCGAAAGCAGCGCCGCTGCTGCCAGCGCGGCAAGCAGCGCGCCAACAACAGGCGTGAGGCGTCCTTCCAGGAGTGTCGCGTGCTCCACCACCAGCACCACGATGAGGGCATGGAAGGCCAGCGGCAGCGATGGTCGTGGCGGAAGCGAGGCGTCCCTAGACACAGATGTCACCCGCTATGCGCTCGTACTTCTTCTCCCCGATGCCCGAAACGCGCATCAGGTCTTCGGGAGCGGAGAAGGGGCCGCCTCGCTCACGCTCCTCCACGATGGCGCGGGCCGTCACCTCGCCAATGCCGGACAGCGCCTGCAGCTCCTCGACCGATGCCGTGTTGATGTTGACCTTCGGGCTTGGGCTACTCGATTCCCACGACGCAAGGCCTCCGGACCCCTCGGGCGCGGGCTCGCCAGCCTGTGGTACATACACCTTCTGTCCGTCCGTCAAAGGCGCCGCGAGGTTCACGCCGGTCGTGTCTGCGCCTTCAGCAAGGCCCCCAGCCTGCGTCACCGCATCTATCACGCGCGGGCAGTCCGAGGTCACCTCGTACACACCCGGCATCGCCACAGCCCCGTCAACATGAACCACCACGGTCACGCGCTGCGGCTCGACCGCCTGCGCCTGGACCTCGGCACCCTCCTCGCCAAGCGCCGCCACTTCGCCCGCGTCGGACCCGTCTTCGGGCACAGTCTCCGCAGCGTCGCCTGCCTGCGTCGTCACCGCTTGCGCACGGCGCACCACCAGACCGGGCCGCAGCATGCCCGATCGTGCCAAGCCAACACCACACGCCAGCACCATGGCCACGATGATCCCCACGACAACGGCCACGTGCTGCCCACGAACGCCTGCCCTCCGTAAGAGCGCTATCCGCGACCGCCTTGTCTGCCTCTGCATGCAATCACCCCCGCATCCCATGGTGGGACACGGGGGTGAGCGTCAAGCCAAGCTCTCAAGAAAGTGCCGCAGGTGCCTTGCACGAGTCTGGCAGATAGCTTGCCAGCACCACGGGACGAAGCGCCAGCTAATCGGCGTTGTCCCTCGTGAAGGCCGGTGCGAGCTCCGTATGGTAGGCCCGAATCGACTTGGGCGGCCGATAGGACGGGCATTGGTCGAAGTCGACGTACTCCATGGTTTCTACAAGCTGGTCGATCATGGCGTCGTGGTCGAAGGAGTTCCACGCGGCGTGCACCGCCTCCATACGGGCGTGCGTCTCGGGCCGACGCGGCATGAACAGCGTGCAGCAGTCCTCCACCGATTGGCTGCTTAGCTCATGGGTGCCAATCTGCTGGGCGCGACGCATGATCTCCTGCTTGTCCGAGCCGATGAGCGGCCTTAGCACCGGCATCGACACCACCTCGTTGACGGCGGCGATGTTGTCGAGGGTCTGCGAGGCCACCTGCCCAAGCGACTCGCCCGTCACCAGGGCCTTTGCCCCCTCGATGTGCGCCAGCCGCTCCGCCACGGCAAGCATCACCCGTCGGTACGTGATGATGCGCAGCGACTGGGGCACGGCAAGCGATATCTCGCGCTGACGTTCGCCAAAAGGCACCACGTACATCCTGCCCACCACGCCCGAGGGACGCAGTGCGCGGCAGATGTCCTGGCACAGCCACTCGCTGGTGTCAGCCGTCATGGGACGCCCGGAGAAGTGAATGGGCACGCAGGTTGCGCCGCGGCGGCCAACCATCCACGTGGCAACCGGCGAGTCGAACCCGCTGGAGAGCAGCGTGACCACCTTGCCGGCAGTGCCCACCGGCAGGCCGCCCACGCCCACCTGCGATGACGCGTACACATACACGTTGCCCTGCACCACGAGCACGTACACAACCACGTCGGGGTCGTGCATCTCGACCTTCTTGTCGGGAAACTCGTTGCACAGTACCTCGCCCACAAGCTGGTTGATCTCCAGCGTGTGCAGCTCGTAGGCCGTGGCCGAACGGCGCGCATGCACCTTGAACGAACGGAACTCTCCAGCCTCGTGTAGCGCACTCACGGCAGCCTTGCAGTACTCGACCTGGTCAAGCCCGCACAGGTACGCAAGCGACACACGGGCGACACCAGGCACGCGCGAGATGGCGTCTGCCATCTCTTCGCTCACGCGGCCGCTTGCCGCGCTTACCAAGATGTGGCCGGAAATGCGCCGCACCTCGCCGAGGTCGGCGTCACGAAGTGTGCGGCGCAGGTTGGTGACCAGCTGGTTCTCGAAGGTCGAGCGGTTCTTGCCCTTGAGGCCAATCTCGTGGTAGTGAGCCAGGCAGACCCTGTCCGACATGGCCTAGAGGTTCTGCAGGACCTCGGCGTTGGAGCCACGGATCTCCTCGTCGAAGTCGTCGCGCACGAAGCTGAGGGTGCCGTCGCAGATCTCCTCCATGGCGATGGAGACCGGGTCCTGGCCGGACACGACGGTGGTGATGTCGTCGAAGTCCTGGATGGCGGTCACGCGCAGGTGCTGGCCACGCACCATGTTGTTGATGTCGCAGGCGCGCTTGGAGGCGATGCTGCACAGCAGGAACGGGTTGTTCTCGGTCCTCTCGAGGAGGGTGTCGATCTCGGGCCTGATCACGGACATGCTATAGGTTCCTTTCGTCCGTCTCGTATCTATCCATGAGGGCGTCAAGCTGGTTGACGGCCGTCTCGAGGTCGTCGTTTACCACGACCTCGTCGTACTGCTCCGCAGCGGCCATCTCCATCTCGACGCGGGCCAGCCGAAGGGCTATCTGCTCCTCGGTCTCGGTGCCGCGGCCGCGCAGGCGCTCCTCGAGCACCTCGAGCGAGGGCGGGGCAATGAACACGAGCACCGCATCGGGATTCATGCGCTTGACGTTGAGCGCACCATTGACGTCAATCTCGAGGATGACTGAATGCCCAGCCTCGAGACGCGAGTCAACCTCCGAGCGCAGCGTCCCGTAGCGCTTGTCGAAGTGGCCGTCCCACTCGAGGAACTCCCCGGCCTCGACGCGGCGGGTGAACTCTTCCTCGCTCAGGAAGTAATAGGCGACGCCGTCAACCTCGCCCTCGCGTGGCTTCCTCGTCGTAGCAGAGACCGACAGGTCCAAGTTGGGGCGCCTGTCGCGTATGCGCGCGACCAAGGTTCCCTTCCCTGCACCTGCCGGTCCGGAAATGACGAAGAGCCGAGCCTTCGTGGCCACTACTTGGAGAGGGCCTCGAGGAGCTGCTCGCGCTGACGAGCGCCGAGGCCCTTGACGCGGCGAGAAGCGGAGATGCCCAGCTCGTCCATGATCTTGGCAGCCTTGGCCTTGCCATAGCCAGGCAGGGACTCGATGAGGGCGGAGACCTTCAGGCGGGCGGCGATGGGGTCGTCGGAATCGAGGACCTCCTCAAGGGTGACCTCGCCCTTCTTGATCTTCTCGCGGAGCTCAGCACGCTCGTGGCGGGCCGCAGCGGCCTTCTCAAGGGCGGCCTTACGCTGCTCGTCGGTAAGCTGAGGCAGTGGCATAACATCCTCCAAACATCGTGTTACAACGCAAATCATACGTACCGTCTGTAGTCAGTCTAAAGTACGTGCAAAGAGATAGTTTGCCCATTGAGCAGCATTTTTGCAAGCATCTATCGCCTATCTTGCACTTAGCTGCCACTTCGTGCACACAAACTGCGCACTCGACCGCAGGTAGGGCACCTGCTACCCCCGCACCAGCTCGTCGACGATGGCGTCGAAGGCGGCCGCGGGGTCGTCCGCGCCGGTGATCGGACGGCCGATGACCAGCTTCGAGGCACCTGCCGCGATGGCCGAGGCGGGGGTGGACACGCGCTTCTGGTCGCCCACGGCGGCGCCGGCAGGCCGCACGCCCGGGCACACGATGAGTGCGTCGGGGCCCAGCATGGCGCGCATCTGCGCCGCCTCCTGGGGCGAGCACACGATGCCGTCGGCGCCGGCCCCCACCGACAGGATGGCGAGGCGCGACACCTCCTCGGCGATGGTGGACTCCACGCCGATGGACGCCAGGGCCTCGCTGTCCATGCTGGTGAGCACCGAGATGGCCACCAGTCGGGTGCGCTCTCCCCCACGAAGCTCGGCCGCCTCCTCGACGCCTGCCCGTCCCTCGGAGATCATGGCTGCGCCGCCCAGGCCATGGATGGACAGGATGTCGGCACCCGTGAGCGACGCCGAGAGCGCCGCGCCGCGAATCTGGAAGGGGATGTCGTGCAGCTTGAGGTCAAGGAATACGCGCAGGCCACGGGCCCGCATTTCGTCAACGATGGCAGGCCCGTAGCGATAGAAGAGCGTCATGCCCACCTTCACCCACACGGCCTTGCCGGACAGCTGGTCTGCCAACGAGAGCGCCGTCTCGCGGTCGCAGTCGAGGGCGATGATGATGGCGTCGCGCGCCTGTGCTTCGGTTAGCATTCGAAGGCTCCAATCAGTTCGTTGATGTCCGACACGCCCTGCTCCTGTGCCCACTGCTCGAGCTCTGCGAGAATCCGTGGGACGCAGGTGGGGTCGTAGAGGTTGGCCGTGCCCACCGACACGGCGGTGGCGCCGGCAAGAATCATCTCCGCGGCGTCCACTCCGCTGGCCACGCCGCCGATACCGCAGATGGGGATGCGTACCGCCTGCGCGCATTCCCACACCATGCGCACGGCGATGGCATGGATGGCAGGGCCCGAGACGCCGGCCGTAGGCCGTGCCAGGCGGCTCCTGCGCGTGCGCACGTCGATGGTCATGCCGGGGATGGTGTTGATGAGCGATAGCGCGTCGGCACCGGCAGCCTCCAGCGCACGGCCGATCTCGGCCACGTCGTGAGGCGCCATCTTCACGATCACCGGTCGGCTGGTGAGCGGCCTCACGGCGCCCATGACCTCGGCGGCGGCCGCAGGCGTCGCACCCATCGCGGCACCGCCAGCGGCGATGTTGGGGCACGAGATGTTGACCTCGAAGCCCGAGGCGAAAGGCGCGAGCTCCTCGAAGAGCTCGGTTGCGGCACGGTACTCGTCAAGCGAGTGCCCGGCAATCTGGCAGATCACCTGGCAGCCCCTCTCGCGCAGCCCCGCGAGGTAGGTGCCATAGCGCTCCACGAACCCGCGAACCCCGGGGTTCATGAGGCCCACGGAGTTCATGATGGCGGAGTTGCCCAGCTCGGCGAGGCGCGGGGCCGGGTTGCCGACCCAGGGCTCGGCCGCCACGCCCTTGCAGGTGATGGCGCCGAGGGTAGCCCCCACGTCGTAGAAGCCCTCGAACTGCACGCCATTGCCAAAGGTGCCCGAGGCGGTGTTGAGGGGGTTTCTCATCTTGATGCCGCCAAGGTTGACGGCCATGCTCACGCCGCTCACCACGCCACCTCCGTCGCGTCGAATACGGGCCCGTCCTGGCAGCAGAGGGCGTAGCCACCCGCTACGAGCGGCACGTTGCAGCAGCTGCACGCGCCGAAGCCGCAGCCCATCATGCGCTCCATGGAGACCTGGCACGCGATGCCCTCGCGCGCGCAAAGGGCGGCGACGCCGCGCATCATGACCTCGGGGCCGCAGGTAAGCACGCAGTCGTAGGACTGCTCCCCAAGGAGCTGCTCCATGAGCTGCGTGGTAAACCCCGCGAACCCCTGCGTGCCGTCGTCGGTGGAGATGAGGATGCGCCCGTCGTCTGCAAGCAGCGGCTCCATCTCGTCAAGCAGGCGCTGCGGGATGCGGGCAGCCGTCTGGAACCCGGCGATCACGTCGTAGCTGATGCCGGCCTGGGCAAGCATGCCCGCGGCGGCGGCAATGGGCGCCGACCCGATGCCGCCCGACACCAGCAGGCAGCGACCAGCCTCCTTCTCGGGAAGGCGCCAGCCCTTGCCACAGGGGCCAACCACGGTCGAAGTGTCGCCGTGCCGCATGGCGGAGAGGCGCCTCGTGCCCTCCCCTACCGTCACGTAGTAGATCACGACGTGCGAGCTGCGCAGGTCGCAGGATGCGAACGACAGCGGTATGCGCAGGATGTGCGACCCGTCGCCCGGTACCTCGAAGTTCATGAACTGGCCGGGCATGAGCCCCCACGACACGTGGCTCGAAAGCTCGAGCCGGTACGTGTCGCGGGCAACTTGCTCGTTGGAGATCACCACGAAGTCGTGCGACCCCACGGCTGCCCCAGCCATGTCGTGCCTCTCGGCGCTCATGCCACGACCACGCCGTCTGCCAGCGTGCGCTTGCCAGCCTTCAGCACGTCGGTGGCGCAGCCGGTGAGGTGCGCTCCCAAGAAGGCGGAGTTCTTGGACTTGCTCTGGAAGTAGTCCTCGGTCACCACGAACTCGTGTGTGGGGTCGATAAGGGTGAGGTCGGCCTGCGAGCCCGCCTCGATCTTGACGGGCGTCACGCGCAGCAAGCGGCGCGGGTTGATGGCCATCACCTCAACGAGGCGGCTCCAGCTCATCCTGCCGGCGCTGACCATGTTGGTGAGCATCAGGGGCAGCGACGTCTCGAGGCCGATGGTGCCAAAGAAGGCGATCTCCCACTCGCAGTCCTTCTCGTGCTTGGCATGTGGCGCGTGGTCGGTCACGACGCAGTCGATGGAGCCGTCCACGATGCCGTCACGCAGCGCCTTGGCATCGGAGGCCTTGCGCAGCGGCGGGTTCATCTTGAGGTTGGTGTCGTAGGCGTCGGTGATGTCGTCCTCGCACAAGAACAGGTGGTGCGGCGTCACCTCGCAGGTGACGGGCAGCCCCTCGGCCTTGGCGGCCTTCACCAGCTCCAGGCCCTTGGCCGTGGAGATGTGGCAGATGTGCAGGGCACAGCCGGTGGAGCGGCACAGCTCGATGTCGCGGTAAATCTCGAGCTCCTCGCCAAAGGGAGGCCAGCCAAACATGCCCAGGCGCGTGGCGGCGCGACCCGAGTTTACGACGCCGTTCTTGGTGAGGCTCTCAACCTCGCAGTGCGCGCACACCACGCGGTCGAACTGACTCACGTAGGCCATGCAGGTCTTCATCATGCCGGCACTCTGCACGCCATGTCCGTCGTCGGAGAAGGCGCTGGCGCCCTCCATCACCATGTCGCCAATCTCGGCAAGGCTCTCGCCCTTCTCCTCGCGCGTGAGGGCGCCCATCGGGCGGATGTGCACGAGGCCGGCCTTGCGCGCGGTGTCTATCTGGTAGCGGATCTCGGCGCCGTTGTCGGTGACGGGGTCGGTGTTGGGCATGGTGGCAACGTCAGTGAAGCCGCCGTGGGCCGCAGCGCGCGAGCCGGTGTAGATGGTCTCTTTGTACTCGAAGCCCGGGTCGCGGAAGTGCACGTGCATGTCCACGAGGCCCGGCACCAGGTACTTGCCCGCACCGTCGATAACCTCGACGCCCTCGCCGGCCTCGATGGCCTCGGCCACCTCCACGATCTGCTTGCCGTCTACCAGCACGTCGCGCACGTCGTCCAGGCCCACCTGCGGATCGACCACGTGGGCGCCCTTGATCAGATATGCCATTACTCTTCTCCTCCCAGCAGCAGGTACATCTCGGCCATGCGGGTGAGCACGCCCGCATTGACCTGGTTGAGAATCCTCGAACGCGGGCAGTCCGCCACCTCGGCGTCAATCTCCATGCCACGGTTCATGGGGCCGGGATGGCAGATGATGGCGTTGGGCTTCATGCGGGCCTCGCGCTCAAGCGACAGGCCGTACAGGCGGTTGTACTCGCGACGGCTGGGGATGGCCGCCCCCTCCATGCGCTCGAGCTGCACGCGCAGCATGTACACCACGTCCATGTCCTCGATGACGTCGTCCAGGTGGTTGGTCTGCTCGCAGCCGTACCAGGAGGGGTCGCCCACCTGGAAGGTGGGAGGTGCCACAAGCGTGACGTCGGCGCCCATGGTCTTGAGCGCGGGAGCCAGCGAGCCGCACACGCGGCTGTGTGCGAGGTCGCCCACGATGGCCACCTTGAGGCCGTCGAGGTGGCCGAAGTGCTCGCGGATGGTGTAGAGGTCAAGCATCGCCTGCGTGGGGTGCTGGTGCTTGCCGTCGCCGCCGTTGATGACGATGGCGTCGGTGTTCTCGGTGATCTTCTGCGGGGTGCCGGCCAGCCGCGCGCGCACCACGAACATGTCCACCTGCATGGCGTCGATGGTCTGGATGGTGTCGGCCAGGCTCTCGCCCTTCACCACCGACGAGGTGGCGCCGCCCATGGAGATGGAGTCGGCGGAGAGGCGCTTCTCGGCCAGCTCAAAGCTCTTGAGGGTGCGCGTCGAGGGCTCGAGGAACAGGTTGACGATGGTGCGACCACGCAGGGCGGGCACCTTCTTGATGCCCTTGCGGTTGACGATGGGGTCGAACGACTTGGCCGTGTCGAGGATCTGCGTGATGTCGTCGGCCGTGAGGCTGTTGGTGTCGATGAGGTGACGTACGGACAGCATTACTGTGCGCTCCCTTCCTGCTTGGACTCCCAGATCTCGACGGCATCGCGCTCGTCGAGCGGAGTGACGCTCACGCGCACGTCCTCGGTGTGCGAGGAGGGCACGTTCTTGCCTACGTAGTCGGCGCGGATGGGCAGCTCACGGTGGCCGCGGTCCACCATCACGGCCAGCTGCACCGTCTTGGGCCGGCCGAGGTCCATGAGGGCGTCCAGCGCGGCGCGCACCGTACGGCCCGTGTACAGCACGTCGTCAACCAGCACCACGTCGGCACCGTCGATGGGGAACATGATGTCGGTGGCATGCAGCACCGGCATGATCTGGCGCGCGTAGTCGTCGCGGTAGAAGCTGATGTCAAGCTTGCCGATGGGCGGCCGCACGCCCTCGATCTCGGTGATCTTGGCGGCAAGGCGCTCGGCGATGGGAACGCCGCGACGTAGCACGCCCACCAGCACGACGCCCTGCGCGCCTTCGTTGCGCTCGATGATCTCGTGGGCGATGCGGGTCATGGCCCGTTCCATGGCCGCCGCATCCATGATCTGGGCCTTCAAGGTGGCCTGTTCCATGGGTCTCCTTCCAACAAAAAAACGTCCCTGCCGACATGCTCGGCACGAGACGTCCCCGAAGAAGGCCCTGTTATGCTGCGTATGTGCTGTGGCCTTGCGGGCATCTCGTACCGCGCTTAAAGGTCGAGAACCACTTTAGCCCACGCACCGCGGCAGGCGCAAGGCATATAAATGGTTATTCATCACCCTCACATGCTGCGGCATCACGGCCGGCAGCCTAGCGCAGGCCCCGGTTGGCCCCAAGCAGCGTGAGCAGGGTGGACTTTCTGCCATACAGGTGGCGATGCAGCGACGAGAAGAGCACGGTTCGGCGCATGGCGCTCATGTGCATGCCCGACGTGGCCGCCTCCACCACCGCCAGCTCGCTGGGATGCAGGCCAAGCCGCCGCACCTCCCTGTCGTCCCAACGCCGCGCGATGACCTGCCCAAGCTGGCCCATCACGTCGGTGCTCTCCTTGGTGGGCAGCAACAGGGCGTCGTTAGCCACCAGCTCGAGCATCCACTCGATCAGGCGACGCGCATGGGGGCCAAGCGCCTCGGCGCGCTCGAACACGCAGGCACAGGCCTCGGCAATGCGCACGTGCTCGAGCAGCATCTCGTGGAGGTCGCGCCGGGCGTCGTTCATGAGCGAGCCGGACCGCATGACGCGGTAGCCGTACAGGCGGTCGGGCACGAGCCTGGTGCGATGCGAGCGCAGGTACACGTCAAACAGGAAGGGCTGGTCCTCGCCGTAGGGCATCGACTCGTCGAACCGTATGCCCGCGTCCCTCGCGAAGCTGCGCGAAAGCGCCACGCGCCAGGCGAACGGCCGGGTGTCCTTTCCGAAGAGAAGCTCGTCGCCAGGGGCCTCGAAGGTAAGGTCTCGAGGGCTCAGCGTCTGCTCGAGCCACGGCGTGGTGACCTCGGGAGGCACGGTGGTGCCGCCGTACACCAGCACATCGGCCTGGCTCTCGTCGAGCGCCTCGACGATGCGCCGGCACGCCTGTGGCGCCAGGAGGTCGTCGGAGTCAAGGAAGCACACATAGTCGCCCTGGGCGGCAGCCATGCCCGCGTTGCGGGCGCTGGAAAGGCCGCCGTTTGGCTTCGTTACCAGTCGTATCCAGGGCTCCTGCGCGGCCCACTTCGAGAGGATCTCCGGCGACGAGTCGGTCGAGCCGTCGTCAACGCACACGGCCTCGAAGTCGCAGGGCTCCTGCGCGGCAAGCGAGGAGAGGCACTCGTCGAGGTAGTCCTCGACGTTGTACACGGGCACGATGACCGACAGCCGCGTCATCCTCGCAGCCTCCTCACAGCCAGGCGCATCATGAGCTGCATGCCAAGGCCGGGACCGCCCAGCGTGCGATAGTGCCGCAGCATCACCTTGGGGTCGTCGCTACCATAGGTGGCAAACGCCTCGCGGAACCTCGCAGGCCTGTCAAGCAGGGCCTGCAGGTCGGTCCACTTGTACCAGCCGAAGAGCTTTCGGTCGAGGTAGCCCGCCTCGCGGTCGCGCCGCAGTTCCTCACGGGCACGCACCAGAAACTCGTCGCGCAGCTCGGGAACCAGCCTGCCGGCGTTCCACATGTAGCTGTCAAACTTCATGCGGCACAGCACCCCGCGAAGCTGTTGGTCAAGGCTGGGGTCCTCGTCAAGGAGGTGCGACATCTCGGCGTACTCGTCGCACACGCAGTACACCTTGCCGGGGCTGTTGACCGACGAGGCCTCGTTGTCCTGGCGATACTTGAGCACGAAGGCGTCCAGATAGCAGGCGCGCTCCGCCTGGGCCCACACCTTGAAGCTGAAGCTGGTGTCCTGGAACGAGGCGCCCGGCGTCTCAAGGAAGCGGATGCCGTGCCGCTCCAGGAAGGCGCGACGGTACAGCGCCGACCAGATGGAGGGCTTCGCGTAGAAGATGCTGCGGTCGGGGTCGGTGGCTGGGCAGGTCACGCGGCCTGCCATCTGTGGCGACACGAGCTCGAAGGGCTCAAGCCGCACCTCGGGCACCGACCAGTACAGGTAGAAGTTGGCCTTCGCGGCGTCGGCCTCGGCCGCCACGATGGCGTCATACAGCACTTGGAGGGCATTTGGCTCGAAGACGTCGTCCGACTCGAGGATGCCCACGTAGGTGCCGCGGGCCTCGTCGAGGCCGCGGTTCATCGAGGCACCGTAGCCCGAGTTGGGCTTGTCGATCACCCGAAAGCGCGGGTCGGCGTCAAGGTAGCGCTGGATGATGTCGCGCGAGCCGTCGGTGGAGCCATCGTTGATGAGGATGGCCTCGAAGTTGCCGAAGGTCTGCGCCAGCAGCGAGTCAAGGCACTCGGCCAGGTAGCGCTCCACGTTGTAGATGGGCACCAGCACGCTGATGGCTGGCATGCCCTCATGAGACTCGGACGACATCGCCTCTCCCCTCCTGCCCCCGAGGGGCTTCGTAGGCCATGGTAGCATGCTGCCGGGACATGATTGGCCGGCAAGGGCACGCAAATCCCACAGCGGCCGCTAGCGCCCCGAGCCCGACCTCGTCCCCTCGCGGCCAAGTGCCGTCTCGACGAGGTCGCGCACCCCGTACTCGCGCAGCCGCCAGGCAAGGCATGCGCGGCTGACGGCCGCCTCGGGCATGCAGCAGCGGCCGTCGTCGCCATATGCCTCGATGACGCGCACCACGCCACGCACCGCAAGGGGGAAGCTCCGCGACAGCTCGGCCACCCCATGGCGGCGCCACAGGTCGCGCACGCGAATAGACTGCTGGGCCCTGGCCTCGGTACGGTCGCGCAGGATCGCATAGACCACGTAGCGGATGGCCCAGTTGGCAAGCTGCGACGCCCACTGGCGGTCGATGCCCAGCGAGGCCCAGTCGTCATAGACGCTGCGCACCACGTCCACATGGCGCCCCAGCTGCGTGGCTGACCCACGGTCGCTCTGCGCCATGAGCGAGCCCGGGCGTTCCAGCCGATACTCGTACACCACGTCGGGCACCGACGCCACGAGCGACGAGCGCGCCATGCAGGCGGTTAGGAACGCGAGGTCCTCCCCCAGCGACAGCGTCTCGTCGAAGCGCGCGCCGCGCTCGGTAACAACCGTGCGGCGGACAGCATGTGCCCACACGAAGGGGCTCGCGCCTTCGCCCAGCACCTGGTCAGCCGTGAAGTGCTCAGGCGGACGGGACGCACCGGCGATGTGGCGCGTCAGCCACCCGCTCGCGGCGGCGGCGGGGGCGGCCTGCGCCCCGAAGGTGATGACGTCGGCCGCAGCCGAGGCGCACGTTGCCAGCATCGCGTCGGTACCACCGGGCAGCATGCGATCGTCGGCATCAACAAACCCAAGGTAGTCGCCTTGGGCCATGGCGATACCCGCGTTGCGCGCAGCCGAGACGCCCCCGTTTGCCCGGTGCGCCACGCGAACGCGCGGGTCGCGCGTTGCCCATTCGTCCAGAAGCCGCACCGTGCCGTCGGTGGAGCCGTCGTCCACGCACACCACCTCGAAGTCGGCGCTGGGCGAGGCACAGATCGAGGCGAGGCAGGCGTCGATGGTATCCTGTGCGTTGTAGGCGGGTACGACGAACGAGAGCAGCATCAGTAGGCCCCCCTGCCCTGAAGCGCGGCGATCGCGCGCTCGACGACGGCCCCCGCGCCACGCGAGTGCAGGTAGAAGGCAACGAGCAGCGGCTTGGGCACCACGGGTCCCGCACCGTTCCTTCCCGCGGCCGCGCCACGAATCACCCTCAGGCACCGGCGCGCCGTGGCATGTGCCACGGCCTGGCCGCCGTCAGGCCCAAAGTACGACGTCAGGACGGGCCACAGGCTTGCGTAGAAGCGGGCCTGCGCCTCGGGCTCGAGGCGCGAGACATCAAGCATCAGCAGGTCAAGCAGCCAGTCCAGCAGGTCCTGGTCGCACGAGGCATCAAGCTGGCGCGTCTGCCACTCCCACAGCACCGACTGCACCAGCGCAAGGTGCTTCTGCAGCTTTGCAGGAAGGACCTCGTCGGAGGCGTTGTCGCGGTGACTTGCCGAGTCGGCGCTCATCCGATACACGTACAGCCGCTCCGACGAGAGGATGGCGCGATGGGCAAGGCGATACGCCGTCATGAGGAAGGCCTCGTCCTCGCCCAGCGTGAGCCCGCGGTCGAAGCGCAGGCTGTTTTGGACAAGGAAGTCGCGTGAGAAGGCCACGCGGAAGGCATAGGGGTGCGTGTGCTCGGCAAAGATGAGGCGGCGCGCGTCGTCCTCGATGATGGCGTCGCCCGGCGCAAGCCGATGCGAGAGCGTGAGGGGCATGGCATCCTCGGGCTCGATGCGCATGCCGAACACCAGGCAGTCGAGGCCACCGTAGACGAAGCGAGCCCAGATGGACTCGAGCGCTCCGGACTCCAGCGCGTCGTCGGCATCGACGAACAGCACCACCGTGCCCGTCGCGGCATCAAGGCCCGCGTTGCGCGCGGCCGAGACGCCACCGTTGCGCTGCGAGATCACCGTGATGCGTGCGTCATCCTGGGCGAGGCGCCGCGCCAGCTGGGCCGTGGAGTCGGTGGAGCCGTCATCCACGACGATGGCCTCCACACTTCGCTCGCCCTGCGACAGCACCGACTCGAGGCACTGCGCGAGCACCGCCTCGGCGTTGTAGGCGGGTATGACCACCGAGAAGCGCGGGGGCGTCGCAACGTCCCCGCAGGAGGTCGAGCCAGCTTGCGGCCAGACGGCGGACGCGGACGTGCCGAAACCCTCGAGGCCCATCGCTACCTCCTGCCCGCGCGCTCGGCAAGCGCCGACGCCAAGGCGGCCGGGCCACCCAGCGCCAAGGCGAAGCGTGCCTTCGAGGCAGCCGAGTCGCCCCGGTACTTCTTGCGCAGCCGCAGATAGCGAGCCGGGTCGTCCTGCAGCGCGCGGAGGTTGCGCACGCGCCAGGAATCCCAGGTGGCCACATCAAGCCTGCCCGAGCGCTCCAGCTGGGTAAACTGCTGGCCCGCATCGCGCAGGAAGGCGAGGCCAACCTCGTCGTCAAGGCGGTCGAGGTTCCAGAGGTAGGCGTTGTAGCGCTCGACCAGCGACTGCCGCACGAGGGCGTCGTGGCCCACCATGTGCGCGTTGTCGTCAAGCCAGCGGTCGATCTCGTCAAACTCGACGCCCACGGCGTCAGCCTTGCCCTTCGAGTGTATGGACGACGCCGCGTTGTCCTGGCGGTAGCGCACGATCGGCGCCTCCACGAAGGCCGTGCGCCTGCTGGTGGCGAAGGCCTTGAAGTTGAAGGAGGTGTCCTGATAGGAGGCCCCCGGCGTCTCGATGAAGCGGATGCCGTGGCGCTCCAGGTGCTCGCGGCGGTAGAGGGCGCTCCAGATGGTGCTGCGGATGGAATAGGCCCGCATGTCAGTGCGGGTATCCACCAAGGACCCGCACAGGTCGGCCTTGACCTCGTGGGCCTGGTGCGTGCGAGCCTCGTCGGTGGGCCACCACAGGATGTAGTCGCCCTTCACGACGTCGGCGCCCATGTCTTCAGCGGTTTGCAGAAGCAGGGGCAGCGCGCCATCCACCATCTCGTCGTCGGACTCGAGGATGCCCACGTAGGTGCCCCGGGCCTCGGCAAGGCCACGGTTGAGCGAGGCGCCGTAGCCCGAGTTGGGCTTGTCGATGATGCGCACGCGGGGGTCGGCCGCGGCGATGGCGCCCACCACCTCGCGCGAGGAGTCGGTGGAGCCGTCGTTCACCACCACGACCTCGAGGCCGTCCACGTCCTGGGCCAGAAGCGACGCAAGGCAGTCGCCCACGTAGGCCTCGACGTTGTACACTGGCACGATGACCGAAACCAGCACCTCGGAGGACATGCCATCAGCCCCCAAGCTTCTTGTAGGCCTCGCACACCTCGCCCGCCGTGCCCAGCATGCGTTGGTGGCCCTTCTCGATCCAGCACACGCGGTCGCAGATGCGCTCGACCAGCTCGATGCTGTGGCTCACCAGCAACACCGTCACGTTCTCGGACTCCACCAGCTCCTTGATGCGCTGCTCGCACTTCTTCTGGAACAGGAAGTCGCCCACCGAAAGCGTCTCGTCGACGATGAGCACGTCGGGCTCGGCGGCCGTGGCGATGGCGAAGGCGATGCGCGCCACCATGCCGCTCGAGTAGTTCTTGAGCGGCATGTCCATGAAGTCCTGCAGCTCGGCGAAGGCAACGATGTCGTCGAAGTGCTCGTCGATGAACTCGCGCCGATATCCCAGCAGCGCCCCGTTCAGGTAGATATTCTCCTTGGCCGTGAGCTCCATGTCAAAGCCGGCGCCAAGCTCGATCAGCGGGGCGATGGTCCCGGCCACGGTGCAGGTGCCCTCGGTGGCCTCCAGCACGCCCGCGATGATTTTGAGCATGGTTGACTTGCCCGAGCCGTTGGTGCCCACGAGGCCGAAGGCCTCGCCGCGCCGCACTGTGAAGGAGATGTGGTCCAGCGCACGGAACTCCTTGAACACGAGCTCGCCCTTCGTGAGCGCAAGGAAGTACTCCTTGAGCGAGTCGAAGCGCTCGGAGGCGATGTTGAAGACCATCGACACGTCGTCAACCGTAATCACCGGCTCGGCGGTCTCCAGCGAACGGCTGCGCCGCGCCGAGAACGAGACCTCGATGGGGACGTCCACCACGCGGTAGTCGCCGTTTTCGTCCACCACGTCAACGTACACGTGGTAGCTGCCGGCCCATCTGGGATGAAACTCCCAGGTAGGGCTGGCGGTGCACTCACCCTCGCTGTTAAGCGTCGAGTCCCAGAAGCCCTCCTGCCAGAGGTCCTCGTAGCTCCACACGTAGTTGTACGAGAAGCGCGACGGGTCGGCGCCCGCCACGCGGGGCGTGACGATAACGCTGCTCTGGGCCTCCACCGTGGTGGACGACACCTCGAGCTGGGCGGTCCAGGGCACCTCGTCGGCATCATAGCGTTGAATCGGCTTGACCATGCGTCCTCCTAGATGAACAGGATGAACTTGTGCTCGTGGCGGCGGAACACGAACCAGCCCACTGCCAGCGCCAGCACGGCAAAGCCGCCGCAGACCACGTGCATGCCCAGCGTGGGCAGACGCTGGTACAGCAGCAGCTCGCGGATGAACCCGACGTAGTGGTACATGGGGTTGAACCGCTCTAGCTTGAGGACGAGCTCGGGGAGGATCTCCTCGGGATAGAAGAGCGGTGTGAAGTAGGTCCAGGCCGTGAGCACGACCGACCACAGGTGGATGACGTCGCGGAAGAACACCGCCGCCGTGGCAAGCAGCATCGACACGCCAATGCAGAACAGCCCGAGGTACACCACGAACAGCGGCAGCATGAGGGCGGTCCAGGTGGGAAGCAGGTGCACGATGACCATCACCAGCAGCACCGCGACCAGCGAGAAGGCAAAGTTGACGATGGCAAAGAGCACCTTCTCGACCGGGAACACCCAGCGGTCGATCTTGACCTTCTTGAGCAGCGACGACGCCTCGATGATGGACACCATTCCCTGGCTGGTGGAGTCGCTCATGAGGGCGAAGGTGATGTTGCCAAGGATGATGTACAGCGGGTAGCTGGGAATGCCCTCCGAGGAGAAGCGCATCATGCGCGTGAACACCGCTGCCATGACGCACATCATCAGGAGCGGGTTGAGGACGCTCCATGCGACGCCCAGGATGCTACGGCGATACTTGAGCTTGAAGTCCTTCGACACGAGCTGCTGGACGATGAAGCGGTCGCGCTGCTCGACTGGGTACCAGGCGTCGTTGCGGGCGACGTCCCCCTTCTGGGCGATTGCGTTTGTTACGGTGGTCAAGGCTGCGCCCCCGTGGGTCTCGGTAAGTGGTTGAACGTGAACCATCCTAGCATAGGGCGCGCGAGGCCATACAAAGTGCGGAGTTGAGGGCGCCATGCGCCGTCACTCGTTGCACAACAATTTCAAGAAATCACCCTTGCGCACGATAGCCGAATGCGTATAATTACTTCTTGCGTTCATCATTCCCCGGTGGCGCAGTGGTAGCGCGGTGGACTGTTAATCCATGTGTCGTAGGTTCGAATCCTACCCGGGGAGCCAGATCATCCGAGGTCAGGGCTTTGTCCCTGGCCTTTTTTCATATGCATCCGGGGTTATAGGACAAAACGTGCTGCCGCACCACCCGGCTTTCCCCAGTTAGAACCTGCTTTCTAGCCCCTTCAAGTTGTCGCCGACCGACTTTGAGGGTGGACAAAACGTGTTGCCGTCCCGCCTGCGTATCAGCAGGTAGACGCCGCTTTTCACGCGGTTTAAGTTGCCCACGTCCGATTGGTCGAGTCGATGGGCGGCAAAATGCGAAGAGTCATGTGTCCGAGTTGCGGTGGGAAGACGAAGAGGTTTGGCAGGACGGCGGCGGGCACGCAGCGTTGGCGCTGCCTCGGCTGCGGGCTCACCTTCGTGAACAAGCTCGACAACTCCGCAAAGAGACTCGACGAGTTCCTGGGCTGGCTGCTCTCCAAGAGGGCGCAGGCGGACATGGCCGGCGGCGGCAGGACGTTTCGCAGGAGGACCGCCGAGTTCTGGCACCTGTGGCCGCTGCCGCCCGTGACGGGCGAGCTATGCCGGGTCGTGTTCGTGGACGGCATCTACCTGGGGCGCAAGGCCTGCGTGCTCGTCGCGAGGAGCGAGGAGCACGTCCTCGGCTGGTACGTGGCCAGAAGCGAGAGCTCGGGGGCCTACAAGGCGCTCATGGCCCGCATCGCACCGCCGGAGGTCGTGGTGACGGACGGGGGGAGCGGCTTTCAGAAGGCAAGGCGCGAGATGTGGCCAAGGACAAGGGTCCAGCGGTGCACCTTCCACGCGTTCGAGCAGGTCAAGAGGTACACGACCACGAGGCCCAGGACCCAGGCGGGAGTCGATCTCTACGCGCTCGCCAGGGAGCTTCTGAAGGTCGAGACCTCCGAGCGGGCGGCGGCATGGCTCGCGGCCTACGCCTCGTGGTGCGCGGCCTACGAAGGCTTCCTGAGGGAGGAGACCACAAACGACGAGGGCAGGACGTTCCTCACGCACGAGCGGCTCGTCAAGGCCAGGAACTCCCTCACGGCGCTCGTGAGGCAGAAGACGCTCTTTACCTACGTGGACCCGGAGCTGGTGGGCCGCCTCGGCCCCCTCCCCGCCACCAACAACGCCGTGGAGAGCACGAACGCCCAGCTCAGGAGCATGCTCAGGGAGCATCGCGGGCTGTCGCTCGAACGCAGGATAAAGGCCGTGTGCTGGTGGTGCTACATGCACACCGAGTGCCCGCTGCCCGCCGCGCAGCTCATCAAGGTCATGCCCACCGACGAGGACATCGCCAAGGAGATGGGCATGGTCGGCTACGGGGACAGGGCCCGGGTCGGTCCTCAGAGGTGGGGTGACGGGCTGGTCTGGGAGGAGCTGCACAGGCAGACGCCGTGGCAGCGCGACTGGGACTGACCAGCAACACGTTTTGTCCTATAACCCTGCATCCGCACACGGCTGGCACGACCGTCCTGCGCCGGGACCGTTGTGGCATACCAAAAGGCCCGGTTGGCACGCAGATGCCAACCGGGCCTTGTTCGTCGCTATGGGGAGCCTTGCCCGCTAGTCTTCCATGTAGTCCTTCAGGCGGCCGGAGCGGCTGGGGTGGCGCAGCTTGGCAAGCGTCTTGCTCTCGATCTGGCGGATGCGCTCGCGCGTGACGCCAAACTCGCGGCCAACCTCCTCGAGCGTGCGGGGATGCCCGTCCTCAAGGCCGAAGCGGAAGCGGATGACCTTACGCTCGCGGTCGGCCAGGCTGTCCAGCACCTGCTCGAGCTGCTCGCGCAGCATGCTGTCGCTGGCTGCCTCGGGGGGCGCCACGGCGCTGGAGTCCTCGATGAAGTCGCCCAGCTGGGAGTCCTCCTCCTCGCCGATGGGGGTCTCGAGGCTTACCGGCTCCTGGCTGATCTTCTGAATCTCGCGCACGCGGTCGGCGCTCATGCCCATCTGCTCGCCGATCTCCTCGGGAGTGGGGTCGCGGCCAAGGTCCTGCAGCAGCTGGCGCTGGACGCGCACCAGCTTGTTGATGGTCTCGACCATGTGCACTGGGATGCGGATGGTGCGCGCCTGGTCGGCGATGGCGCGGGTGATGGCCTGGCGGATCCACCATGTGGCATAGGTGGAGAACTTGAAGCCCTTGGTGTAGTCGAACTTCTCGACTGCGCGGATGAGGCCGAGGTTGCCCTCCTGGATGAGGTCGAGGAACAGCATGCCGCGGCCCACGTAGCGCTTGGCGATGGACACCGTCAGGCGCAGGTTGGCCGAGATGAGGGCCTGCTTTGCGTCCAGACCCACCTGCTCGACGCGGGTGAGCCTGCGCATCTCGGCGCGGGAGAGTTCGATCTCGCCGGCCTCGGCCGCCTCCAGGCGCTCGGCAGCCTCGGCGCCGGCCTGGATCTTCATCGCCAGGTCGACCTCCTCGGAGGCGGTGAGCAGGTCTACCTTGCCGATCTCCTTGAGGTACATGCGCACGGGGTCACCCGTGAGCATGACCGTGGAGCTGTCGGTGCGGCGGGCGCGGGCGCGGCTGGAGCGCTTGCGCGTGCGGGACTTGGGCGTGGAGCGCAGCACCTCGTTGGCGGCGCGGGCCTCGGCACGGGCCTCCGACTCCTCCTCGTCCTCGTCGTCCAGGATGTCGTCCTCGTCGCCGCCCAGGTCGTCGTCGCCAAGGTCGAAGTCGTCTTCATCGCCCTCGATGATGACGCCGCCGGCCGTGGGGATCTGCACATCGCCCGAGGTCGTGACCTCGACTCCCCTTACACGAAGCACGTCGTAGAGGTCGGACAGCTCGTCAGGCTCGACGTCGATGTCGGCGATGGCAATCTGGATGTCGTCCTCTGTGACCGAGCCGCCGGTCTTTGCGGCACCCTTCACGATTGACTCGACCACTTCCTCGAGCTCTGCCGAGAGTGCCACTGCCTTGCTCTTCTTCTTAGCCACATGAGTCCTTTCGAAAGGGGAAAAACCTTATGGATTCTACCCATTTCCTACGCTTCTAACCAAAAAAACCGGAACAAATCGACGCGCTGCCCGCAGGCCTCCCCTATGCGTACGACGAGAGCCGATAGGACAGCTCGTTGGCGTGCTTCTGCAGCTCGGTCGCCCTCCTGAAGAGGTCCTGGGCGCTTGTGTCAGGAGCCGCATACGACAGGGCCGCGAGCTGCGCCTTTATCTCGCGCACCTGCCGACGGGTGGAGTGGAGGTCTACCGAGTCAAGCAGGAACGCCGCCTTCTCGCTGACACCCATGCCCTCGGTGGCGGCCATGCGACCCCCCGAGAGGATGCGCGGGGCCTCGGGAACCACCTCGGTTGCCGCGGCCACCACCTCGGCAGGGGTTGAGCCTGCCGGCGTGGCCAGCATCGCCCACGCCATGGTCTCGTGGCGCGAGTCGGCCCACGAGAAGGTGGCGATGCGCTCGCCAAAGGGCCTCAGCGTGTCGGGGCTTGCCGCCATCAGCGACAGCAGCTCGCGCTCCACCTCCATGAGCGCCCGGTCGTCGCTGGAGATGACGCCGTAGGCCAGGCTTGGCACCGTCTCCTGCGGTGCTTGTGGCACGGCCTGCACCTCGGCGGGACCCGCAGGGGCCTGCTGCGGCTGGGCGGGAGCCGCCCCCTTGGCCTCGCGGATGACGCGCTTGGTGGCCTCGACGTCGGTACCGAGGAGGCCCGCCAGCTGGGTGGCATAGGAATCCAGCAGCACCGAGCCCTTGAGCGGGGCCAGCACCTGCGCAACGTCATTGAGGGCAGCCACGCGCTGCCCCGGCACCGAGAGGTCGTAGCCCGCCAGCTTCTTGTCGAACACGAATGACATGAGCGGCTTCGCCTCGCGCAGGATGGGCTGCAGCGCGTCGCCCCCGTGGCTGGCCAGGAACTCGGCGGGATCCTGGTTGTCGGGAAGCACCACGCAGCGCATCTCGGCCTTGGTCTTGTCCAGGTGCTGGACCGACATCTCGGCAGCCTTCTGGCCGGCCGCGTCGCCGTCGAACATGCAGATGATCACCTTTGCGCCAAACCGCTCGAGCAGCTTCACGTGGTCAAGCGACAGGGCGGTGCCCAGCGCCGCGACGGCGTTGGTGTAGCCGGCCTCGTGCAGGGCAATCACGTCGGTGTAGCCCTCCACCACGATGGCCACGCCACGCGCCGTGATGGTCTCCTTGGCACGGTCGAAGGCAAAGAGGTGCTTCGACTTGTGGAAGACGGGCGTCTCCTTGGTGTTGAGGTACTTGGGCTTGGCGTCACCCATGACGCGGCCGCCAAAGGCGATGGTGCGGCCTTGCTCATCGTGGATGGGAAACATCACGCGCTCATAGAAGCGGTCGGCCAGCCGGCCACTCCGCTCGATCGCGAGGTCGGCAGCCAGCAGCTCCTGGCCCGAGAACCCCTTTGCGCGCAGCTCGGACACGAGCGACCCCCGCCCGGGGGCAAAGCCAAGCCCCCAGCGACGGCACACGTCCGACCCAAAGCCGCGACCCGCGAAGTACGCACGGGCGTTGGCGCTGCCCTCCGAGCGACCGCGAAGCAGCATCTTCGAGTAGAACGCCTCCGCCTCGCCCAGCGCCTCGATGAGGCGGTTGCGCTTGGGGCCCCGGCGTCCCGGACCCTGCTCCTCGGAGAGCTCGATGCCGGCACGGTCGGCCAGGTAGCGGATTGCGTCGGGAAACTCGAGCCCCTCGCGCTCGCGCACGTAATCGAACACGTCGCCGCCCTTGTGGCAGCCAAAGCAGTTCCAGAGGCCCGTCGAGGGATTGATGTGGAACGACGGGCTCTTCTCGTGGTGGAAGGGGCAACAGCCCCAGAAGTCGTGCCCGCGCTGCCGCAGCACCACGGTCTCGCTGACCAGCGCCACGAAGTCGGTGGCCTGCCGCACCCGCTCCTTGTCCTCGTCGGTGATCAAGCACGCACCTCCACCCGACCGTCGCCTAGGTTGGTACGTACCCAGTCGATGTTGCCCAGAACCACCCTTTCCAGCTCATCGGTCGAGCTGAAGGGACGAGAGGCGCGCAGCCACTCCACGAAGACCACCGCCATCTCGCGCCCATACAGGTCTCCCTCGAAGCCGATGAGGTTGGCCTCGAGGAAGAGCTCGTCCGGACCGGAGAAGGTGGGCGGGGCGCCTACGTTGATGGCCGCTGGCCAGGCCGAGTCGCCCATCACAGCGTAGCCACCGTAGACGCCCTGTGCGGGCATGCACGAGCGCCTCGGAAAGCGCACATTGGCGGTGGGAAAGCCGAAGGACGTGCCCTCGCCGCGGCCATGCTCCACCGCACCACGCAGGAAGTGCGCACGTCCCAGCAGCTCGTTGGCCTCGTCCAGCATGTCGGGCAGGGCAAGCAGATTGCGCACCCTCGTCGACGAGACGCGGTCGCCGCCCGCCATGAGCAGGGCGCTCTCCCTTACCTCGAACCCAAGCTCGCGACCAAGCTCGCGCAGCAGGCACACGTCGCCTGTGCCTCCCGCACCGAAGCGGAAGTTGCTGCCCACATGGATGGCGACGGGGTCACAGCAGGCACAGAGGACCTCGCCCACGAACCGCCGCGGCGAGAGCGACGCGAGCGTCGTGGTGAACTCCAGCACCACCACGCCGTCCACCCCAAGGGCAAGGAGCCCCTCGACACGGTCGTCCGTGGCAAGTAGCCGCCGCTCGGCACTGGAGGGAAACAGCACCTCGGAGGGGTCGGGGTCGAAGGTGACGGCAAGGCAGGCGACGCCTTTCGCATGCGCGTCGGAAATCGCGGCATCAACCAACGCCCGGTGCCCAAGGTGCAGCCCGTCGAAGGCGCCGACGGCAAGCACGGCAGGCCTGTCGTCCCCCAGCACGGCACCTTCCGTGAGCAGGGCATACCCGCCCGCGACGTCCGTGCGGACCGATGTGCGGGCGCACCTCATGAGCGCCTCGTCAACCAGGCGCGACGCCTGGCGTGGGCTGAGCGGTCCTTGCAGCTTCACGTCATCTCCCAACGCCAGTGATGCCAGAGGGGAAGTTGGCCTCGCAATGCAGCGTGCTGCCGTCGCGACGCCACACGCCTACGAGCATGCCGCCCGACACGAGCGAGACGGCCTCGCCCTGGCGCGGCGGACGCACCGTGCCCTCCTGGTCAACGCACAGCCCCGCGTCCACGCGGCGCCCACACCTCACGTCCTCCAGCTCGCTGGCCCCAAGCGACCTGAATGCGTAGCCGAGGGCCGCTATGGGGTCGAGGCAGCGCTCCCCCACGATCGCGGGGCCCATCGTATCAAGCTCGTCGACCGTGACGCACGAGTCGATGCCCACGGGACCGGACGAAACGCGGCGCAGGCCCCCGAGGTGCGCGGCGCAGCCCAGCGCGCGGCCCAGGTCGCGCGCGATGCTTCGCACGTACGTGCCCTTCGAGACGCGCAGGCACACGCTCCAGGCAACCTCGTCGCCATCCTCCACCCCAAGAAGGCTCGCCTCGTGGACGGTGATGGGGCGGGCGGCCAGCGTGACCTCCTCGCCCGAGCGTGCCCGGTCGTAGGCACGCCTCCCGTCGACCGAGATCGCCGAGAAGGCGGGCGGCACCTGCTGGTGGGTACCCACCAGCGACGCCACCACGCGCCGCGCCTCCACCTCGTCGCGAAGGCAGTCGGGGACGTCGGCCGTGCGCACGACAGCGCCTTCGGCGTCGTCGGTGTCGGTCTCGCTCCCGAAGACGATGCGCGCCTCGTAGGCCTTCTCGTCAAGCGTGAGCATGCCCATCAGGCGCGTACCCTGGCCCACGCCCACCACCAGCACGCCAGAGGCGGCGGGGTCAAGCGTTCCCGCGTGGCCCACGCGGCGCTCGCCCAGGGCGCGTCGCACGCGTCCCACCATGTCATGTGAGGAGGGCCCTATGGGCTTGTCGACGGCCAGCAGGCAGTTGATGCCGCTCTCGCCGCGTCTCACGAGGCTCCCTGCCCCTCGTCGCCATCGTGGGCGAACAGCGCCTTCAGTAGGGGCAGCGCGGCAGCCAGTGCGTCGTCGACCGTGCCCTCCACGGTAAAGCCCGACGCCGCCCTATGCCCGCCGCCGCCCAGGGCCCGTGCAACGCCCGAAATGTCGCGGCCGCTCTTTGACCGAAGGTTTCCGCGCACCATGCCGCCCGGAACCTCCTTGAGGAACAGCGCCACCTCGGAGCCCTCGACGCTGCGTACCACGTCCACCAGGCCATCGCTTTCGTCGAGGCTGGCGCCCGTGCGCTCTATGTCGGCCACGGTGGCATAGCTGTAGGCAATCTTGCCATGCTCGAAGGTGACGATGCGGCCCATCACTGCGCTCTTGAGGTGCAGGAACGAAAGCTTGAAGCTCTGGTACACGTTGAGGGACACCTTCGACGGCGATGCGCCATGGGCAACCAGCCAGCTGGCCACCTCGAAGGCCTCGGAGTCGGCATTCTGGTACTGGAAGCGCCCGGTGTCGGTGACGATTGCGCAGAACAGGTTGTCGGACATGTCAGGCGTGACGTCAATGCCCAGGTGCATGGCGTACTCGGCGATGATGATGCCTGCCGCGGCAGCCTCGGAACGGATGATGGCCACCTCGGCCGTCGCCTCGCCACCGGGATGGTGGTCGAGGATGGCCGTGGTGCGCGACCTCCTCAAAACGGCCTCGCCATCCCCCAGGCGCGAGGGCATGGAGAGGTCGACGCTCACGAAGAGGTCGGGGTCGCCGTCGTAGGTGCAGGCTCGCACGAGGCCGTCCGCGCCGGCAAGGAACTGGTAGATGCGCGGCACGGGCGCGTCGTCGGCAAGCAGGGTGGTCACGTCCTTGCCCGGCCAGCGTGCGTCAATGACCTGCGCCAGGCCCAGCACCGAGCCCAGCGCGTCGCCGTCGGGATTGACATGCGCGCATATGGCGATCGTGTGCGACGCCTCGATGAGCGCCGACAGACGGTCGAAGTCAGCCGCACAGGCGGCGGCGTGCGTTAGCATCGGTTGCACCTCCTTGGCCGCAGGCTTGCGATCAGGCCTCGCCATTATCGGCCAGAGGATACCCGAACTCGTCCTTTGCCACGCCAATGGTGGGAGGAACGTCCTCGAGCGCGATGGCAATGCGCTCGGCCTCGTCAGCCGTCGTGTCAATCTGGAAGATCAGCTCGGGGGTTACCCGCCAGCCCAACGCGTGTCCGAGCAGCGACCTGATGCGCCCCTTGGCACGCGCGAGCGCGGCGCTCACCACGTCGTAGCGGGCGGCGTCGCAGCTCACATAGGCACGCATCACCGACTTGTCCACCGAGACCTCGGCGCCCGTCACGGTGACGAGCGCGAGGTCGGGGTCGGACACCTCGAACAGCAGGATGCTGGCCAGCTTCTCGCGGGCGATCTGGTTGGTGCGCCGGGAATACTGGTTCTGCTTCATGCCGCTTCCCTACTCGGTGCGGGCAATCTTGTCGATGCGGTACGCCTCGACGATGTCGCCCGGGTGGATGTCCTGGTAGTTCTCGAGGCCAAGGCCGCCCTCGGTGCCCGCGCGCAGGCTCTTGACGTCGTCCTTGTAGTGGCGCAGCGAGGCGATCTTGCCGTTGTACACCACGATGCCGTCGCGCACGAGGCGCACGGAGTCGGTGGAGGCAATCTCGCCCTCCTCCACGCGCACGCCGGCGGCGATGCCCACCTTGGGCACCTTGAAGGTGTCGAGCACGATGGCGTTGCCGGTCTGCACCTCAACCTCGGTGGGGCTGAGCATGCCGACGCGGGCCGCCTCGATGTCCTCCATGGCCTTGTAGATGACGTCGTAGGTACGGATCTCGACGCCCTTGTGCTCGGCGTCGGCACGCGCCTTTGCGTCGGGACGCACGCCGAAGCCGATGATGATCGCGTTGGAGGCGTCGGCCAGCGTGACGTCGGTCTCGTTGATGGCGCCAACCGCGGAGTGGATCACGTTGATGCGCACCTCGGACTGGTCCATCTTCTCGAGCGAGTCCTTGAGGGCCTCGATCGAGCCCATGACGTCAGCCTTGATGATGAGGTTGAGCTCCTTGACCTCGGCGTCCTCCATGGTTGCGAAGAAGTTCTCCAGGGTGACGTGTCGCACGCGGCTCTGCTCCTCGATGCGGGCCTTCAGCTCGCGCTCGGCCGCGAGGGCGCGCGCGTCGCGCTCCTCGGGGAACACGCGGAACTCGTCGCCGGCCATGGGCACGCTCTGCAGGCCCAGGATCTCGACCGGGTAGGACGGCGTGGCCTCCTTCACCTGGCGGCCCTTGGGGTCGAACATGGCGCGCACCTTGCCGAAGCACATGCCTGCCACGAGGGCGTCGCCCACGCGCAGCGTGCCGCGCGTGACGAGCACGGTGGCAACCGAGCCACGGCCGCGGTCCAGCTTGGCCTCGAGGACGCTGCCCGACGCGAAGGTGTCGGGGTTAGCCTTGAGCTCGAGCACGTCGGCCTGCAGCAGCACGGTCTCGAGCAGGTCGTCGATGCCGATCTTCTGGCGAGCGGAGATGTCGACGAACATGTTCTCGCCGCCCCACTCCTCGGGGATGATGCCGTACTCGGTGAGCTCCTGGCGCACGCGGGTGGGGTCGGCACCGGCCTTGTCGATCTTGTTGACGGCCACGATGATGGGCACGCCAGCGGCCTTCGCGTGGTTGATGGACTCGATGGTCTGCGGCATGACGCCGTCGTCGGCCGCCACGATCAGGATGACGATGTCGGTGACCTTGGCACCACGAGCACGCATGGCCGTGAAGGTCTCGTGGCCGGGGGTGTCGATGAAGGTGATGACGCGGCCGTTGATCATGACCTGCGAGGCGCCGATGGCCTGCGTGATGCCGCCGGCCTCCTGCGCCTGCACGCCGGTGTGGCGGATGGCGTCAAGCAGCGACGTCTTGCCGTGGTCGACGTGGCCCATGACGGTAACCACGGGCGGACGGCTCTTCAGGCTGTCGGGGTCGTCGTAGAAGGTGAAGGAGTTCTCCTCCTCCTTGGTCATCACCTTGACGTCGCGGTCGAGGTCGGTGGCCACCAGCTCGATCTGCTCGTCGGTCATGCTCTGCGTGACCGTGAGCGACTCGCCCAGCATGAACATGTGCTTGATGATGTCGCTGGCGGAGATGTCCAGCAGCTCGGCCAGCTCGGCAACGGTGCAGCCCTGCGGCACGCGGATAGTGTCCAGCTGCGAGATGTCCTGGTCGTTGGCAATGGCCTGCTCGATGCGCTGCGCCTCGGCGGCGGCAGCGGCCTGCTCCTGCCTGCGCTCCTTGCGGCGGCGACGACGTCCCGTAGACTCCTCGGAGGCGGCACGCACGGCGGCACGGGCCTCGGCGAGCACGTGCTCGCGGCTGGCACCCCACTCCTCCGCCTCGCGGGCCATCCGGCTGTAGCGGTCCTCGCTCTCCTGGCCGCGACGGCCGCCCTTGCGGCCACGGCCACGGCCACCGCCCCGGTCGGTCTCGGTAGCCTGCTGCTCGGTTGCCATGGCGGCAGCGGGAGCGACACGCGAGCCGGTGCTGGTGCGGCGCGGACGGTCGGGACGGTCGGTGCCTTCGGCACGCTCGGTGCGCTCACCGCGCTCCTGGCGGTTGCCGCGCGCCGGGCGCTCGCCGCCGGTCGCGTCCTGGCGGGGCTTGCGACGTGCGGCCGCAGCGGCCTCCTCCTGCTCGCGCTTCTGGCGGGCTTCCTCGTCGGCTCGCTGCTGCATCACCACCTGCTGCTGGGCGATCTGGTCGAGCAGGCTCGTGTAGACGGGCTTGGAGCTGGGCGCGGTGTCGCGCACGCGATTGCGCTCCTCTTCCTCCCTGCGGCGGGCCTCCTCGGCGGCACGCTCCTCTTCCTCCCTGCGGCGGGCCTCCTCGGCAGCCTTGCGGCGCGCCTCCTCGGCGGCACGCTCGGCCTCGCGGCGGCGCTCGGCCTGCAGGCGCTCCTCCTCCGCCTGCTGGGCGGCAAGGCGCTCGGCCTCCAGGCGGGCCTCCTCCTCGGCCTTGCGGGCAGCCTCGATCTCGGCGGCGCGCGCCTCCAGGATGGGCTTGAGCTTCTTGCGCACGATGGACACGTACGCGTCCTCAAGCGTCGAGGACGCCGTCTTCGCAGGTATCTTCATCTCGCGGAGATGCCCCAGCATCTCCGTGCTCGTCATGCCATATTCCTTGGCGAGGTCATGCACGCGTGTCTTTGCCATGTATAACCAACCTTCCAGACGTCGTAGGCGGCAAGCCTAGATAAGCGAATCGGGGTCGTCCGAGACGTCGACGCTCTCGAACTGCTCGTGGATGCCGCAGAACCGCGAGCCGGGCCGCGCCATGTTGCGGCAGCGGATGCCCGTGGGGCCCTCGTACTCGCAGCGGTGGCCACCCTCCTCCACCTCGGGGTCGCTCTCCACCACCAGCGGGATGCCGCGCATCACGTCGGCCGCCAGCGACTCGTTCTTGATGTCGATGTGCAGGCCCGTGAGGCGTGCGGCCAGGCGGGCGTTCTGGCCCTCCTTGCCAATGGCCAGCGACAGCTGGTCGTCAGGCACGATGACGGTGGCATAGTTGTTGGCCTCGTCAACGATGACGCGGCTCACCTTGGCAGGCGAGAGCGCGCTGGCCACGCACTTGGCGGGGTCGTCGCTCCACAGCACCACGTCGACGCGCTCGCCACGCAGCTCCGAGACCACCGTACGCACGCGGCTGCCCTTGGGTCCCACGCAGGCGCCCACGGGGTCAAGGCGCTCGTCGTTGGACGACACGGCCACCTTCGAGCGCACGCCAGCCTCGCGGGCGATGGAGCGAACCTCGACCACGCCGTCATACACCTCGGGTACCTCAAGCTCGAAGAGCCTGCGGATCAGGTCGGGGTGCGTGCGCGAGACCACGATGGAGGGGCGCTGACGCTCGCCGCGGATGGGCGGCTGGTTGGAGTTGGGGTCGCGCACGTCGATGATGATGGCGCGAATGCGCTGGTTGTGCATGTAGCGCTCGCCGGCGGGGCGCTCGTTGCGCTCGTCGGGATAGCGGCGCTGGTCAAAGTGCGGCAGCTCGGCCTCGACGCCCTCGCGAATCTTCACGATGGTGAAGTCGGGCGTGGTCTGCAGCACCGTGCCGGTGATGATGTCGCCCACGCGCTGCGAGAACTCCTCGAAGATCTGCTGACGCGCCGAGTTGCGCACGATGGCGGCGATCTCGTCCTTGGCGTGCTTGGCGGCGGTGCGGCTCATGTCCTTGGGGGTGACGTCCACCTCGTCGAACTCGGTGTACAGGCCGGTCTCCTCGTCAAACGAGTCCTCGCGCGGGATGAGCTTGTACACGTAGAACTTGCCGGACGTGCGGTCGAAGGTGACTCGCGCGCCGTCCCTGAGGTGCAGGACCTCCGCGTAGCTCTTGGCCAGCGACTGCTCGAGGCGGTCGATGAGGTAGAGCTGGTCGATGTGCTTTTCCTCGCAGAGAGCCATCAGGGCTTCCATCATCTCTGATGCCATGTCGTTCCTACCCTTCTTTCGATGACGCGCCAGCACGCACCAGCTCGTCGTAGTTTGGCTTGATCTTCGCGCTGCGGATGTCGTCCATGGCAAAGGTGTGCTCGCCGTCGTCGCAGCTCAGCACCACGCGGCCGTCCACCACGCCCAGCAGCTTGCCCGTGAACTTGCGCCTTCCCTCGGTTGCCGTGGTGGCAAGGCTCACGTCCTGGCCGGCAAAGCGCTCGAAGTCGTGCAGGCGGCGCAGGGGCCGGGCGATGCCGGGGGACGACACCTCCAGGCTGTACGAGCCGGGGAACGGGTCCACGGCGTCGATGACCTCGCTTATCCAGGCGTTTGCCGACGTCACCTCGTCAAGCGAGATGGTGGGAAGCGACTCGTCTGCGTGGTCAATGCGCACCCGCACCACCGGCGCCTTGGACGCACCGACAACCTCGACGTCCACGACGTCGATGCCATGGTTGGCGGCTCGCTCCTCGAGCGCCGCGATCAGCTGCAGCTCGAGCGGTGAGTGTGCCATGTTGCCCCCTCTCGTACCTTCGACATACATAAAAGGAAGTGGGGCAAACGTTCTGCCCCACTCCCCTCAGCGACTACTAAAGACGTATTAATCATACCAACTGGGCGTTTTCCGTCAAGTCACCACATCTTGCACATGACATGACGTATGTCTGCGCAGGCAGGATGCACTTTTGGGACCCGCACCACCGAAACGCTACAGCGGCTGCTGGGCCTCGCGTTCCACACCGTGCCGCGCCAGCTCGGCCGCCACGATCTTGCGCACCGTGCGCTGGTCCACCACGTCCTGGGCGCGTTCGGCCATCTCGGATCGCTGCGCGTACTCACCGAACACGGCCGCCTTTGCCCGCAGTGTCTCGTCGATGCGCTCGTCGACGGTGTCGGCCATCAGCAGGCGATGCACGACCACGGTGCGCACCTGGCCCATGCGGTAGGCACGTGCCACCGCCTGCTCCTCGGCAGACGGCTTGAGCTGCGGCTCGCAGAAGATGACTACGCTGGCCGCCTGCAGGTTCACGCCCTGACCGCCCGACGTGACCTGACAGGCTAGGGCGCAGCGGTCGCCCTCGACGAACTCGTCCATGATGCGCTGCCGCTCGGCGGCGGACACGGACCCGCTGATCATACCTGCGCAGTCGTCGCCCAGCAGCTGCCCCACCAGCGAGAGTGTGCTCAGGAAGTAGGTGTACACCAGCACCTTTCGGCCACTGCTTCGTGCCTCCGCAACCAGCTCGCGTAGGCGCACCGCCTTGGCCGACTCCTGCAGCTGGCCATGCCTCCAGCCCACCCGCCGCAGGTCGGCGAAGGAGCCGGTGCGAAGGGCTTCCAGGTAGTCGTTCCGGTCGGCGTCGGACATGACGCACCAGTCGGTCTTCTCCACCTTACTAGGCAGCTCGGCCAGCACGTCCTCCCGCGTGCGACGCAGGTAGCGCGGGGCCACCACGCGACGGTACGCCACGGGGTTGTGCGCCACGCTGGCGGCCATGAGCTCCTGTGCGAGCGGCGCGTCGAGCAGGCTCACGAGCGCGGTCATCTCGCCCACGCGGTTCTCCAGCGGGGTGCCGGTCATCAGCATGGCCCTCCTGGACCGCCCCAGCAGCTGCACGACCGCCCTGGTGCGCTTGGCCTCGGGGTTCTTCACGTAGTGGGCCTCGTCGACCACCAGCAGGTCAAGCTTGGGGGCCGTGTCCCACGGCAGGCGCTGCGTAGTCTCGTAGGTGGTGATGGCCACGCCGCCCTCCTTGCACCACCTCACGAACTCGAGGTCGCGGTCGGGACCGTACACCTCCATCATGCGCAGGGCCGAATGCCTGGGAACCTCACGCTCCCAGTTGAGCAGCACGCTGAGCGGGCACACCACCATGAAGTGCGTGCCGCCCTGGGCCGCGAGGTGCGCCATGGCAGCGATGGCCTCGACGGTCTTGCCCAGACCCATCTCGTCGCCGATCAGCGTGCGCTCCTGCAGCACGGCATACTGGGCGCCAAACACCTGGTAGGGTCGCAGCGTGGCGCGCAGGAGCGTCGTGTCCAGGGCGACGGCGTCCACCTGCTGCGCCAGGCCCTCGGGCAGGCGCCCGGTGCGCTCGCGCTCGGCCACGGGCGCAAGCGCCGAGATGCGTGCGTAGTAGTCGGCGGCATGCAGCTCGAAGTGCCCCCACAGCTCGTCCGTCGAGACGGAGATGACCCCCAGCACGTACAGGCTTATCTCGTCGAGCTTCTGCGTAAGCAGGGGCAGCTCGGACTCGAGGCGCGTGACGGCCTCGGCGGCGCGCTCACGCATTTCGCGCGAGGTGACGATGGTCCTCACCAGGCCCGTGATGCACGTCGCCTGGTCGGCGTCCTGGGACAGGCGCCCCAGCCATGCCCTGGCCACCTCGATGGGCTGCTCGACGGGCTGCAGGTGCTCCTGGCGGTACAGGCTACGCAAGAGCGCCGTCTGCTCGGCCGGTCGGCCCTCGGCATCGAGGTGCACCGCGCACCCCAGCATGGCCTCGTCGTGGGCGGCCTGCGCGCGGCGCAGCAGCGTCTCGGCAGAGCGCTCCCCCACCCCCGGCACCTGACTCAGCAGCGCAGGCGATGCGGCAAGGACGTCGGCCACGGTCCTGAACCCGGCGGCCGTCAGCTCGCCCATGCGCACGCCCCCTCCGGCAAGCGCCTCGACGTCGATGGTCGCGAGCAGCTCGGTGGCACGGGCGCCAAGCACGGCGTTGATGTCGGCCATGAGGGTGTCGTTGGTGTATGAGGGGCATTCCAGCATGGCCGGGGACGTACGCTCCAGCTCGCGCGTCCGCGCCACGACCTCGCGCGCCCTACGACGCAGCTCTGCACTGATTCCAAACACCTGGCGCCACCTCCTTGCACAGCCCCACGGCAGAAGGATAGCGCAGGCGGGTTCACGGGGTTGCCAAAGCATGGCCTGCGGGCAGGCGCGGGCAAGGCGAGGCCACCCGCCGCCGACCACCCCATCCCCGCCTACGGCAGGAAAGGCGCAGCTCATCGAACGGCTTGCCAATCAGTCTGCCAAAGCGGCACGAAGGGTCTACTATGGAATCGTTCTCACATGCGCCATCGCGCATGGACAGACCGGGAGAAGGGACCCCCACATGACGATGCTCTACAAGCTGGACCCAAGCCATAACTGGCGCCTTCGCTACCACCTGCAGATGCCTGACGGCAACCTCACCGACCCCAACGGCCTCAGCCACTTCAAGGGCGTCTACCACATCTTCCATCAGTACGAGCCGCGCTGGCCGCGCGAGGCCGGCCATGGCTGGGGCCACTGGTCCAGCCCCGACCTCACCACCTGGTACTGGCATGGCGGCGCCATCATGCCCAGCGTGCAGACCGACAAGAACGGCAGCTACTCGGGCTCGGGCATCGTGGTGGGCGACGAGCTGTGGCTGTACTACACCGGCAACGAGCTCATGGGCACCCGCGCCGACGGCTATGACTTCGACTTCAGCGGCCGCAAGGCAAACGAGACGCTGGTGGTTGCCACCGACGATGGCGACAAGTGCCACATCACGCTGGGCGAGAAGCGTCCTGTGCTGTGCAACGACCAGTACCCCGCCTACGCCTCCAACCACGTGCGCGACCCCAAGGTGTGGCGCCAGGACGACAAGTGGTGGATGCTGCTGGGCTGCCGCACCATGCAAAGCCACGGCTGCGCCCTGCTGTACACCTCCGACGACGGCATCAAGTGGGAGATGGCCGGCAGCGCCACCAACACCGGCGACGGCCCCTTCGGCTACATGTGGGAGTGCCCGAGCGTCGCGAAGTTCGGCGACAAGGAGTTCATGTTCGTGTGCCCGCAGGGCGTGCCCAAGACGCAGTACCGCTTCCAGACCATCCACAACTCCGGCTACTTCCCCATTGACGGCAAGGTCATCGACCTGCTGAGCCAGGACCCCGGCAAGATGGACGGCAGCCAGCCCTACGCCTGCGTGGACGCCGACACCTTCGTCGAGCTGGACTATGGCTTCGACTTCTACGCATGCCAGGTGTTCGAGGACGAGCTTGGCCGCAAGATCCTCATCGCGTGGGCCGGCGTCGCCGACATGGAGTTCGAGTATGACGTGCCCACCACCCCCGAGTGGGGCCACACCCTTACCATGCCGCGCGAGCTGACGCTCAACGACGCCGGCAGGATCTGCCAGTGGCCGGTCGCCGAGATGGACAGCCTGCGCGAGGACGAGGTCGCGTGGTCTGCAGAGGCCGCCGACGGCGCCACCGGCTACATGGGCTCCTCAACCTACAACAAGTTCAGCATGGAAGGCGCCATCGGTGCCCGCCTGGGCGGCATCGGCGACATCACCATCGACGACATCGAGGGCAAGGGCCATGTCATGCTGAACGGCGACCTCGAGTTCGTGATCAACGACCACGACGCCGAGCTCGTGTTCCACAGCCACGCGGGCCGCTACCGCAGCGTGCGTCGCCTGCTCCTCTCCAACCTGTCTGCCGGCAAGGTCGAGAGCCTGCGCATCATGGTTGACACCTCCGTCGTCGAGATCTTCGTGAACGGCGGCGAGGCCACCATGACCACCCGCTGGTTCCCGCTGGACATCAAGAACCTGGCAGTAACCTCCACCCTCAAGGGCGAGCACCACGCCTGGAACCAGCACGGCTTCGTGTTCCAGAACATCGCATAGGCAGCACGTACGTAGCGTAAAGAGCCACCCTAGGATTACTCCCTAGGGTGGCTCTTTCTTTACTGGGAGCGTTCCAAAGGGGAGTATCCCCTACGGAACGGGCAGACTGCCCGTTCCGTAGGGGATACTCCCCTTTGGAACGGTTTACAGCCAGGCGTCTGTAAGGCCGCGCGCCTGGGCGCGCATCCACGCGACGTAGCCCGCCGCCTGGCCAAAGCGGCCGTTTGCGAGAACCTCCTCAAGCTCGGAGCGCGTAGCAAAGAGGACCTCGAGCTGCTCGCCCGGGTCAAGCTCCAGCGGCAGGCGCTCGGCCTTGCAGCGCATGGCCACCAGATAGGCGCCCTCGTCGAGCGAGCCTGCCGAGGGCCAAACGACGCCCAGGTCAACCACCTCGTCCGGCACGAGGCCGCACTCCTCGCGCAGCTCGCGCTCCGCCGCCTCGAGCGGGGTCTCCCCCGCCTCGATGCCGCCCGCTGGCAGCTCGAGCTGCCAGCAGTCGGGCGCGTAGCGGTACTGCAGCACCAGGGCCACGCGCGGCTCGTCGCCGTCCGTGCCAGGCACCACAGCCAGCACGCACACGAACGAGCGCATGCGGGCAATGGTGTAGGGCGTCTCCCCTGCCGGCGTCACCAGCGAGCCGTACTCGATCTGGTAGCGACGGCAGTCCACGGTGTGGTCCACGCGGTACTCGTACGGCTCGAAGTGAGCCTCAAAGAGGTCGCGTTGGGGCATGCTCTTCTCTCCCTCCGTGCGCGGCACGCCCTAGGCCTCCTGCTCGTCAAAGCAGAGGTCCCACAGGCGCACGTCGCAGCCTGGCGCGCTTACCTTCGTGCCATACGACTTGGGGTAGTAGCGCGTCGAGAACGAAAGCTCGCCGTCGTTCACGAACACCTCTACCGAGCTGACGTCACCCACCACGCGCAGGTTGCGCAGCTCGTCGAGCGGCTCGAAGCGCGACACGCGGCCAGCGCCTACGGCCTGCTTGTCGGTGTCGGAGAAGCACATCTCGAAGCGGGAGCCATCCCATGTGAGGTGCAGCTCGTCGGCGATGGTCACGTCCAGCGACTGGAGGGGCAGCTTGCCGTACACCATGAGGTCGAAGCACCTCGTGTCCCCTACCTCGAGGTCCTCAAAGCCTCGGTGCAGCGCGCCGCGATAGGAAGCCAGCTCGCGCACCGGCCACTGCAGCACGCGCCCCCACCGGGCCGTCACCTCGCGCGGCACGGTGAAGCAATGCTGCCAGCCATCCTTGACGGTGAGGTTGGTGTAGGTCTTCTCGTCAGGCATGCCCATCCACCCGATGAGCACGCGACGCCCGTCGTCGGTGCGGAACGTCTGCGGGGCATAGAAGTCGAAGCCCGCGTCCCACAGTGCGAAGGGCTGCAGATGGCACTGCCCCTGCACGTCGCCCTGCAGCACGAAGTAGCCCGACTGGTACACGTTGCGACGGTCCCAGTCCTCCCCTCGCAGGCCCTGGGGCGACACAGACAGCACCTTGACCACGCCGTCACGGGGGCTGTCTGCCACCTCGAAGTAGTCGGGGCATTCCCACATGTAGCCAAACGGCTCGTCGGAGGTGATGCGGTTGACCAGCTGCCAGTTCTCGAGGTCGTGCGAGATGAACAGCAGCACCTCGCCCGTGTCGTCCTTCTTTCGCGCGCCTTGCACCATGTAGTAGGCGTCGCCCTCGCGCCACACCTTGGGGTCGCGCACGTGCTCGGTGTCGTCGTCGGGATAGTCCTCGTTGCGCAGGACCGGCCTCTTGGGGCCGAAGTTGGCGCCATCGCCGCTCTCCACGTGCACGGTGTTGGCCTCGCGGCCGGAGTTGACGTAGTCGTAGCCGTCGGCGTCCTCAAGCTTGACGTTGCCCGTATAGAAGACGTGCATGGTGCCGTCCTCGATGAAGGCGCTGCCCGAGTACACGCCGCCCACGTCGAAGGGCTGGTCGGGATAGAGGGCCGTGCCCTCGTAGGTCCACCGCACCATGTCGGAGCTGGTGGAGTGGCCCCACATCTTGACGCCGCCCTCGGGATTGAAGGGTGAGTACTGGAAGTAGGCGTGGTAGGTGTCGCCCAGCTGACTGAGGCCGTTGGGGTCGTTGAGCCAGCCCACCGGCGGCGTGAGGTGGAACGACTGAGCGTAGGGCCCAAGGTCGGCAGTCTTCTCGATTGCCTGTCGCAGGGCATCCAGGTCTTGCGCAAGCGGATTTGCCATGTGTGCACTCCTTTTGAGGTGAGCGATACGAGACAACACCATGATACCAGCAGCGCTGTGCGTTTCGGACCGCTAGGGGCCGATGGGTACCGAACACACAGGAGCCCCCGCACGAGGGTGCGGGGGCTCCGAGGTATCCGTCCGTTGGCTCCGGGACGAGGCTGAGGGCCTAGTCGCCGAAGCTGATGCCCATGAGGCGGGCCTGCTGGATGAGCTGGCACTCGGGGTCGAGGTACTTCAGCTTGCCGGCAACCTCGCTCATCGGGACACGCACGATCTGGCGGCCCTTGTCGGCCACCATGAAGCCGTACTCGCCCTCAAGGATGCCCTTGGCCGCCTCGACGCCCACCTGCGTGGCGAACACGCGGTCGCGGGCGCACGGCTGGCCGCCACGCTGGGTGTGGCCGGGGATGGCCACGCGGATCTCGCGGCCGGTGCGGGCATAGATCTCCTCGGCGATCTCGTACACCACGGAGCCCTTGCGCTGGGCCAGGAGGGCCTTGAGGTCCTTCTTCTTCATGGCCGCCTGCTCCTTGGTGATGGCGCCCTCGGCAGCGGCGATGATGGTGAAGCGATGGCCGCTAGCGTCGCGCTCCTCGATGGTGCGGATCACGTTGTCAAGGTCGTAGGGGATCTCGGGCAGCAGGATGACGTCGGCGCCACCGGCGACGCCGGCATACAGCGGAATCCAGCCAACCTTGTGACCCATGATCTCGATCACGAACACGCGGCCGTGCGAACTGGCGGTGGTGTGGATGTCGTCGATGCACTTGGTGGCAATCTCGATGGCCGAGTCGAAGCCGAAGGTGTAGTCGGTGCCCCACGTGTCGTTGTCGATGGTCTTGGGCAGGGCGATGACGTTCAGGCCCTCCTCGTACAGGCGGTTGGCCGTCTTGGTGGAGCCGTTGCCGCCGCCCATCACGAGTGCGTCAAGCTGCAGCTCGCGGTAGCTCTGCTTCATGGCCGGCACCTTCTGGATGCCGTCGGCCGTGGGGATGTCCAGCTCCTTGAACGGGGTGCGGCTGGTGCCAAGCATGGTGCCGCCGCGGGTGAGGATGCCAGAGAAGTCTGACGGGGAGAGACGCTTGTACTTGCCGTAGATCATGCCCTGATAGCCATTCAGGAAGCCGTAGATCTCGACGTCGTCCCTCGCCGCGTACAAGGTCTTGGCAACGCCGCGCAGCGCGGCGTTGAGCGCCTGGCAGTCGCCGCCGCTCGTGAGCATACCAACTCTCAGCATGGTGTCTTCCTCTCGTCCAAGATGCATCGCCCAATGGGCAACCCACAGATGGGTGTGATTCTCGCACAACGGGTAGGTGATTAACGTTTTCATCACGTTACGAATGGGCGAGCGTGCGAAATCTCGTGCGGACGAGCGATGCCCGCTCCTGACGGGCGCACCGCAGTGACCGCGACCACCGGAAGGTGCCCCGCCACAGCCTAAGGGCGTGACGGGGCACCTTCACTTACGTCATTGTCCGAGGCGTGACCTACACGGCGACGATGTTGACCAGCTTGCCCGGCACGTAGATGACCTTCTTGACCGACTTGCCCTCCAGCCACGAGGCAACGGCCTCTCGTGCGGCGGCCTCGACGTCTGCCTGCGGCGCATCGGCCTGCACGTTGATGCGGGCGCGCACCTTGCCCTTCACCTGCACGGCAATCTCGACCGTGTGGCTCTTGGCGTCCTCGGCGCTAAAGGCAGGCCACGGCTCGTCGTACAGCGAGCCCTGCTGGCCCAGCGCCTCGTGGAACAGCTCCTCGCCCCAGTGCGGGCAGATGGGGCTGAGCATGGCCACGATGTCATGCGCCACGCGCCAGCACAGAGCGGCATCGCGCTGGTTAGCAGGAACGTCAACCAGGTACTTGCTGGCGTCGTTCACCAGCTCCATCACCGCGGAGATGGCGGTGTTGAACTGGTAGCGGTCGAAGTCGGCCGTGCACTTCAGGCCCATCTCGTTGAGGCGGCGCCACAGCTCGGCGGAGGCGGCGTCAAGCGACGCGACGTCCAGCTCGGCCTTGCCGTCGGCGCTGTTGGCCAGGCCCCACACGGTGCGCCAGGCACGCTTGATGAAGCGGTTGGCACCAGCCACGACCTCCTCGTCCCAGTTGAAGTCCTTCTCGGACGGGGCGATGAAGAGGATGGCGAGGCGCATGGTGTCGGCACCGTAGGGATCGATGACGCTGGAGGGCGGCACCACGTTGCCCTTGGACTTGCTCATGGTGTTGCCGTGGGCGTCCTTCACCATGCCCTGGCACAGCAGGTTGATGAACGGCTCGTCGAGGTCGATCATGCCCAGGTCGCGCATGACCTTGGTCCAGAAGCGCGAGTACAGCAGGTGCAGGATGGCATGTTCGATGCCACCGATGTAGTTGTCGACGCCCATCCAGTGGTCGACCGACGCCTTGGAGAAGGGCTCCTGGTCGTTGTGCGGGTCGCAGTAGCGCAGGTAGTACCAGCTGGAGCACGTGAAGGTGTCCATGGTGTCGGTGATGCGCTTGGCGGGCTTGCCGCACTTGGGGCACGTGGTCTCGTAGAACGGCGCGTACTCGGCAAGGGTCTCGCCGGCGCCCAGGTCGAGGTTCTCGGGCAGCATGACGGGCAGGTCCTCGTAGGGCACGGGCACGTCGCCGCAGCAGTCGCAGTGGATCATGGGGATGGGGTTGCCCCAGTAGCGCTGGCGGCTGATGAGCCAGTCGCGCAGGCGGAACTGCACCGTCTTGCGGCCGATGCCACGCTCGCCCAGGTAGTCGATGATGGCGTCGACGGCGGGGCTGTGCTTGCCGCCCAGCATGCCGGTGAACGGGCCCGACTGGATGAGGTAGCCCTCGGCAGCCATGGCGTGGTCCCAATCGACGTCGGTGACCACCAGCTCGCGCTCGTCCTTGAGCTGCTCGTAGAGGGGGTCGTCCTTCTCGGCGATGATGGGCGGGATGGGCAGGCCGTACTTGCGGGCAAACTCGAAGTCGCGCTGGTCGCCGCAGGGAACGCCCATGACGGCACCGGTGCCGTAGTCCAGCAGGATGTAGTCGGCGATCCAGATGGGCATGGGCTTGCCGGTAAGCGGGTTCACCACGTAGCGGCCCGAGAACACGCCATGCTTCTCGCGCTCGGAGCCCTGGCGGTCGACGGACGAGACGTGCTCGACGCTCTTCTTGATCTCGAGGAAGGCAGGCTCGTACTCGGTGCCGGCCACGAGCTCGGCCGCGAGCGCGCTCTCGGGCGGCAGCAGGAAGAACGAGGTGCCGTACAGCGTGTCGGGGCGCGTGGTGAACACGGTGATGAGGCGGTCGGTGGGCGTGACGCCATCCTCGGCGGCAAGGGCGAAGTCAATCTCGGCGCCCTCGGAGCGGCCGATCCAGTTGCGCTGCTGGGCCTTCACGTTCTCAGGCCAGCCGGTGAGCTGGTCGAGGTCGTCAAGCAGCTCCTGCGCGTAGTCGGTGATCTTGAGGTACCACTGCGAGAGCTCGCGCTTCTCGGGCACCGATCCGCAGCGCCAGCACTTGCCGTCCACCACCTGCTCGTTGGCCAGCACCGTGTTGCAGCTGGGGCACCAGTTGACGGGCGAGGTGGCGCGATAGGCCAGGCCCTTCTCCCACATCTTGAGGAAGGCCCACTGGCCCCACTTGTAGTACTCGGGGTCGCACGTGGCAAACAGGCGGTCGTAATCGTACGAGAAGCCCATGCGCTTCATGGTGGCGGTTGCCTGGGCCATGTTCTTGCGCGTCCAGGCACCGGCCTGCGTGTTGTGCTTGATGGCCGCGTTCTCGGCGGGCAGGCCGAAGGCGTCGAAGCCCATGGGATGCAGCACCTCGAAGCCCCTCATGCGGGCCTGGCGCGCCATGGCGTCGCCGATGGTGTAGTTGCGGGCGTGGCCCATGTGCAGGTCGCCCGAGGGATACGGGAACATCTCGAGCACGTACTTCTTGGGGCGTGCGGAGTCGTCGCGCGCACGGAAGGTCTGCTCGTCCTCCCAGATCCTCTGCCACTTGGTCTCTATCGCCTCGGCATCGTATGCCGGGATGGTCTTCTCGTCTGCCATGGACAATCCCTCCTTGACGCAGGTACAACGGACTAATTGTAGTCAAACAGGTGTAGGCTACAACGAAAAGCTGCCCCGCGAAAGGAAGTTTCAATGTACGAACGCGTCATACGCCACCGGGAGCAGGGCCGTGGGAGGGACCTCTCGCTGTTCCCCCACGTCGCGCTCGTCATCATGATTGCCGCAGCGATCATCGCACCTATGTGCTACATGGGCCGCATGATGTACCGTTACCTGTGCTTCAAGCAGGACCTTGCCCAGAGCACGACCTACGCCGAGCGGCTCGGGGTCCTCTCAAAAGAGCAGGGTTCCCGCTTCTTCACGCTGGTCGTCGATGCCGGCATGGGCAAGCCCCAGGCAGATGTCCCCAACGAGAGGCCAGCTCGATTCGAGTTTGGCGATGGGAGCGCCATCGAGCTCTGGCAGGTTGCGATTGACGGACACGAGGACAGGCCGGGCACCCTCATCCGCTATACGCGAGCGGACGGCGACGTCTTCGCCTACGACACGGACGGGATCGACTACCAGATCGCGGTCGATGCACTGTGCTAGGTGCGCATGGCGACGGCATGACCGGCGCGCCCAAGCCCATGCGAGCGGGCTCGCGTGATGTGCGCAATAGGCATATAAAGGCGCCGTGCCACAAAAGCGGCGGTACACAACTTCTCATGGCAGAGCGCCAATCCTGCAGTTTTGTGCTGCTCAGACCACGTGATAACGAAGTTGTGTACCGCTGCCCTTGCACCTGCGACGCATATCCTCCGAACAGGATGTCCGTTTCGTCACCCATCTGCCCCTCGCCTGCTGGCAAGAGGCCTCGGTACCAAATGGGCAGGACACAAACGAAATGAGCCAGACGTAGACAATATGGTGATAGAGTAGGCGTGTAGTGGATAAGGGAAGGAAATGGGAGGGAAGACCGTGAACCTGAAGAACCTCAACCTCAAGTACGCGCTCGTCAACGCCGGCTTCATGCTGCTCGTGGCCGGGTCGGTTGGCTACGCGTTCAACTACCTGTCACAGAGCGGCTTCGAGACCGGCACCATCGGCACAGCCATGTCTGTGATGAGCCTGCTGGGCATCTTCGTCGGACCGGCCGTGGGCGACCTCGTGGACCGCTCCGACAAGATCACGCAGAAACTCTTCATCACCGCCTCGATGGTGGTCTGCGGTGCCCTGGCGGCGACGCTGCTGCTCATCCCCTCGGGGTCGTTCCTCATCCTCCCTGTGGTGATCGTGGCCTTCATGTCGGCCACCATGGGCATGCCACTGCTCAATGGCATGGCGTTCATCTACGAGAAGGTGGGCGGCACCATCAACTATGGCCTGTGCCGCGGCATCGGCTCGGCGGCCTACGCCGTAGGCGCCAACCTGGTCGGCCGCCTGTGGGGCATGATGGGCCGCAACACCCTCCCTGTGTGGATGATCGGCGGCGCCGTGCTTACCGCCGTGGCCATCAACCTCATGCCCGACGCGCCCAAGGCGCTTGCCAAGCCCTCCGCAGACGAGGGCGCCAAGGCCGAGCAGCCGGAAGAGGCCATCTCGGTGCTGCAGTTCTTCAGCAAGTACCCCAGCACGGCCATCATCATCGCCGCGCTCGTCCTGCTGTACTTCTGCCACAACCTGTTCAACACCTACATGGGCGCCGTGCTAGCCGAGTTCGTGCCCGCCGCCGACGTCGAGCGCGTGCAGGGCAACGCCCTGTTCATCCAGGCCATGGTGGAGCTTCCCACCATGTTTGGCTTCGCGCTCATCATGAAGCGGCTCAGTATCGACAAGATCATGGCCATCTCCGCCATCTTCTTCACGGCCAAGCACCTGGTGCTGCTCGTGTCGGGCAACGTGCCCATGTTCTATGCGGGCATGATCCTGCAGATGCTCTCCTATGCCGCCATCACGCCCGCGACGGTGTACTTCGCCAACGAGCAGGTGCAGGAGGCCGACCGCAACAAGAGCCAGGCCGTCTTCATGACCGCCAACTCGGTGGGCAGCCTGCTGGCAAGCTTCGTGGGTGGCTGGCTCTTCCAGCTGCTCAGCGTGAGGTCTGGCCTGATGGTGGGCGTCGTGGCCTCCGCCATCGGCACCGCGCTCATGGTGATGGGCACCCGCAGCAAGGCCAAGGCATAGTGCGCGAAGCGCCGACAAGCGCCTTTTGAAAGAAGCTGCCCGCGACCGAACGTGGCCGCGGGCAGCTTTTTTACCTGTGGTTTTGTACTGAGCCTACGAGCGGAAGTTGTCGCTTTGCGACTCGCGCAGGATGACGTCGTGCGCGCCACCCTCGACAAGCGAGGTGGCCGACACCAGCGTGAGCTTGGCCTTCTGGCGAAGCTCGTGAAGGTCAAGCGCACCGCAGTTGCACATGGTGGAGCGCACCTTGAGCAGCGATGCTTCGACGTTGTCCTTGAGCGGGCCGGCGTAGGGCACGTACGAGTCGACGCCCTCCACGAAGGACAGGCCCTTCTTGCTGCCGCCCAGGTCGTAGCGCTGCCAGTTGCGGGCGCGCGCCGAGCCCTCGCCCCAGTACTCCTTGACGTAGGAACCGTTCACGTTGAGGCGGCGCGTCGGACTCTCGTCGAACCGCGCGAAGTAGCGGCCCAGCATGAGGAAGTCGGCGCCCATGGCAAGGGCCAACGTCATGTGGTAGTCGTACACGATGCCGCCGTCGGAGCACACCGGCACGTACACGCCCGTCTCCTCGAAGTAGCGGTCGCGCTCGGCGCACACGTCGATGAGCGCGGAGGCCTGGCCGCGGCCGATGCCCTTCTGCTCGCGGGTGATGCAGATGGAGCCGCCGCCGATGCCCACCTTCACGAAGTCGGCGCCGCACTCGGCCAGATAGCGGAAGCCCTCGGCGTCCACCACGTTGCCCGCGCCCACCTTCACGCTGTCGCCGTAGTGCGCGCGGATCCAGTCGATGGTGAGCTTCTGCCACTCGGAGTAGCCCTCGGACGAGTCGATGCACAGCACGTCGGCACCTGCCTCAACCAGCAGCGGCACACGCTCGGCATAGTCGCGCGTGTTGATGCCCGCGCCCACCAGGTAGCGCTTGTGCTCGTCAAGCAGCTCGTCAGGGTTGCCCTTGTGCGAGTCGTAGTCCTTGCGGAACACCAGCGACATGAGGTGGCCATCGGAGTTGACGATGGGCAGCGTGTTGAGCTTGTGCTCCCAGATGATGTCGTTGGCCACGGAGAGCGAGGTGTTCTCGTTGCCACAGATGCACTGGTCGGCGGGGGTCATGAACTCGTGAACCTTGCGGCCGCGGTCGTCGCGCGAGAGACGGTAGTCGCGGCTGGTCACGATGCCCAGGAAGACGCCGTTTGGCGTGCCGTCGTTTGTGACGGGCATCGTGGAGTGGCCGGTGCGGTCGCGCAGCTCCACCACGTCCTGCAGCGTCATGTCGGGCGTGAGCGTGGAGTCGGAGACCACGAAGCCGGCCTTGTAGCTCTTCACCTCGCGCACCATGGCAGCCTCGTCCTGCGGCGTCTGCGAGCCGTAGATGAACGAGAGGCCGCCCTGCTGGGCAAGCGCGATGGCCAGGCGCGGGCCCGACACAGACTGCATGATGGCCGAGGTCATGGGGATGTTGAGGACGATGGCGCTCTCCTCGCCACGACGGAACTTGACGAGGGGGGTCTTGAGCGAGACGTTGACGGGGATGTTCTGTGATGACGAATAGCCGGGGACAAGCAGGTACTCAGAGAAGGTGTGCGAATATCCTTCGAAGAACGTTGCCATGCGTGGTCTCCTTAAGCAAATAGGCTACCGATTACCGAAAAAACGGTACCGCTTACAATTGACCATGATTGTAGCATCTGATAAACAGTTTTCCGATGAAAGGCAAGGCTTCACGAATGGTCAACGCCTTGTCCGCGAAGTCGCGCGCCGGCGACGGCGCTCAGAGTCCCAACAGCTGGGAGCAGAGCTCCTCCCCCGCCGGGGTGCGGCCCATCGATCGGCCATCGAGGCTGACAAGGGCCTCGCGCAGGTCTGCCGGCAGGGCGTCTGCAAGCGAGATCCGCTCGCCCGTGACCGGATGGTCGAAGGCCACGTGCCACGAGTGCAGGAACTGCCGATCCAGGCAGAGGTTGTCCTGGTAGTGGCCGCGGCCATACAGCTGGTCGCCTACGCAGGGATGGGCGATGTGGCGCATGTGCACGCGTATCTGGTGGGTTCGGCCCGTGTAGAGGTGGCACTCAAGCAGCGAGTAGCCCTCGTCGCGCCGGCCCGCCTCGAAGCGCTCGAGCGTACGGAACGTGGTGATGGCCTCGCGTGCAAGCGGGTCGTCCGACACGGTCATGCGCAGGCGGTCACGCGTAGAGCGGGCGATGCCTGTGGTGATGGTGCCCTCGTCAGGCGCAACGTAGCCGTGCACCAGCGTCACGTAGCGGCGGTCCAGCACGCGCATGCGAATGAGGTCCTGCAGGGCCTTCTGCGTCTCGTCGTCCTTCGCGGCCAGCATGAGGCCCGACGTGTCCATGTCAAGCCGGTGCACGATGCCGGGCCGCTCCTCGCCCTGCAGCATGCCCAGGTGGTCGTAGCCACAGTGGGCCACCAAGGCGTTGGCCAGCGTGTCGTCCACGTGCCCGGGGCTTGGATGGCACACCAAGCCCGCCTGCTTCGAGATCACGAGCAGCCAGTCGTCCTCGTAGCGCACGTCAAGAACGATGTCGGGGTTGGGCCTGAGCGGACCGGCCGTGCCCTGCTGCTCGGGTAGCGTCACCTGGATGCGGTCGCCCAGCACCACACGCTCCGACTTTGAGGATGCGGAGGTGCCGTTGATGGTGACGGCCCCCTCCTCAACAAGCTTCGCGCAGGCGCTGCGCGAGGGACAACCCTCCACTCCGGCCAAGAAGCTGTCAAGTCGCTTGCCGTCGTCGGACGGACCCACGAGTGCGTCTATGATGCGCAGCGCCATCTGCACCCGTCACCCATCCTGCCGTTCGGAGCGCTCCCAAATCAGGTACAGCAGGAAGGTTATGACCACGCCGCACGTAACCGCGATGTCGGCCACGTTGAACACCGGAAAGTCGATGAAGCTGGTGGCGATGAAGTCGGTTACCGAGCCGTGCATGAACCGGTCGACCATGTTGCCCAGGCCCCCGCCCACCACGCAGGCAATGGAGATGGTGAGCCAGACCGGCAGGTCCTCGTTGAGCACCAGCATGAAGGCGGCGATGGCGAAGGCCAGGGCCACCACCACGAAGATGGGCCCTGCGCCTTCGCCGATGTTGAACGCGGCACCCGTGTTCTCGACGTGCACCAGGTCGATGACGCCCGGGATGAGGGTGCGCATGAAGCCCGTGTTAGGAGAGACATGGCGCACGGCGGCCTTGGTGGCCTGGTCGACAAGCACGACCAGGCCAGCGAAGACCCAGAACAACATGATGCGCCAGCCCCGGCGCGACATGGCAAGCGGGCTCAAGGCAGCTACTCCTTGCGTCCGGTGCCGCAGGCCATGACGACCTCGTGGCAACGGCCGCAGAGGCACGCGGAGTCAGCCGGCGTGCGCCAGTTCCAGCAGCGCGGGCACTTCTCGCCGTTGGCGGGCAGCACCACGCACGAGAGCTCTTCGCCCTCGGCCAGGCTGACCTCGGAGCACACGAAAGCCTCGGCAAGGTCGGGGGCAAGCTCGCCGCCCAGCAGCGCGAACGCCTCGGGCGCCAGCGTGAGCTGCGCACGAACGGCCTGGGTGGTCTTCTCGGTGACGGTGCCGGCGGCCTGGGCGTCCTCGTAGGCCTTGGTGAACGCGCCGCGCGCCTCCACCAGTGCCTCGTACGCAGGCAGCAGCGCCTCGTACTCGTCGGCGGCCATGGGGGTCTGGTACCAGTCAAGCAGCGCGGCGCGCGTCTGGTTGTCACGCAGGGATGCTGGCACGAACTCCATGGCCTCGTCGATGGTGTACACCAGGATGGGCTGCAGGTCATGCAGCAGCATCGAGAGGATCTGCGCCCACACGGTCTGCGCCGCGCGGCGCTCACGGCTCTCGCGGCCGCCGCAGTAGGTGCGGTCCTTGGTGGCGTTGAGGTAGAAGTTGGAGAGGTCGCCCGTCACGAAGTCATAGATGGTGCGGAACACCTGGTTGAAGCGGTAGCCCGCGTAGGCCTCGCTCACCTGGTCGTGCACCTGCGAGAGGCGGGCCAGCATCAGGCGGTCGAAGGCGGGCAGCTGGTCGTAGGGCACGCCGTCGGCCTCGGGGTCAAACTGCCCCTCCAGCTCGCCCAGCAGGAAGCGGATGGTGTTGCGGATCTTGCGGTAGGCGTCGCCCACCTGGTTGAGGATCTTGTCGTCGCACGGCACGTCAACGGAGGTGTCCACCGACGCCACCCATAGGCGCAGCACGTCGGCACCGCGGGTCGCGCACTCCTTGTTGGGGTCGATCACGTTGCCCAGGCTCTTGGACATCTTGCGGCCCTGGCCATCAAGCGTGAAGCCCTGGCTCACCACCGAGCGGTACGGCGCCACGCCATAGGCACCCACACTGGTCATGAGGCTGGACATGAACCAGCCACGGTGCTGGTCGGAGCCCTCGAGGTACATGTCGGCGGGGAAGCCGAGGTAGTCACGGTGACGGCACACGGCGGTGTGGCTCACGCCGGAGTCCCACCACACGTCCAGGATGTCCTTGTTGGGCTTTAGGTTGTGGCCACCGCACTTGGGGCACACGCAGGCGTCGCCCAGGTAGCTCGCGGGGTCATCCGTGAACCAGTGGTCGGAGCCCTCCTCGCGGAACAGCTTGATGACGGCGTCGAGGGTGTCGTCGTTCATGACCACCTCGCCGCAGTCCTGGCAGGTGAAGGCCGGGATGGGCACGCCCCAGTTGCGCTGGCGCGAGATGCACCAGTCGGGACGCCCCTCCACCATGCTGCCGATGCGGTTGACGGAGTGTGCCGGGTAGAAGGCCACCTTCTTGAGCTCCTCAAGCGCTTGCTCGCGAAGGCCCGTGTCGTCCATGCTCACGAACCACTGGCTGGTGGCGCGGAAGATGACGGGGTTCTTGCAGCGCCAGCAGTGCGGGTAGCTGTGCGTCATGTCCTCGTGCATGATGAGCGAGCCACGCTCCCGCAGCCACTCGATGATGTGCGGGTTGGCCTCGTTGACCTCCATGCCGCCCCATGGGCCGCCGGTGCCCATGCCCTCGCCCTTGAAGAAGCGGCCGTCGTCATCGACGGGCATGACCACGGGCACGTCGAACCTCATGCCGGCCAGGTAGTCATCCACGCCGTGGCCGGGGGCGCAGTGCACGACGCCCGTGCCGTCCTCGAGGGTGACGTAGTCGGCGTAGATGAAGACGCCAGTCTCGCCCTGGTCGCCGAAGATGGGCTGCTTGTAGCGGTTGCCGGCCAGCTCGGTGCCCGTGGCGTGCCAGGTCTCGCCATCGGTGCCGCACACCAGCGCGGCGTCGTCCCAGCCAAACTTCTCGACGCAGCGCTCCCACAGCGCCTCGGCGAAGATGGCGGCACGACCCTCGTGCTCGACGGCCACGTAGGCGGCGTCGGGCGAGAGGATCACGGCGTCGTCGGCCGGCAGGGTCCAGGGGGTGGTGGTCCAGATGGCCACGTCAAGCTTGCCCTCCCAGGCCTCGAGGCCCGCGGGCACGGTGGTCATCTCGAAGCGCACGAAGATGGCGGGGCTGACCTCGTCGCCATACTCGATCTCGGCCTCGGCCAGGGCGGTGTGGCAGTGGCTGCACCAGTGCACGGGCTTGCGGCCGCGGTAGATGGCGCCCTTGTCGAAGATGGCCTTGAAGATCTCGATGTCAGTGGCGTCGTAGTCGTTCACGTAGGTGAGGTAGGGGTTGTCCCACTCGCCCAGCACGCCTAGGCGCTTGAAGCCCTGGCGCTGCGTGTCCACTTGCTCGACGGCCATCTTGCGGCACAGCTCGCGAATCTTCTCGGTGGGAAGCTCGCGGAAGCGGGCGGCGCCCACCATGTCCTCGACCTTGTGCTCGATGGGCAGGCCGTGGCAGTCCCAGCCGGGCACGTACGGCGTGAGGTAGCCGCGCATGGCCCAGTAGCGATTGATGATGTCCTTGCTGATCTTGTTCTGCGCGTGGCCCAGATGGATGGGGCCGTTGGCGTACGGGGGGCCGTCATGCAGCACGAACTTGTCATGCCCCTCGTTCTTGCGGAGGAGCTGCTCGTACACGCCCTCCTCGTCCCATGCTGCCAGGCGACGCGGCTCGTTGGCGCTCAGGTTTGCGCGCATGGCGAACCCGGTCTGGGGCAGGTTCATGGTTGCCTTGTACTCGTTTGCCACCTTTTGTTCCCCTCTCTCGTGGACGCCCCACGAAACGAGGCGCCCGTCCCTCCATGCTGGGACGAAGCGCCTCACATGCCACGCGTACGCAGCACACCTCGCTCTTGTGACCCAGCGTGCGGATACCCGCATTACTCGGCTGGCCTGTCTCGGCGGCCACTCCGGCGACGTCTACTGGGGAGCACAGCTCCCGTTGGGGCCGCAGCTCAGGGGTGATACCCTCAGGCGCGCGAATGCGAAATCTCAGCCACTTCGCTCTCTGTCAGACGCGCGAGCCCCAAGGACGTGTCCCCGTCATTGCTCTGGGGCGTAATGTTAGCACTTGGCATACCGCTCGTGGAGCAGATTGGCTCATTTGCCGAAGTCGCACGAAGCGCGAGCCGTGACGCGCCTGCCGCCTAGGCGGGCTGGCAGCGTGCGGGAGCCTGCTGGAGGATAGCCATCGGATAGATGAATTGGGTTTGACTGTATGGAGACAGTCAAACATGGGGGAACTCACCCAAACCAGCCGGATGGGCAGGGTTCGACTGTACGTATACAGTCAAACCGTCTTCGGCAGGTTCGACTGTATGGAGACAGTCAAACATGGGGGAACTCACCCAAACCAGCCGGATGGGACTGCGGTGGAGAACTTGGACCAAGATCCAGTGCTACTAGCTATCGTATCCCTCGTCGTTGTCTTCCGCACCCGACTCCATTGAATCGGCCTCTC
>CADALE010000002.1 GCA_902788705.1 uncultured Coriobacteriaceae bacterium | reverse complement strand
CGACGACGGCGAGGGGAAGTACTACGATACGATCGACGGCAGGCGAAGGAGGCTTGGGCTGGCCGCATAGCCGGTCCAAGAAATCGTCCGCACCCCCGTGCTACGTCCCCACTGTCCGCGCGCCCGGCGTGCCCTTCCTGCGCTTCTCGCGATTGAGTTCACAAGAATGGGGTACCATTCATACGTTGCAAAGACATCTCACGGCCGCCACGTGCGGCAACAAGGAGTGATTGCCATGGCCGATTCCGAGAAGACCCCCGTCAACCTCGAGCTGCTTGAGGCCACCCTCAACATCATCCGCCAGAGCCTCCAGGCCGACGGCGGCGACGTCGTGCTGGTCAGCTGCGACGAGGACGGCGTGGTGACCCTCGAGATGCAGGGTGCCTGCGCCGGCTGCCCGCTCTCCAGCTTCGACATGAGCGAGGGCATCGAGCGCATCCTGCGCGAGCACGTCCCCGGCGTGACGCGCGTGCAGCCCGCCATGGCCTGGTAGGCCACGCGCCGCACTACCTATGTGGCTGAACGACCTCTATCAGCACCTTGATCCGGTGGCCTTTGCTATCGGGCCCTTTGCCGTGCGCTGGTACGGCCTTGCCTACCTCGCGGGCTTCGTGTTCGCGGCCATCGTCATCTACCGCAGGCAACGCCACTGGGGCTTCGACCTCACCCAGGACGACCTCGTCTCCATCATGACGGGCATCGCTTTTGGCGTCATCGCCGGAGGACGCCTGGGCTACGTGCTCTTTTATGGCAAGGGATACTACCTGGCGCACCCGCTGCACATCATCATGCTCAACGAAGGCGGAATGAGCTTCCATGGCGGCCTCATCGGGGCCGTGGTGGGGGCCTACATCGTGTGCCGCGAGCTCAACATCTGCTTCCCCACGATCTGCGACCTCGCGGTGTGCGGCGGCCCCATCGGGCTCTTCCTGGGGCGGTGCGCCAACTTCGTGAATGGCGAGCTATGGGGCAAGCCCACAAGCCTTCCGTGGGGCGTCATGTTTGCCGATACCGGCGGGGGAGAGGTGTTCCGCCACCCCAGCCAGCTCTACGAGGCGCTGCTCGAGGGCCTGGTCATGTTCCTGGTGCTGTGGGCCCTTTCGCGCAAGGTGCCGCCTCGCCCACAGGGGTTCTTCCTCGGAACGTTCCTTGCGCTGTATGGCTGCTTCCGCTTCCTCATCGAGTTCGTGCGGCTGCCCGATGCCCACATGGGCTACCTCTTGGGCACCAGCTGGCTCACCATGGGGCAGGTGCTCTCGGCGCCGCTCGTCATCGTGGGCGTAGCGCTCGTGATGTGGTCGCGCAAGACCAAGCGCGAGCAGGTCATCTACCTCGCGCGCTAACCTGCCGTGGGGGGTAGACCCCGTGGCAGGCTAGAAGATCACGAAGGCGTCCTCCTCGTCGTCAAGCCCTTCGTCCTCGACGGCCGCAAGGTCATCCGAGGTCAGCATTTCCAGCGCTGCGGTCAGGGCTTCGGCAAGCTCGTCTGCCGAGATGACGTCGTCGCCGTCAAGCTCGTCATCCTCATCCACATCGTCGCCCTCGAACTCGTCATCCTCGTAGTCCTCGAAGTCCTCGGGCTCGTCGTCAAAGTCGTCATCTGCGCCGCTGTCTATGCCGCTGTCATGTCCCCACACGAAGGACTCGGCAAAGTCCTCCTTCATGGGCAGGGGGTTCACCACCGAGTACATGCCGTCGTCTGCGCTTACCACCTTCTGCCACTGGATCACCATGGCCCGGTTGGGAATCTCCGAAAGCTCCACCAGCGAGTCAAGGTACACCCGCTTGGCTCCCGCCAGCACTCCAACGCTGTCGTGCAGGCCATACAGCAGGTCGGTGAACTTCACAAGCGCGGCGTCGGGGTTTGGCGCCTCCACTAGGCAGGGCATGAGGCAGTTGTTGTCGTGCTCGTCCTCGGTGTCGGTATAGCTGAAGTTGCCAATGTAGAGCATGACCCCTCCTTGGTTTGCATGGCGTAGAATGCTTGCGTTAGGGTATCACGTGCATAAGGAGGACCTATGGGCAAGGACGCCACCGGTGGCATGGCATTGCCAACGCTGCGCGACGGCGTGCTGACGCGGCGGGCGGTGCTTGCGCTCATCGGGGACGCGGCCATCACGGCTGGTCTGGGCGGGTGCGTCAGCCCGGATCCCGGGCCCGCGGCCAGTGAAGACGGCGGCGTGGCCGAGGACTCTAACGCGCCGGTCACGGTGGTCGAGCACGCCGCGCCTGCCCATGAGTCCGAGTTCGCGCGGCTGCTTCGGGCTGGCCAGCTGCGTTCCATCCGGCTCATCGGCGACAGCATCACGGCGGGATACGAGTGTGATGGCTACGGCGCCACGTCGGACGTGCTGATATACGACGGCCCGTATGGCGCGTTTCTGGAAAGTGCCGACACCGTCGCGTGCTGGGCCAACGACTTTCGTGAGTATGCGCAGGAAAACGGGGTAGGGGAGTTCGTGAACGCCGGCATCTCGGGTGCCAAGATGCGCTGGCTTGCCGAGGACGCGCAGGCATGGGTGCGCGAGGGAGCCGACGCCATCTTCGTCATGCTGGGCACCAACGACTCGGTGTACTTCACCGAGGACGAGTACCGGGCTGATGCCGAGGCGGGGCTTTCTGCCGTGGCCGAGGCGTGCCGACACCTGGTGGTGATGTCGCCTCCGCGCAACGCGTGGCGCGATTACGACCCGCTGTACGGTGCGGACACGCTCGAGGCCGTGCTGGCAGACCTCGCGCAGGCCCACGGGTGGGAGTTCGTGTCGATGAAGGACTCGATCCAGCTGGGAACGGATGATTTCAACGAGGATCAGTGCCACCCGTCCAGCAAGGGCTCGCACGCCATGTGGGACTACCTGCGCGCCGCGCTTGGGCTGTAGGTCAGGCGAGAGGTCAGCGAGAAGGTTTTTGCGTTTAGTGAAGTGTTCTTCCGCCCTTTCCGGTCGGGTGGGAAGACTGTGGCATTTCCTGAAGCAATTGTGGTGTTGCGGAAGAAGTTCTGGGAAGCCCAGTGGCTTTGGCGAAACGCATGCGTTTCGCCAAAGCCACTGGGCTTCCCAGAACTTGCCCGGCACCTGCAAATAACATTTCAGGAAACGCCTAGATATTCTCGCCCAATTCAGTGCAGCCGCATTCTGTTTCAGGAAGGCTCCAAGGTTTCTCGCATCCATCCGGATTTCCGGTCGGCCAACGGCCATTTGAGAGCTGCGTGTCGTGTTTGCGCGCGGTGCGTTCGGAATGACGCATCTCCGGTATCCAAAAGCCCTGCTCAGAAGGTCGATGCTCGATACCTTGCTCGTAGCTTGCACGGGCTACTCGAAAACTTGCACAAGTTCTCTGCCACATCAGTTGCAAAGCGAGCTACGTTCGTGTCATGGACATCGTATTGACCGACATAGACGCTCTCTACGCTCACAGGCTCGCGCGGCGCTCGGACGCTCCGTTCAAGCTCGTGAAGGCACATGAAACACCTACTTCTGCCCTGTTCGGAAAGCGCAAGGACTTTGACTCTAGCGTACTGTCTGCGCTCGAGCAGCTTGGACTCACCAGCAGAGGCTACCCAATCCACGTGCGCGTGTTCAACGATCACCATCGCCCTCGTTTCAAGAAGGTTGCTCCGCACGTTTGCTCGGTCAGGCTTTCGCGTGGCTCGTTCTGGAAGGTAGTACCAGCCTCGATCGAACTGTCGCACGAGATGGAGGAGCAAGGCATTCGCGTGTTCGTGGACTGCCCGGAGCTGTGCGTCATCTCGCGCGCGGCCGTATGCCAGCGCTCTGAGAGCGGCAAGAACGCTACCATCACCCGCTTTGCCAAGACGCTCGCGCTCGCCTCCGAGCTCGCGGGGAGGTTTTCCCTCGATCCCGATGACCCTGCGAATGGAGCCACGCTCTACGATATCGAGCCTGTCATGACGCGCGAGGAACTGTTGACCTACGTCGCGAACGCCTCGGGTATCGACGGACTTGGTCTGGCGCGCTCGGTTGCGGGTTGCTTGGCAAATCAGCAAGGCTCGATCATGGAGGTCGCGCTCTACGCGTGCCTCACGCTGCGCCCCGCGCTTGGTGGCCTCCACTTGGTGCGCCCCATCACTAACGAGCCCCTGACGCTTAGCGACCGCCTGCGGCCTCTGCTCAAGCACAAGACTATACGGCCCGACTTCTATTGGATGGAGTATGGCTTGGTGCTCGAATACGATGGCGAACCACACTTTACCGACGAGGGCATTCGGGAGGACAAACGTCGCCTGAACGACTACCAGGTGCTGGGCCTTACCGTATTTCCCGTATTCGACGAAGACATGCGTGAAGACAAGGCCAGGGATGCGCTGCTGCGCCGGATAGTCCGTCACATGGCAAAGACGGATGGGCCATCCTTGAGAAGACGCACAAATCTCATCTTTGCAAACAAGGCCTATGCCAATCGGCGGGCGGCGCTTATCGATGGAATCCGTGCCGTATTCTGAGAAGCTCCTTCGCGACGCGATGGCAAAGTTCGCAAGACGATGGCGCAAGCATGGCGTACGCCTGGTGCTGGGGCAAGGCGCCTTAGGTATCTCGACGAGCTTCACGCACTGTCTGAGAAAGACTGTGGGTTTGCTGAACCAAGGGGAGAACTGTGCGCTACTCTCGGGAAGCATATGACGTTTGCTGAAACGAAGAAAGGAATCAGACATCATCGGCGGGAAGCCAAACACGGTTGCTGAAGCAATAGCGTGGGAGGGCGTAGGCTTTCGGGAAACCGGAGGCTTTTCCTGAAACAACAGCGTTTCAGGAACGCAATGCAGTTTCCCCAAAACGCTTCGCAAGTACGATATAGTGGTTCACGAAAGCGAGGGAACTTCCCACTCCAAGCTGATTGGACGCGATGCGTTTCAGCAAACGTCATATGATTCCCGCCACTGCGGAGATGCAGCGAAGGCGTCGCTCGGCCGGCCTGTGCTCCGGCCATCCTCCCAGTTGCCGTTAGCCCCATCCCCGTGCCGCGGTGTGGGAAAAGCTTGAAACCGCGCGCAAACACAAGGCTGACCCTCAAATCCGGGGGAAAGTGGCATATCATCTAAATGTTTGTTCCAAAACGATAGGAGACTCCCATGTCCGGACACTCTAAGTGGGCTACGACCAAGCACAAGAAGGCCGCGATTGACGCCAAGCGCTCGTCGCTGTTCTCCAAGCTCTCGCGCAACATCACCGTTGCCGCCAAGATCGGTGGCGACCCCAACCCCGACAACAACGCCTCGCTGGCCGCCGCCGTCGCGCGCGCCCGCATGGTGTCGATGCCCAACGCCAAGATCAAGGCTGCCATCGACAAGGCCTTTGGCGCCGGCGCCGCCGCCGTCAACTACGAGGAGATCACCTACGAGGGCTACGGCCCCGCTGGCGTGGCCTTCTACGTCGAGTGCCTGACCGACAACAAGAACCGCACCGCCGCAGACGTGCGCTCCGCCTTTACCCACGCGGGCGGCAACCTGGGCACCTCCGGTTCCGTGGCGTTCCAGTTTGAGCGCAAGGGCTCCATCGCCGTCGACAAGGTCATCAAGAGCGACGACAAGAAGGTTCCCGACCGCGAGAACGCCGTGGACGAGGACGAGTTCATGATGGCCGTGGCCGAGGCCGGCGGCGACGATTACGAGGACGCGGGCGACGAGTGGATCGTCTGGACCGCCTACGACGCGATGCAGGACGTGCAGCGCGCCCTCGAGGAGCAGGGCATCGAGGTCAAGGGCTCCGAGCTTACCCGCGTTCCCACCACCCCCACCGACGTGTCGGTTGCCGACGCCAAGAAGGTGCAGCGCCTGGTCGACCGCCTCGAGGAGCTCGAGGACGTGCAGAACGTGTACACCACGATGAACATCACCGATGAGATCGCCGAGGCCCTCGACGAGGAGTAGCGGCAGCTCGCGATAGCAAGCAAACGCGCAGCGGCGCGGTGGCCTTCGGGCTGCCGCGCCGCTTTCGTGTGGCGTGGGTGGCGTGGCGTGCGTGATGGGCGCGCTCCGACCTGGCTCGCTACCGCGCTATGACATCGGTAAATCAAACTCGTCGAGCGACTTCACCAGCCCGCATAGCAGCACCTCGCCCGTGGAACTGTCGTATTCGTAGATGATGTCGTGCCCGTCGCAATAGAACTTGCATGCATGGTCGCCAAAGGGCGCCTCGCGACGCACGAAGTCGGGCAGCTCCAGCCCGGCATCGGGGTAGGTTCCCACGTACTCAACCACGGCGCGAAGGCCGTGGTAGGCAGGCTCCGAGAGGTCGGGCAGGCTTGGCACCGGCGGTGCGGCTACCAGCGCAGGCTCGCCGGGTCGGCGAGCCACGAAGTTGGCAGGGGGCCGCGGCATGCCAGTCACGGCGCTGATTCCATCAACCCCGCCGTAGATCCGGGCGGCGTCGCCCAGGAAGGCCAAGGACGTCCGCACGTGCCCATGGTCGCCGTCAAACTCGATAACGCCGCCATCCCGCTCCCGGCCAGCCGATCCCAGACGAACCTCAACCATGCCCTGCCACCTGCCGAGGCGTCCAGCGCGCTCCATCTCGCGGTTCCAAATCTCGACCGAGCACAGCACGTAGGCAATCACCCCGTTCTCGGTGATGTACACCACGTCGCGCATGGCGGCTTCCTTCACCTCGCGCAGGTTGGTCTTGAGCTGGGTTGACGTGAACACGTTCTCAAACATGGCGCTCCTTTGGCTATAGGACGGAATGGCAGTAAAGAAGGGCATAGATGTAGACAGTGTCAGATGGCGGGTCATACTCGTAGATGATCTCGTAGGGGAGCACGAGGGCTTTTCGGATGTTGTTCCCAAAAGCGAGGCGGATGCTGTCTGCGACAAGCGCAGATCCAACCCCCGGAGTGGCCTCGATGGTTTTCAGCATCGCATCGATCCTCTTTCTGATGCGCTCAGACTGGACCTCGCTTCGGCTCTTGAGAAAGCCCCTATAGACAATGACCTCAGCCACGGGCAAGCCTCATCCTTTCGGATTCGGCTATGGCTGCGTCTACACCTACGACGTAGTCCCCGATGGCGATACCGAACTGGGCTCTTTCGATTGCGCTACAGACCATGAACTCGTAATCATTTTCCTTCTGCCGCGCAGTAGCCCTCTGGGCTAGCTGCTGGTTACTCGCCATGACCAGGTTGTGGTTGTCTGCGCAGGTAATCAGCACGGGCTCTGCCTGGGCGGCCTCCTTCACCGCGCGCTGGTTGGTATGCAGCATGGTCGAGGGAAACGAGGCTGGGATTCTTGCTGCCATTGCTGCTCCTTAGTACGTAATATTGAACATAATAACGTACTATAGCAAGACCGGAGAGCCTTGCAAAGGGGCTCTCCGGCCGCGGGACCTGCGCTTATGTAGAGGTTTTCAGCTGCCTGTATGTATACCTTTACGAAATATGGTCAGCGTATAATAGGATTTCTACAGGCAGCATTTGTGCCGCATGCTGCGTCCGGTCGCGCACCGAACCTATGGCAATACGATGCATGCGCACCATTGCTGGTATGGTGTGTTAGTTGGTATCAAATGCGTGGCGCGAAAGTGCGGCAAGAGAGGCTGGGCTGTAAGGGTGATCAACGATGAAGTCAGCAGGGGAGTGGCGCGGGTGACCATGGTGCCTCAGGTGCTGCTGTCGAAGTCAATCGCTGGCCGGGAAAGACATGCGTGCAGAATGTGTGAGTCCTATTCCTGCGTCACAGTTGTTGAGTCCGGCCCTTCTTGCGTAACGGGCTGTGAGGAGTAAGTAATGGCGGTTCACAAGCCTACTTCCCCCGGCGATACGGCCGTTTACCGTGCGCTTAAGCGATTGGGTGACGTGTTGGTGTCAGCAGTCGCCGTAGTGGTCGCGGCCATCCCTGTGGCTGTGTGCTGTATCGCCATACGGCTTGATTCGCCCGGCAACCCCATCTTTGTGAACACGCGCGTTGGCCAGTACGGTAAGCCCCTCAAGGTGCTCAAGCTGCGCAGCATGTACATCGATGCCGAGAGCAACATGGAGGCTCACCTCACTCCGGAACAGATCAGACAGTGGGAGACCGAGCACAAGCTGGACGACGACCCTCGCATTACCCGCGTGGGCCGCTTTATCCGCGCGACCTCGCTCGACGAGCTACCTCAGTTCCTGAACGTGCTGGCCGGCCAGATGTCCATTGTGGGGCCGAGGCCTATCACCCGCGAGGAAACCGATTGGTTTGGCGACGACCTCGAGGAGGCTCTGTCCGTCAAATCTGGCATTACGGGCTGGTGGCAGGTTACCGAGCGCAACGACGCTACGTGGGAGAGCGGCCGCAGGCAGGAGCTTGAGCTGTGGTACGTGCGCAACCGCGGCATCGCTTTGGATATGAAGATCTTCCTCATGACCTTCGGTGCGATGCTCAAGAGGACGGGTAAGTAGCCATGGTGGATGGACTCGATTGTCTGGAAGATGCGGTGCATAAAGATGACTAGCCTACCATATATGCATGATGCGTCCTGCGCCTTCGTCATACTCACATGGAACTCGATGTCTTATGTGGACAGGTGCCTTGACTCCGTCTTGGCGCTGCCATTTCGAAACGTTACCGCATACGTATACGACAATGGGTCGTGTGATGGAACGCCTGAGCACATCAAAGAAGTGTACGGCCAAGCCATATCAGACGGTAGCCTTGTTCTGAAGACTGCTGACCACAATACTGGTACAACGGTCTCGCGGAATACTCTGCTCCGCCTGGTAGACTCGTCAACTGATTACATTTGCGTTCTGGACTCTGACACTGAGGTCTACCCGCATGCTTTCGAGGCTATGTGCGCGCACTTCGCTTCAGACACGGAGGGCGAAATCGGTGTTATCGGGCCGCGCATGAGAAACGAGAGCGGGGAGCTCCAGCTGTCTGGAAGGAACCTCCCGACGCTGACCATAAAGCTGGGCAAAGGAATCCCCATTCCTGCGCTTCGCAAACGTGCCGCTCTTGCGGAGGTATGCGATACGCCGGTAAGAGGTGCGTTGCAGGACGTTGGGTACCTGCTCTCTGCTTGCTGGCTCTTTCCATACTCAACTTACTCAACTGTGGGCCAGCTCGATGAGCGCATCTTTTATGCCCCCGAAGATGTTGACTGGTGTGCTCGTGTGCATGCGGCTGGTATGCGCGTTTGCTATGCTCATGACGCGGAAATACTCCACGCTTACCAGCGTCTCTCGCACAAGAAGCTCATCAGCAAGACGAATGCGAGCCACATCGCGGGACTTGCTTATTACTTTGCGAAGCACGGGTACCTACTTAGGTCGCGAGGCGTGTGGAATCCTGGGAACACGACTAAAAGATAGGATTATCAACGCCATGAGATCCTTTATTGTTAATCTTCCCTTCAGGGCACAATATGGATGCTGTGCCCACAGGAACAGAAGCGCAACAACAGAGCGCCCCGATATGCTGCGCTATCCGTTGTGGCTAGCTAGTGCTGCTACGGCGTGTAAAGCTAATAGGTTTGAGCCAAGTTCCCTTGATGCACCAGTTTTCCTGCTTGGAGAGGCGCAATCTTTGAAGTCGAGGTGATATATCTTGAACGAATCTGCATCCGAACAAAGATGCTATGAGCGAGCTATCACGCCTCTTGTAAGCATCATCATCCCTTTCTATAACATTGCTGATTGCGTCGAATACTGCATTGCATCCGTTGACTCCCAGACCTTTAATAATTTCGAAGTCATTTGTGTCGATGATGGCTCTACTGACGAGACGGGCACAAGGCTCGATACGTTGGCGACCAGCCGCCCTTGGATGCGTGTTATCCACACTGAGAACGGTGGCCTTTCGGCGGCTCGCAATGCCGGTGTGGCAATCGCTCGTGGCACTTACGTCACGTTTGTGGATGGTGATGACGTCATATCGCCGGTTTATCTGGAATCACTGTGCACCGCCATGGAGTCGAGCGACAATCGCGTGGTCATCGGACGTCATGTGAATCTTTCGTACAACGATAAGCCTTTCCAAGACGTCGTGTGGGAGACCGACATCAGGTGGGTAATGCTCACTAAAGACGAACTCGTTGATCGCATGCTCTACGATGATCCGATGATTAGTGCTTGGGCACACCTTGCCCCTAAGGAAATGTACCTTCACTCGCCGTTTCCCGTGGGGAAGCTCTACGAAGACACCCTTTCGTATGGTGGCCATGTCTTGGCAGCTAGATCATTTGCGGTAGTTGAAAACCAAATATACGGATACATTAAAGGACGGGGTGGCTCGATTACTAAGAGACGAAAGGCACCGCTAGCGCAGGCGGAGAATTTCTACGAGATGGTTGAGTACCTTGACGGCCTTATCGAGAGAGATGTACCCGGACATGGACAGGCTCTTGCATTTCACAAGTGCCTTGAGCTTACGAGGCTCTCTTTGCTTCTTGATATCGTGGACGTGAGCGAGTGTCCGAGTCGCGTTGCGGAGCTGCGCAATGCGTGCACATCGTACGTACGAGGGGCATTGCTGGGCGTCTTGCGCGATCGGCGGGTCTCGAGTATCAACAAGGTGCGCCTTGCGCTCTTTGCGATCTCCCCTAAGGTCTTTCGCCTCTCATATAGGGTAGCTACGAGGGATAAGCAGTAACCATGTCTAAAGCGGGCACCTTTGACAACAAGAACGTTCTCTGCATTGTCGAGACACCATTCCAGGCTTTGGTTGCTACCTGCCTGTTCCTCATGGATGAAAATCGACACTTCAATCGCTGCGATCTCGTGGTTCATGACAGGTTCTCTGGGGCTCAGCAACTTGCAGATAACCTTAGGGCATCAGGTTGCTTTACTAAGGTTATTTATGCAGCCAATGGCTATCCGCTCCAAGACCACCAAGGGATTGAATACTTCAAAGACCACATCTTGCACAAGAACGCCTGCGAACAGAGATTCAGGGATTCTTATCCAGAGCTGGCCGGCAAGACGTATGATGTACTAGTCTGCAGCGTTGTAAACAGATTTACGATTGACGCCCGCCGATATTGCGTGCCCAGCGGAATCAGCGCCTTTATCGACGATGGCTTAGGATCTCACAACGGAAAAACATTCGACTCACTGCTTTTCCTCGACCAAGGGACCAGTGGGGTTTGCTGCCAACATCCCACACTGAGTCAGCAATTCAAACGAGTCTTGAGGTGGCCACTCAGGATTGTTGCCGGCAAGGGTTGCACATATGAGATGCGCGAACTATGGCTGCTATTCGTATCTGATGCAGAACGCTCCTTATACTCTGAATTGCCGCTTAAAAGAATCGAGCTTCCAGAGGATTGGAGTGTTCTATACCAAGCAATCCAAGGCACGCCAAACCTCCCAGACTATACTGATGGCACGACAATCTATCTGGCCCTTCCTAAAGAGGGTGGGGTAAATCTTGATGACGAATTAAACTGCCTTGAGGAGATAAGGAAATCATGCGGTGGGCGCATGTACGTACGACCGCACCCACGGGGTGACTCTACGGCATACGAAGATCGAGGCTATACCATCATTGACCCAACTTTGTCGTGGGAGCTTCTGCTCGCGTCTGGCTGCATCCGAGACGACATCGTCCTGGCGGGTTTTGGGTCCACTGCTCAGATGCTACCCCCTCTCGTCTTTGGCATGCATGCTCGCAATTTGTTTCTCAACAAAGTCGTGCCCGGTTCAGCCATCCCAATTGATTCTGTTAACGACATGGTAAACAATCTCATACAGGGAGGGTGCCAGGCTGAGTCCCTGCTGGTTCCTGACTCATATGAAGATCTTCGCGAGGCCATGAGGAGGTGGACCTAATGGAAAGAGTTGCTGCTATTATCCGTACTGCCAAGAACACCGTCCTTGACTTATGGAACGACGACCCACTTCTCGAGGTTTGCTGGACCGCATGGTTGACAGTGCGCTTGTTGATGGGAACAGCTATCTTCCTGGATACGTCAAACATCTTTATGAAGCTAGTGATTGTTTGCGCCTTGCTTCCCTTAGCAGCTCGCGAGATCATGCGTTTCAAGTCTTATAACCATGAGGACTGGTTCCTGCTAGCATGCTTCACGATTCTCATTCCTTCTGCTTTCGTCTCAAAAGACACAATACTGATTCAGTCCATGGCCATTGCTTTCGCAGCTAGAAAGAACGATTACCAAACGCTTCTGCGTTTCACCTGTCTCGTGCTTGCGGTAGAGACTGGAGCCGTAGTATTGCTTTCATCCGTTGGAGTGATTCCTACGGTCACACATTATGATACGCGCGGTTATGTTAGAGAGTCATTTGGCTTTGCCTATCCGTCGCGTCTCCCCAATATTCTTCTGACGCTCGTACTGTCGATGCAATGCAATGCTGGGAGACGTCGGGTGAACCTTCCCGCAGCACTCGTCACTCTTGTCTCTATTATCATCTTCTGGTTCGGACGTTCTCGTGGGCCGTTCGCGTTTACCATTATGGCTATCCTTGTTTGGACTGCTGGTTCGATGCTGCCCTTAGGGCTAGTGGAGAAGAGCAGGCACATTATTGGTGCGCTCGTCGCATCGACTTATCTCATTTGCGCTGCAATCATGATTCTTCTTTGTGCAACATACGATCCGGAAATCCCATGGATGAAGGCAGTCAACTATATTACATCTAGCAGGCTTCTTTTCTCTAATAATGCCTTCAAGAGTGCCAAGCCGAGCCTATTTGGTACCAGTCTGTTTTCCGGAGACGCTAACTATGGCGTAGGCTATCTCGACTCGTCATATATGAAGCTCTTCCTCACATCTGGAATCCTCGCGTTCATTATTGTGATGGCGCTCTATATGAGATGCTCATACGAAGCGGCAATAAAGAACAATATTGGCTTAACAGGTGCACTACTTGTAGTGGCACTCCACGCCACCATGGAGTGGCAGCTCACCTCGATTATGTATACGCCAATGATGTTCTGTCTATTCATGGATGCGGATGCACTTTCGGAAAGAACTCTTCAAGCCGATGGAACACATCCAAAGCACCTTGCAGAAACTGGGGACATCTCTTGGTAAATAGTATAAAACGTGATATGAACAGTACCTCCGCTAGCCAACAGCCCTCGAACGGTCAGGTGGTGCGCTCCGCCGTGTGGTACACCGCCTCCAACCTGCTGGTCAAGGCGCTGGGCTTCATCACGGTGCCCATCTTCACGCGCCTGCTCACCAAGGCGGAGTTCGGCGCGTACAACAACTACCTCTCGTGGCTCGCCGTCATGACGGTGGTGGTGTCGCTTTCGCTCGAGGCCACCATCATCAGCGCCAAGCGTGACTACGCCGACGACCTCGACCGCTACGTGTTCTCGATGATGGCGCTCTCCGTAGCCTCGGCGCTCGCGTGGCTGCTCCTGGCCAACCTGCTGCCGGGGCCCTTCGGCGGCGCGATGTCGCTCGACCGCCGCTACGTCAACGCCCTCTTCGTGTACCTGCTCTTCTTCCCGGTGGTCACCCTGTTCCAGACGTGGGAGCGCTTCACCTACCGCTACAAGGTCACGGTCGCCGTGAGCGTGGCGCTCGCCGTGGGCATCGCGGCCCTCTCGGTCGCGCTCACCCTGTGGCTGCCCGACCGCCTCGACGGTGCGATCGGCGGCCGGACGCTGCCCGCCGTGCTCATAGGCGCGGGGCTGCTCTTGTGGTTCTGGCGCCGCGGTACGGGCGTCAGGCTCTCCTATTGGGCCTACGCCCTGCCCATCGCCGCGCCGTTCGTGCCGCACCTGCTCTCGATGACGCTCCTCGGCGCGCTCAACCGCATCCTGGTGACGCGCATGTGCGGTGAGGAGGCCAACGCGCTCTACAGCCTGGCCAACAACTGCGGCCAGATCATCACCATCTTCGTGACCTCGCTCAACGGCGCGTTCTCGCCCTGGCTGGGGGACAAGCTCACCGAGCATGCCTACGGCGAGATCCGCAAGGTCTCGCACCCCTACGTGGCCCTGTTCGCGGCCATCTCCATGGGCGTGTCGCTGCTGGCGCCCGAGGTGCTGCTGGTGCTGGGCGGCGGGGCCTACCTGGAGGCCGTCTACGTGATCCCGCCCGTGGCCCTGGGCTGCGTGCTGCAGTTCGTCTACACCATGTACGTGAACGTGGAGCAGTACGAGGGCAGGACCGTGGGCATGGCCGTGGCCAGCGCCTCGGCGGTTGCGATCAACTGGGCCCTCGACCTGCTGCTCATCCCCCGGTTCGGCTACGTCGCCGCCGGGTGGGCCTCGGCCGCGGCCTACGCGTGGCTGCTGGCCGCGCACATGTGGCTGGTGGGGCGTATGGGGATGCTGCACGTGTACGACAACCGCTTCAACGTGGCCTGCGTGCTGGGCGTCGGAGCGTTCCTGGGCCTGTGCGCCCTGCTGTACCCGCATGCTCTTGCAAGGTGGGTGGTTTTCGGCTTGTTTAGCATGGTCATGCTTACGTTGGGCTGGTATCAACGCAAAGCAATAGTGGCGTTGATTCGGCGAGGCTAGAAGTGATTGCTAGGCTCAAGGCGCTTGCGGGTGGACGAATCGGAGAATGGCCTAGCATTCAGTTAGCATTACTTGTTGATGCGACGATAGAGGGGGTAATGTCATGAACAAGGTTTTGGTGACCGGTGCTGATGGCTTCATCGGAAGCCATCTTACGGAAGAGCTGGTCAAGCGCGGATATGATGTGCGTGCGTTTGCATTCTACAATTCGTTCAATACGTGGGGATGGCTCGATACCCTGCCTAAAGACATTATGGATCATGTAGATGTCTTTACCGGAGACATTCGCGACCCGAATGGCACCCGTGAAGCCATGAAGGGTTGTGATGCTGTATTCCATCTTGCCGCGCTTATAGCCATACCATTTAGTTATCATAGCCCGGATGCTTATGTTGACACCAACGTCAAGGGAACGCTCAACGTTTTGCAAGCTGCTCGCCAGTTGGAAACGGAGCGCGTACTTGTTACCTCAACATCTGAGGTATATGGCACGGCACGGTACGTTCCTATTGACGAGGGGCACCCATATCAAGGTCAGTCACCATATTCCGCAACTAAAATTGGCGCAGACAGACTTGCAGAGAGCTTCTGGCGCAGCTTTGAGCTTCCGGTGACTATCGTTCGTCCATTTAACACCTACGGCCCACGTCAGTCTGCTCGCGCTGTCATTCCTACTATCATTACACAGCTCCTTGCAGGTAAGGAAGAGATACACCTTGGCTCGCTTAGTCCAACACGGGACTTCAACTATGTGAAGGATACTGCTTCCGGCTTTATCGCTATGTATGAGTCGGATGCGACCATTGGCGAAGAGATTAATATCGCTACACAGCGCGAGATATCAATCGGCAATCTTGCTGCCGAGCTCATTCGCCAAATCAATCCTAATGCACGTATTGTGTGCGAGGAAGAGCGCCTGCGCCCAGTCAATAGCGAGGTGGAACGACTGTTGGGCTCCAACGAGAAGATCATGCGTCTTACCGATTGGAAGCCTCGCTATACGCTTGAGGAAGGGCTTTCTGAAACCATCGCATTCCTGCGGGAAAACCTCCATCGATACAAGACCGACATCTACAACATTTAGGGGGTTGTATGATTCCGCTAGCAGTGCCCAACCTCTCAGGGAATGAGAGGGCATACCTTAATGAATGCATCGATACGACGTTCGTATCATCGGTGGGCGAATTTGTAAATAGGCTCGAGAAAGACGCAGCTGTCGCAACGGGAGCCAAAGGAGTCGTAGCAACCTCTGCTGGTACCACGGCACTGCATGCTGCACTTCTGGTGCTTGGCGTTCGTCCGGGTGATCTCGTCATTGTGCCCAGCTTCACATTCATTGCGTCTGCCAATGCGGTGCGCCATGCCAATGCGGATCCATGGTTCTTTGACATTGATCCTAGCAGCTGGTGTATCGACCTCAAGCAGGTTCGAAAGGAGCTTGAGGAACATTGTGTCATACGCAGGGGAATGACGTATCATCGGGCTACCGGGCGACGCGTTACTGCCATGATGCCCGTCTACACCTTGGGCAACATGCCCATTATGGATGAGGCGCGTGCAATTTGTGACGAGTGGCATCTCGCATTGCTTGCAGATGCTGCCTGTGCCATCGGGTCAACCTACAAGGGTCGTCAGCTTGCGGAGCTGGCGGACCTCTCAGCTATATCGCTCAATGGGAACAAAACTGTGACGGCTGGTGGCGGGGGACTTATTGTCGGGATTGATGATGGTCTTCTAGATGAGGTTCGTCACTTAACTACCACTGCTCGCGTTTGGCCCAACTATGACTTTGATCGTGTGGGCTATAACTACCGTCTAACTAACTTGCAGGCAGCCGTAGCCGTGGCACAGCTGGAGCGGCTCGACGAGTTTGTATCGCGAAAACGAGAGGTTCGAGCTGCATACAATAACGCATTCGCTAATCTCGAAGGCATTGGTACGTTCCCCGAGCCGAATTGGTGCGAGAGTGCGTGTTGGTTCTCCGGCGTTGTGCTTGACGACAAGACGCACACCAATACGTTTGTGAAGGAGCTTAACGAAGCGGGGATTGGTGCCAAGGCGTTCTGGAAGCCGGTCCATCTGCAGGAGCCGTATGCGAACTCCCTTACTGCTGATGATCTTTCGGTTACCGAGGCCTTATGGAGCCGCGTTGTGACACTTCCCTGCTCGACGGGTATTTCTGACCCCGAGATAGCCACGGTCATCCGCACGACGCGAGCCCTACTCAAAGGGGGCGATAGTCAAAATGAAGACTGACGACCTGGTTATTAGCGAACGCGCCACGCTCACCGAAGCTATGCAGAGACTTGATGAGACGGGTAAACGCTGTCTGTTTGTGACAGACGATGAAGGCGTGCTCGTCGGCTCGTTGACTGACGGCGACGTTCGCAGATGCATCCTCATGCACGGGAGCCTTTCTGGTGCCGCGGGCGATGCGTGCAATCGCAGCCCAAAAGTCGCATCCACCTCCGACCATATGACTCCAGGGAAAGTCGCGCGCCTTGGCATAACGGCCGTTCCGGTACTAGACGACCATAACAGAGTGGTTGATGTGGTGTTTGCTGATGGCACGTCCTTGGCACGTAAGGCAAGCCTGAGCGAGCCCGTACCGGTTGTAATGATGGCTGGCGGTAAGGGCACGCGGCTCCTCCCGCTTACTGCCATTATTCCAAAGCCCCTTGTTCCTATCGAGGGCACGACCATCGTTGAGCGTATCATAGGTCGCTTTCATGATGCTGGTTGTGAGGACTTCTGGTTAGTCGTTAACTATAAGCGCGGCATGATTAAAGCGTACTTCGACGAGCTGTCACCAGATTATCAAGTCAACTTCGTCGATGAGGAGCAGTTCCTTGGTACCGCCGGTGGCCTCAGCCTTCTCAGGGACAAGGTGGAGGGTACGTTCATTCTCACGAACTGCGATATCCTCGTCGATCTCGATCTTGGCGCACTCGTCCGAATGCATCGTGAGGCGCACAACGCCGCAACAATGGTGGCGAGCGTCAAGAACTACACCATCCCTTATGGAACCATAGACATAGGGGAAGGTGGGACAATTATGGCAATGCGAGAAAAGCCGACGATGTCTGCGTTGGTGTACACGGGTATCTGTGTGCTTGATACCATTGCTCTTTCGTATATTGAAGAAGGCGAATACCTCGATTTCCCCGATTTGCTCATCCGCCTACGAGATGCAGGGCTCGGTGTTGGCGTTTTTCCTGTTGGCGAGAAGGCCTGGCTAGATATGGGCCAGCTTGATGAGCTTAGGCACATGAATGCCGAACTCGGAGGAGAACGATGAGCATTCCAATACCTCGCATCCTTGTGGTAGGAGGAGGTGGCCACGCTCGATCGGTAATGGACGCTATCAGTGCATCTGGAGTGTACGAGATTGCTGGTATCGTGGACCCAGACTCTTCTGCATCATACTTGGGGCATACGGTGCTCGGATCAGATGATGACCTCTTTGACCTCCACGAATCGGGGTTTGAGGTGGCGGCGATTGGCGTTGGTTATCTTGGGGGTGGTGATGGCTCCAGAGCTCGTGTCTACAAGCGGCTGCTAGAGGTGGGCTTCGAACTACCGAATATCGTGGATCCTACGGCTGCCGTAGCTGCCGACGTGGTCTTGGGGGAGGCTGCGTTTGTCGGAAAGCTGGCAGTAATTAACACCGCAGCTGTAGTGGGAGATGGTGCCATCATTAACTCCGGTGCTGTGGTGGAACATGACTGTGCAATTGGACAACTCGCCCATGTCTCGGTAAATGCGACCCTATGTGGCGGGGTCACTGTTGGCGAAGGAGCCATGATTGGCGCTGGTGCAACCGTGATTCAGGGTGTGCGAATAGGAAAGAACGCCATAGTTGGAGCTGGCTCAGTTGTCTTGCGCGACGTGCCAGAAGCCACTACGGTTGTGGGGGTGTTTCATGGGTAAGGAACGTGTCCTTGTTATAGCGGAGGCTGGGGTCAATCACAATGGAAGTCTAGATACCGCAAAGCTTCTCGCAGAGGCTGCCCATGATGCGGGTGCTGACATCGTAAAGTACCAGTGCTTCGATGCGAATCTACTGGTCGCGAAGGATGCTAGGAAGGCTGCATATCAAGAGCTTGCTACCGGTAATGACGAGTCCCAACTGGAAATGCTCAAAAAGCTCGAACTCTCACATGACGAGTTTCGTGAGCTCAAAGCATTCTGTGACCACATTGGCATTCGCTTTCTTGCCACGCCCTTCGATGCAGGCAGCCTCCGGTTTCTCGTCGATGATCTTGGCGGGGATCTTATCAAGATACCTTCTGGTGAGATGGACAATTGGCCGTTGCTGGTGGCAGCAGCATCCTATGGACTCCCTGTGATAATGTCAACGGGCATGGCCACTGCAGATGAGGCGGTTGCTTCAGTGCGGGTTCTAAAGGAGCATGGCGCCTCTGAAGTGACCGTGTTGCACTGCAATACTCAATACCCAACGCCTTACGAAGATGCAAACGTACTTGCCATGCCTGCACTGGGTGCAACTTGTGGTTGTCCTTTTGGCTATTCTGACCATACGCGAGGTATTGTCGTACCCGTGATGGCTGTCGCTCTTGGTGCGACGGTAATCGAGAAGCACTTTACTCTAGATCGTGGGATGGAAGGCCCCGATCATGCGGCAAGCCTGGAGCCCTCTGAGCTTGCAGAGATGGTTTCCGCCGTCCGCATTGCGGAGAAGGCCATGGGATCGGCAAGTAAGGCTATCACTGGCTCTGAGGCTGGCAACCGATCCGTAGCCCGTAAGAGCATCCGAGCTTCTCGCCACATTCGAATGGGCGAGGTTCTGACCGAAGAGAACCTCATCACGAAGCGACCGGGGGATGGACTCTCTCCAATGATGTGGCCACAAGTAATTGGGAAGAAGGCAATCCGCTCGTTTGCTCCCGATGAGGGGATTGAACTATGAGTGCACCTGTTATAGCCGTCTTTACTTCAACGCGTGCTGATTGGGGGCTCCTGAAGGCTTTCTGTGCCGCCTTGCAAGACAAGGGTGCAGAAGTCAGGATTATCGCGACGGGAACGCATCTCTCTCGGACTTTCGGTGAAACATGGCGTGAGATACAGCACGATGGCTTTGCTATTGACGAGCGTATTCCCATCTTGGTGGATTCCGACGATGCTCTGGGCGAATCGAAGACCATGGCGCTTGCCTTGGCGGGCACCGCCACCTATCTTGTGCGCAAAAGGCCTAATGCCGTACTTTTGCTGGGTGATCGCTATGAGATGCTTGGTATTGCCGAAGCGGCATTTCTTGCCCGTGTACCTATCGTTCATGTGCATGGTGGCGAAGTAACTGAAGGGGCTATTGACGATGCGGTCAGGCATTGCATCACAAAGCTCGCATCGCTTCACTTGGTAAGCACGGAAGAGTATCGCAGGCGTGTTATACAGCTCGGAGAGAATCCCGCAACTGTCTTTAACGTCGGCGCTGTCGGTGTTGAGAACGTTCGCTCGATGCGGTTGCTTCCCAAGGATGAGCTCCTGCGTGAGCTGGGCATTTCCGGAATCAATCATTATGCGATGATGACCTATCATCCAGAGACCCTTGGCGACGGTGATTACGCTTCTGAGCTTGATATTGTGCTTGCCGCCACGCTTGAGGAGGGGTTTGATGTCATTGCGACAAAGGCGAACGCTGATGCAGGTGGCAGAGTAATCAATGCACGCCTAGACGAATGGGCGTCAAAAAACGACAGGGTTCACGTGTATGCTTCGCTCGGATCGCTGCGATACCTAAGCGCTGTCAAGTCGGCTCAAGTGGTTGTTGGCAACTCATCCAGCGGCATTCTAGAGGCGCCTGCGCTCGGAACACCGGTCATCAATATCGGTAACCGTCAGCGTGGACGCATAAGACCTGTGGGGGTTCTGGATGTGGAGCTTGATTCTGCACAAATCCGTTCTGCGCTATCGAAGGTGACATCTGACGAATGGAAGCGCGCTATGGTAGAAGCACAAAACCCATACGGCGATGGACACACGTCAAAACGATCGTCCGAGATTATTCTCCATGCTCTTGCAGAAGGATTTCCGCAAGCAAAAAAGTTCTTCGATGTCGTATACGACGACAGCTACGGTGAATGACAGTTACGAAAAACCGGAGGTGTACTCATGAGGGCTGTGGTCATAGGTCTTGGCTCGATGGGGCGGCGCCGCATCAGGCTCCTGCGTAGCATAGATCCAACGATGGATGTCGTAGGTGCAGACCTATCGCCTGAGCGAAGGACGCAGGCAACGCTAGAGCTCGGCATACGTACATACGAATCACTTTATGAGGCAGTGGCAGTAGAGGATACCGACATCGCATTAGTTTGTACATCTCCCGCGACTCATGCCTCCATTGTTACTGAGTGCCTAAACGCCGGCTTGCACACCTTCACTGAGCTCAATCTTGTGGCAGATGCATATGAGCAGAACATCAAGCTGGCGCGGAAAAAGGGCCTCACGCTCTTCTTGTCATCAACTTTCCTGTATCGAAGGGAAACCCAACGCATCATCGATGAGGTTGGCGGGCTGACGGGCGTCTACACGTACCACATCGGACAATACCTTCCCGACTGGCACCCTTGGGAAAGCTGGCGTGACTTCTTTGTGGCAAGTTCCAGGACAAGTGGCATACGCGAGATACTGGCTATCGAGCTACCGTGGCTGCAGGGGGCTTTTGGTTCAATCAAGAACGTGACATCCAAAAGGAGAAGCGTCACAGGGCTTGGCCTGCCCTACGATGATACAGCTGCCCTCATGATTGAGCATGAAAGTGGTGCGCTTGGTATGCTGTTGGTCGACGTGGTGTGCAGGAAGGCGGTACGGCACTTCGAGTACGAAGACGAACTGCACTATCTTACGTGGGACGGTACTCCCGATACGCTACGATTGCTTGATGTGGAGAGCGGAGAAATGCGACAGCTCATGCTGTACGGCGACGGCGAGGCTCAGCATAAGGACGGATATGCGTCCTTCGTGGTAGAGAACGCCTATCAGGACGAGTTGGTTGCGTTCTTGGACGCAGTTGTCGGTAGGAGCGTCCCAAGCTACGGTTTTGCCGAGGACCTTACGACACTTCGTGTCATTGATGAGGTTGAGGGATTGCTATGAGGGTACTGTTTGCCGGCTTTGGCTCGATTGCCAAAAGGCATATTGCAAATCTGCGTACCATCTGCACGCAGCGCTGCATCGACTTGGAGATTGACCTCTTGCGACATGCCAGTGCTCCATTGCCAGAGGGAATCAGGGCATCATTTACCAGTTCAAGAGATGTGGACGAATCTTACGATGCTGTGTTCGTGACGAACCCAACATCAATGCACTACGACATGCTCCTATCCTTGCTTGACAAGTCTGAATGCTTCTTCATTGAGAAGCCTGTGTTTGACAGTACCGACGTTGATGTAACTCCATTCGAGAGGCCCAATAAGCTCTTCTATGTAGCATGTCCCCTGCGTTATACATCGGTGCTCCGATGGGCAAAGGAAAACATAGATTTTTCGAGAGCCATTGCGTTGCGCTGCATTAGTTCGAGCTACCTGCCGGACTGGCGGCCCAATCAAGACTATCGCGATACGTACAGTGCTCATGCAAACCTTGGTGGCGGCGTGCACATTGATCTCATTCATGAGTGGGACTACATTTGTCATCTTGTTGGCTTGCCAAGTAGTGTCCACTCTTTCATAGCGCGTAGGTCACAGCTCGATATTGACTCACCTGACGTTGCTCTTTATGTTGCCGATTACGGGGACAAGACTGTTGAGCTGCATCTTGACTACTATGGTCGCGCAACGGTAAGAAAGATGGAGGTCTTTACGGACGAAGATACCATCGTCTGTGATCTTGCTCGTGGATGTGTTGACTACCTAAAGAGCGGCAATCACGTTGACCTCTCAGAAGAGCGAAACGACTTTCAGCGACTCGAGCTCGAGCACTTTTTGGATGCATGTCAGGGTAGTTGTCAATCAGAAAACGACATCAACGAGGCGCTTAGCGTACTCGCTGTGGCAAGGGGTGAGTTGGGATGAGACGAGTACTGTTTACTATCTGTGGGCGTGCAGGGTCTAAAGGCATTCGCGGCAAGAATATTCGGGATTTCCTAGGTACGCCACTCGTGTACTATACGCTTGCCGCAATCGAGTTGACAAAGAGACGCCTGCCAGAGCTCGATGCAGTCATAGCCCTCAATACCGACAGCAGTGAACTTATCCGCCTCATTGACGAAAGCGGTGTGCCGTATTTCAAAGCTCGCCGTCCCCAGGAGCTTGCGGGCGATAAGGCGTCCAAGGTGGCGGTTATCGCGCACACTATGAAGCAGGTTGAAGAAGCGCTTGGCCTAGTCTTCGATTGCGTAGTTGATCTTGACATTACCTCTCCATTGCGCACTGCTGATGATGTTTTGCATGTGCTGGACCGTAGGGAGGCAAGCAATGCAGATACGGTTTTCACTGTGACGGGAAGCAGGAGAAATCCCTGCTTCAACATGGTGAGGAGAAATGACGATGGCTACTATGAGCGCGCAATGCCCTCCAGCTTCAATTCTCGTCAAGAAGCGCCAACGTTTTATGACATGAATGCGTCGATTTACGCATACTCACCGTCATTTCTTCGCAGTGGGAAGCAGATTTTTGAGGGTACATGTGATGTAGTCGAGATGGAAGACACGGCAGTGCTGGATCTTGACAATGCCATCGACTTTGAGCTGATGGAAGTCATCGCCCGCTATCTTGTTGGTGCTCGCGATGGATTCAGGGAAGTTTCAGAGCTTGCAGAAGCTCTTGCAGCGGGGCGGAGTGATTACGACAACTCAGTGCGTATAAACACGCTTACGCCCGGATGGGTGAATCGACAAATCGAGGGCCTCTTCGGAAGGTGCGATGTTAGCCGATACTTCGAACGTGCACGTTCGCGTGCGATGCGCTGCTTCGACGCCATCAACAATAAGTATTTCCATAAGGGTACGATCGATCCGCTACATACAGGGCAGTACGCGCTCTTTCTATGTTTCCTGGCGCGCGAAGCCTTTGAATGCGGTGATGCGGTGACGGCCAGCAAAGTGTACTATCTGAATAAGGTACTGCACGGATTCGACCTCTTCTATGAGGTGGAGATTCCCGACGTGTTCTTTATGGAGCATCCCGTTGGTACCGTATTGGGAAGAGCCTCGTACTCCAATCGCCTGTTTGTGGGCCAGAACGTAACTGTGGGTGGCAACAAGGGCAAGTATCCCGTCATTGGTGAGAACGTCGCACTTCACACTGGCAGCATTGTGGTGGGAGATACTCGCATTGGCAACAACGTCGAGGTGTCAGCAGGCGCGTGCATAAAAGACGAAACGATACCCGATGACTGTCTCGTATTTGGTATGAGTCCGAATCTCGTGATTAAGAAGCGTAGCCACGAAGAGATGATTGAGCGTCTGTACTATTTCGCGCGATGAAGTCGGATTGGATGTGTAGTGGATGGGGTCATAAGAAGCTTTACTGGACTTACCAAAGATGGTCTGCATGATGAGGATTAGCTTGCCCACAACTGCCACTTGTTTTGTTGTAACCATATGGGGAGCATACTATAGCAATGTATATAAATACATCGAAACAGAAATCTGCCCTACTGCCTGTGCTTGCGTATACAGGGGTACTTTGTGTTGTTGCCGTGCTCTCCACCACATACTATGAATTGCCTCTTGGCGCTGCAATTAGATTCTTGCTTGTTTTTTTAGGCGCGACCACGTGTACGGGTCGCGTTATTCTGCATTTCCTTGGGATAGACGACGATTTGGACGGCGCCGATGTCATAGCCCTCTCGCATACGCTTGGCTACGCCGTAACGCTAGTACTGTATGTTGTAGCTTTCTTGCTTGGCTGCCAGCAATTTATGTGGCCTATTTTTTTACTTCTGTCGACTGCATCTATTGTGGGTTGTATTGTTTTGTATCAACGAGGTACTTGTATCGTTGCCTACGATTGCTCTCTCGGGTTGGTCTTACTGTTTACATTAGTTTTGCTCGGTGTGTATTCACTGACGTTTATGCTGCCTAACTACCTGCCTATCACTCAAACAAACAGCTACTATCTGGACAATGTGTTTTGGGTGGGGAATAACGTTGAGCTTATGTATAGCATCCCGCCCGATAATTTCAGAAACGTTCTTGCGCCAAATATCCGCTACCACTACCTCAGTTCTGTTCGTATGGCCATGTTCCAAATGGTGACAGGTGCTCCGGCATTTCAGGCATGCTTCGCCTACTCGTTCTTTGACTTGGCCTTGCTGCTCGCAAGTTCGGCGACGATGGTAATGCGTGAGCTAAGTGAGGGTAATGAGGATGGGTTGCCTCTCTGGCTAGCTGTTCTCTTGCTGCTTTTTTCCACGGGAGCGGAGGATTATACCTGCATGAGCTTCCTGTCGCACCTGTACGTGGCGTCGTTTGGCTTCGGCGAGTCGTTTGCCTTCATGCTCGCCTACCTTGCGCTTGCCAAGCGCTTCTGGGAGCGCGGCACGGTTCGTCCGCAGGAGGTGCTGGTCAGTGCCCTCGTGCTGGCCTTGTGCATGGGCAACAAGGGAACGCTGGGGTTCGTGTGCCTGGTGGTCACCTTCGTGTTGTGTGCCACGTCGCTCTTCTCGAGTGAGCGGCGCGGCTTTGCCCTGCAGTTCGGGCTCGCGATGCTTGCCGCGGGCCTTGCGGTGTACTTCGGCATCCTGTCTGAGGGTATCTGGCGTAATGTTGGCGAAGTGTCCAACGTTCGAAGCATGCTCAGTTTTCCGACGGTGCAGTCTGCCTATCAGGTAGTGCGATCTCTGCCTCTGCCCCGCGCGCTTCGGGAGGGGCTGTTCCTGGCGCTCTACGCATTCGTCTGCCACCCAATCCTGTATGGCCTTGCCCTGGTGGCGCTTGTGCAGGGTGTCGTGCAGCACGAATTCGATGCCCTCGACCTCGCCTTACTTGTGGCTACAGCATGTTGTCTTATTATCCTACGGTTGGTGCATATGAAGGGCTTCTCGCAGTCATACTTCTACATGGCAACCATTCCGCTGTTGTGGGCCTATGTTGCTAGGCGCCTGCTGGTTCCGCGATGGCTTAAGACGAGCGGAGCAAAGTTGGGGCTTAGCGTCGCTGCCGTCGTGCTTTCGCTAACTCTGTGCTACCAGCTGTGGTTACCTAAGCTTGCTGCCAAAAGTGTGTTGCATCTCGTAGGCAAGGAGATTCCTGAGAGTCTGACACCCATGGGCGGCTACAGTGATAACGTGGTGTCGCCCGCGGCGTATGACGCCCTGGTATGGGTGCGCGATAACCTGCCCGTCGATGCGCTGTACATGGCCGACGTGTACGACACCGCCAGCAGGAACACCTACTATCCTGGGTCGATGTCGCAGCGGCACGTGATCATGCAGTGGAACCTGTACGGTTATCTGGGCGTGGACTACAGCGATGACGTGCCCTCGGTGTTCGAGGGCAGCCAGGAGGCGCTTGGCCAGTGTCGAGAGGTGGGCATCGGCTACCTCATGCAGCTTACCTCCAGCGAAGCGCTGGAGACCCTGTTCCCGGGAAGCCTGGAGGTCGTGTACCGGCAGGGAGGCGTGAGCGTGTATCGCTTGCGTTGAGGCAGGTGGCGGGGAGACCATCCAGGGTGCCGATGTGATAGAGTACAACCACTTGATTATGTATTTGGATTATCAGGTAGCATGAAGAGTGCCTTGGCATGCCATTCGACACGCCAGTCTGCATGCGGTCAAAGTGAGGAGCGCACATGAAGGGCATCATTCTGGCAGGTGGTTCGGGCACGCGTTTGTACCCGGCCACGCTGGTCACGTCCAAGCAGCTGCTGCCCATCTACGACAAGCCCATGATCTACTACCCGCTGTCCACGCTCATGCTGGCGGGCATCCGCGACATCCTCATCATCAGCACCCCGCGTGACATCCCGCAGTTCGAGGCGCTGCTGGGCGACGGCTCCGACCTTGGCCTGCACTTCAGCTACGCCATCCAAAACCAGCCACGCGGCCTCGCCGAGGCCTTCATCATCGGCCAGAGCTTCATCGGCAGCGACAGCGTGTGCCTCATCCTGGGCGACAACGTGTTCTACTCGGCCGGTTTCTCGGCCACGCTGCAGGCGGCGCGCTCGCGCGTGGAGAACGAGGGCGGCGCGGCCATCTTCGGCTACCCAGTGGAGGACCCGCGCAGCTTCGGCGTGGTGGAGATGGGCCCGGGCGGCGTGGCCCTCAGCCTCGAGGAGAAGCCCGAGGAGCCCAAGAGCAACTTGGCCATCCCGGGCCTGTACTTCTACGACCACGAGGTGGTGGAGATAGCCCGCAGCATAAAGCCCTCAAAGCGCGGCGAGCTGGAGATCACCAGCGTGAACGAGGAGTACCTGCGCCGCGGCAGCCTGAAGGTGCAGGTGCTCAGCCGCGGCTGCGTGTGGCTTGACACCGGCACGCACGACAGCCTGCTTGAGGCGGCCGAGTTCGTGAGCATCATCCAGAACCGCCAGGGCATCTACATCAGCTGCGTGGAGGAGATCGCCCTGCGCAAGGGCTATATCGACAAGGAGCAGCTGCGCAAGCTGGTGGAGAAGCGCTCAGCCAACACCAAGTACGGCAAGCATCTCGCGCAGCTGGCGCGGTAGCGAGACGTTCGCGAGGTGATGGGCGTGACCGCGTTCGCAAACCACAAGGCCGTGATCGTCGGCGCCGGGGCCGTGGGCTCGCAGTGCGCCGCCAGCCTGATGATGCTGGACCTCGTCGACGAGATCGTGCTCATCGACGTGGACCCCGGCTGCGCCCGTGCCCAGGCCATGGACCTGGACGACATGGCCTCGGGCCTTAAGCAGCGCGTCGCCGTGCGGGTGGGAAGCTACGACGACTGCGCCGACGCGCAGTTCGTGATCATGACGGCAGGCCGCAGCCGCCGCCCCGGGCAGAGCCGCCGCGACATGCTGGCCGCCACCATGAACATCATGCAACCCATCTCGCAAAGCATCAAGGCGTCGGGCTTCGATGGCATCCTGATCAGCGTGACCAACCCGGCCGACGTGGTGGCTGAGTACCTGTACCGCCAGCTGGGCCTGCCGCGCACGCGCGTGTTTGGCACCGGCACGGCGCTGGACACCGCGCGCCTGCGTCGCCTGGTGAGCGAGCACACGGGCATCAGCCGCCAGCACATCCAGGCGTTCGCGCTGGGCGAGCACGGCGAGAGCTCGTTTGTGTGGGGCTCGCACATGACCATCGAGGGCATCCCCCTGCAGGAGTTCTACCGCGTGCACCCGCAGGTTGAGCGCCTGCGCATGAGCGAGGTGAACAAGCAGGTGCGCCAGCGAGGCGGAGACATCGTGGCAGGCAAGGGCAAGACCGAGTACGGCATCTCAACTGTGGTGACCGACATCGTGAGTGCCATCATCCACGACGAGCGCTGCGTGATGCCGCTTTCGGTGCACCTGGATGGCGAGTACGGCGAGAGTGGGCTTTCCATCAGCGTGCCGTGCGTGGTTGGCGCGAACGGCATCGAGGAGCTGCTGGAGCTGAGCCTTTCTCAACGCGAGCGCGAGTGGTTGCACGACTCGTGCGAGGCGATTCGCGGGTATGCGGGCGCGGTGCTAGAACAGTAAGTGTCTTCCGTCCATTGGGGGCAAGATGCGCTATTCCATTGGCATAGATAAGCGGTGCGAAGAGTTCATCATCCCTGATGAACTCAGCGTTGACGTCATGCATGCGAAGGAGGTCTCTGCATCGGGTGATGAGAGGGAGATCCTGTCCAACTCCATCGCTCATCCCATTGGCTCTCCACGGTTGGAAGAGCTCGTGGATGGAGACATGACCATTTGCATCATGACAAGCGACGTAACGCGCCCCGTGCCAACCGCACGCATCCTGCCTACGCTCATGGAGTACCTGCACTCCTGTGGAGTGAAGGACGAGAAGGTGACGCTTGCGATCGCCCTTGGAAGCCATCGTCCGCAGACCGAGGACGAGCTCAAGTACATCATGGGTGAGTACTACGGCAAGCTGAGGATACTGAACGGCAACACGCGGGAGATCGTGCACGTTGGCACGACCAAGGCCGGCACCCCCGTCGACATCTTTGCCGAGGTGATTGACGCCGACGTTCGCATAGGCATCGGCAACGTCGAGTACCATTACTTTGCCGGATACTCAGGTGGGGCTAAGGCCTTGATGCCTGGCATGTCCACTTTCGAGGCCATCCAGGCCAACCACTCCCTGATGGTCGATCCCGCAGCACATGCGGGTAACATGCAGAGTCCCGTGAGACTTGACCTCGAGGAAGGCTGCGCCATGGTGGGCCTCGAGTTCATCGTGAACGTGGTGCTCGACGAGGACAAACACATCGTGTACTGCGCGTCCGGGCACTATATCGAGGCACAGCGTGATGCTTGCCGCCACCTCGATGAACTCTATGGATGCCCCATCAGCCACCAATACGACATTGTCGTGGCTTCTCAAGGCGGTGCTCCGAAGGACCTGAACCTGTATCAGACGCAGAAAGCCCTAGACAACGCAAAGAACGCTGTGCGTGATGGTGGCATCATCATCCTCGTGGGAAGCTGCAAGGAGGGCCTGGGTCAGCCAACCTTTGAGGAGTGGCTGACGGAGTCTGATTCTCCTCAGGAAGTCGTTGACCGCCTTGCCGCCCAGTTCAAGCTTGGCGGGCATAAGGCGGCAGCCATGGCGCAGGTGATGTTGAGGGCTGACGTGTACCTTGTGTCCGACATGCCTGATGAGCTGGTCAACAGTTGTTTCATGCGTCCGTTTGCAAGCGTGCAGGCTGCTTTCGACGCTGCCGTCGAAAAGCTCGGACACGATTCGTCAGTGCTGGTCATGCCGCATGCTGGGTCAACGTTGCCGCTATTGCAGCATGGTATTCATGTCCCGGAGCCACAGCAATGATTGGGCACAATACGGGTTTGCAGGAATATGGAGGCTATCTTCCTCTTGAGCTGCCTGCACAAAGAGGCGAGTACTTCCAGACAACTGATCGCCACACGGTTATTGATCTCGATTGCGGTCGAAGTGCGCTCTTATACTCACTTGAAGTGCTGAATCCCTCTCGAGTCTGTATCCCCCTGTATTACTGTCCATCTGTTAAACGTGCTTTGGTAGACGCGGGTTATGAAGTAGCCTATTACGAAATCGACTTTGATCTCCTTCCCAAATTCGATCAGCTTGACCTCCAGAAGGATGACGCAATTGTTCTCGTTAATTATTTCGGCTTATTTGATGGGTCCTTTGCCGCACAGCTTCCGCCACAAGCAAAAGTGGTAATTGATAACTGTCTCGCGTTCTTTACACCCCCGGTTTGGAAGGGTAATACCATCAATATTTACTCCTGCCGAAAATTCTTTGGAGTATCAGATGGTGCCTATGCTATTGGAATTGATTTACCAGAGCCTGACTACCAAGTGGATGTGAGTAGCTTAAGGGCAGCTCATTTGCTCACATCACTTGAGTTGGGAACGAATGCTGGTTATAAAAACAGCCTAGAGAATGAGCGCGCACTAGGAAGCGACTGCAAGAGGATGTCAGTGCTAACCCACAGGATACTATCATCGGTTGACTACGACGGCATTCAGAGAAAGAGATTGGCTAATTATCTAGTGCTCTATAACGAGCTGTCGGACTTACAAAGATTCAATGCCCCCAGCAGGCCGTCCTCACCACATAGCTACCCCCTCCTTCCCGAGAAGGGGCTGAGGGATGAGCTTGTTAGACAGCGGGTGTACATTGCGAGGTACTGGGAGGATTGGATTGGTACGTTAAAGTCCAAGACGCCACAATGGGTCTATTCGAATATGATGCTGTGTCTCCCTATTGACCAACGTTATGACAGTAACGATATGTATAAACTCGCTCAAATTGTTCGCTCGGTATTTGAAAGGAGCTAAGTATGAGATACGAAGGAAAAAAGCTGCTTATCCTTGGTGGCTTTGCAATGCTAATGGAGGCTGTTGAATGGGCTAGGAGTGAAGGTGCCTATGTAATCGTCACAGATTACTATCCTTCCTCTCCGGCAAAAAAGCTTGCTGATGAAGCTTGGGACATAAGCACAGCTGAGATCGAGCTTCTTTCAAGACGGTGTAAAGAAGCCGGTGTCAATGGTGTTTTTGCCGCCTTTGATGATTTCAATGTAGGAAAAGCTGCACAGCTGAGCGAGGCGCTCGGCCTTCCTTTCTATGCCACCTCAGCGCAAACCGTCGAGACGATGGATAAATCTCGATTCAAGGCGAACTGTATGGAGTTCGGCGTACCTACGACTCCTCTCGTAGACATTGAGGGCAAGGATCCAAAGAGTCTGCCGTATCCCATTATCGTCAAGCCCGTGGACGGCAGCGGAAGTAGGGGCATAAAGGTCTGCTACGGTCCTGACGACCTTGCCGAAGCACTCGAAAAGGCGACCACTACCTCAAAGAGCAATCACTACCTAGTAGAGAAGTACCTGGTTGGTGATGAGGTTGGTACGAACTATTTCCTTCAAGATGGAACCATCTCTGTCAGTGCAATGCATGACAGGTATCTTCAGGTAAAGAGCATTAGCGAAGTGAAGCTCCCGCTTGCGTATGTGTATCCATCAAAATACACGCATGGCTATCTGGCCAACGAGGATCATCTTGTTGCCGATATGTTCAGAGGACTTGGTATGAGGAACGGCAGCTTGTTCCTACAAGGCTGTGTTGATGGTAATGGAGTTGTCTATTACTACGAAATGGGTTACCGGCTTAATGGGGCTAAGCAGTATCAGATTATCGAAGGCGAGTGCGGCTTTAACCCAATGCATTGCCTCATTAACTATTCCTTGACCGGCGAAATGGCAGATGAGGACGTCGCTTCAAGGGCAACTCCTCAATGGAAATCAGTCTACTGTACTCTCTCCCTGCTCATTAGACCAGGAAAAGTCAAAGAGGTACTTGGTCTTGACCAAATCAGAACGGAACCAACTGTGATTGGCATTACACAATGGTGTTTCCCGGGAAATGAGCTTGATGATACCGTGCTGGGTACTCAGAAACAGATAGCCGCTCGAATTACCATCAAAGCCGCAGACTATGAAGAGCTGGCAACCATCATCAATAAGGTTAACGAGGTGTTTGATGTACTAGACGTAAATGGCAAGAGCATGATTCTTGAGTCTTTCGATACGGATAGGTTGTTTACTAGATAATGGCTACAAATCTGGGCAAACACTTCGATATAAAACCGTCGACGGAGACTATTCAGTCGAGTAGCGGGTCATTATCTAGTCTAACTTCTTATCTTTTGAGAGAGAGTGTTAGCGAAAAGACCGCTCTAATTCTAATGTCAATACTACTTGCTATACTCTGTACATTAGGTACTAGATTAATTAGTGAACCGCTATTTGCAACCGTAGATGATTCGCGCCTGCAGTATGTGTATGCAGGTTATGCATCTGGTGTGCCCGAAGGTCAATATCTGTTTCAGCATATGATTTGGTCGAGGATTATATCCTTCTTGTATAGTAGAATCCCTTTGATAAATTGGTATCTTGTCTGTCATTACATTACTATTATATTATCTGCAACAATTATTAACTATTTTGTGCTTTCGGCATGTGTAGATTGTCATCAAAGCAGTCTTACTGCAGTTACTATCAGCATCCTAATCTGGTTAATACTCTTCTTAAATCCTACTCTGCTGCTTCATTTTGAAGTTGCTGCAGCACTGAGTGGAGCTAGTGGAGTGATTTTGATTTACAAGTCTGCCGATGACGTGAATTACAGTCCAATTACTTTCCGAATAATGTTTTCAGTAGTATTGATGTTATTCTGCTATATACAAGAGAAGAATACTTTCTATTCATGTTCAGTGTTCTACATTCTTGCTTGGTTGATTGGCACACTTAAAGTAATGAAAGAGAATGACTGGAGCAATTGGTTAGTAATTCTGATTAATCGAGCTGCAGTGCCGCTTGCAGTCCCAATTTTCGTTGTATCTTTGACTATAATCAGTATGCTAAATCGTGATGGCGGTTGGCAAAAGTATCTAGACTTCAACTCATATAGAGTCTCTTACGTAGATTACGATCATCAAGAATTTGAAGATAACCAAGAGCTCTATGAATCCTTAGGCTGGAGTCGTGAGTTTTATGTCCTTACACAACGGAAATACTATATGGATTATCGTTTTTCCAGAGAGAGCCTCGAGAAAATAGTACAACCCTTTAATAGAACAAGCACAACTGCAAGAAATGTTGACGGGCTTACTATTCTACGGCCTATCTATCGGCTCTTAAAGAGTGAGCCCGCCGCTCGTTTCCATGTACTTTTCTGGGGTATTTGCCTTCTTGTTCTATATATCACTCTTCGATTCTGTTCAGAAGATTGGCATGTGCGATTCTCTTTTGTTGGCATTCTTATGACAACTTTTGTAGCATCTTTACTAGTGCTATATCTCGCTTGGAGGGGCCGCCTGCCTTTGCGTGCTGAAGAAGCTGTCGTGCTTCCAGCCGCGTTTCTCTTCCTTGGACTTTTGCACGATATGATTATACCAGTGAGTGTTATTGTTCCGGACATCATCCGACATCAGTCAACTAAGACTCGTAGATTTCTAGTGGTTGGTGTCGCGATCGTGCTAGTTGCCAGCACTCCTTTCCTTTGCCATCAAATGAACCGATATTATACTTTGACAAGAGTTGCTATAACCTCAAGAAGAGATAGAAGCTTGAGTTATAGACGTCTTGAGGACTATGCACTTTCACATCCTAATTATCTGTTTATATATGGTGGCAATGATCAGAATTATGGAACAGGTCCTCTTTTTGGTGTTAATTCTGTTCCAATTAATCTCATTTCATGGGGAACAAGTTATTGCGGCACTCCAGTATGGAAAAAACAAATTGAATCATTCGGTTTCGATGAACTTAATTCTGAATCTTTCAGCCGTGATGATGTGTTGTTCGTATCTAATAAGGTGCCCGCTGGAGTAGATGAAACTGAGCTACTCTTTATGATGTTAGCGAAAGATTATGGGTTTTCGGACTATGAGGTTGTTGACAATATTGATTCGACTCATAGCATTGTGCGTTTTGTTCGAGGGGAGAAACTGGATGACAGCAACAACTATTGAACAACGTAGTGATTTACCTGTTATTAGCTTTGTTATTCCATGTTACCGAAGCGAGAACACAGTCTCTTCCGTAATCGCGGATATCAAACGTGTCGTTGCACAGCGAGAAGAATACAGCTACGAGATCATCTGTGTGGTAGATGGCTCACCAGATAATGTATTCGAAGTTCTAAAGAGTCTAGCTTCTCGTGATGAGCATCTTAAAGTCATTTCTTTTGCGAAGAATGCTGGCAAACACTCAGCCCTATTAGCTGGATTTAGCATTGTTTCAGGAAACTATATAGTTGCTGTTGATGATGATGGTGAGTGTCCGATTAGTGAACTATGGTCATTAATTACACCGCTAGAGAATGGCTATGATATCGCCATGGCACGTTACGGGCATAGACCTGTGTCTATGATTAAAGAACTGGAACATTCGGTTAATGCGTTCATGGTACGTAAGCTGATTGGAAAACCTAAAGATATAGAGTTCTCAAACTTTAGTGCCAGAAAACGATTCGTTTGCGATTATCTTGTGAAGTATTCGGGTCCGTATCCATATTTGGAGGGTGAGACCCTTGCTATTACAAGGAATATTGCGATGGTAGATTTGCCTGCGTGTAAAAGAATTAGCGGCTCTTCAGGTTTTACATTTAGACGTGGCCTCAGTCTCTTTCTCAATGGGTGTACTACTTATTCAATTCTACCATTGAGACTACCTTACTATTTGTTTCTTATATGTCTTGTATTTTCGATTGGCTCGCTGTTCGCATGGTTCATCTCTAGCAGCTTTATACTACTGTCACTTATGCTATTTATATTCACGCTGCTGTTCTTATCTATTGGCTTGCTGGGAGAGTACGTGGGACGTCTTTATATGGTGGCAAACCATCTGCCGCAGTACGTAATACGGGAGACCGTCAACTGTGATGAGGAGGTGCTATAGCATTGTGCCGATATACTGGCAAGAAAGTCGCTGTCGTTGGCGCCTCGTACTTGCAGCTGCCACTGATTGAGAAGGTCAAGGAGATCGGTGCCGAGGCCCACGTGTTTGCGTGGGCGACCAACGATGTGGGAGAGGCTGCAGCAACTTGCTTCTATCCCATCAGCATCGTCGAGCTCGACCAGATTCTGGCAAAATGCCAGGAGATTGGCATCGACGCCATCTGCACCATTGGAACCGATCTCGGTGCGGTGACAGTTAACTACGTAGCCGAGAAGATGGGGCTTCCCGGAAATCCATGGGCACTAACCGAGCGTATGACCAACAAGCACGCCATGCGCGAGGCATTTGCTGCAAGCGGTGACCCATCGCCGCGTAGCTATCTCGTGGACGTCGACTCTGATTTCGAGTCGCTGGAACTGGACTATCCAGCCATTGTCAAGCCTACCGACCGCTCTGGCAGCCGAGGTGTGAGCAAGATCTGGTCGGCTGCTGAAGCCAAGGAAGCTGTTCGGATTGCCTCGGACCTTAGCTTCGAGCACAAGGCTGTGCTGGAAGAGTACGTGACGGGCCATGAGTACAGCGTCGAGTGCATCGTGTACCAAGGTGTGCCGGAAGTGCTTACCATCACGCAGAAGTTTACGACGGGTGACCCGCACTATATCGAGACGGGCCATATCGAGCCGGCCAATCTTGACGACCAGACATGGGCTCGCGTAGAACAGGTCGTGAAGCACGCGCTGGGCTCGTTGGGCGTGCAGAACAGCGCCGGGCATGCCGAGGTGATGGTCGATGCCGACGGCAACCCCTGGCTCATCGAGATTGGCGCGCGCATGGGCGGCGACTACATCGGTAGCCACCTCGTGCACCTCTCGACGGGGGTCGACTACGTTGCCGCAGTCGTTGATGTAGCGTTTGGAAACAAGCCCAACACGTCGAAGGCGCCAGTGCAGCGCTCTGCTGGCGTGCGCTTCATACTGAATGCGGGCGATCTCGAGGTGTATAGGCAAGCACAGGCAGACCCCCAGGTCAAGATCGTCGAGTCGGTGCTTCCCGAGAACGAGCTGGATCCCAATGCAGTGGAGGACAGCTCGACGCGGGGAGGCTGCTTTGTGATGGTGGCGGACTCGCGTGACATTATCGAACGGTACGTGTACTGAACTCAAAAAACCGTCAGGGGCTGTATGTTCTCGAAAGATGACTCAAAGAGGTGTAAAGGAGTGGCGCTACTCCTTTTACTATTCCATCACTTGTTTTATAACGAAAGTCGTTTCACTGCAAGCGGCATGAAGTTTGTAATTATACCCTATCATCCTGTTCAGGTCATTGGCGTTGCCTGTCGTATCTGCGTATGGATGTTTGTCTTTATTTCTGCCTATGGTCTTACAGTTGCTTATGAGAATTCGGACCATCTTGGCCAGAATCGTTTTCCTTTTGTACGATGGGTTTCATTAATCGGGCAGTACCTTCCTGCTTTTTTAGTAATGTGTGTGCTTATGACTCTTGTGGGTGTTGATATCTGGCACATGCTAGATGCTAAAGTAATTAATGTGGCTCTTGATGCGCTTGCTCTATCTGACTTCTTCAATACACCGTCACTATGTGGTGTTTGGTGGTATATGTGTCTTGCCCAAATCATCGTGGTACTAATCCCTCTTGTATGTCTCTACTGCGACCAAGTTTCTGTGCTACCTGGAATGTTGCTTGGATATGTGATTATACAGTTTGCAGGTGATGGTATCCAATCTAATTCAGCAGGAGAATATATCAACTATATGCTTTGTGTCTTATTTGGGTGCTATTCTGCAAAACAAGATTTATTTGCTAAAGCGATATCGTACTTCTCAGAGAGCAAGATGGTACGGAGATTACAATTACTACTGTTGGTGTTTGATCTAGCTGTGCTGCACGCAGTTATATATAAACTTAAACCCATTGATGTTTGGCATGTAAGGAGTTTAATGCAAGCTATTGCTGCATTTACGATGTGCTTAATTGTAATACTATTATCCGAAGAGATGCCGATAGTGCTTTCGAAGGCTCTACAACTGCTGGGAAAGCATTCGGGCAACATCTTTCTCCTTCACGCGTTCTTCTATACCTACACCCCGCGGCTCGTTTACTGGAGCGGCATGCCCATCGTGTCCTACCTCAGTCTTTTGGCGCTTGGCCTCGTCTCCTCGTGTGTTCTTGAGTGGCTGAAGGACAAAACGGGCTATGCACGCCTGATACGTGGGGTTCTCGCCTCCGCGCGATCCTAGTTTGCAAGCAAGCACGACACGCAATGACTTGATAAGCAAGGCTGCACGAGAAGGGAAACACGCATGATTCCGTTTAACATCCCACCCTATTACGGCACTGAGATGGACTATGTACGTGAGGCCGCAGAGACTAATCGCAAGATTTGCGGTGACGGACCATTCACCAAACGCTGTCACGAGTGGATCGAGCAGCGCTTTGGCGCACAGAAGGCGTTGCTGACCACCAGTGGCACCACGGCCCTTGAGATGGCGGCCATCCTGAGTGGCGTGGGCCCTGGCGACGAGGTAATCCTTCCCAGCTTCACCTTCTCTTCGACTGCGACTGCCTTCCAGATGGTTGGGGCAACCCTCGTGTTCGTGGACGTTCGCCCCGACACCATGAACATCGATGAGAGCAAGATAGAGGCAGCCATCACCGACCGCACCAAGGTCGTCGTGCCCGTTCACTATGCAGGCGTAGCCTGCGAGATGGATACCATCATGGAGATAGCGCGCCGCCACAACCTCGTCGTCGTGGAGGACGCGGCCCAAGGAGTGATGAGCACCTACAAGGGACGTGCGCTTGGCACCATTGGCGACTTCGGCTGCTACTCCTTCCATGAGACCAAGAACTACTCGATGGGCGAGGGCGGGGCTGTCCTCATTCGCGATGCAGAGCACAACGACCAGGCCGAGATTATCCGTGAGAAGGGAACCAACCGCCAGCGCTTCTTCCGCGGGCAGGTGGACAAGTACACGTGGGTCGACCGAGGCAGCAGCTACCTTCCTAGCGACATGAATGCAGCGTACTTGTTTGCGCAGCTTGAGCATGCAGACGAGATCAACGATGACCGCTTGCACACATGGCACTTCTATGATGAAGCGCTTCGTCCGCTCGCCGAGGGCGGCAGGATCGAGCTCCCAACCATTCCCGAAGAATGCGTGCATAACGCCCACATGTATTACCTCAAGTGCCGTGACCTTGCCGAGAGGACGGACTTCATCGCCTTCATGAAGGAGCGGGGAGTTGGCTGCTCGTTCCATTACGTGCCGCTGCACAGCTCTCCTGCTGGCCTGCGTTTCGGCCGGTTTGATGGCAAGGATGAGTTCACCACAAGCGAGAGCGACCGCCTGGTTCGCCTGCCCATGTTCTATAGCATGAGCGACGAAGACAGAAATACCGTGATGGATAACGTGCTTGCATTCTTTTCATAATCGTAAGGCGGCTTTGTGATGCTAAGGCTGTTCGATTTAGCTACGGCAAGGACTTAAGGAGACCCCACATGAAGACCTACCTCGTCACGGGCGGCGCCGGGTTCATCGGCTCGAACTTCGTGCTGTACATGCTGCGCAATCACACGGCCATCAAGATCGTCAACGTGGATGCGCTTACCTACGCCGGCAACCTTGAGAATCTGGCCAGCCTTGAGGGCGACCCGCGCCACGTGTTCGTGCACGCCGACATCCGCGACCGCGAGGCCATCAGCGCCGTCTTTGCCGAGCACCAGCCCGACTACGTGGTCAACTTCGCGGCCGAGAGCCATGTGGACCGCTCCATCGAGAACCCCGGCGTGTTTGCCGACACCAACGTGCAGGGTACGGTGAACATGCTTGCGTGCGCCCGCGCGGCGTGGGACGACGGCAACGGCGGCTACGGCGACCACCGCTACCTGCAGGTTTCCACCGACGAGGTGTATGGTGCGCTAGCCATCCCCGAGGCACTGAACGCCGACGGCTCGCCGGCCGACCCCGAGCACGCCGACTTCTTCCGCGAGGACACGCCGCTCTCGCCCCACAGCCCCTACAGCGCCTCCAAGGCCTCGGCCGACTTCTTTGTGCGTGCTTGGCACGACACCTACGGCTTCCCCAGCGTCATCACCCGCTGCTCCAACAACTACGGACCGTACCAGTTCCCCGAGAAGCTCATCCCGCTGATGATCCACAACGCGCTGCACCACAAGGAGCTGCCGGTGTACGGCGATGGCCTCAACGTGCGCGACTGGCTGTACGTGGACGACCACTGCAAGGCCATCGACATGGTGCTTGCCAGCGGCCGCCTGGGCGAGGTGTACAACGTGGGCGGCCACAACGAGCGCGCCAACATCTACATCGTGCGCACCATCATCCAGCAGGTGCGCGAGGCCACGGGCGACGAGGCCATCACCGAGGACCTCATCCGCTACGTGACCGATCGCGCGGGCCACGACCGCCGCTACGGCATCGCCCCGGACAAGATTCGCGAGGAGCTGGGTTGGTATCCCGAGACACCCTACGAGGAGGGCATCGCCAAGACCATCCGCTGGTACCTGGACAACCCCGAGTGGGTGGAGCACGTGACCAGCGGTGCCTACCAGGACTACTACGAGCGCATGTACGCAGGTAGGTAGGCATGGCTCGGCACTTCAGGAACGACATGGCGTCCAGCGAGGAGGCCATGTCGGACACACGCTGCGGCGGCGAGGGCGGCAGCTTGGACGACTCTTCGTCGGCCACGTCGGACGGAGCTGCAAAGGGAGAGCGCAGCGCCTCCGACGTGAGCCGTGACCCCAAGGTGCTGCGAAGCGCCTACCTGTGGAACACCGCAGGCAGCATGCTCAACGCATTCCAGAGCGTGATTATGCTGATGGTGCTCACGCGCGTGTGCGACGCCGTGACGGCCGGCGTGTTCACGCTGGCGTATGCCAATGCCAACCTGTTCCTTACCATGGGCAACTTTGGCATGCGCAACTTCGAGGCAAGCGACGTCGAGCCGCGCAACGGATTCGCGGCCTATGCGAAATCGCGTGTGGTGACGGTCGTGGCGATGGTCGTATGCTCGTGGGCCTACCTTGCGTTCTCTGCCGTGCGGGTGGGCTACCCTGCCGACAAGGTGTGGGCCGTTGCGCTGATGACCTTGTTCAAGTGCGTGGACGTGATCGAGGACGTGTTTGACGGCAGCTTCCAGCAGCAGGGACGGCTGGACGTGGCGGGCAGGCAGATGACGCTGCGCGTGGGCTCTGCCACGTTGCTGTTCTGCATTGTTGCTGCCATGACTGGCTCGTTAGTTGTTGCGACGGGTGCTGCTACCATATGGGCATTGGCATTTTTGTTTGTAAGCTTGATGTTTATCCAGCGGCGTTACAGCCTGCCGGCGTGGCATCGCGAGGCGCCCAACCAAAGCCCTTGGCCGCTGCTTAGGCAGTGCGTGCCGCTGTTCGTGGCAACGTTTCTGCTGTTCTACATCGGCAACGCGCCAAAGTGGGCGATCGACGCGGTCATGGACGACGTTGCGCAGGCACACTACGGGTTCATCGCCATGCCGGTGTTTGTGGTCAACCTGCTGAGCCAGTTTGTGTACATGCCCATGGTGCGGCCCATCTCCGACATGTGGGATGCGGGCGATGGGCGGGGCTTCAGGCATGCGTTCGTGCGCCAGGTGGGCATCATCGGGGCGATCACGGCGGTGTGCGTGGGCGGTGCGGCGGTGCTGGGCGTGCCCGTGCTGAGCGTGCTGTACAACACCGACCTCTCACCGTATCGCGTGGAGCTGTGCGTGCTGGTGCTGGGTGGCGGCTTCCTGGCGCTTGCGAGCCTGGCCAATATGGGCATCACCGTGATGCGCCAGCAGGACAAGCTGGTGTTGGGATATGTGGCCGTGGCGGTTGCGGCGTGGTTTGGGTCGACGGCCGCGGTGCGCGCGTGGGGCATCTCCGGCGCCGCACTATGCTACATCGCGTGCATGGTGGTGCTGGCCGGCTGGTTTGGCACTATGTTCTGGATCGAGGCACGGGGACGCTAGAATCAAAGCTTACTATGGTCACAAGCTGCAACGATGATGAATGGCTCAAATACTCACAGCTGGCGCAGCCGAAGGGTTAACAAGTGGGTGACTGATGGTAAGGGACATGAGGCGTGAACACCTTTATGGCATTGACTGTCTGAGGATCCTCTCCATGCTTGGCGTTGTTACTTTGCATACGCTTGGCCACGGAGGCGCTCTTAACGCAGCTCACGGTTCAACGAGGGGGATTCTATGGCTTATCGAGGTGCTGTGTTACCCCTCGGTTAATGTGTTTGTGCTCATGAGCGGTTACCTATCAAGTCGTCGATTGTCGAGCCATGCAAAAAGGGTGCTATCCCTATGGGTGCAATCTGTCTTCTATGGTCTCCTAATCATGTGTGTCGGCTTTGTGACTGGTCTCAATAGCTTCTCACCGCGATTGCTGTTGCAAGTTTTGAGCCCTCTTGTTCACCGCACATGGTGGTTCCTCTCTGACTTTGTTGCTGCTACGCTATTGTTCCCGCTTGCCGATGTCTTTGTCGCTCGATCGTCAAAAGGGGAAGTTGGCTTTGTTTCCTTATCGATAGTCTGTCTACTCTCTGTTGTTAGCACGCTTGGCCACTTTATAACAACTCAAGACGCATTTACTCTGCATCTAGGATACAGCTCGATGTGGTTCGTTGCCCTATATACGCTTGGCTCTTGTCTTAAAGCATATGAGGATAAAGTTAGGCTAACAACTCCGAGTCTTTTGGCAGGTATGATTCTGTCTACTATCTTTACGTGGTGGTGGAAACTATGGGGAGGGCTCTATCTGCAGGGGCTCCTTGGTAACGATACCTCGGATGTGTTCCTTAACTACACCTCTCCGACTGTACTGATGTCGGCGCTCTGTCTCGTCCTCGCGTTCTCGCGGCTCCAATTCTCTCTTGAGCTACCGAGGCGGATACTAAGCGTGTGCGCACCTCTCTCCTTTGGCGTATACCTCCTGTCGGACCACCCGTCAATTCGAGAGTGGGCGATTGCAAGTCGATTTGCATATATCGGGGAACTTGGACCTGCCAAAGCTGTTCTGAGCTTGGTTGCTGCAGTACTGATGGTGTTAGTCGTGGGTCTGCTGGTTGACTGGATTCGAAATGGACTGTTTTCGATTCTCGGCATACAAACAAGGATTACTACGTTGGTTAATAGAACGAAACTACGAGTTGAAGCCAACAATAATACCAATACATAGCGGTGGGATACGGAAATGGGAACTTCATCTATCATGGCCAATTCTGATTCACAACAGCATCGTGATTATATCACGGTAATTAATGCATTTGCGGCACTTTCCGTCGTTGCCCTTCATTGCAACTCATGCTTCTGGTTTGGTCCTGCTCAGGGACGTTCTTGGTATACATCGAATATTATAGAGACAACTCTGTTCTGTGCCGTGCCCCTATTCTTTATGATTACCGGCGTAACCTTATTGGATTATCGAAAGAGAATGAGCACCTTAGTATACTTGAAGAAGAGGGTCGAGAAGACCGTAGTACCATTCTTTGTATGGAGCATAGTATCGTTGGTTTGGGCCATTATAGTACCGTGGAAGGGCGTCGGTGATGACAAGTCCATTACTGCTGTTATCAGCGCACTAATCAACTATAGATACTGCCCTGTATACTGGTTCTTCCCGCCGCTGTTTGCCATATACTTATCGATTCCAATACTATCCCTCATTGAGAACAAAGAGTTAGCATGCAAGTACATTTCTTGTATTGGGATACTCTTTGTGTCCTCAGTTCCGTTTTCGTGTTCACTTCTCGGTATAACTTGGAACCAGGCTTATACTCCACCGTTAGTTGCTGGATATCTAATGTATCCTGCTATTGGTTGGGTTATTGACCATGAACGACCAAGCCCGAACGTTTCTAGATGGGTATACATTGCTGGTATTGTAGGATGGGCAATGCAGCTAATTGGAGTATTTATAACCTCAACATCTGACGGCGTTAATAGGATCTTCAAAGGCTATGTGAATCTACCAGCTGTTATGCAGTCTTGTGCCCTATTTCTCATGTTTAGATCAATTGACTGGCGAAATGGCGTGGTTGCAACACGTATCAGAGTGCTATGTGAAAAGCTATCTTCTTTGACCTTTGGAGTCTATTTAACTCACTGGTTTGTGATTGACTTTGTACTTCATGTAATCAAAGTAAATGAGCAATCAATCATCTGGCGAACTGCAGGTGCAATCGCAGTCTATTCTTTCTGCTCTTGTCTTACATTTCTGCTGAAACGCATTCCGATCATTCGTCACGTAGTTCCGTAACTTTTGCCATTTCTCCGCAGTCTTGACGTCGGGCTAGCTGCGGCGCCACACTCTACCGCGCATGCAGGGTAGTGTCGGAAAAGTTGGTGTAAAGGCCTCTTCGTAGGATACGGGAAGATTGACGATTCAAGGTGATGGCCTTGCTCCCTACGGAACGGCCGTTACACCAACCTTTTCGACACTAACGGCTCGCACTTGTCAACCATCTATTCTTTGGAGTAAAGCATGGAAGGTCAAAGAATTCAGTGGCTTGACGCCATGAGGGCGTTTGCAGCTTTAACGGTCATCCTCTGCCATTGCGTGGAAAACATATACAGGCTGACCCCGGAGGTGATGGTCCACTTCAGTCTACGATCGGTTGTGTTTGCGTTTGCAAGTTTTACTCTCGGGCGAATCGGTGTTCCGCTGTTTCTCTTCATCACCGGGTATCTCCTGCTCGACAGAACTGGGACGATTCCCGCTGCCTTCACTTTTGGAAGTTTCGATGGTTACCGTTGCTGCTGTGCTGCGAAGCGTGGATTCTTATCTACTCGGCGGTCCTGAAGCTAACTGGCGCAGAAATCAGCACTCAAAACGTTCTGCGCACCATGCTCTTTGTAGAGAAACTTGACATGGGTCATTTCTGGTACATGCCCATGATAGTCGGCGTGTACCTCTTTCCTTCCTGTCATGGGAGTCGCGTTACATGCGCTGGATGAGCGCACGATCAGGATGCCCCTGTTGTTTGCTTGGGCGTACGCATTCGTTATTCCTCTTGTAAACGCATGCCTTCCGATTGCCGGCATCACCGTTGGGCTGTCCCCGTAGCTCAACCTTGGCTTTAGCGGTGACGTGTATGGCATCTACCTGCTATTGGGCTGGTGTGCGAAGCGCCGGGCCTTCATGAGGGTAAGCTCGGGCACCCGCACATTCGTCGCAGCCACGTCCTTCATCTTGTGCGTGCTGCTGCAGGTGGCCAGGTTTCGAATCGGCAATGGCTACTACATTTGGTATGACAACGCGCTCCTATTTGTTTGCGGGCTCGCGCTGTTTGAGCTGATGTCTAGGATGCCGGACAAGTGGTTTGTCAGCGGGGCACGGCAAGCCTACGGAGGCCGTGACAGGAACGCGCTGGGACGAGTAACCGCTTTCGTCTCCAAGTACTCGTTTGCAACGTACCTCGTTCACTTCCCATTTAAGATCGTCCTGTCCCCGCTGTTCAAGTCCATTCCCGTTATGATGCCAGTGCAGACGATGTTACTGTTTGCCTGCCTGCTTACGATATCAATCTTGATCTGCTGTGCGCTATCGCGAGTACCGGTGGTTGGCAAGCTCCTCCTCTACCTGAGGTAATGACCCGAGGCTGCAGAGATACAACATGCCGTAAAGGAGTCCGGTATTGTCGCAAAGTGTCACTCGGTCCTAGGGATAGGGCGACATATAACCACTTATGGGCTTGCACGATACCAGCCGCAACGGATTGCCAGCTCCACGCCTGTCGGTTGGCAGTATAAGTCCAGAGCTTCGAGTCGAAGATCGGGTACGTTGATCTCATCCCAGAAACGGGTAAGAACTATACAGACGCATGGAAATCCTCGAATAGTTGTTTGGTGGTTGTCATGAATAGTGGCGATGAATATACGGATGGCTTCACACAAAGATCTATTGATGCATATAATCAGGCAGTTGAAAGCGGGGATGCTGAAAGGATTGAGCAAGCAAAATACAGCCTCCTAATTGATGCCATCAGCATTCTTGGAATCGTGGGTAATTACATAACCGTTGAACAGCATGGTATACAGTTTGATTTTGGAGTCAGCTGCATACACAAAGGTACCCGCCTATACCGTATCAGAAGCTATCAACAGGACATCAACTTCGATGACCCGTGCGCTTGGGAGCCCAATCCCCACCGGACGCAAGGACGAGCAAATCGACAAGGCCAAGAGGCGATGTATCTTGGCAGTACAGAAGCTGTATGTTTGCTTGAAACCCACACTGCAATCGGACAACGATATGCACTCGGATCATACGAATGCAGCGAAGACATTGTCGTTGGCGGCTTCCTCCACATAGATAGCACGAACACATTGCATAACATCGCCGGAATGGTGTTGAACTCGCTCCTCATCGCCCCTTCCCGTGAAAAGAGAAACTCGGATCTGTTTGGATTCCTCGATAGGTGCTATGGGCAAATACTCCTCGATGACCTGTGCGACCTTTCTTGCGTTATGGAGAGAGGCGGCCTGGAGTTGCCATTCAAGTTCGGAGTCCTTAACCAACGTGAACATCTACATGACTTAACGAACGATATATGCGCCATTCTCGCGGAGAAGACCCCTGACGGTATTCGCTACAGTTCATGCTTCCTCCCACTGGAGGCGCCAGGAATAGCATGCTCAGATTACAATCTCGCTCTATATCGCAGCGGTATAGATAAGCTCAAGTTCCTGGGATGCAAAATCAAGACGAACGAAAGCCCTTTGACGTCAGTTGATGTAGCGAAATGCTTGATTGGATGCGGGCGCTAAGAAAGCCATCTTGAGTGGTTTTGGAAGAGCTGGCGTAAAGGTCCTCTTGTATCCCACGATGCTTCCAGTATCGAGCGCAAGCTCTATACTGGCTTCAATCAATCACAAGAAGTCGAATCTATCGCAGCCTTTGCAACTTTGCGATGCAAATGCGTACTTTCTTCTACAGGCTGTTGCACACAACAGCACGGTCGAAAGACATAAGGTGAAGAACTACTCTATCACCTCAAGCCCGTGCTGTGCAAGGAGGCTTACCCGAGTGACCCCCATGGGGGGCGAGCCAAAAAGCGAGGTGGGCGGCTTTCGCCGCCCCCTAGTGACCCCCACTCACGCACTATGCGCTTTAGGTTCACCAACAGTGATAACTATCGGTAGCAATGGCCAGAGTCAACCGCGTCGGAATGGTTGGTGTACCCCTGACGTAATCATCCGAGCACTTCCGCCAGGGTTGACACTCAGCTGCAGCTAGAGAATGTGCTGGATTGTGGATAAGTACTGTCTATGCCCGGGGATGGAGCGACACTTTGTTCTCTATCTTGCCGATAGTAGGTAAAACCACTGTGCTGGCATTCCTTAAGTGTCGCATTGTGGCATCAATCATCACCCGCAGCATGGACTAGTCCTCCTGCCGATACTCTGCAAGATGGCCACCATCAAAGTCAATGTCTTCAAGGCCCTCGTCGTGCAGGTACCCACGCAGTTCGCTCAGCACCTCGCTGCGTCTATCCGACTTGTCTTTGTATCTCAACACCTCAGACAGCCGCACGCGGCGGTGCCCCTTACCCTCGCGGACGAAGGGCAGATCGCCGGCATCCATGATGCGCGTCACGGTGCGCCTAGAGACGCCCAGCATCTCGGCAGCGGCCCCAGTCGAGATGAGCGGGTCGTCGTCCGAGGTGCAGGACTTGCCTCCCTCTATCACACCGAGCGTCATCCGCACGGCCCCACACGCCCTCTTGTCGAGCGTGACACGCGTCCCATCCGTGTCTACGAACAGCCCGTATCCGTCTTCAATTGGAAGGGGTGACATGTCGGCCTCCCTTCGTGGCTGCTCTTCTTGCGTCTTCATGATACAAAAAACGGCCAGCAAACGGTCAAGCGCTAAGGCCCGATTCTGAAGCATGCTCCGAGCACTCTCGACAAGGTTGACATCCTGCGCATTGTGTCGTAAGATATCTCTAGAGATATCTTACGATGCGAGGAGGCAAACGTGGCCACTGCCGTCAGCACGCAACTCAAGGAGTGGGGCACCTCGCGCGCGGTGCGCATTCCCAAGGCCATCTGTGACGAGCTGGGCATCTCCATCGGCAGCCCCATCACGATTGAGTACCACTCCGACCTTATGGGCGGCTACATCGTCTTGCGGCCCGTGCTCGACCAGCATCGCTCATACTCCGACGCCCCGTATCGCTCGATGGACGAGTTGTTCGATGGATACGAGGGCTCATACGTTCCCACCGAAGGCGACTGGGGCGAAGATGTTGGTGCGGAGGTCGTGGCATGAGCATGCTGGAGCAGGGGGACATCATCGAGGTGGATTTCAGCCCATCCGTGGGCCACGAACCTGCGAAGCGCCGCCCCGCCCTGGTGGTGACCGACTTTGGCTTCAACTCCCGGTCCTCATTCGTTGGGGTGGTCCCCGTGCAGTCGGCTGACAACGGATATCCACTGCACGTGCCCATCGATGCGGCCGGAATACATGGGTTTGCCTGCGTCGAGATGGTGCGTACCATCGATGCAGTGCAAAGGGGCTATCGACTTATCGGATATGCAAGCGATGCCACCATGCGGCAGGTGATGGGCATCATTCGTGGCATGTACGGCCTTCGCTGATACGGCCGCGCAACGGGGGTGTCCCTAGCGCATACCGAAGTCATCTTCAGCCTTTCGTATGACCTTGCGAAAAGAAAGGTTATCCAATAAACTATCTTTAATAGATTACAAAAGAAAGGTTCTGATGGGTCATTACGAGACAGCTTTCTGGACATCTGACGCGGATGCCCCCACTATGCATGACCGCATGTCGGGACAATACCATCCCTATGTTCCCGACAAGCTTGCGGGTACAGACATCCGTCTTTCCGTAGAGGCGGCTGCCGCATGTGAGGCAGCAGTTCAGAGCATGACCCAGCTTGACGCAAGCGCAAAATACATCAGCACCGCCGAGAGTCTCTCTCGCATGTTGCTGAGGTCGGAAGCTATTTCGTCCTCTCGCATAGAGGGGCTAGAAATGAGCGTCCGCAGGATGCTAGAAGTCGAGGCGCTCAGCGAACTTGGGGTCTCTCGCAGGCCCAGCGCAATAGAGGTTGAGGTAATGGGCAATGTTCGGGCAATGCAGGAGGCCATAGAGGGGGTGTCTCAGAAGGACAGGCTATCGGTGGCCGACATCCAAGATGTGCATGCTGCATTGATGAGGGGGACAAAGCTGGAGGCCTATGGAGGAAGCCTGAGGGATTCCCAGAATTGGATTGGAGGTAGCTGGTACCATCCGCTTGCCGCTTCGTATGTACCCCCGCGTCCTGAACTGGTAATGCCCCTGATGGAAGACCTCCTGGATTTTATAGAGCATTCGCATTTGCCCGCCATGGCCACTGCCGCCATTGCACACGCGCAGTTCGAGACCATTCACCCCTTCGCAGATGGTAACGGTAGGACAGGGAGGGCGCTCGTCCACATCGTTCTGAAGCGCCGGGGGCTATGCCCTCATACCGTTGCGCCAATCTCCCTCGTACTGGGCACCCTCAGAGATGAGTACGTGAGAGGGCTGTCGGCATTCCGTTACGACGATCAGGAAGACGGCGTAGCTGCCGAGACATCCTTCAGCCAGTGGGTGGTGTTCTTCTGCCATGCCGCCATCGTAGCCTGCGACCGCTCCATGGCCTTCGAGGAGCGCATCTCGATGCTGCGACATAAGTGGGACGACAGGGTGAGGCCCAGGCACAACTCTGCAGCTGAGCTGCTGCTGGATGCCCTCCCAGGTAATCCGGTAGTGAGCATAGCCTCGGTTGCAAGGATCACCGGAAGAAGCTACCCGGCGGCACGAGGGGCCGTGCGGGAGCTGGAGGCAAACGGAGTGCTGGTACAGTCCTCCAAGAACCGGAAGAGCGGGCTATATGTTGCCCAGGAGGTAATAGACGAGTTCTCCCTCTTTGAGAGGGCGCTTGCAACCCCTTCTGGCAACACGAGATTGGAGCGACCAGCTCGGCCTGTGCCACAGCGACCGAAATCATAGACGGCGTCGCCGTTGGGGGTACGTGTTAGTCAGTGGCGGAAGTGCTCCCAGCTGGGCCTCCACCATCTCCCTAAGCCCGCAGCCTGGTATATCATTGCCTCAACCTACCCGGAAAGGGACCGCCATGAGCAACGTCTTCGTCAGCCACTCCTCCCAGAACGCCTGGCTGATTCACGGCCTCGTCGAACTCATCAGGATGGCTGACCCCCAAGCCACGGTCTTCTGCTCGTCGGAGGCATCCATCCAGCCCGGAGCCAACTACAAGGAGGCCATCTACGAGAGCCTCCGTAACGCGGACCTGTTCGTGGCCATCGTCTCGCGCGAGTACTGGGCAAGCAGGTACTGCATCCTCGAGCTTGGCGCGGCGTACGAACGCTACTGCTTCGACGAGCTCAAGGCCGTGTCCATCCAGCCGATGCTGGTGCCGCCGCTGGACAAGGGGCTGGCGCTGGCCAACACGCCGCTGGTAGAGATGCAGCTTACCGACCTCACCGACGTCGGGTCGCTCATGCTCTTTCTGCAGAAGGTGGCGGAGCTCGGCCACGCCGGGCCGGTCGGGGCGCTTGAGGTGCGCGCCGCCGAGTATGCGGCCTTTGTGCACCGAGGGGTGCTGGAGAAGACGTCGCTGCTGGACGACGCCGAGGTGGGTGCGTACTTCGATGAGCGTCCCGAGAACAGGCTGCCGCGAGAGCGTATCGTGCGTTGCCAAAGGCTGACAGAAAGCCCGGATGACGAACGCCTCCTGTTCACGTTCCACCTTGGCAGGTTGCCCTACGATCCGTCGTTTGCCTCGGTCGCGCTGCAGTTCTGGGACGAGCTCAACCTTCGCGAGTACCTCGCCTTTGACAGCGACGCAGCCCTGTGCCTAGACGTGGACAACGTGGACGGCGCGCTCGAGTCGCTGACCGTTGAGCTGAAGGTTGGGGACAACCGGGTGTTCCGGGCGGTGGAGTGCGAGCTGACGGAAGGCGCGAACACCGTGCGCATCCCTTTGGCACCGATGAACCAGAGGCCGCTTGCCGCCATCAGCCAGATCAGCCTGGTGATACACCCCACGCGGATTCAGGCGCTTGAGGGCGAAGTGGTCTTTGGCAACCTGCGCGTGGACTTCGCCGGGCGAAACCTCTTCACGGAGCTCTAGGCGCCGAGGTTCCAAAGGGAGTATCCCCTTTGGAACCTCCATTCCGTCCGCCCGATGCGCTATGCTTCTCCTATGAAACGTTTCTGCGGGCGTTGCCCGCGCGCAGGTTGGAGGCTGGCCCATGAACATCCTCAAGCGCGTTGCGCTGCTGGTATTTGGCGTGGCGGGACTCTTCTGTCTCGTGGCTCTCTCGCTTCCGTGGGTGGGACCCTTTACCAAGGGGGCCGCGGCACTGCTGTACCTGCCGTGGTACTTCGCCCTTGTGCAGGTGGCTGTGGTCATCACGGCGGTCGGCGCGGTTGTGGCGCTGCTTCGAGCCATCCTTACCCCGCGCAATGCCAAGACCGTGGTGGTGGGCATCTCCGGCGGCGATCAGATTACCGTCTCCACGTCGGCCATCGCGTCGCAAGCGGCGCACATCGTGGAACAGGAGGGCGACTACCTGGTCCAGAAGGTGCGCGTCTCGGCAAGCCACCACAAGGTCAACGTGCGTGTGCGCGTGCGTCCTGCCTACGCGATCGACGTCACGCAGGAAGGAGCGCACCTGCATGAGGCCCTCATCGACGGGCTGTCGACCATCTGCGGCAAGGCCATCAACCGTGTGACGGTGGAGTTCTCCGAGCCCGAGTCGCTGGAGCCGCGGCCGCTGTACGAGGACTACGACGAGTCCGACTTCCAGTCTGAGGCTGACTCGCCTGCATCTTCCACGTCGCAGTCGTTCGGGATGCCGTTCTCCTTCGGGGGTCTCGGTTCGGGTGGCCAGTCCTCCGCCAGCCAGCCTGCCATCACGGCAGGAGAGGCCTCTGGCGAGAGCCCTGCCCTGGCCGCGCCGGCTGAGGCCGGCGCGGATGACTCGGCGTCAGTTGAGACCGAAGCTGCAGATGTCGAGGTCGCTCGGGTTGACGGCATCCCGGTGCATGTGGATGTGGAGCCCCCGGCAGAGGCCGAGCCTGAGCGCAAGGGAGTGAGGTTCCCATGGCAGAGGTAATAAAGCCCATGTCAAAGGGTGCCATCAAGGCGCCGGTTGCGCGCATCGAGCAGGAACCCACGCCTGAGGTGGCCGTTGCGCCGGTGGAGGAGCTTGACGAGGCAACCGAGGTGCCAGCGCCCGAGGAGGCTGCCCCTCAGGAGACGGCTGCGCCGGCGGATACGACGGATGCGCCCCAGCCGGTCGCGGCAAGCGAGTCTACCGCGCCTGCTGCAGACGAAACGCCGGTCGAGGAGATCGACCAGGCGCCGCAGCATCAGGACGCGGTCTCGAAATGGCTTGCCAAGAGCTTTCCCGGCCGCGAGCACACCGTGGTGGGTGGGCTCTGTGGACTGGCGCTTGCGCTGCTGGTGTTTACCATCGGCCTTTGGCGTACGCTGCTTGTGGTTGGCTTTGTGACCTGCGGCGCATTCGTAGGAGCGTGGCTTGACGGCCGTTGGTCGCCCTTTGGGTGGGTTCGCAGGCTGCTCGGACGCAAGAGGTGAGGACAAGGTAGCCACTCGAAGGGCTGCGTCGCCGGCTCGTAGTTCGGCTTTCCAAACAATCTGACAGGAGGCATGCCATGGCAGAGTTCGACAACAAGGCGTTTGACATTCAGGAGACAGCGGACCAGGTCGCCACCCAGCCGGAAGAGCTGGCTGTCGAGGCCGTGAACGATCTTGTGGCTGACGCGCCGGCAGATGCCGCCGACGAGGAGGTTGCTGTCGAGGCCGCGCCCGAGCCTGACGAGGCCGAGGTGTCCGACGACGCTATCGACGACGAGGGTGAGGACGTCCCAGACGAGGACGACGACCTGGACGATGAGGACGACGACCTTGACGACGAGGACGTCGACTCCGAGGACTCCCTCACCTTCTCCAATGGCGTCATCGAGAAGATCGTGGCCCTTGCGGTGCGCGACGTGCCCGGCGTAGTGGGCATGAAGGGCGGCTGGATCAACCGGCTGCAGGATGCGTTCGGCGCGACCGACACGCGCAAGGGTGTCACGGTGGAGGTCACCCCCGAAAGTGCCGTGCGCGTGAACGTGTCGGTGCTCATGGAGTACGGTGCCTACGCCCCGCAGGTGTTCGAGGACGTGAAGAAGGCCGTGGTCAAGCAGATTTCGGGCATGACGGGCCTTGCGGTCGCGGGCGTCAACCTGCGCATCGAGGACGTGCTCACGCCTGAGGAGGTTGCCGAGCGCTACGCCGACCGCCTGCCTGCCGGCGCTCCGTACGCCGAGCCCGACCTGCTCGAAGAGTAGCCCAAGCGGTGTCGCACGCACAGCAGCCAATAACGAAGGCGGCGCGTCGCCCCTGCTACGAGTGGGCGCGCGCCGCCGGTTGCATAGCCATCGTCTTCCTGCATGTGTTCGTGACGGAGGCAAACGCGGTGGGCTACGCGGCGTTGGGCAGCACCCGCGTGCTTGTGGGAGACCTGCTTACCATCATGCTTACGCGCTGGGCGGTGCCGGTGTTTCTCATGGTGTCCGGTGCGCTGCTGCTTGACCCATCCAAGGACGTGGGATGGCCGCGCCTGCTTGGGTATGCACGCCGCATGCTGCTGGTGCTGGCCACGTTTGGGCTGGCGTTCTGCCTCATCGAGAGCGTGGTGATGCACGGCGGCCTTGCGCCTGAGGTGGTGGGGGAGGCCCTGCGCAACCTTCTGACCGGCAACACGTGGGGGCACCTCTGGTACGTGTACGCCCTTCTGGGGCTGTATCTGCTCACGCCCGCGCTACGCCTGTTGACGACGCGGCTGGATCAGCGCCGACTTGGGCTGGTGCTGGCCGCAGCGTACGTCCTGGTGCTCGTGGTTCCCACGGTGACGCAGCTTGCGCGTGGGGTTGCGCTCGCGACTCCCGCGAACCTGGTGCCAGCGGCCTTCTACTATCTTCTGGGCTGGTACGCGCATGCCTACCTGCGGTTTGATGGGCAAACCGTGGCGCTTGGGGCCACATCACTTGTCGCCATGCTGGTCGCGGCCTTCTTGGGGAGGGGAGACCTCTGCCTTCCCGAGTACTGTCTGGTGGCCCCGTACGGTGCGCTGGCGTTCCTTGCGTTCGAACGCTTTGCGACCTGCCCTATCGAGCGCTGCCCGGTTGCAGCGCTGCTGGCCGACCGCAGCTTTGGCATCTATGTCATCCATCCGCTGTTCCTGCACGTGATCGTGCGCGTGGTGAGTCCGCTGTCGATGCCGTGGGGTGTGTACGAGGCGCTTGCGTTTGCCGTTGCGCTCGCGGGCTCGGTGGTGGTCGTTGGCCTCCTTCGTCGCACCCCCAGCTTCACCTCGATCATCTAGGGATGGCAAGGGTTCCAAAGGGGGCTATCCCTTTCGGGACCGCTCGCTAAGGTACGCCTCGGCCCGTACCATAACGGGCCAAGATGCGCACCATCACCCTTGTTTGTGCAATGTCTCGCACCTCCCAGCGCGTAGTGTTTTCCATGAATACGCTACGCAGCAGCATGGAGGCATCATGGCATCACAGGTTCAGGAGACGGCTGGCACATCATCCAGATGCATCAGCGTCTGGGACACGTTCGTGGCGCGCGCCCCGCGGGCAATAACTGCCGACGTCGGCGCGTATCTGCTGGTGAGCCTCGTGGTCTGCGGGCTTTCCACCATCGTGCTCGCGCTCGCGGCACATGGCTGGCCGCAACTGCTTGTCCAGTGCAGCGGCCTTTTGGGCAGCATCGACCCCTACCTGCTGCTTGCGGCGTTCGAGTTGGTGTCGCTCGGCATGTGGGCCGTCATTCTCTGGCTCCGCGACCCCTCGGTTGCCCTGCTCCCGTCAATTGTTCTATTCGTGCCGTACGTGGTGTTAGCCGAGGCAGTGGTCGTGGTGTGGTCACGATTCCTCTTCTGGGCGTTGGGCGCTGCGACGGGCTCCGACCTCGCGTTGGTTCCGCTCTCGTCATGGGCCGTCACGCACCTGCAGCATCCCCTTGCGTACTTGTCAATCGCCACGCTTCTCGTACTTGACTACCTTGGCATCGTGGCGAGGTGCGTGGTGTTCACGCTCTCGCTGGCGGTCGAAGTGTGCCGCGGAAGGGTGAGCCTGACGGTTTCCCAAGAGGAGGCGGCCGCGATGCCCGAGGTTGATTGGATTGGCCGGATTCGCGCGTGGTTGGACCAGCGTGCCTTGCATTAGCCCTTTCGTGGGGCTGGCCTACGGCATGGATTTAGGTGGGTGAGCGTTCCTGACGCGGGTCCCGCGGTGTGCCGTGGGCCCCGCTTGCTTCTCCCGGTGTCTCCCGCGCATCCCGAGGTGCCTCGCGCACGTTCGGATAATAAGTGCGAAGAAATTGGAGCACTACTTTTCGGGAAAAGACGGACGGAGGCGTGGCGGCGCGGAGGCGCGGAAGCGCGGGAGGGTGGAGGCGCGGGGCGCGACGGCGAAACGCAGGTGCCGGAGCGCGGGCCGCGAGGCACAGGCGTGTGGTGCACCGTACCGAAAGGGAGTATCCCCTTTGAAACGGTCATGCCATACTTGAGCGAAGGCAACACGGCGGGAGGCACCCATGGCAAGCATCGTCGACTATGTCCGCACCTGTACCGACACCTTTGAGCAGCGCCCGCTCAATCGGGTGGACAGCTTGGTGCTGTCCTGCCTCTCGTACCTGTGGATTCCCGAGGAGGTGCCCGACGCGTCCACGCCCAAGGGCGTGTACCTCCTCATGCTGAACGACGACAAGCGACGCCTCTCGCTTACCGCCCCCATCTCCAGCCACGACAGCTACGAGCAGCTGCTGCTGGCAGTGGCCTCGAGCCCGCGCTTCTTCAACGTGCGCGCCTGTCTTGCCGCCGAGGAGTCAAGCCAAAGCGAGCAGCGCCAGTTTGCGGCGGTTACGTTCCAGCTGTCCGACGGATCGTCGTACGTTGCCTTCCGCGGCACTGACAACACGCTGCTTGGATGGAAGGAAGACCTCTGCATGAGCTTCCGTCCCGTCGTGCCGGCACAGGAGGCCGCCCATGCCTACCTGCAGCGCATTGCCAATCAGGTGGAGGGGCCTCTTTACGTGGGCGGACATTCCAAGGGCGGCAACCTCGCGGTGTATGCCACGATGACGGCGTCCGACGACGTTCGCCAGCGCATCGTGCGCTGCTATTCGCACGACAGCCCCGGCTTCCTGGGCGAGACCACGGCAAGTCCCTCGTGGGCGGGCAGTTGGGACCTCGTGGAGAGGACCATTCCCGGAGAGTCGCTGGTGGGCCTGCTGCTGGGCGGCCAAGGTGCCGATCCCATCGTGGTGCGCAGCACGAAGGCGGGCATCATGCAGCACCACCCGTTCTCGTGGGTGGTGGAAGGCAACGACTTCGCGCGCGAGGGCGCCCTCTCGTATGATGCCTATCGCACTGGTAAGCGAATGAACAGCTGGTTGATGGGCATGTCTGCCTCTGACCGCGAGCGCTTCGTGGACGTCCTCTGCACGGTGGTGCGCGCTGCGGGCGAGGTGACCTTCTCGGGCCTTGCCCAAAGCCTGGAGGACGGCTCGCTTGCCCTGATGCTGCGGCGGCTGGATGGCCTGCCCGAGGCTGATCGGAGCTTCTTCCTAGACGCGGCAGGCGACCTCGTGGCAACGCTTCTGCTGGGACCCGCGCCAAAGGAGGCGCACACGCCGGAGGAGCGTGCGGCCGACGCGGCAGACAAGATGGACGACATCACTGCCCGATTCAACGACACGTTCGCGCGCTGGGAGCGCTACTTTGAATAGATAGAACACAGGGGTCGCGGACACTGGGGACGTAGCACTTTGTCCGGCCCGCGGCCAGCACGCAGGACACTGGGGACGTAGCACTTTGTCCGGCCCGCGGCCGGCAGATGCGCACCCGACCCCAAACGCAGGAAGGAACCACGCATGGACGCAAGCGCGCGCAGGATCATGGGCCTCATCAGCGAAATGAATGCCCGGTACGTGGTGCCGGTGTATCAGCGGCCCTACTCGTGGGACGAATCGCAGTGCGTGCAGCTGTGGGACGACATCCTGTCCTCTGGGCGCCGGCGCGTGCCGCACTTCACGGGCTCCATCGTCACCATCCAGGACGGCTCGGTGGACGACCAGGGCGTGACGCAACACCTGGTTATCGATGGTCAGCAGCGCATCACCACCATCATGCTGCTGCTCATGGCGCTGGCGCGCTATGCCCGCAGCCATGCGGACGAGCGCCTGTCGTTCTCCTACGACGAGATTGTGGGCGGCGGCTACCTCACCAACCCGTACCGCACGGGCGACGACCACTACAAGCTCACCCTCTCCAAGAACGACCGGGCCTACTACCAGGCCTTGGTTGACCATGTGGAGGACCCCGAGGGCGTCGACGCCCCGGCCGAGGTGTTCTACTCGTATGCGTATCCTGCGCTGCGCGCCAACCTCTCGCTGTTCGAGCGGCGTCTCGAGGCGCTGGATGACGTCGACTCGGTGTGGGCAGGCCTGCAGCGCCTCGAGGTGGTGGCGGTGTCGCTCACCCAGGGCGTGGACGATCCGCAAGTCATCTTCGAGTCGATGAACTCCACCGGCAAGGACCTCTCGTCCGGCGACCTCGTGCGCAACTTCGTGCTGATGGGCTACCCGCTGGACGAGCAGCAGGAGCTGTACCGCACCTACTGGCGCCCGCTCGAGGAGGTGCTGGGTACGGTGCCCTTCGCCTACGACGACGCCTTTGACGAGTTCGCGCGCAGCTACCTGAGCGTGGTGCATGCGCCGGAGCCCTTTGACGCACCCGAGGTGTACACGGCCTTCAAGCGCCACGTGCTGTTCAACGGCTACGCCACACGCGACCGCATGAAGGTGTTCGCGCTGCGCCTGCGCCGCTTTGCCAGCTACTTTGCCGCGGCCACCCGCTGCGAGGTGGAGGGCGACGAGCGGCTGACCCTGGCGCTGCGCCGCATCGGCTGGCTTGAGGTGCCGGGCGTGGTGCCACTCGTGATGGAGCTGTTGGACGCCCTTGACCGCAAGGACCTCTCGCACGAGGAGCTGCTGGACGTGCTGCAGGCGCTGGAGGCCTACCTGTTCCGTCGCGCCGTTTGCGACTGCGAGGGCAGTGCGCTGGCTACCTTCCTGCCGTCGCTCACGGCGCGCGTGAGCGCGACGCGCGAGGAGGAGGGCAACGTGGCCCAGGTGTTCCTTGCGTCGCTGCTCAACGAGGAGGGAACGCCGCGGCGCTTCCCTTCGGACGAGGAGTTTGCCCATGCCCTGCGCACGCGCGACATGTTTGCCTTTACCAGGACGCGCTTCCTGCTGGCGCGCGTGGAGGGTAGCGTAAGCCCCGACGCCGAGGACATGCTGATGGGCCATGGCTGGACGCTTGAGCACGTGCTGCCTGTTGGCGCCGCCAAGGTGGGGGAGTGGCGAGCTGTGTTGGGTGCCGATCCGGAGCGCACGGCCGAAGAGCTGGTGGGCAAGCTGGGCAACCTCACCCTCACGACCGGCGCCTACGACCTGCAGGAATGCACGCCCGCGCAGAAGCGTGCGCAGGTGGAGGCATCGGATGCCCTCAGCATTTCTGCGGACGTGCTTGCCTGCGAGCGTTGGGACGGTGCGGCCATCGAGCGGCGCACCAACCGGCTGGCCGAGGAGGCGCTTGCCCTATGGCCCCTGCCAGAGGTGGATGCGGCCGTGCGCGAGGTGTACCGTGCGCGCGGACGGGCGGCCACGGCGGCGTCGGTAACGTTCGCCGACCTCTTCAAGGCCGGTCTGGTGGAGATGGACGACGTGCTGGTGAGCGCCAACATGATGTATGCAGGCCGCGCCACGGTTACCTCCACCGGCAGGATCATGCTGGCCAATGGTGAGATGTTCGACGACCCGACGGCGGCCTATGAGCGCTTCCTTGGCTCGGTGGGCGCTGCGTCCGGCGGGCTTAACGGCTGGCTGTACTGGCGTCGCGGTGAGGGCGGCCCCACCCTCGACGAGCTGCGCATGCGCATGTAGGGTGCCAAAGGGCGTTTTGCTCCTTTGGTACCGCGCCGTCCGGGATGGCCTTGCCTCTGCTGTACAAAATGCCGAGGCAATGCACGCGGGAAAAATTAATTGCAAAATTGATATCACGTCTACCTGCGCTTTTGTGGGAGGCTCTCCGGCTCGATGGGCGCCGACGTCCAATAATCCCCACGAATTGGCCAAAGGGTAAGAAGGCGATTTTGCAAAGCCGCAGGTAACGGGCTTATCAATTTCGAGGGCAGCTACAAAGGGATGCACTGGCTCGGCTTTTTGTACACTCGGCCCCCGGAAGCGCGGTCCTTCTCGAGGAATTGGCACCTAGGGACGGAGTTAACGTGCAGAGAGCCCCGATCCCGTTCCCATTGGCCCCCCTTGTGGCACAACTGCCGATTGGCTGGTCTGCTAATCTTATGCAAATCAGTCGATCGGAGGTTACATGCGCACAGCGAGGGTCTTCATCTCCTCCACCTTCAACGACTTCACGGCCGAGCGTGACGCGCTGCATGCGCTTGTCTTTCCACGGCTTGAGCGGCTATGCCGAGAGAACGGCTGCAGCTTCCAAGCCATCGACCTGCGCTGGGGCATCGCCGAGGAGGATGGCGACGACAACGCCACGCTGGACATCTGCCTTAGTGAGGTGCGCCGCTGTGCGCAACTGACGCCTCGCCCCAACTTCATCTTTCTGGCGGGTGACCGCTATGGTTGGCGGCCACTGCCCACCCGCATACCGCATGACCTTGCCGAGCGCATACTCACAGAGGCCACGGCCAGCGAGCGTGCCGCGCTGCTCGAGGCATACGAGGCCGACGAGAACGCTGCGCAGCGCGAGCTCAGGCTGGTCTCAGCGGCCAACGGATCGGTTCTGGCGCTGCTTGATGCCATCGCCTGCAGGATGGGCCTGTCCGGCGAGGAGCACGTGCTGCTTACCGGCTCGGCAACCCATCGCGAGCTCCTCGAGCGCCTTGCGTTCGAGGACTTCCCCGGCTCGTCCGTCTGTGCCATTCGGACCCTGCGCAACGCGCCGCGCTCGTCGTGGGGCACGTACTTCGACCTTGGCGTAGACGGCCTGAGGAACGAGGCGTCCCTTGCCGAGGCCTCCCAGGTGAAGGACCTGGTCAGGGCGTTGGCGCACGATGCCTACGAGTATGAGCTTGACCTCGCCGCCGACGCTGCCAGCCAAGACGCGGCCATGCAGGCCTTTGCCGAGGCGATGTACCTGCGCCTCGAGCACTACCTGCACGACGAGTTCTCCCGCGTGGGTAGCCTCGGCGAGGAGGAGTCGGCGCACCGTGCGTACGCCGAGGAGCTGCATGGGAGCTTCGCTTCGCGCTCGGCCGAGGTGGAGGGGCTGCTGTCGCGGATCATGGGGGAGGACGGGATGTCCTCCGAGCCGCCTGACTCAGGTGACGTGCCTTCCGCCCCCATCGTCGTGGTGGGTGATGCCGGCGCCGGAAAGACGTACCTCATGGCCGAGCTTGCCGTGCGCCTGGGCGAGCGGCTCCAGTCTGCCCCGGTCGCGCGGTTCATCGGGCTTACCGCCGCGTCCTCTGACGTGGATAGGCTGCTGGCCGACCTTGGCCCTCTGGATGGCGCTACGCCCCTCGTGGTGGATGGCGTCGACCACGCGAACAAGCCGCGTCGGCTGGTGGAGGGACTTCTCTCCGCTGGTCGCGAGGGGCCCTTGATACTTTCCATGGACGAGGCGTGCAGGGAGCTGTGCGCACGCTACCTTCCCGCCGACGCGCGTGTCATCAGGCTGGAAGCGCCAACAAAGGCGCAGGTATCTACCATGGTGGATGCCCGACTTGCCCACCTTGGCAGGCGCGCGACGTGGCGGCAGAAGGGGGCGCTCCTTGACGGGTTCGAGCGCACCGGCGACATGCACCTGGTCTCGATGCTGACTGAACGGGTGGCAACGCTTGCCAGCTTTGCTGACGCATCTAGCCTAATCGGGTACGGCAGCGTGGGGGATTACGTGCGGCGCTCGCTGCTGAGCCTGACCCGCGACCAGCACTTCGGCCAGCGGATCGTGGAGGGGATGGTCGCGTTTCTCCTGGCTTCGCGGGCGGGCCTGAGCGACAAGGAGCTCTATGACCTGCTTAGCCGCGATCAGGCGGTGTGGGCCGAGCTCGAAGCGGGCAGCAAGCACACCCTACCCGACCGCTCTCACGGGCTACCGTACGCCTACTTCTCGCGTGTCTTCTACGCGCTGCTGCCCCTCCTGGTTGAGCGCCGGTCCGAAGGCGAGGTGGTCTATCGCTTTGCCCCGGGTGCCGTCGAGGATGCGGCGCGCGCATTCGTGCAGGACAGCGACCTCGTCGCGCGTCATTCCGCGCTCGCCGACTACTTCCTCTCGGGCAGGACGGACTTCCTGAAGGGCGCGCTTGCGCAGCTCCTTGCGCAGGCGATGGACGCAGGCAGCGTCACCTTCGCCTCGCGGTTCACCTTCGAGCTGCCAGGCCAGCTTGTTGCCGCGGGCCGCTACGAAGAGCTGTATGGCCTGCTGCGTGACCAGACGTTCCTCGCCTACCTGCACGCCTGGGGCTTCGAGGAGTACGTGGGATACTGGGCTCGCGTCGAGGAACATACCACCCACACCATCGCCGAGGGATTCTCCGAGGTGCTGGGACGGGCGCGCGCCGTCGTTGAGTCGGGAGGCTCCCTGAGCGATGCCGACCAGTCCACCGCCCTGTACCTGTCGGACCTTCTTGGCGCGCGCGGCGGCAACGCGGAGGCGCTCTCGATCCTCTCGCAGGCGCGCATGGGCAGCGCGGATGCGGGGTCGACTGAAGAGGTGCAGGCGTGGTACCACCAGGCGCAGTCGCTGCTGGACACGGGGCATTCCCAGGAGGCGCTTGCCATGGCAAAGGAGCGCTTCCAGACCTGCCCGAAGCGGCCGGGCACCGAGCTGTGCTATGTGCTCTACGTGCTGGGGCAGGGCCTGTTCAGGACCGATGCCTACGTGGAGGCCGAGGAGGCCTTCCGCAGCTACCTCGACGCCGCCAAGGCCGTCGGCGACCGTAGCCAAGCCTTCATCGCGCTGAAGTGGGTGGCCTCGTGCGAGAAGGCCCAGAACCACCAGGACGAGGCCATGGCCATATATCGCCAGCTTGAGGACGAGTACGGCGAGGACGGCAACCTGAGCGACCTCGTGCCCCTGTACTTCGAGATCGCCACCTCCACGCTGCTCTCCACGGGGGACAGCTCGCGGGCGATGGAGTACTTCGACCGATGCGAGGGGCTGTGCACGAGGCTGGGAAACCTCACCTGGCTCATGCAGCTGTACCAGACGCAGATGTTCATGGCCAACGTCACGCGCAACGACCAGCTGGCGTTTGGGCTCTTTCCCCGCTATGTCGAGGCGGCCATGGCCAGCAACCAGGACTACCAGCTGGACACCACGCACTTCGAGACCTACCTCATCGCCCTCGTGCGGCTGCGCGAGAAGCGCCATCCCGGCCTTCCGGACGACCTCGCGGTGCTGAGGATGGCCGAGACCTATGCCTTCCTGGAGCGCTGCGGCAACCTCACGCCGGAGCTTGTCCGCCAGTCGGCTCGGCCTGGGCAGGCCGTCGAGCTCTGCCTGAAGGCGTGGGAGCTGGCCCTGTCATCGCTGCCCGAGTGCCTGCAAAAGCTGGTGGCAAACAGGCCGGCCGACCCCACGTTTTTCCTGGAGAAGCTTTCCGAGGCATTGGCGGAGCTGTTCCCAAGGTGGGACGTTCGCACGTACGAACCGCAGGTGATGGCCCTGAACCAAGGCCAGCTGCCGGCCGACGAGGTGGCGGGGGTCGAGCGCGTGGTATCCGCCGTCGCGTTTGGCATGGCCTACGCGTACCCGGTGTTCGACCACATATTCGAGATGAACGGTGAGGACGGTGCTGGATGCGCCTGCAACCTTGCCAAGGTCATCCTCATCGAGCTGGGCAATGTGCAGGGTAGGCTGCGCAACGAGGTGACGTTCAACGAGTACGCCTATCGGGTGGGTACCTACCAGAAGGACCTTCGGCAGCTCCGGGACCAGTTTGACGCCATGGCCAGCGAGCGACTGGCAGGGGAGAGCGAGGCCGTGCGCTCGCTGTACCAGTTCTTCTCCAATCGCAGCGACTCGTAACGATGGGTGTCGGGAGTGCGGCACCCAAGCCACACTTCCGACATCCAGCGCGATAAAACTGTCGGAAGTGTGGTACCCAAGCCACACTACCGACATCCGGCGCGGTAAAAGTGTCGGGAGTGCAGCGCGCCAGCCACACTTCCGACATCCGAGGTGCCCTACACGTCGGGAGTGCGGCACCCAAGCCACACTTCCGACATCCGAGGTGCCCTACGCGTCGGGAGTGCAGCGCGCCAGCCACACTTCCGACATCCGGCGCGGCAAAAGTGTCGGGAGTGCAGCGCGCCAGCCACACTTCCGACATCCGGCGCGATAAAACTGTCGGGAGTGCGGCACCCAAGCTACACTCCCGACAGGATAGCCACCTATGCAGCAAGGTCCCGAGGTCTACTCGCCGGGCTTCGCGGGAGGCTCGCCGCCGCCGGGGCCGCCCATGCCGCCCATGCCGCCGCCGGTGGGCAGGGTGAACTCAATCGCGCTGCCCATGCTTGCCGTGCCCTCCTCGTAGGCGACGCCGTTCACATACAGCGTGTGCCCATTCAGGTTGATGGCGTCCGCGTCGCAGGTGAGCGAGGTCACGTACGAGTCACCGGTCAGCACCCACGTCGACCCGCTCTCGATCTCCATGTACACCGAACCCTCGTTGTCAGGGTTCACGGTGCTGGCGAGGGTGGAGCCATCGCGCAGGTAGGCGTTCAGCTCGGATACGCTGTCCACCAGGATGTCGCCGTCGATGGCCTGCCCGCTTGCGTTGAGGGTCACGTGCCCACCGTTGCTGCCTTCGCTGCCCCAACCGGCTGCGGCCAGGCGCATGAACACGCCGCTGGCATCCTCGTTCACGATGCTGGCCGACGCGAGGTTGATGGTGGCCACGGTGTTGTTCACGAAGAACACGTCGCCGCTCCTGTTGGTAAGGCTGCCGCCCTCCATGGTGAAGCTGGCCTCGCCCTCGGCCGCGTCGCCCGACATCGACTGGTAGATCATCATCGCCTGGTACCAGGCGCTCTTGTCGCTGTTCTTGCTCACGTTGTTGGCGATGAGGTCGCAGTTGGTGAGGGTGACGGAGTTCTTGCCCTCAACTACCACGCCCTGCGACGAGGTGGACTCAAGGGCGGCGTCGCTTACGTACACGTCGGCGGTGGAGTAGATGACGGGCGAGCCAACGCCGTCGGTCACATAGCTGCCGCCGTTCACGTTCTGGGTGCCGCCGCCGCGGTCGCTGCGGATGGCTGCAGACGAGTTGCCGGTGGTGTGGATGGCCAGGTTGGTGGCGTTGAGCGTGCCACCGCCCGTCACCATGATGCCGCCCGAGCAGTTGCCGTCGGTCTCGATGACCGAGTCGCTGATGCTCAGCGTGGTGCCCTCGCCGTAGCTGAACACGGCGTTGGCGTGCGTGCCGCTCGTGTTCACGTACACGCCTGAGAGGTCGAGCGTGGCGCCGTTGGTGGCATAGACGGCGGCGTTGGTGCCGTAGAAGTCGGCCTCGTCGCCATCGGCGCTGCCGGTCTTGAGCACCTCGAGGTTGGCGTAGGAGTCGGTGGTGCCGTCGGCCGTGATGGCGTGGCTCTCGTCGGCGTCGTCGCTCACGGTCTGCTGTATGGTGAGGTCGTCGCGCGTGAGCGAGAAGGTCGACGGCTCGTCGGCCTGGCTGTCTGCGTCCTGCGCCGCGTCTGGCTCGGCCTCCGCCTCGGTCTGGTCGTCCTGCGCGGGAGCCTCCTCTATGGTCTCGGTTGTCGCGTCGTCCGACGTGGTTGTCGCCGCGCCGCCGCAGGCCGCAAGCGAGATCGCCAAGGTGAGTGCCAAGGGCATCGCGAGGAGCTTGGCCCCGTAGGGGTAGGTGCCGGTACGTGTCATGCTAGTCTCCTTTCCAGTGGGACTAGACCATGGTACGGCGCATTCCTTAAGGTATCTTGAATGTGGGGGAGCCTCACGACAGGCTGACATGCCTTGAAGGACTTTCAGCTTTGATGGCGGGACTCCAAAAGGGGGCATCCCTTTTGGAGCCCTAGTCGTCGCGATCGCGGTTGTAGAACGCCGTCACGCTGGCCTGCGCATGCTCGCTTATCTTGCGCTCCACCCAGCTGTCGCGCTGGGCCACGATGGCCAGCATCTCGTCGGCAATCTCCTCGGGGCTTTGCGGCTGGGCCTGCCGCAGGTACGACGCCATGCGCCGCATGGCCTGCTCGGAGCGAAGCTCCTCGGCAAGCACCACGCCAAACTCGGCTGGGTAGCCCAGCTGCAGGATAGCGTCGACCAGCTGTTCCCGCGCGTCCTCGCGCAGGCGGTCACGCCTCGTCATCGCCCGCCATCCCTCTTTCGCATCCTCGCAATCACGGTGCCGCGGTGCCTCGCTATGCGAAGCTTGCCGATCGCAGCACGTCCTTGAACACCTCGCGGTCGGTCGGCGACCCTTCCTCCCGCGCGTAGTAGTACAGCGTGTAGCAGCACTTGCCGTACTTTGTCACGACCGCCTCGGCCACCTGGCCCGTGCCCTGCAGGTCGTAGCGATAGCCAAACCCGTGGGCTTGCTGGCCTCCTACCTGCGTCTCGAAGAACTGGCCAAGCTGGTAGCCGTGCCCGGTGTAGGCCTTGGCCACCAGCTTCTGGGCGCGTTTCGCCAGGTCCTTGGTGCTTACCAGCCGCGCAAGGAAGGCATTTGAGTCGTGCCAGTACACCACGATGATTACGTGGCGATTGCGGTCCCAGATGCCCCAGCGGTTGGGATTGTCGTCAAGGTAGCCCTCACGCAGCTCGTCGGCTCCCATCACTGCGAAGCTGTCAGGATAGGTTAGGGCCAGCTGGTCATGTATTAAGGTCGTTGCCACGGCTGCCTCCCGCGCCTTGTCTACGCCTGCGCGTGGCGCGCCTGGGACTTGTGCCACTTGGCACGCCACTTCTTGACGATCCTGCCGCGCTTTGAGGGACGGATCAGGTACAGGCCGACGAGCAGCAGAATGATGGCCGCCGCAACCGTCAGGTAGAAGTCAAGTCCATACTCCAGCTCGTCGGTGATGATGCCGTTTGCCGCCATGTCCATGAACAGGAAGCCTGACGCGTCGATGAGCGTGTGCATGACCACGGTGGGCCAAACGCTGCCGCAACGCAGCATGACCGCCGCGAAGAACACGCCCAGCGCGAAGGCGTAGGTAACCTGGAAGATGGTGGACGAGAGGGCAGCCCCGGCAATGAGGTTGGCGCCGTGCACGATGCCGAATACCGTGGCCGACACCAGCACGTTGGGCAGGATGCTTCTCTCGTCGCAGCTCACGCGCATCCAGTTGCTGCAGGGGATGGCGCGGAAGATGACCTCCTCGGCCAGACCGGGCGAGAGGGCCATGACGAGGACGGGCAGGATGGGGTTGATGTCGGTGGTCTCAAGGAAGCCCATGAGGTTGATGCCCACGAACAGGAGGGCGGGCAGCGCCATCCGCAGCCCCTCGGTCGACCATCCGAGGATGCCCTGGAACTCCCCGCGGAACTTGAGGTGGAACCACAGCAGCATGACGAGTCCGGTGGCAATGCCCACGTAGTCTCCGACGCGGTTGAGGTCGAACTCGATGCCCACGGCCTGCCCACCAAAGACGATGACAAGCGAGATAACGTTGGACAGGACGAAGAACACGAAGATTACCCAGAAGAAGGTGAGTATCTTGTGGTCGTACACGCGGTGCCGCTTCGCGGGCGGCTGCGGTGGGGCGACAGGCTGACCGCTGTCAGAGGGGACGACCTCGACGGGCGCCTCGCCGATGCCCGCTTCTGCTAGCGGTGCTTCGGCCTCGCGATTCTCATCCGTCAAGCTTGTCATGCGACGTTCCTTTCTTCGCCTTGGCCGTCAGCCATGCCCAAGGCTGGGCATGGCCGTGCGACCCTCGTGTGTTTGGGCGTTGCCAGCTGAGACTAGCCGGCCGACGTGACGATGTAGGGCTGGACGGCGCGCGCAACGCCGGGGATGGGCATGGTCTGCAGCCAGATGCGCCCGGGTCCGGTGAGCACGGTGTTGAACAGCCCCTCGCCGCCAAACAGCATGTTCTTGGCACCCTTCACCTGCTGGATGTCGATGGATACGGTGCTCTCGAAGCCGGCAACGTAGCCGGTGTCAACCAGCAGCTGCTGGCCAGCCTGCAGCTGGTACTCGATGAGCTCGCCGTCGATCTCGGCAAAGGCGATGCCGCGACCGGACAGGCGCTGCATGATGAAGCCCTCGCCGCCAAAGAGGCCGGCGCCAAACTTCTTGTTGAAGTGGATGTCGAGGTTCACGCCCGACTCGGAGGCCAAAAAGGCGCTCTTCTGCAGGATCCACTCCTTGCCCGGGGCCACCTCGATGGGGATGATCTTGCCGGGGAAGCTGGAGCCAAAGGCGATCATGCCGGCGCCGCCCTGGGCAGTGTAGGTGTTCTGGAACATGCTCTCGCCGCTCAGGGCCTTAGAGAACATCTTGCCGAGGCCGCCGCCGTGGGTGTCCATGTGCATGTTGGGGGTCATCCAGGTCATCGAGCCGCTCTCGGTGATCATGGACTCGCCGGCAGCCAGCTGGCAGATGACCACGGGAAACGATCCGCCCTTGATTTCGTACTGCATGGTAGCTCCTCCCTTTTGGCAAGAAAGACTTCATGAGGACATCTTATACCTCGCGAGGCGTCATATCCCTCTCGTTTGGCCCTTGTGCCCGTCACGGCAGTCGGCGGCAGCCTTCGCGCTTGCGATGCGTCCGGTCCTGTGCTATATTTCCCCTTTGTTATGAAAACAGGTGTCCCCTTGAAAACCACCTCTAAAAAACAAGGAGTTGATGCGTCATGAAGAAGGCCCTTTCCGAGGCCAGCCAGCTGCTCGCGCGCGTACACCCCCTCATCCTCACGCTTTCGGTGCTCTCCACGGTAGGCATGAACCTGCTTGCCAACAAGAGCATCGACACAGGCCTGACGTGGCTTGCCCTTGACTGCGGCATCTTGCTCTCGTGGCTGGCGTTCCTCTCGATGGACGTTGCCACGCATTGCTACGGCCCGCGCGCCGCAACCGTGGTGTCGCTTGCGGCGCTAGCACTCAACCTGGTGATGGTGGCCGTGTTCTTCGTGGCCAGCATCATCCCCGGCGTGTGGGGCGAGAGCTTCGTGGAGGGAAGCGAAGCCGTCATCAACACGGCGCTGGACCACACCTTCGGGGGCACGTGGTTCATCATTCTGGGCAGCTCCATCGCCTACGCCGTGTCGGCCGTGCTCAACAACTTCCTTAACTGGGGCATCGGCGAGCGCGTGGGCGACCATGGCTTTGGCACCTTCGCGCTGCGCAGCTACGTCTCCACCTTCGTGGCTCAGTTCACCGACAACATCACGTTTGCCCTCATCGTGAGCCGTACCTTCTTTGGCTGGACCATGCTGCAGTGCGTGACCTGCGCCATCACCGGTGCCGTGCTTGAGCTGGTGTTCGAGGTGTTCTTCTCGCCCATCGGCTACCGCATCTCGCGTCGCATCCTGCGCGGGCAGGAGGCCGCCCTGGCCGCAGAGGCCAGGTAATGGGCATGGGCAACGACGCCATGGGCGCGGCTCCCTCAAGCCTGAGCGTGGTGATTAGCGGCACGTCCAGCGGCATCGGGAAGGCCATCGCCCAGCGGTTCCTTCGTGAGGGGCATCACGTGGTGGGCTTCGACGTAGCCGGGCCCTCCATCGACCACCCGTGCTACGAGCATGTGGTGCACGACGTGCGCGACGAGGTGACGGCCCAGGTGGTCAGCCCCCACATCCTGGTGAGCAACGCGGGCACCCTTGAGGAGGCCGACGCCATCGACGTCAACCTCAAGGGAGCCATCCGCTTCGTGGAGCACTTCGTGGACAGCCCCGCGCTGCGCAGCGTGCTCTTTGTGGCATCTGCGTCGGCGCGCAACGGGGCCGAGTTTCCCCTGTACGTGGCCAGCAAGGCTGGTCTTGTGGGCTATATGAAGAACCTGGCTCTGCGGCTGGCGCCGCGCGGCATCACCGTGAACAGCGTGTCGCCGGGGGGCGTGGTCACCCCCGCCAATGCGCACATCCTGGAGAGCGACGAGCTGTATGCGCAGGTGCTTGCCGAAACCCTGCTGGGCAAGTGGGCCGAGGCGGACGAGGTGGCCGACCTCGTGTGGTACCTCACGATGGTGAACCGCTCCATCACGGGCGAGGACATCCTCATGGACAACGGGGAGATGCTCAGATCCAACTTCGTGTGGTGATCCGTGCGCAAGGGTGGGGCTGCCGACGTGCCGCTATGGTACGGCCGCAGACGTACCCTAACGGCCCTGCACTCCGCAGCCCGGCGTCGCGCGCAGAAAGCCCGTCAACAAGCCCCCCTCAAGTGCGATGCATTTCGCGTATTATGACGTACAAGAATGTACGGTCTGGCGCGGCCTGACGCGGGGGGAGGTACGCTGATGGGCATGCAGACAAGCAACATACTGCTTGATGCACAGGGCATAGACGAGTCTTCGGAGGCGCTCTGGGACTTCTTGGTAGGTGCAGAGCTTGACCGCCGCAGCGCCCTCTCGGCACGCCTCACCTTCGAGAGCGCCCTCCTTCGCCTGAGGGAACGCTTCGGTGACGGCACCCCCGCCGAGCTGGTCATGGGCAGCCGTTTTGGTCGGCCCGTCGTCATGGCCCGGGTGAAGGGCGAGCGGTTCGACCCGCGCGAGGTGGGCGACGAGACCCCGTGGGAGCGCTCGCTCATGGAGGCGTCGGGCATGCGGCCCGTGTACGCCTACCGTGGCGGCATCAACATCGTGTCCATCTCCGGCCCGCTGCGCATCAGCTCGATGGCCCAGAGCGCCGCAGCCATCACCCTGGGCGTGGTGCTGGGGTTTTCCGGCCGCTTCATGCCAGACGACCTGCGCCTTTACATCTTGGACGGCCTCGTCAGCCCGCTCTTTGACACCTACATCGGCATGCTGTCGGGCATCGCGGGTCCCATGGTGTTTCTGTCGGTGGCGTGGGGCATCTGCGGCATCGGCGACATGGTGGCGCTAGGCCGCAGCGGCAAGGCCCTCATCGGGCGCTTCCTGCGCGCCGACGTACTTGCGGTGCTCTTTGCCATGGGGGTGTGCCTGCCCATCTTCCGCCTTCAGGGCGGCCTTGAGGCGCAGAGCGCCGGGCTTCTGGCCAGCGTGACTGGTATGCTGCTCGACCTGCTGCCCACCAACATCGTGCAGCCCTTCCTTGAGGGCAACACGCTGCAGATCATCGTGCTCTCGATGGCCGTTGGCGTGGCGGCCCTGTCGCTGGGCGACGCCACCGAGGGCCTGCGGCAGGCGCTGTACCAACTCAACCTTCTGGTGCAGTTTTTGATGGAGCAGCTCTGCCGGCTGCTTCCGGGGTTCATCGTGGTGATGATGGTGTCGCAGTCGTGGGCAGGCACCACGGCCTCGCTCCTTGAGTGCTGGCTGCCCATCGTGGTGGCATCGGTGCTGATCGTGGCCTACCTGCTCATTCAGGTGGTGGTGGCCAGCGTGCGCCGCAAGATCGCGCTGCCGGCGCTTGCCTCCACGCTCCTGCCGTCGCTCATGGTCTCGTTTACCACGGCGTCGGCGTCCGCGGCGTTCGGAACCATTCGCTCCACCTGCGAGGACGAACTGGGCATCGACGACGACCAGGTGTCCTTCGGCGTGCCGCTGGGCATGGTGCTGTGCAAGCCTGCGGTGGCCATCCTGCTGGTGGTCGTGATGTTCTACAGCGCACGTGCGTTCGGCGTGGGGGGAGACCTCGTGTGGTACGTGCGCCTGGGCGTGTCGTGCCTGCTGTACGCCGTGGCGGTTCCGCCCGTGCCGGGCGGCATGCTGGCATGCTACGGCATGCTGCTGGGAGGGCTGGGCATCCCCCTCGAGGCCCTTGGCGTGGTGACGGCGCTTGACTTCCTGCTTGACAACCTCTCATGTAGCGGTGGGGTGGGTGCCCTCATCCTTGAGGTGCTCTCCGCGGCCGACTCGTTGGGCGCCTTAGGTGGTTCTGCACAGAAATGATGAGGCATCCACAAACTCCCGCGCATCACATGGCGCCTTTGTCCCAGCCCTCGAAGCCGCCTGTGGGCATCACGCGGCTCGCCTTCCAGTCTATGGGAGAGCTGTCGCTGTTCCAGATGGTTGCCTCGGCCGCGCTTGCGGTCATCGTCTTCACCCTGGGGTCGCTGGCGCGCGCCCTGCTTGCCAGCAAGGGCATGGCCGTTACCACGGCCAACATCAAGACCGTGCTGCTTAGCTGGCAGGGCATCTTGCTTTTGGTGGTGGGGATGGCCGTGCTGACGCTTGAGGAGCTGCTTGACGCCTCGAAGGGCCGCATCAAGCTGTTCATCGAGCTGAAGGGCTCCACGGCCGATCGCCAGATGGTGGATGACGTGGTGCGGATGGTGCGCGAGCGCGACGCGGTGGACGACGTGGCCCTCATCTCGCTCTCGTACGATGCCATCTCCTATGCCGAGCAGACCTACCCCGAGTTTGAGACGGGCCTGCTGTACTTTGCCGGATACGGCGACCTCTCGCTGATTCAGTGCGACATGCTGCTCGTCGAGGAGGAGGCCGCCATGGCCACCAGCACCCAAACCGTCCACGACCTAGGCAAGCAGCTGGGCGTCTGGACGGTGAACACGCGTGATGCGATGCACACCTTCCTCACGAAGGACATAGACCTCGTGATCACCGACCAGCTTGTGATGGCGGGCGAGGTGCAGGACGAGCTTGACGCCCGTAGCGACCTCGAGGTGATATACGACGTGATCTTTGGGTAGCAACCCGGTGCCAATCCACCCCTGCGCTTTCGGCGTGCACCCCGCCAAAAAACGATGGCCTGGAAGGAAAACGCTGACTATCGTGCGATAATCAACTCCGTATTACGGTTTGTGTTGGAGGGGGCTGCTGCATGAGCAGGTTCGAAGACGCGCTGCGCTTTGCGGTGGAGGTGCACTCGGGAATGACCCGAAGGACCGAGGGCATTCCCTACGTACTGCATCCCATGGAGGTGGCCACCATCGCCGCGAGCATGACCTCGAACGACGACGTGCTGTGTGCTGCGCTTCTGCACGACGTGGTGGAGGACACGCCCACCACGATGGACGAGGTGCGCGAGCGCTTTGGCGAGCGCGTGGCCCAGCTGGTGGCCTCCGAGACCGAGGACAAGCGCCCCGAGCTTCCCGCAGTCCATACCTGGCAGGTCCGCAAGGAGGAGTCGCTCGATGCCCTGCGGGCCTCGGACGACCACGACGTGCACGTGCTGTGGCTTTCTGACAAGCTGGCAAACATGAGGTCGTTCGCGCGCCTGCACGAGCGCCTTGGCGACGCCATGTGGGCCAATTTCAACCAGAAGGACCCACGCAAGCAGGCGTGGTACTACCGCTCCATCGCCCAGGCCCTGCGCGACCTAAGCGATACGGCCGCCTGGCGCGAGTACGACCGCCTTACCGAGATCGTCTTTAAGGATGTGAGGTAGATGGCCACCATGGGCTACACGATCGATGGCGACGTCATCACCATCAGCGTCGCGGGCCGGGTTGACTCGACGAACGCCTCTGCCCTCGAACTCGAGATACAAGGCGCGCTGGCGTCGAAGCGCTATGCCGAGGCGGTGCTGGACTGCGACGAGCTCGAGTACATCTCCAGTGCCGGCCTGCGCGTGGTGCTGCGCCTTGCGAAGTCGGTGGGCAGGCTGCACATCTCGAACGCCTCGTCGGCGGTGTACGAGGTGTTCGAGATGACGGGCTTCACCGAGATGTTCGACGTGTCGAAGGCTTACCGAAGGATCTCGGTGGAGGGGTGCGAGGTCATCGGCCAGGGCGCCAACGGCAAGGTGTACCGCATCGACCCCGAGACCATCGTGAAGGTGTACCTCAATCCCGACTCGTTGCCCGAGATCCGACGCGAGCGCGAGCTGGCGCGCACCGCGTTCGTGCGTGGCGTGCCCACCGCCATCCCCTACGACGTGGTGCGGGTGGGCGAGGGCTACGGCTCGGTGTTCGAGCTGCTTAACGCCAAGTCGTATGCCAAGCTGCTCATCGCGGGCGAGAAGACGGTGGACGAGATCTCCCGCATGTCGGTCGACCTGCTCAAGATCATCCACGGCACCCTGGTGGACGCAAACTCGATGCCCAGCATGCGCGACGTGGCCCTGGGGTGGGCGCAGTACCTGGTTGACTACCTGCCGGCCGAGCAGGGCCAGAAGCTGGTGTCGCTCGTCGAGGCCGTGCCGGAAGACCTGCACATGATGCATGGCGACTACCACATCAAGAACGTGATGGTGCAAAACGGCGAGAGCCTGCTCATCGACATGGACACCCTCTGCCACGGGCATCCCGTGTTCGAGCTGGCCTCCATGTACAACGCCTACGTGGGCTTCGGCCTCACCGACCACAGCATCATCGAGAACTTCATGGGCATCCCGTTCGAGACCAGCGAGGCCCTGTGGAACACCATGCTGCGCCTGTACCTGGATGACGCCGACGAGGCCACGGTGCGTTCGGTTGAGGAGAAGGCCATCGTGGTGGGGCTCATGCGCATGATGCGCCGCGCCATCCGTCGCGGCGGCATGGAGGACGAGCAGGGCAGGGCCCAGATCAAGGCCTGCGAGAGTCGCCTGTGCGAGCTGCTGGGCCGCGTCGACACGCTCGTTTTTTAGAGAGGGAGTCACAGCCCGATGGTTACGGTGTCTAATGTGAGGCGCAGGCGCCTAGCCGAGCTTTTGCGATGGCGCGGGCTCTTGGGGCAGGAGCCCCGCTCCTCGCGGATCGCGGGCATCACGATGCTAGCCCTGGCCTGCATCGCGATGGTGGCCATGCAGCTTAACTACGTGGTGGTGGGCGATGCCCACATGATGGTGGTGCTGGCGCCCGTATGCGTGTGTGCGCTGCTGTATGGGCCGCTCGTGGCGTGTGTCACGGGAGGGCTTGCGGGCCTGGCCGAGCTGGTGCATGCGTCGCTCCTGCCGCTCGACTACTACGAGATGTACTTCAAGCTGCCCTTCAACTCGGTGGTGCTCGTGGCGCTTGTTGGCCTTGTCATGGGAATGCTGTACGCGTGGTTTGACCGCTTCCGTGGCGTGTCCGGCTGGAGGCGCCCGACCGGGCTTGTGGTCAGCGCTGTCATCGGGTCGGCGCTCTTCACCTTCCTCTTCACGCAGAGCGCCACGCTCATCAATGCGCTGCTTGACCTCGAGATACCCAGCGACCTCGTGCAGCAGCTTACTGGCTCGCACGAGGTGTTCTCGCAGTTCCTGGCCAACCTTGGCCTCATGGCTGCGGTCTCTTTGGTTGGCGACCAGCTGGTCGTGCTTAGGCAGGCCAAGGGAGGCGAGCCCACCATCCGCGAGACGTTCCAGGGCTGGCTGGCCGTGGTCATGACCATCGCCTACCTAGTGTGCGGCGCGTTGGCGTACACGGGTGTGTCCGTCATCTGCAAGGGATCGGCCGAGCGTGAGATGGCCGGGCATCTTGACTTTCTGGCCAACCAGCTGGAGTCGCGTGACCGCATGGTCGAGTCGGTGGCACGGCGCACCTCGGCAAGCGACCGCGTGCTGGACGAGCTGCACGAGACGTCCATCGGGGGCGTTGCCAGCCACTTTGTGCTGGGGAACGACGGGGTGAGCCTGGTTGCCGAGGACGGTACGGTGGTTTCCTCCAACGTAGACGACTATCTGGGCATGGCGTTCGAGGACGTGGTGGGGGCAGGCCTTCGCTTCGGCTTCGACGAGAGCATGTACGAGAACAGCCGCTCGAGCCAGTGGGACATGGGCGGCGGCAAGCTGGGCTATGCCCGCGTGACCGAGGTGGGCTACGTGCGCGTCCAGAAGGTGGGCAACTACCAGCTGATGGTTGCCATGTCGGCCGCCGACGTGTTCCGGTACCGCACCGTGATGATGGCCGTCCTGTCTGCCGTGTTCATGGCCATCTTCGGCACGGTGTATGTCCAGGCCTCGCTGCTGCTTAAGTACGTGGTGGTGCGCGGGTTCGACGAGACCAACGAGGTGCTGGGGCGCATCACCGAAGGCGACCTCACGCAGGTGGTGGACGTGCACGACTCGCTTGAGTTCACACATCTGTCTGGTGGCATCAACGCCACGGTGGGGGCGCTCAAGGAGTCGCTCGCCGAGACCAAGGCGCGCATGGCGCGCGAGCTGATGACCGCCAAGGCCATCCAGGAGAGTGCGCTGCCCAACACCTTCCCGCCCTTCCCGCAGGTGGACAAGTTTGACATCTACGCCTCCATGAACGCCGCCAAGGAGGTGGGAGGCGACTTCTACGACTTCTTCCTGGTGGACGACCACACGCTTGGCTTCCTGATTGCCGATGTCAGCGGCAAGGGCATCCCCGCAAGCCTGTTCATGATGGCGGCCAAGACCGAGCTGGGCAACTACATGGCCAGCGGGATGGACCTTGCGCAGGCCATCCAGACCGCCAACTACCATCTCTGCCAAGGCAACGACGCCGGCATGTTCGTCACGGTGTGGGCGGCCAAGCTGGACTGGAAGACTGGCGTGCTCACGTACGTGAACGCCGGCCACAACCCGCCGCTCCTGCGCCATAATGGTACGTGGAGCTGGCTGCGCCAGCGCGGAGGCATCTTCCTGGGCACGTTCGACGCCGCCCAATACCGTTCGGAGACGATCAGGTTGGAGGAGGGTGACGAGCTTCTGTTGTATACCGACGGAGTGACCGAGGCGTTCTCGGTGGATGACGAGCAGTATGGCGAGCTGCGTCTTGAGCGATACCTCGCAGGCCATGCCGACCAGCATCCCCATGCCCTGGTTGACGGCGTGCGCGCCGACGTGGCCTCATGGGCCGAGGGGGCCGAGCAGTCGGATGACATCACCATGCTCTCGCTTGAGTATGGCCTGCCTCCCGAGGTGTCGGGCAGCATCGTGCTGCCGGCCGTTCTGGAAAGCCTCGACGCCGCGATGGACCTGATTCATGCCGAGCTTGCGCGGCGCCTCTGCCCCATAGCGGTGCAGAACCAGGTGGACATCGCGCTTGAGGAGCTGTTTGTGAACGTCTGCCACTACGCTTATCCGGACGCCGACGAGCCCGGCTCGGTGCGAGTAGACTATGTCTATAATGCGAATCCCAGCTCAATCACGGTACAGCTGTCCGACCAAGGAGTGCCGTTCGATCCGCTTACGCTGGCCGACCCGACCAAGCCCACCTCTGTCCAGGAGGCAAAGATCGGCGGGTTGGGCATCTTCATGGCCAAGCGCTCGGTGGATGACATCAGCTACCTACGAGATGGCGATACGAACGTCGTGGTGTTCAAGAAGGTCTGGTAGGCCCGGGCTTACCGGTAAGGAGGAGACATGTTGGTAACGACGACCATTGACGGCACGAAGGCAACCATGGTCATCGAGGGCAGGCTGACGGTTACCACCAGCCCCGAGCTCGAGGCCGAGGTTGCCAAGCTGCCCGAGAGCGTGGTGGACGTGGTGATGGACCTCGCCGACCTCGAGTACATCTCGAGTGCGGGCCTGAGGGTGCTGGTGGGCACCCAGAAGCTTGCGTCCAAGCGCGGCGGTGCCCTCACGCTGGTGCACCCTGTCGACGAGGTGTACGACATCTTTGAGATGACGGGCCTTACGGAAATCTTCTCCTTCGAGCGCTAGGCAGACATAACGTACCGAATGACGTGGTTCGCCCCGTGACTCGCCGCCCGACACGGTGCGTCACGTGGCGCGACCACGTTTTTTCTTAGCGGGAGGCAGGCACATGGACGGCCAGGGCAGGCTTGCACAGCAGTACCGCTCGTGGATAGCCCAGCAGCAGCTTGAGGGCTGCACCCTTGAGGAGAACGACAGCGGTGGCTTCACCCTGTCCGGCGACCTCGTGCAGGGTTGGGTGGGCTTCTATGACATCGATGACAGCTGCATCGTCGAGCTGCGACTCGAACGCACGCTTGATGGCGAACCTGCCTTCTTCCTGCACTTTGAGCTTGAGGACCTGGAGCGCGCCAAGGAGCTGTTTGGCGAGATGGCGGCCGTGCTGCACCAGATGAGCCATCGTGAGGTGCGCCATGTGCTGCTGTGCTGTACCGTGGGCATGACCACCACCTACTTCTCCATGAAGCTGAACGAGGTTGCCCAGGCGCTTGGTGTGGACTACGACTTTACCGCCAAGTCGATCGAAGTGGCGAAGCAGGAGGGGTCGAACTTTGCCGCCGTCCTGCTTGCGCCTCAGGTGGGTCACCAGCGCAAGGCCGTGGTGGAGGCACTGCCTGGCACGCCGGTCCTCGAGATCCCCGGCAAGGTCTTCGGGGCCTACGACGCAACCGCGGCGCTGCGCTTGGTGATGGAGGCCCTCTCGGGAAGCCGCGTCTCGTCGGAGCGCGTCGAGCTGCGCTCGGTGCGTACGTACGACACCACCAAGCGCGTGCTGGCGGTGAGCTACGTGCATCGCGAGGACGAGCCCACCTTGGCCTATCGCGTGCTCGATCGTGGCACCGTGGCGCTTTCGGGCCTGCTTATCAGGCGTTCGTTTGACATCCGCACGCTGGAGGACCTTGCCTCCACCCTGAGGGTGGAGGGCTGGCGCATGGAGGACTTCGATGCCATCGGCGTGGCCGTGCCCAGCATCGTTGACGACGGGGTGGTCATCGAGGAGCGCGATGGCGAGGAGCTGCGGTTCGAGCTTCGCGAGCGCCTTGAGCAGATGTGGAACAACACGGTGTACCTCGACTTCAGCGCCACGGCGGCGGCCGTGGGCTGCTACGTGTCGCAGGATGCCTACGAGAACGTGGTCTTCCATGCGCAGGCTGTCGGTCGCGTGGAGGCCGAGGAGGGCTACGTGGTGTCGGGCGTGCCCGTAATAGGCAGGCACGGGCGCTCGGGCCACCTGGGCAACGTGGCGCGCGGCTTTGCGCTCTCGATGCCCGTGGAAGACGCGGCCTGGCGCGTGACCGGCATGCGCGAACTGGTGGCCCGCCACGTGGAGACGCTCGCCTGCACGATAGCGCCCGACGTGGTGTACGTGTGGTGCGACCTGCTGCCTGACATGGACGAGCTGCGTGACGAGTTGCTGAAGACGCTGCACGCCGATGCCGTGCCCGAGCTGGTGGCCATCTCAGACTACGACGAGCACGTGCTGCTGGGCGAGCTCTCGCTGTGCCTGCGGAGGATTGCCAAGGCATAGCGGCTGGGCAAGGGCCCGCGTGGCCACGCCGGCAGTGCCTGTTCTGGGTCCAACGAGCCCCGCGTGAGGCCTACCGTACGGTGCGTGCAGCTCGGAAGGCGATGTTGCGCCAGAGGTGGCCCATCACGCCAAAGTCGTACCTGAGGGTTTGCGGCAGCGACGGCACGCGGTCGTACAGAACCTGCAGGTACTCAAGCTCGGAGCTTCCGTAGTCCAGGATCTCGAGCGTGTGCACCAAGGCCCCGCCCGAGCGGGCGTGCATGATGCCCACGACGGCTCCCTGCAGCTGCGCCTGGTACTCGCCCGTGTCCAGGAACAGCTGGACACGCTCCCCAATGCCCAGGTCGTCGGCAAAGTCGAGGTAGGCACGGATGCTGTGCTCGGTGAGCAGCGTGGCCACGCCCTCGTAGGTGATGCTGGTACCGTCATCGCCGGACTGCGTCACAAAGAGGGGAATCGCGTCCACCACCCTCACGGGCTCGCCATCGCTGTCGCGACCGTCAATAAGGAAGAGCGCCATCAGCAGGTAGTAGGCGTTGCGCGCAAGCCAGAACATGAGCACCAGCAGCCCCATCGAGCGCGAGTGAACAAACAGGACCGTGACGCGCAGCATTCCAAAGGCGGAGAGCGCCAGCAGCACCAGGAACGGCGCCATGGCCCGCCAGTCGGTGGTGCGGCGCGTGTCGTTGGCGGTCTTGTCGGTCACCTTGAAGGACGAGAGGGTGATGCCCAGCAGCTCCTGCACGATGGGCACCAGCAGGTGGGGCATCACGCTGGTCTCGTGGATGCCGCTCCACTTGGACGAGACGGCGTTCTTGGACACCACGCGCAGGCACAGCGTCTGCAACGTAAACATGGGCAGCCAATATATCAGCAGGTCAAGCCAGCTGCAGGCAAACACCGGCAACCCCAGCACCGCGTACAGCAGAGGCGAGCACACGTAGATGAGGTTCTTGATGGGGGAGTGCCAGTACACCACCGAGCTCCAGTAGGAGAGCCTCTGCTGCAGCGAGAGGCCCTTGCGGGTCATCAGGTGCAGCTTGCGCGCGGTGACGATGACGCCGCGACCCCAGCGGGTGCGCTGCTTGATGTGCTCACGGAAGGTGTGGGGCGTGCGTCCGCTGGCAAGCGGCTCGCCAAGGCCAAGGCTCACGAACCCCGCCGACTCGATGAGCAGGCCGGTTGCGAAGTCCTCAGTGATCGACTCGGTGTAGAAGCCGCCGATGGCCTCAAGGGCCGCGCGCGACAGCACGGTGTTGGACCCGCCGTAGATGACGCTGTTGGTGGACGTCTTGGCGGGTTCGATGGTGCGGTAGAAGAAGTCCTGCTCGTTGGGGGCGGTGTGCTCGGAGTAGAGGGCATGCTGGAACACGTCGGGGTCGTAGAACGACTGGGGCGTCTGTAGCAGGCCCAGGTGCGCCTGCTGCTCGGGCGGCAGCGACGCGCAGGCCTGCTCGGCGTCCACGAAGTAGGGGATGGTCTTCAGCAGGAAGTCGCTGCGCACCAGCATGTCGGCGTCAAGCGTGACCACGTACGGCGCGCTGGTGAGCGCGAGGGCGTGGTTGAGGTTGCCGGCCTTGGCCCCCTTGTTGTCAGGACGGTCAAAGTAGCCAACCCCCATCTGCTGTGCCAGCGCGCGCATCTCGGGGCGGCGGTTGTCGTCGCACACCCACACGTGCACCTTGCCCTTGTCGGGATAGCGCAGGTGGTTGCAGGCATTGATGGTGCGTCGCAGCAGGTCGCAGGGCTCGTTGTAGGTGGCGATAAAGATGTCCACGTCGGGGTAGTCGTCATCGGCGATGGTGGGCAGCGGGTGGTCGTGCATGTGCACCATGCTCTCGTAGTGTATGAGCGACTCCACAAAGCCCAGCACCTCCACGCACAGCAGCACGATGTTTGCCGCCACGGCAAGCCAGCCCGCCTCGATGGGCACCGAGAAGGCCACGCGCCAGGCAAGGTACAGCAGCGTGAGGATGGTGCTGGCCATGATGAAGAGCTGGTTGGCGATGAGCTGCCAGCTAGGCTTGCTGCGGACCGACCTGCCTGCCCGGGCGTCCATGAGGGTGTCGTAGGTGTGGTAGTGGGCCCTCAGGTGGCGGGTGTAGAGAAGCCACGCCACGAGTGCGACCGCCACGGTGGCCACGGCCCCTGCGGCAAGGTGGGGCCACGCCCCGGCCGACCGCACGTCACGGCTGGTCAGCGTGGCAAGCAGCGCCGGCGTGTCGTCAACCAGCTGGTCGTCGTCGTCCAGCGTGGGCAGGGGGATGCTGGAGGGCTTTTGGCCTTGGATGAGCGCGCGCGACCAGAGGCCCACCGCCGTGAGGTCGTCGTCCTCCAGGTGGGTGGTGGCCTCCGAGGTGGGCTTCACGAGGGCCGAGGTCTCGGCCTTGTTGGAGAGGCTCCAGATGGCAAAGCTCACGTCGTGTTGGGCCAAGAGGTCAAACCACTCCACCGCCGAGGCAAAGTCCACCTTGCCGTCGCCCGAGGCCTCGGACAGACCGCACTCGGTCACGAACACGGGTAGGCCTGCCTCGAGCGCGGCCTCAAGCTCGCCGCGAAGGTCGCTCTTGTGCGTGGCCACGTAGAAGTGCAGGGTGTACATCACGTTGTCAAAGTCCAGGGGTGCGCGCGAGGCCATCACGAGGTCGCGGTCGTAGGTGGTTGTGCCCACGATGATCACCGCGTTGGGGCTGTTGTGCCTGATTACGGGGATGACCTGCTGGGAGTAGGCACGCACGTCCGACCAGGAGGTCTCGCCGTTGGGCTCGTTGCAGATCTCGTACAGCACGTTGGGCACGCCGGCGTATTCTTGGCTGATCGCCTCGAAGAACTCGAGCGCCTGGTCCAGGTGCTGGTTGGGGTCGGCGTCGTTCAGGATGTGCCAGTCCACCAGTACGTACATGTCGTTTGCCAGGCAGGCCTCGATGCCCTCGTGCAGCACCTGCAGGCTCTGCTGCTGGTTGCCACCGCAGTAGTCCTCGGAGTAAAGGGCCAGGCGCACCAGGTTGCAGCCCCACTCCTGCGAGAGCTGCGCAAACAGGCTGTCATTCACGAACTGCGGATACCACTGCAGGCCATGGGTGCTCACGCCCCGCAGCACGACGGGGTTGCCAGCTTGGTCGGTGAGCTTGGTGCCCGTCACGCACAGCTGTCCGGTGGTGGAGGGACGGGCCACGGCAACGTCGGTGCGCTGGGCAGCTGTGGTGGGCGAGGCTTCGGCGTATGCGCGCCTAGCCAGCTGGGGAACCAGAGCCAGGGCCAGCACAAGCGCCACGGCAAGCGCGACGATCTGTGACCTCACGTGCTTTTGGCGAAGGTTTGCCACCCTCTTTGTGGCGGGCGTCTCGTTGCTTGGCATGGCTTGCTCCTCAAATGGGCATGCGCGTCATGGTGTAGCACCATTCTATACGTGCGGGAGTCGCTGTGGCCAAGCTTGGCGCCATTGCGCAGACGAAAGGGGCCGCCCCTTTGCGGGACGGCCCCAAAACAAGCCCTTGGCAAGCCCTTGCGGGCTTGGACGGTGTCGCTACTGCGTCAGCTGCAGGTAGAGGTCGCGGTACTTCCAGGCGGACGCCTGCCAGCTCACGTCCTTCTCCATGTCGCGGATCACCATGCGGTCCCAGTCCTCGCGGTCCTCGAAGTACAGGGTCTTCGCGCGGTTGATGGCATCGTACAGCAGGCCGGCGTCATAGCGGTCGAAGGTGTAGCCATTGCCGGTGTTCTCGAACATGTTGTACGGCTCGACGGTGTCCTTCAGGCCGCCGGTCTCGCGCACCACGGGGATGGTGCCGTAGCGCATGGCGATGAGCTGCGTGAGGCCGCACGGCTCAAAGCGGGACGGAACCAGCAGCACGTCAGAGGCCGCATAGATCTGGTGCGAAAGCGCTTCGTCGTAGGCGATGTAGGAGCACACCTGGCCCTTGTACGTGTTCTCGTAGTAACGGAACGCGTCCTCGAACTCGGGCTCGCCGGTGCCCAGGATGACCACCTGCGTGTTGCCGTCGATGAGGCCGGGGATGACGGCGCTTACCAGGTCGAGGCCCTTCTGGTTGGTGAGGCGCGAGATGAGGCCCACCACAAACTTGCCCTCGTCCACCTCGAGGCCAAGCGCCTCCTGCAGGGCGCGCTTGTTGGCCTTCTTGGCGTCCACGGCGTTGGTGGTGTCGTACGGGGCAACCAGCAGCTGGTCGGTGGCGGGGTTCCAGATGTTGATGTCGATGCCGTTCACGATGCCGCGCAGCTTGTGGGAATGGAACCGCAGATGCCCCTCAAGGCCCTCGCCGTACTCGGCGGTCTGGATCTCGCCAGCGTAGGTGTTGCTTACCGTGGTGATCAGGTCGGAGTAGGCAAGGCCGCCCTTCAGCATGTTGGCCTCGGTCCAGTCCTCCTGCAGGGCGCCCATGTTGAAGGCGCTGTCGGGGAGGTTGCTCCAATACTTGATGGTGGGGATGTTGTACTTGCCCTGGAAGCGCAGGTTGTGAATGGTGGTGATTACCTTGGAGTGCGACAGCTTGGTGTTGGCGAAGAGGGTGCGCAGGTAGATGGGCACGAGGCCTGCCTGCCAGTCATGGCAGTGGATGACGTCGGGGATCCAGTCCATGTAGTTGAGGGCAGCGAGCGCCGCCTTGCCGAAGTAGCAGAACACGGGGATGTCGTCCACGAGGTTGGTGTAGGGATTGCCGCGCGAGAAGAACTCCTCGTTGTCGATGAAGTCGTACACGACGCCGTCATCGGACACGTACTCCATGATGCCCACGTAGAAGCGGCGGCCATCCGAGGTGAGGTCCATGTCAAACGCGCCACGGTAGACCATCTTGTCCTTCCACTCCTGCTTGATGCAGGCGTACTTGGGCAGGATGACCTTCACGTCGCAGTTGAGGGCGACGAGGGCCTTGGGCAGGGCGTACATGACGTCGCCCAGGCCGCCGGTCTTCACGAACGGGTAGCACTCCGAGCCAATGAACGCGATGCTGCGACGCGGCTGGGGAAGCTCGGGCTCGGGTTCCGGTTCGGGCGCCGGCTCGGGCTCGGGCTCGGGCTCAGGAGCCGGCTCGGCCACGACCTCGGGCTCCGGAGCCGGCTCGGCTACGACCACGGGTTCGGCCACAGGCTCGGGAGCCGGCTCGGCTACGACCACGGGTTCGGCCACAGGCTCCGGCTCGGCCACGGGCTCGGGCTCAGCCACAGGCTCGGGCTCAGCGACGGGCTCGACAACGGGCTCGGGCTCGGGAGCCGGCTCGGCCACGACCTCGGGCTTCGGAGCCGCCTCGGCCACGACCTCGGGCTCGGCCACAGGCTCGGGAGCCGGCTCGGCCACGACCACGGGTTCGGCCACAGGCTCCGGCTCGGCCACGGGCTCGACAATGGGCTCCGGCGCAGGCGCGGCAGCCTTGGCCTTAGTGGTCCTGGTCCTCCTGGTGCGCTTGGGTTTGGCAGGGGCCTCGGCCTCTGCGGGTGCGGCCTCCGCCGGTTCCTTCGCCTTTGCGGCGGCCTTGGTGCGGCGGGTGCGGGTGGTCTTGGGCTTGGCGGGAGCGGCCTCGGTCTGGGCAGCCTGCTCCTCGGCCTGCGCGTCGTTGGCAACGGTCGTTTCGTCGACCTTCTTCCTTGGCATATGTACCTCCTTGGTTTGGGCTTTCGTCCTGTGCCAGGGGACAGGCCCACGCAGAACCGTGCATGGGCCTCATCCAACAAGACAAGCTTATAACAACTGTATAGAGAGTTCGAGGAATCGGCGCTCACGTGTGGTGGGTTAAGGCACGAATGGCGTGCTTTACGTGGGATTTGGTGCTTAGAGCACCTTCGCCGGCACGCTCGCCACCTCCACTATGCCGGCTGGCACGGGCAAGCGTGCGCGCATCCCTGCACCTGTGCCCGGCCGCAGGAACGCTGGTTTTCGCTTGTGTTTGACTGACTCCATACAGTCAAACCCGGCTCATCCGGCCGGTTTGGGAGAATTCCGTCCCGTTTGACTGACTCTGTACAGTCGAAGTGGTCGCTCACGGTTTGACTTACTTTGTACAGTCAAACCTGACCCACCCGGCCGGTTTGGGGGAATTCCGTCCTGTTTGACTGACTCTGTACAGTCAAACTGGTCAGTCACGGTTTGACCGACTCCATACAGTCGAACTCCCTCCACCCGGCCGTTTTGGAGGATCGCTCCGACATGGCGCTTGTTGGGGTATCGTGGTCGTAGAGAAAGGTCCGCCACGAATCCCACTCGCATCATGCGGACCGGTCACGCGATGAGTTTGGAGGTTGGGAACAGACATGCCACAAGCTTCCTTCGAGCGGTTTGTCCGAGCCGCCCTCGATGCCCAGCGTGCCGTTGGCTCGACAGACGACGGGATACAGGTCCTCACCGAGACACGGGTCTATATCGGCCTCAACGACGCAGTGACGAAGACGCAGAAGTTCGATACCGAACGCTACATCTCGGCCCTGAAGTATGTCTGCACCCAGTATGGCGTCCCGTTCTCCTTCGACGTCATCAATGGTGGCTATATCCATGACAACGGGGAGTACACCGAGGAGAGGACGATACTGCTCACGTTCGTCGACGTGGACCAGAAGACCATCGACGAGATTGCCGTTGACCTCTGCGACTTCTTTCACCAGGAATCCGTGCTGATAACGACCGGCAACATATGCGCGCGGTCGGTGCGCGGCGTGTTCGCGGAACGGCCTGAGTGAGGACGCGGGAGCGCGTTTGCGACGATGGCCACCCGCCGAGGCGAGCCTAAGCGGCGATTTTGCCTGCCCCCAGGGGCAGGCCTTTGCTCACGCGGTGGCCAATGCTGCCATGAACGTGCCGCTCACAGGGACCCCTGAGATTCTCATGCGAAACATGTTTGTAACACGCTACGATGAATAGTACAACCGCATACCACCGGACGACGGGGTCGGGAGAGACCGCAGCTGCGGCGCCGAAGGGGAGGCAAAAACTCTCAGGCAAAAGGACCGGCTCCTGACGGAACCTTGGAAAGGCCGCACGCGGGCCACCGAAGAAGCAATCCGGATTACCGGAGAATCTTTCAGGTCAAAGACAAGGGCACAAGGGCGCGAAGGGCGCCGCGTGTCCCTTGTCTTTTTTCGTGCGCCAGACGACCAAGGAGGCGTGTGCGATGGAGCGAAAGACCCCCCTATACGACATCCACGTGGAGGAGGGTGGCAAGATCGTCCCGTTTGCGGGCTATCTGCTGCCCGTCCAGTATGGAACCGGCATCATCGCCGAGCACGAGGCTGTGCGCACCAAGGTGGGCCTGTTTGACGTCTCCCACATGGGGGAGGTCCTGTTCACGGGCTCTGGTGCGCTGGCAACCATCAACCACCTGTTTACCAACGACTACACCAAGATGCCTCTGGGCAAGGTGCGTTACGGCGTGATGTGCAACGAGCGCGGCGGCTGCATCGACGACCTCATCGTGTACAAGTTTGGCGACGAGGAGTACTTCGTGGTGGTGAACGCCTCCAACCGCGAGAAGGACGTGGCCCACATGGCGGCTAACCTCCTGCCCGACACCACCTTCGAGGATCTCTCCGACGGCATTGCCGAGCTGGCGCTGCAGGGTCCGCGTGCCAAGGAGGTGCTGGCCAAGCTCTGCGACGCAAGCCAGCTTCCGCAGGGCTACTACACGGCCGTGCGGCACGTGAGCGTTGCCGGCATCGACTGCATGGTCTCGCGCACAGGCTACACCGGCGAGTTTGGCTACGAGCTGTACTGCGCCCCGACTGATGCCGTCACGCTGTGGCGCGCGCTTCGTGAGGCGGGCGAGGAGTACGGCCTCATCCCCTGCGGCCTCGGCGCCCGCGACACGCTGCGTCTTGAGGCCTCGATGCCGCTGTATGGCCACGAGATGGACGAGGACACCACGCCGCTGGAGGCGGGGCTGCAGCTGGGCGTGCGCCTAGAGAAGCCAGAGTTCATCGGCCGCGAGGCCATCCTGGCGGCCGGCGAGCCAACGCAGGTGCGCGTGGGCATGGTTGCCAAGGGCCGCGGCATCCTGCGCGAGCACATGGACGTGTACGCCGGCGACCAGCTGGTGGGCCACACCACCTCGGGCACCTTCGCGCCGCACCTCAAGCAGGCCATCGCCATGGCCCGCATCAACGTGGGCAAGGCCGAGATAGGCACCGAGCTTGAGGTGGAGGTCCGTGGCCGCCGTGTCGCCGCGACCGTAGTTCCCATGCCCTTCTACAAGCGCGCATAGGTCACGAAACGAGCAAAGAGCGTCAACACCAACCAAGAGAGAGGAAGCATCATGTCCACCATTCCCGCAGAGCTCCGTTACACCACGTCCCACGAGTGGGTGAGCGAGGAGGACGGCACCTACACCATCGGCCTCACCGACTATGCCCAGGACGCCCTTGGCGACCTCGTATTTGTGAACCTTCCCCAGGAGGGCGACGAGGTGACGGCGGGCGAGGCGTTCGCCGACGTTGAGTCGGTCAAGGCGGTCTCCGACGTGTTCAGCCCCGTGACCGGCGTGGTCGTTGAGGTGAACGAGGCCCTGCTTGACGCCCCCGAGTCCATCAACGAGGACCCGTACGGCGCATGGTTCGTGCGCGTGGGCGAGGTTTCTGAGGTGGGCGAGCTCCTTGACGCCGACGCCTACGCCGCGCATTGCGAGCAGGAGGCATAGGTCGATGGGCAGCTACCTTCCCGAGACCCGCGAGGGTCGCGCGGACATGCTTGCGTCGCTGGGGCTGACGGGTCCCGACGAGCTTTACTCGGTGGTGCCTGAGGAGGTTCGCTGTGGGTCGCTGAACCTGCCCGAAGGCCTGTCCGAGCTTGAGGTCGTCGGCCGCATGGAGGCCCTTGCCAGCGAGAACGTCCGCTTTGGCACGGTGCTGCGGGGCGCCGGCGCCTATCGCCACCATATCCCCGCCATCGTGAGGACGATCACCTCCAAGGAGGAGTTCCTCACCGCCTACACGCCCTACCAGGCCGAGATCAGCCAGGGCGTGCTGCAGTCCATCTTCGAGTACCAGACGCAAGTGTGCGAGCTCACGGGCATGGACGTCTCCAATGCGAGCGTGTATGACGGAGCCACCGCTGCTGCCGAGGCCGTGCTCATGTGCCTTGAGCGCAAGCGCGGCCAGGTGGTGGTGGCCGAGACCATAAACCCCGACGTCATGACCGTCATCAAGACCTACTGCGCCAGCCGCAACGTGCCCGTGGTGAGCGTGCCCGCCGCCAGCGACCTGGGCGTGGACCTGGATGCGCTTCGCGCGGCCGTTGGCCCCACCACGGCCGCCGTGTACGTGCAGAGCCCCAACTACCTTGGCGTCATCGAGGACATGGATGCCGTGGTGGCAATCGCGCACGAAGCGGGCGCCAAGGCCATCATGGGCTTCAACCCCATCTCGCTGGGCATCCTGCGCACCCCTGGTGAGTACGGTGCCGACGCCGCGGTGGGCGAGGGTCAGCCTCTGGGCCTTCCGTTGGGGTTTGGCGGTCCGTATCTGGGCATCATGGCCACCACGAAGGCGCTTATGCGCAAGCTTCCGGGGCGCATCGTGGGAGAGACCACCGATGCCGAGGGCAGGCGGGCCTTCGTGCTTACCCTCCAGGCGCGCGAGCAGCACATCCGTCGAGAGAAGGCTTCTTCCAACATCTGCTCCAACGAGGCCCTCTGTGCCATGACCGCCTCGGTGTATCTGGCAACCGTCGGTCCGGAGGGCCTGGCCCAGGCTGCGCGCCTGTGCGCCGGCCACGCCCACTACCTTGCCGACAGCCTTGCTGAGCTGGGGTTTGTTTGCAAGAGCAACCGTGCCTTCTTCAACGAGTTCCTCACCACCTGCCCCGTGGATGCAGACCAGCTGGTAAGCGCCCTTGCCAAGCGCGGCATCCTTGCCGGGCTTCCCACGCACGGCGGCATCCTGTGGTGCGCCACTGAACTCAACACGCGTGCGGACATCGACCGTGCTGTGTGCGCCATCAAGGAGGTGTGTGACCTATGAAGCTTCTCTTCGAGCGTAGCGTCGCAGGTCGCGGGCAGACCGTCTTCCCTCAGCTTGACGTTCCCGAGGTGGCCTTTGACCAGGCGCTCCTTCGTCGTGACATGCCGCGCCTGCCCCAGATGGCCGAGGTGGACCTTGGCCGCCACTACACCGAGCTGGCCAGTCAGACCCATGGCGTGAACGATGGTTTCTATCCGCTGGGCTCCTGCACCATGAAGTACAACCCGCGCGTGAACGAGCAGGTGGCGGCCCTGCCAGGCTTTACCGACATCCACCCGCTGCAGCCCGTGGAGACCGCGCAGGGGTGCCTGCGCGCCATGCACGAGTTGGAGGCCATGCTGTGCGAGATCTGTGGCATGGATGCCATGACGCTGCAGCCGGCGGCTGGTGCCCATGGCGAGTACACGGGCCTTCTGCTCATCCGCGCACATCACCTTGCCAACGGTGACACCGCGCGCACCAAGATCATCGTTCCCGACTCCGCGCACGGAACCAACCCGGCGAGCGCCGTCATGGCGGGTTTCACGGTGGTCTCGGTTCCCAGCAACGCCCAGGGAGGCGTTGACCTGGATGCCCTTCGTGCGGCCGTGGGCCCCGACACGGCGGGACTCATGCTTACCAACCCCAACACGCTGGGCCTCTTTGACCCCAACATCCTGCAGATCTGCCAGATCGTGCACGAGGCGGGAGGTCTGTGCTACTACGACGGTGCCAACCTCAACGCCGTGATGGGCCACGCGCGTCCGGGCGACATGGGCTTCGACTGCGTGCATGTGAACCTGCACAAGACCTTCTCCACACCGCATGGCGGTGGTGGCCCGGGATCGGGCCCGGTGGGCTGCAAGGCCTTCCTGGCACCGTACCTTCCCGGCCCGCGCGTGGCACAGGATGCGGACGGCCACCTCTCCTTTGAGCAGCCCGAGCAGAGCGTGGGCAAGGTGCGCAGCTTCTACGGCAACTTCTTGGTTGCAGTGCGCGCGCTGACCTACATCCTCACGCTTGGGCGCGAGGGTATTCCCGAGGCGTCCAGCACAGCCGTGCTCAACGCCAACTATCTGGCGCACCTGCTGGCCGAGGCGGGCTACGACCTGCCCTATGGCGAGCGCTGCATGCACGAGTTTGTCATCGACTGCGGCCCGCTCAAGGCCAAGACGGGCGTCTCGGCCATGGACGTGGCCAAGCGCTTGCTGGACTTCGGCATCCATCCGCCTACCATGTACTTCCCGCTCATCGTGCACGAGGCGCTCATGGTGGAGCCCACCGAGACCGAGGCCCGCGAGACCTTGGACGAGTTCGTACAGATGATGACGGCGATTCTGGAAGAGGCCCACACCGATGGCGAGAGGCTGCACGGTGCGCCGTTTACCTGTCCCATCGGCCGGCCGGACGAGGTGACGGCTGCCCGCAAGCCACATCTGCGCTACGAGTTTGGCGAGTAGCGGCGATGACCTTGGTGCCGCGCTGCATGGAGAGCCACTCCACGGACCCGTACGCCAACCTCGCCATCGAGGCGTGCCTCATGCGTTCTGCCAAAGAGGGGGAGCCCATCCTCTATCTTTGGCAGAACGCACGGACCGTGGTGATTGGGCGCAACCAGTGCGCCTCGGCCGAGTGTGACGTGGCTCGCCTCGAGAGCGACGGCGGGCATCTGGCCCGCCGACGCTCGGGTGGCGGGGCCGTCTACCACGACCTGGGCAACCTCAACTTCACCTTCGTCACCACGGCGGGGGAGTACGACCAGACAGGCCAGACCGACATCATCCTTGGCGCCGTGCGTTCGTTGGGGATAGATGCGCGGCTTACCGGCCGCAACGACCTGGTCACCGCGGACGGGCGAAAGTTCTCGGGGCACGCCTATCAGCATACGGGCACGGCAAGCTGTCACCACGGCACCATCATGGTGTCGGTTGACGTCGACGCGCTTGGCCGCTACCTTACCGTGAGTCCGCTCAAGCTTGAGGCGAAGGGCGTGCGCTCGGTGCGCTCGCGCGTCACCAACCTGCAGGCCCTTGCCCCCGACATCACGGTGGAACGTCTGAAGGATGCGCTTCGAGCGTCGTTTGCCAAGGCGCAGGGCACCCCACTAAGGGATGTGGGCCCCGAGGAGCTTGACCCTGTGGAGGTGGAGCGCGAGCGCGAGCGGTTTGCCTCGCACGCATGGCTGTACAAGGGCGAGCGTAGGCTTGCCGAGAGCCGTCAGGCGCGGTTTGGCTGGGGCAGCGTGCGCGTCAACCTCACGCGCGAGGGCGGCCTGATTCGCGACCTCGTGGTATTTTCCGACGGGCTTGACGCGGAGCACATCGAGGCGGCCTCGGGGCTGGTGGTAGGTTCGGCTTACTCGGTGGAGCAGATTCGCGAAAGGCTGCGGTCAGGCGGCCTTGCGGATGACGTGGCTACGGACATCGCGCGTCTCATCACGTCCTGAGCTGCAGGCATGAACGCGTATCTGGGAGAGGAGCAGAGCATGACCTATGACATCGCAATCGTGGGAGGCGGCCCGGGCGGATACGTCGCGGCCGAGGAGGCTGCCGCCCGCGGCCTGTCGGTCGTGCTGTTCGAGCGCGACCTCGTGGGGGGCACCTGCCTCAATCGCGGGTGCATCCCAACGAAGGCACTGCTGCACGACGCGGCGCCGCAGGCAGACTTCCAGGCCATCCATGAGCGCAAGGCGTCGGTAGTTACGCAGCTGCGCGACGGCATCGAGAGGCTGCTCAGACAGCGCAAGGTGACCATCGTGCGAGGGTCGGCAACCGTCGAGTCTGCCGGCGTGGTGTCGTGCGACGGCCAGACATACGAGGCTCGCGACGTCGTCGTGGCGACGGGCTCGGTGCCAGCTACGATTCCCGTGCCCGGCATCCACCTGCCCGGCGTCTATACGTCCAACGACCTGCTGGAGGGCGAAGGCGTACGGGTCTCGTCGATTGCCATCGTGGGCGGCGGCGTCATCGGCGTCGAGTTTGCGACCATGTATGCGCAGCTCGGGGCATGCGTCACCATCCTAGAGGCTGCCGATCGCATCCTGCCGCCGTTGGACCGCGAGATTGCGCAGCGCGTGACGATGCACCTCAAGAAGCGCGGCATCGCGGTGGAGGCATCCGCACGCGTTGCCAGCATCGAGGGCGAGCCGGGCTCCATGGTGGTGCGCTATGCCGACCGGCGTGGCAACGAGAGGCTGGTGGAGGCCGAGGGCGTGCTGGTGGCCTGCGGCAGGCGGGCCAACACCGAGGGGCTTTTCGGCCCGGGCTGTACGCCCGAGCTCTCCCACGGTGCGCTTGTGTGCGACGAGGCTGGGCGCACGAGCGTGGCGCACCTCTGGGCCATCGGCGACGTGGTGGCGGGCAACATCCAGCTTGCCCACGTGGCGGAGGCGCAGGGGAGGAACGTCATTGCGGCAATCTGTGGCAACAAACCGCTGGTAAACATGGACATTGTGCCCTCGTGCGTATATACCTCGCCCGAGGTGGCCTCTGTCGGCCTCACCGAGGACGAGGCCAAGGCCCAAGGCATTGCGGTGCGCACGGGCAAGGCCCTCACCGGTGCCAACGGGAAGTGCCTGGTGGAGGGTTCGGAAAGCGGTTATGCGAAGCTTGTGGCGGATGCCGCGACCGGCGCGCTGCTTGGCGCGCAGCTGGTCTGCCCGCGTGCGACCGACCTGGTGTCCGAGCTCTCGCTGGCCATCTCGCTGCACTGCACAGCCGCGCAGCTTGCCGGTGTCATCCATCCACACCCCACGGTGAGCGAGCTGGTTTCGGCGGCGGCCCGGACGCTTGTCCCGTAGCCCCTACCGGCCAAGGCACGCGGGGCGAGCACCCGGCGGCCGCGGCATCCGGACTGCGCGCTCGCTTGCTACACTGTGCTCAGGTGCCACGGAAAGGAGTGCCCATGGAGCTCTTTGCGGGTTTGCGCACGTTCAGCCTTGGGGCGATCGTCCTGCGGCTGGTAGGCGCGCTGCTCTGCGGCGCGATGGTGGGCCTGGACCGCGAGATGCGCAACAAGCGGGCCGGCCTCAAGACGCACGTGCTGGTGTGCCTTGGAGCGGCCCTGTGCATGATCGTGTCGGAGTGCATCATCCTAGGTCGCGAGGACGTGACCACCGACGCCACGCGCATTGCCGCCAACGTGATCACGGGCGTAGGCTTCCTGTGCGCGGCAACCCTCATCAACCGAGGCAACGGCTCGCTGCATGGCCTGACCACTGCGGCGGGGCTGTGGACCACGGCAGTCATCGGCCTTGCCTGTGGCTCGGGATGGCTGGAGGTTGGCCTGATCACCGCCATCATCATGCTGCTGGTGTTTTCCGTGCTGGGACGGATGGAGGCGCGCCTCTCGGACATGGCGCGGGGCTTCGACCTCTATGCCGAGATACTTAACTACGAGGACGTTCCCAAACTGCTGGAGGTGCTGCACGACCACGACGTGAGCTTCAGCGGGCTTTCCGTCACCAAGAGCCCGGTGGGAACCGCCATCGTCCAGCTGAGTGCGCTTACGCCCCGTTTTGGCCAGAAGGGACCGCTTGCGGAGAGCCTTCGCGCGCAGGAGTATGTCCGCTATCTCGAGATGTTCTAGTGGTGCGGCTGCTTGCCAACGGCGGCATTGGCATGAGAGTATATGACGCGCCTTGCGCGAGCGTGGCGCATCCTGCTGTCGGCAGACCATGGGGGACACATGATCAAGCTGGTCCTTTCCGACCTTGACAATACGCTCATCCCGCACAAGCCCGGCGAGCCCTTTGGCGATGCCAGCCTGTCTGACCAGGGCTTCGAGGCAATCCGCGCCCTGCTTGATGCCGGCGGCCGCTTTGGCCCGGTGACGGGGCGCTCGCCATCTTCGATGTCCGAGACCTTCCCAGACGCCCCCTGGGCCTACAGCACCGGAGCCTACGCCAACGGCCAGCTGGTCTGCGTGGACGGCGAGGCCATCCACAAGGAGTGGACGCCCGTCGAGCCCTTGCAGCGGGTCTCCGACATCCTTGACGAGCAGCCGGACGGGTTCCTGGTGTTCTTTGACATGGATGGTGACGGTCCCAACTGGGGCGTATCGCGCAAGTATCGCATGGACCAGGTGAGCGAGGGCGATTTCCTGCGGGTCTCGAGGATACTCCCCGAGGTGCCGGAGCCCACGCTTAAGGTGATCGTTCGCCTGCACAGGCATGAGAGCACGCTTCGCATCTACGACCTGCTGCGGGCCGAGGTGCCGGAGCTTGACTTCGTGCTTCCCTCGCCGGATGCGACGGTCATCGACATCACGCCCAAGGGCTATGGCAAGGGCAGCGCGGTGCGCATCATGGCGACGGCGCTGGGCCTTGCGCCAGACGAGGTGGCGGTGTTTGGCGATGCCGACAACGACATCTCCATGCTGCAGGCGGTGCCCAACTCCGTGGCCGTGGCCAATGCGAGCCCCGGGGCCGCTGCAGCCGCGCACTGGCACATCGCTGACGCGCTGGAGGACTCGGTGGCGCAGGCAATCGCCCAGATTGCGGAGGCAACGGCTCTAGGCGCGATGCCGTCCTTCATGGACGAGTGAGGCGCGGCGCCAAAACCGCCGCATCTATGTGTGAGCCGAGCCCTATCATAGAGGGGTGATCTGGCTTCTCGCATCCCGAGGAAGGACGGCTGCACATGGAGGCAACCCCCACCACCGCAAAGGGACCGGTAGAGCGTATCTGGAGGCGCTTCCTGGTGCTGATTCCGCTCGTTATCGTGATGGGCATCGCATGCACGCTGTACGTGCGCTCCGTCTCCTCGACCTACGTGGCCGTGACACCTCCCGACGTTGGTGGGGTGCACTTTTACGACTACGGTGTCGAGGACGTCACCTTCAGCAATCCGGGCGTCGTGGAGGCGGTCTCGGTCGGGCCCGCTCGCAACGGCGCCGCGCGCGTTACCTTCCGGGCGCTGGCCGACGGCGAGACCGACGTCACCTTTGGCCAGCCGAGGCTGCGCACCTACTGGACCATGCGCGTGCGCGACGGTGCCATCGTGGAAGGCGGCGTCAACTTCAATGGCTGGAAGAGCGTGCACCTCTGCACCTGCATCTTCCTCGCCGCGCTCTCGGCCCTCTTCGCCAGCGTGGTGTACCAGCTGCAGAGGGCCCGGTGGTTCGATTACGAGATGGTGGTCTGTGGGGGAGGGATGCTGTTCAGCTGCTTTCAGCTTGCCCTGTTCACGTCCGTGTTCTTCCGCCAGAACCTCGTCAGCTTCCGCGACCTGCTGTACCAGCTGTCCGACATGGTCCATTGGTTTGCCCTCATCGCCATCGTCCCCATGGGCGTGTTGGCGCTGCTGGTGTCCGTAAGCAATGTGTCCCTCATCCGGCATGAGGGCAGCCGGCCCGTCAACTACCTGGGCATCGCGGCAAGCATCGTGATGCTGCTGGCCTACGTTGCCTGGTACAACCTGCTGTACCTCGACAGGTGGCTTGGCCTGTCCTACGTGGCCTGGGAGCTCATCGACTGCCTCGTCGCGATATCCATCGCCTATGGCGAGTGCCTTCTGCTCTCGGTGATTGGTTGCTCCACCATGGCGGCACGCCTCATGCCGCGCCAGCCCATGGACTATCTGGTCGTGCTGGGCTGCGGCATCCGCGATGATGGCACTCCCACGCCGCTTCTGGCCGGGCGCGTGGACCGTGCGCGCGCCTTCGACGAGGCATGCGTGCGGGGCGGGGCGGCGCCTGCCACCTTCGTGCCCAGCGGGGGCAAGGGTTCCGACGAGGTGATGTCGGAAGCCCAGAGCATGGGTGCCTACCTCGAGCGCAATGGCGTGAGCCCGCAGCGCATCGTGCTTGAGGACCGCTCCTGCAACACGCGCGAGAACATGGCCTTCTCGAGGGAGGTCATCGAGCGCCATGCAGGTTGCGACGTAGGCGAGCTCAAGGTGGGGTTCTCAACCACCAACTACCACGTGTTCCGTGGCTACGTGTGCGCTCATCGCGCCGGCATGGCAGTGGAGGGCCTGGGTGCCAAGACCAAGGCCTACTTCTGGCCCAACGCCTTCCTGCGCGAGTTCGCGGGCCTTTTGGTCGCACAGTGGCGCGGCATCCTGCAGACGTTTGTGCTGCTGGCGGCTGTCTACGTCTTTGCCGAGTATGTGCTCATGGTCATCTGACGGCGTGCCCACGATGCGGGAGCGGCGGTGCGTGCACCGCCGCTTGTGCGTAACCATAGGATGTGGAAGGGGGCCGCGCTCTTTTGCGCGACCCCCTCACTGCGGTTTATTGCGTTATGCGGGTGGCTACAGCACCGGGCGGCCGTGCTTGGCAAGCAGCTCATGCGCAGCGGTGCAGGCCGCGCAGTCGCAGTACCTGGCGCCCTGGGCCTTGATCTCCTGCGCGTGCGCAAGCATGCCGGCGGCAACCTCCTCGCCCATGATGTCCTTGGCGGCTCCAGAGGCAAAGGCGATGAGCTCGTCGATGGTGGTGTGGTGCTGGTCGATGGCGTCCAGCAGGGCCTTGGTGGCCTCGTCGGCGTCCTTGCCGGCGGCGATGGCGTCCTTCCAGCCCTAGGCGGCCTCGCGCGTGGTCTGCGAACTGGAGGCGGCGGCCAGCAGCTCGTCCACCTTGGCGGCGGTGTAGTCAAACAGTTCCTTGTCCATGGGATGCTCCTTCGCGGTTGTTATGCTGCCTTATGGCTGCAAATGCACTGGCCCTATTGTCGCATATCTTCGCCATATGCAACAATGACAGGAGCAGGCTCGTGCAGAGGTGGGGGAGTTGGGATATGGGCTCGATACTGGAGATGCTGGGCCTCAGGCATCGCAAGCAGGCGCTTTCGGACGTCGTTCCCTATGATAGCGAGACGCAGTATCCCGTCATTCGCGCCTCCATCTGTACGGGGGAGCGCGTGGCCGGCTTCAAGGACAAGGCCACGGGCCACTTTACCGAGGTCATGCTCCTTCGTTCGGAGAACGACGAGCGCCTGTTCAAGGAGGCCTACCATCTGGATGCCCTCGAGACGGAGTGCTAGTTAGCCAGATGGCCCGCCAGAGGCTGTACTTCTGGCATGCCAAGGTCGCTATGGTACGTCCCGAGCTGTACCCTAACGGCCGGGCCGCCGTCAGAGCGCCAGAAGACCAGGCAGGGTCTGCAGCGTGCAGGTGCGCACGCCCTTCCACTCCTGGGGAAACGCCTGCTGCAGCTCGTCCTCAAGGAAGCGGTCGTCAAGGAGCAGCACCACGCCGCGATCCTCCTCGGTACGGATGAGGCGCCCCGCCGCCTGCAACACCTTGGTCATGCCTGGGTAGGTGTAGGCGTAGGCAAACCCCTTGCCGCCCTTTACGTCGAAGTAGTCACGAATCAGCTCGCGCTCGCCCGACGCCCTGGGCATGCCCGTACCCACCACCACGACCCCCACGAGCGCCTCTCCGGGCAGGTCGATGCTCTCGCCAAAGATGCCCCCCAGCACGCAGAGGCCAACGAGGCTGGCATCTGCTGGTCGCTGCTCGCGGAAGCGGGCCACGAAGCGCTCGCGGTCGTCCTCGCGCATGCCAGGGTGTTGCGACACGACCTTAACGCTGTCGCCCACCAGCGGTGCGAGGGCGCCCGCCACCTCTCCCAGCATGGCGTACGAGGGAAGGAAGGCCAGGTAGTTGCCCGGGCGTGCGTGGGTCAGGGCCACGAGGTACTGGGCGATGTGGTCATACAGCTCGGGGCCGCGCCGCGAGAAGCGGGCGCTTACGTCGGTGCCAATCAGCACCTGTTGTTGGGCGTAGTCAAAGCTGGACTGGGCAAAGAGGGAGGCGTCGTCGGCCTGCGCGGCAAGCAGCTTGCGGTGGTACTCCATGGGCAGGAGCGTCCCCGAAAAGAACACGGCCGCCTTGGCCTGCTCAAGGCGCTGGGCAAGGTCGTGGCTTGGGTCCATGCAGAACACCTTGAGCTTCCTGCCGCCGTTCTCGGTCTTTCCGAGAAACGTGACGTAGCCAGCTTCCCCGCGCTGCCAGGCGCCAAGGAAGGAGCGCACCTTAAGGCTCATATCCCGCAGGGCAAGGAACAGCTCGATGCCCCTTTCGCCTTGTGCCGCGGTGGGACGCGCGGTCTTCTGCGTGTCGGCCATGGCGGGGGAGAGCTGCTCGAGCGCGGCGTCGATGCCCTCGACGAGGGCCGAGAGCCCCTCTGCAAGCGCCTCAATCTTGTGAACTACCTGATAGCTTGGCTGCGCCTTGCGGCCCCTCGCGTGTTGACTCGAACCGTCGGATGGCGTCCGCTCCCACACCGGGAAGGCAAAGACGACGTCGTGCACGACCTTCGTCAGCTCGCCGAAGCCGCCGCTTGCGCGAAGGAGCCGCTCAAGCTCCTTGAGGTCAGCCACGGCAAGCTCGGCGCTGTACATCTCGCGCATGCGCTCCACAAGGTTGTGGGCCTCGTCCACGAGAAAGGCCGTGTCGCCCGCGCCTGGCTCGTCGACGAGGCCAAAGAGGCCCGCCGACGGGGCAAACGCGTAGTGATAGTCGCAGATGACGAGGTCGGCCCACCGCGTAAGGTCGCGCTGCAGCTCATAGGGGCACACGTGGTGGCGTGCGGCCACCTGTACGATGCCGCCGGCGTCAAGCACGTCCAGCGTGGTCATTGCCTCGTAGAGCGCGTCGTTGGCGTGATCAAAGTGGCCACGCGCAAGGGGACACTCGACAGGGTTGCAGAGCGACGCCAGGGGACGCGACCGCACGTCTGCGACCTGCCGGTTCTTGCGCAGTGGGCAGGTCTTGTCGCGTGCGGTCACGACCAGCGCGTTTGCGGCAAGGTCCTGCTGCCGAAGAAGGCCAAGGGCCTCAAGGACGGGCTCGCGCGTCATGGTCTTGGCCGTGAGGAAGGCAACGCGCGAGACCTCTCCCGCACCCATCGCCTTAAGCGCAGGGTACAGGGTTGCGAGCGTCTTGCCCGAGCCGGTGGGCGCCTGCACGTAGAGGCGCCTGCCCTCGTGGATGGCCAAGGCTACGGCCTCCATGATCTGGCGCTGGCCGTCTCGTGGGCTGAGCGGGAACGTGAGCGAGGAGAGGGACCGATTGCGCAGCTCGTCGTGACGTACGCGCCATGCGGCCCAGCGCTCGGCCTTCCCCAAGAGGGAGAAGAACCACGCCTCGATGTCGGCCACGCTGCGCGTGCGCTCTATCTGGCGTACCTCGCCGGTGGTCATGCTGGCATAGGTGAGCCGCACCACAACCTGCTGGCCGTAGAAAGACGAGAGCATGGCTGCCCCGTGCTTCTTGCGCAGGTAGAGGTAGGCATAGCAGAGGGCTTGCGCCTCGTGGAGGGCGGCGGGCTCGTCGATGTCGGACACATCGCGCGTGAGGCCTTTTATCTCGTCGATGGTAAGGGGGTGCGTGCCGTCGTCGATGATGCCGTCGGCCCTGCCCTCTACGCACAGGAAGAATCCCCGCTGGTTGGCCACGGCCTCCTCGCGAATGTCGAGGCGCGCGGCGTGTGGGTTGAAGGCTCCGTCAGGAAAGAACACCGACCCCGCAAGCGGCACCTCCGCCTGGTAGGAGTCGCCGGCCGAGGCCTGCAGCATGCGGTGAATCTCGCTTCCGGCCTGCATAGCCTCGATGCTGCTGTGCCAGTCGTGGTCCGAATCGATGTCGCCCTCGCGCAGGAGGAACTCGACGAGCCTGCGCACCGACGTTCGCAGTGTACGCATGCCGCCTCCTCCCGCGCTTGATGGGTACCCTCAGCCATGGTAATCCAAGGCCGGCCTGTCGGTGCGTGTCAAGGGGGCGGGGGGGGGTGTTGACTGACTGGGCCGTTAGAGTACGTCCTGAGCCGTACCCTAGCTGTTCGCAGCAAACCCAACCCGGCCCATGTCAAGGGTACCGAGCGCGGGGCGTGGTAATCTAACAATGCAGTGCATAAGCAAACGCCTACCACGGAGAGGGGGCTTCCAATCATGGAGCAAACCCAAGAGACCATCGCCCCGCAGGACAATAACGAGATTCCGCTGGACCAGCTGCCGGTTGAGATCAAGGCCTACAAGGACGAGTATGGGTTCGCCCTCGTCCTCAGGTCAAAGGACAAGCGTATTGGCAGTTCCACGGGTAGGCTTGTCGACAACTTCCTGGTGAGGATCCTCGATGGGGAGGTGCCGCAGACCTATGGAGTGCATGCCGTGGCGGTCGCGGACGGACAGACCCGTCACGTGGAGGTTGCCGAGTCGAAGATCGACGAGCGTGGACGCCTGTTCATCACCAGCGCCACGGATGGGGTCCAGCGTCCCGCCGCACGGTAGCGGCGCATACAAATGGTCGGGCGTCGGAAGCGCTGCAAGGGTGCATCACTTCCGACGCCCGAAGCTTCCGGGATGTCGGTAACGCAACAAGCACGCGTCACCTCCGACACCTGAAGGTCCCAGAGTGCCGGAAGTGGCGCGCAAAGGCAATGCCTACATCGCGCTCCAGCCGCCATCGACGCCCAGGATCTGGCCGTTGATGAACGCGGAGTCGTCGCTTGCCAAGAACAGTGCCGCGTTGGCGATGTCGATGGGCTCGCCAGTGCCAGGCATGAGGCCCTGGACGCCCTGGATCCTGCCATAGCCGTCCATATCGGGCATGCCCATGGCGGTGGCAATCTCGGTGTTGATGCCGCCCGGGGCGATGGCGTTGCTGCGGATCTTGTCCTTGGTGTAGGTGAACGCCGTCGCGCGCACGGCCGCGTTCACGGCTGCCTTCGAGGCGCCATACACGACGCCTGCCGCCTGGTGCTGAGCACCAAGCGAGGAGATGGTGATGATGTTGCCGCCGTCACCCTGCTCCAGGAACACGTTGACGGCCTTGCGCATGGCGGCCAGGGGACCATAGACGTTGACGGCCATGACCGACTCGTACTTCTCGTCGGTGAAGTTGGCCACCGCGGCCATGTTGTCCATGATGCCGGCGTTGTTCACCAGCACGTCGAGGCGGCCGAAGCGGCTGACGCACTCGTCAATCATGCCCTCGCAGGTCTCGCGCTTGGAGACGTCGCCCACGTAGACGACGACCTCGCCCGGCTCGTCAGCCAGCGACTCGGCCAGTGCCTCGAGGCGCTCCTTGCGACGGGCCACGGCCACCACCTTGGCACCCTCCTTGACGAACAGCTCGACGATCGCCTTTCCCATGCCGGACGACGCGCCAGTCACGACCACTGCCTTGTTCTCGAGCTTCATGTCTTCTCCTTTCAGCTGAAGCCTACTAAGACCTAGATTCAGTTTTATGCCATCGCCGACTTGTGGGCAAGCGACAGTTTGCCTGTGTCAGCATGTGACAGCTGGGCGTTTTTGTTGGTGCGGGGGCGAGCTTGCCGGCAAGGATGTCGTGTCAAGCTCTGGTAGTTAGACTAAACTAACTGTTTGAAGCCCAGTCATGTTCCTCGCGAGTTTGACGAGGCGTGCGCTGGCGTGTTTGGCTCGTTTGGAAGGGGTTGCCATGTCTTGGCAGATAATCCTCATGGAGGCGCTGGCGTTTGCCGCGCTCTTCACGGCTCTCGTCTTCGCGGCCACGGCGGGTGATCGCAAATACAGCGCTGCCAACATCCACAACTACCCGCCCGACATCCAGGAGGAGTACTTCAAGACTCACGCGCGCGTGGACGTGTCGTACCAGTCCAGAAACGTTATCGCCACCAAGGGGCTGGGCATCGTCTTCTTTGTCGTGGTGCTCTTCGCGTGCTGCCGCCTCGCAGGTGCGCAGACCTTCTGGCAGGGGTTCTGGCTCACCTTTGGCCTCATGGTGTGGATTGGGGCCTACGATACGCTCTTCCTTGACTGGGTGCTGTTTGCCAACTTGCCTTATTTTCGGCTTGAGGGAACGGAGCACATGGATGCCGCCTACCACCAGAAGTGGTTCCATCTCAAGGGTGCGCTCTTCCCGGGGCTGGTCTTTGCGCTTATCCCCGCAGTCCTCGTGGGGTTGCTTGTCACGCTCGTGCCGTAAGGCGGCGATGGCTATGCAGGAGGGCGCGCTAGGAGACGCGTTCCCTTTGGCACCCTACAGACGTAGCCACCGCTCGGGATAGCAGGTCTCCACGGCGTCGCACACCATGCCTGCGAGGTCGTCGTCCGCACCGAACAGGGTCACGTACCCTTCGAGGTTTCGCGCCTTCTCCCGCAGCATGCCCCTGCGGTCAAGGACGAAGATGTGGCACTTGCGCTTCCCGTTCTTGGCATCCTGGATCATGTTCGCGCCGGAGGAGTTGCCGTCCAGGGCAACCAGCACCGAGGGCCTGCGCTTGAACACCTCGTAGGCCACGCTCTTGTAGATGCCCATGGGGCTGGGCTCGATGGAGGGCCGTATGCGTACCCCGGCCTGCGTCAGGGCCTCCGCCTCCTTCACCCCAATCCGCGACGGCACGAAGGCAAAGAGGTCGAACTTTCCCTTGTTCTGCCTGGTCAGGTACTGCTCGTAGCCCGAGAGGCTATGGCCTATGACCAGGAACATCTTGCTGGGGTCCCCTTTGGCCAGGATGTCGTCCAGCAAGGCGCAGACCTCGCGGCGCCGCCGGGTCACATGGCGGTCGTTGTTGAAGGATCCGCCCATCAGGATCACCGGCACCCGGTCGGTCGGCAGCTCCTCGATGCTGTCCGCGAAGGCTACGGCGCTTTCCTCGGTGTCCGAGAGGTCCAGCAGGGTCTCCTCCGGCGGTTGCTGCGCCTGCATCCGCTTGGCATAGAAGGCCTCGACGTCTGCCTCGCCCGCGTCGCTGACGAAGGTGCGCATCTTCTCCTCGAGGGCGGCAAGGCCGCGGCTGCGCACCGCATCCTCCGCGCGACGCATGGCCACCAGCTCATCCCTTGTGAGGTTAAGCATCTTCTCGAGCGCAAGCTGCTCGTCAATCGAGTCCGTCCCGTACACGGCTGCACCGTCCGTTCCCTGCACGCAGGGCACGCCCGCCGCCAGGTACTGGCGCAGGGGATGGCGCTCCAGCTGGCTCAGGTTGTTCAGGCGGACGTTGGAGGTAATCTGGAACTCCAGCACCGTACCGCTCTTCCGCAGGTCTTCCAGCAACTGGCGTCCCTTGTTGGAGGACAGGTTCCTGGTGTAGAGCCCGTGGCCGATTCGGACCTGGGGCATGGGTTGGCCGGGAGCCAGCCCATCGCGAACGCACGCGATCGCGTTGGCCACGTTGTCCCGCAGGCCGTCGTTCTCTCCGGCGTGGATGCGGATGGTGAAGGTGGGGTGGTTTGCCGCAATCCGGTCGAGCTCCGCCACAAGCGGAGCCAGGTCACGTATGTCGTTGATCTCCTCGCCGACGATGTCGCTGCCCGCCACGTACGGGTCGCCCGCCACCGCGCGTATGGCCTGCAGGCTCTTGCGCAGATAGCCGTCCGAGGCAATCCTGTCGCGCACGATCGTAAGCGGGGTCCGGCGAATCGCTGCCAGGAAGCGCAGGGTGACGCCGGTCTGTCGTGTGATGGCCGGCATCACTGCGTGCACCTCGGCCAGCATGCGCGGCGCGTCGTCGGGCTTGGCCAAGGTCGTGTCGGAGATCTCCGCGTAGTCGATGCCGCATCTGGCATAGCTCCGCGCAATCCACAACAGCTTGTCCTGAAAGACGCTGTTCGCGGCGAACGCGGGGTTGCTCCGGTCCATCTCCATCGCGCCAAGGGCCTGCACGATCTCGTGGTCGGGGATGTGCTCGATGCCGTCGAGCGAGATGGGGTCGTCGGCGGGGATGCCCTTGCAGAAGACGTAGCGGTACAGGTACACCTTCTCGAGGTTGGTGAAGACGGCCTGCCCGTCCTTCATGATGGCCAGCGACACCCTGATTCTAGGGATGTTCCATGCCGCGTTCTCGCGGTTCTCGAGGATGAGGGAGGCGAAGTTGAGGTATGTCTCGTCGTCAATCCGGCGGTCGAGGTACTTGCCCCTCAGCGGGGAGTCGTGCAATCGCATGGCTGTCTGGGCGCGCCGTGTGGCAAGGAGCCGCTCCTGCGCGGGCGACAGCCGCAGCCCCAGCTTGCGGATGTAGTAGAGCGGGTAGCGAATCTGGTGGTGGATGCCTAGGGCGATGAGGACGTCCGGATTGAGGTTGGCGTTCATGTGGGTGTGCAGGTCGGTCCGGAACTTGCATTCGCGCAGAATGTAGGTCTTCACGATGGTCTTGCGGAAGTCCTGGCTGTAGTCCTTGGTCTGGCTCATCAGGGTTTTCGCGATGGCCGGTATGGATGCCTTCCGCTCGATCCTGCCGTCCGGGTAGATGTTGGCGACTTTCGTGTCGAGCAGGCGAAAGATGTAGACCGTGCGGTTGTCGCCGTCAATGTAGCAGGGGAGCGTCCCACGGATGACCTTGAGGCCGTCGTCGTCGGTCTGAAGCTCTAGGTTGCAGAGGGAGGCCAGGTTGGTGATGAGGTTGCCCGTCTTGTGGTTCGGCGTCCTGAGCACGTAGCGGAGCTCGTCTCCCTCGCTGATGAGGTCGACAACGAGGTCTTTCTCCTTGTCCAGATAGAAGTGTCCGAATGTCTCCATGCACTCGCCTCCCAAGCCCTGTCACTGTGGGCTGATAGTTTGGCGATAGAATCGCGCGCTGTTAGCCTATCGTCCCTGAGATCGCCCGTACAGTTGGGTGATGTCAGCGATATGGTGGGACAGGTCGCTCGTCAGCTGACCTTCCTCAAGGCGCCACTTCCAGTTGCCCTCGAACGTTCCCGGCGTGTTTATGCGAGATTCTGAGCCGAGCTCCAGGTAATCCTGCAGCTGCGCGAAGAACAGCGTGGCCACGCTGGACATGCCCTGTCGCACCATGCCCCACATCATGCCCTCTTCGTCATTGAGTCCCATGTAGCGCTTGGCGAGTCCGATGCATTCCTCGGTCTCCTCGGCAAACCATGCACCAAGTGGGGCGTTGTCGTGCGTGCCGGTATAGCACACGCAATTCTGCGGAATGCCGTGGGGCAGGTGCTCGTTGTCCCTGCGCCCGTCGAACGCAAACTGCAGCACCTTCATGCCTGGCAGGCCCGACGCCGCCAGCAGCTCTATAACGTCGGGTGACGGTGCGCCGAGATCCTCTGCGACGAGTTTGACGTCTGGGCTGCCCCTCCTCAGAGCATCTATGAGCTGCATGCCAGGTCCCCATACCCAGTGTCCGTTCTTGGCGGTGGTGGAGCCTGCGGGGACCGACCAGTAGCGTGCAAACCCACGGAAGTGGTCAATGCGAACCATGTCGTACAGGTGCCCCGCCGCCTGCAGCCGGCGTTGCCACCACGCAAAGTCGTCACGTGCCATGCGTGCATAGTCGTAGAGGGGATTGCCCCACAGCTGCCCGTCGCTGCTGAAGTAGTCTGGTGGCACTCCCGCCACCTCGACGGGATTGTTGCGCTCGTCGAGCTGGTAGTTTTCGGGGTGCGCCCACACGTCGGCAGAGTCGAGCGCCACATAGATGGGCATGTCGCCAAATATGCCCACGCCATGGTCATGTGCATAGGAGCGCAGGCCATCCCACTGCTTGAAGAACAGGTACTGGACGTAGGTGAACAGCTGCACGTCGGCGGCCAGCTCGCGTCTGTAGCGCAGGCATGCGTCATGCTTGTGCAGGCGAATGTCCTCGTCGGGCCAGGTGTACCACGCACCCATGGAGAAATGCTGCTTGAGGGCCATGAACAGCGCATAGTCGTCGAGCCAGTCGGCGTTCTCATGCGCGAATGCTTGCACGTCGGCCAGGTCCCGCTGCCATCCTCGGTCGCAGGCGAGACGCAGCAGGTCTAGGCGGTTCTCGTACAGGAGCCCATAGTCAACGCACGAGGGGTCCGCGCCCCACTCCCGAGCATCGATCTCCGCCTTGGTGAGAAGGCCGTCAGCGACGAGAAGGTCGAGGTCCACGAAGTTGGGATTGCCGGCAAACGCCGAAGGGCTCTGGTAGGGGGAATCCCCGTAGCTCGTAGGGCTAACGGGAAGCACCTGCCACCACGACTGCCTCGCGTCTGCCAAGAAGTCCACGAAGTCCCTGGCTGCCTTGCCCATGGTGCCTATGCCGTGGGGCGAGGGCAACGAGAACAGGGGAAGGACAATTCCGCTCGCTCGTTTCATCGGTCATCCTCTCGTAGCTTGGTCCCATCTTGAGCCAAGGGGGTGGGTCGCTTGGCTCGTTGCTGACGGGCGGTCGCACGGGTTTCGTCCAGTATAAGAAATGCTAGGTTGGCTCGACCCCCTCGCGTATACTCTCCCTAGATGAGACTTCGACATAAGGAGAATTCGGCCTATGCCAGATATGACGCAAGGAGGGGAGGGGCTCCTCCGCAGGCTCACAGCCCTCTTCCTTGCCACGTTCACCATCAGCGCGACGGCCAATTCTGGATATGCGATCATCGCCGTCATGAGGGACGATTTCGTCAACAAGCGCAGGTGGTTCACCGAGGACGAGATGAACGACTATATCGCCATCGTTCAGAGCTGTCCCGGTCCGATGGCGGTCACCTCCTCGATGATCGTGGGCTACCAGGCTGCGGGTCTGCTGGGATCGTTTGCCGCAGTGCTTGGAGTCATCGTTCCGCCCTTCGCGGTGATGGCAATCGTGACCGTCTTCTATCAGGCCATCGTGAGCAACCCCTATGTCACCGTCTTCATGCGCGGCATGCAGATGGGCGTCGTGGCCATGCTGCTTGACGTCTGCATCGGGCTCTTCCGCGATGCGACGAAGAAGTCCCTTGCCTATCCCTTGGTCGTCATGGCTCTCGCTTTCCTGTATGTGCGAATTACGGGATGCTCCATCATGTGGCTCGCCCTCGGATGCGGTGTGGCGGGTGCCGTCAAGGCGCTGCTGATCAGGCGGGAGGTCGAGGCAAGGTGAGTGACGTGACGCTTATACTGCGTATCTTCGTGGCCTTCGTGAGGGTGGGGGCCCTGGCCTTTGGTGGCGCCTATGCGGCCATCCCCCTGGTCGAGCAGGAAGTGGTCACGAATGCCGGCTTCATGACCTACTCCGAGTTCGTCGACCTGCTTGCACTGGACGAGATCACACCCGGCCCCATCCTCATCAACAGTGCCACCTTCGTGGGCATGAAGCTGGCGGGTATACCCGGTGCCGTTGCGGCGACGCTCGGCTGCATCCTGGTGCCGTGCATTGTGGCCATCTCGCTGCTGTTCCTCTTTCGCAAGTACAAGGACACGACGTTGGTGCAGAGCATCGTCCTGACGCTCAAGTGCATGGCTCTGGCACTCATCGTCTCCACCATGGTCAAGCTGGGGATGAATGCGGTCATGCCAGAAGGTTCCACCGTTGAGGTCGTGCGCACGGCGTACGTCATGGCGGTCATGTGCGCGGCATTCTACCTCATGCACTGGAAGAAGCTGAGCCCCTTGCCGGTCATGCTTGGCTGCGGCGCGCTGAACGTCGTGGTCACCATGCTAGGGATGTGAGGCTGCTGCTTGAGAGTGGGATGCGCATGGTGCCTGCTTCTCTGTGGCGCGCGCTACCAGTGGACGTATACCCGCGACTCGTGCGGCTCGCCGTCACCCTGTGCCATGCAGAAGGACTCCCAACCGTAGCGCTCGTAGAACCCCACATGGTCGGTGAGCAGGTACAGCGGAGTGATTCCCTTCGCTCGCATGTCCTGGGCATGGATGAGGGAGAGCTATCACAGGCAGGTGGCCTGCTCCGCCGTGCTCTTTGTCGCGAGCTTCCTGCTGTCGCTCGTGTTCCTGCTGGTCTTACCTCTGACTCCCGTCGTCATTGCCCTCGAGACCCTCTCGACCGTCTGCTTCACGTGGGGCCTGCTTCTGTATTCCCTGCGCGGGAGGGTGACTAGCTGTCTGCTGGGCTTCTATGGCGGCCTTCGTGAATTCCTTGATTGACAGTGCCTTGTATTCGGCATCGCTTTTCATGTGTCTCCCCTGGTTCGACCTAGAGTTTCATATGCAGCAGGAACACGCAGAATACGGTGGACGTGGTCAATCGCCTGCACGAGGACGAGCTGAGCGTGACGATGGACGGCTACTCGCTCTGGGGAGGGTCGGCGGGCGCGCGCATGGCATCATGGCTCGGTAGCCATGGCACCGAGGCCTTCGGCGAGCGGGAGTATCCGCGCCCCGCGGCCGTGATCATGCAGTACACCGGCCTCTCGGAGGTCTGCGGCAACGAGCCGCCCACCTACAACTGCGTTGGCACGCGCGCCGGCATCGCCAACTGGCGCACTATGGACCGGCGCATCAGGGCCATCAAGGCGCAAGGCACCGACGCCATGATCGAGGTCTTCGACGGTCTGCCGCACGGCTTCGGCCTGGGTGTCGGCACCGTTGCCGAGGGCTGGCTGGACCATGCCGCAGCTTTCTGGGAGCGGCAAGCCGGCGAACGACTGGGCTGTTAGGGAGGCGGGGAAAGCCCCGGTCTCCTCGTTGGTGGTGTCATCCTTCCCAGATGTCCATGCATGCGTCTAGTGCATACTGGCCTGACGAGCGGGCATTGGACACGCCGTTTGCGCCGGTAGATGATGGTATCAACGAACAAACCTCGCACAGAAGGAGCGCACCATGGAGTACACCACCCTTTCCAACGGCGTCAAGATGCCCATGCTTGGCTACGGCGTCTTCCAGATCGGCAACGCTGAGACCGAGGAGTGCGTGGGCGAGGCCATCAAGGCCGGCTACCGCCTCATCGACACGGCCCAGTCCTACGGCAACGAGCAGGGCGTCGGCGCGGCCATCGCAAAGAGCGGCGTGGCGCGCGATGAGCTCTTCATCGTCTCCAAGATCTGGGTCTCCAACTACCGCTACGAGGACGCCAAGCGCTCCATCGACGAGTCGCTCGAGCGCCTAGGCCTCGAGTACCTCGACCTCATGCTGCTGCATCAGTGCTACTACGACGTCTACGGCGCCTGGCGCGCGCTGGAGGAGGCCTACGCCGAGGGCAAGGTCCGCGCCATCGGCGTCTCCAACTTCGACAGCAAGCAGCTCCTGGATCTCTGCACCTTCGCGACGGTCAAGCCCATGCTCAACCAGGTTGAGACCCACGTGTTCTGGCAGGAGAAGCCCGAGCACGCCGTTATGGTGCGGCTTGGCGTGCAGCACATGGCCTGGGGCCCGTTCGCCGAGGGCGCCAACGGCTTCTTCACCAACCCGTTGCTGGCAAAGATAGGCGAGAAGTACGGCAAGGGCGTGGGCCAGGTTGCGCTGCGCTTCCTCATGGACGAGGGCGTCGTCGTCATCCCCAAGTCCAGCAAGCCCGCCCGCATGGCCGAGAACTTCGACGTCTTCGACTTCGAGCTTACTGAGGACGACCGCGAGCAGATCCGCGGGCTCGATGCCGGCAAGTCCATCATCCTTGACCACCACAACCTTGACACGATGCAGTTCCTGCTCGACCGCATCAAGGGCCAGATGGACGCGGCCAAGTAAGGGAACCCCAAAGAGATATCTGGGCTTGGTGCCCGGTCGTCAGGGGCGGCGTCCCGACGTCCGGGCACCAAGCTTGTTAATTGACGGCTTGCTACTGACGGCTTGCCCAGTCGTAGATGTCCTGCACGCGCTGCGGGGCGTCCGCCAATGACGACAGATAGTAGGTGGCATGTGCGTCGGCATCTGCAATGGGTATGGCGGTTCGGTTGGCGATGCTTCTGGTTGCCTGCGTGATGTTGGTCACGAAGCTGATGAGCTCGGTCGTGCGCACCAGCTGCTCAAAGACCGAGCGGTCCGCCTGCTCAACGATGTTGGCGTGGGGCATGTTGCGCCGAAGCATGTCCATCCAAAAGCCCACCTCGGAGAGCACGAGGAAGCTCTCGCCGTCCAGGTCGGCAAACGATACCGTATCGCGCGTTGCAAGGCGATGGCTTGTTGGCAGGAACGCGTAGAGGTCTTCAACCATGATCTGCGTGGAGCGCATGGTGGGCAGGATCATGGGCTTGAGCGTGATAGCCAAGTCAACGGAACGGTTCATGAGGCGGCGCTCTACCTCGTCCTCGGGCAGGGTCACCGGGTTCAGCAGCGTTCCCGGAAAGCGCTCCACGGTGAGGGCCGTGATGTGCCACACCGGAGCCGGCGCCACGGTTCCTACCAGCAACGTGCGCTGACGGCGTGCGAGGTCGGCGAAGGCGTCCAGCATCATGCGCTCGTCGCGCAGGAGGTTGCGCGCGTGGTCAACGGCGAGCCTGCCCGCGTCATTGAGCGTGGCGGAGTTGTGCGTGCGCTCAAAGAGATCTTGGCCAAGCTCGCGTTCGAGCCGCTTGATCGAACGCGAGAGGGCCGGCTGCGAGAGGTGAAGCTCCTCAGCTGCCGCCGAGATGGTCCCGCGTCTCGCGATGGCGTCCAACTGCCGCATCTGTTCTAACTCCATGCCAACCCCTTCCTACGGCATGCACCCATGTTATCCCAGACCGCGGCCTAATGCCCGTCGCTATGCGTGAACGGCATAGTCGCATAGCGCAAAGGACGGCAAGGCAATAAGGATTCGCCCGTATAGTAATTGCTAGCAGATGCCCACGACCGAGGGAGAAGACCATGCAGTACATCACGCTCAACAACGACGTCAAGATGCCGGCCGAGGGCCTGGGCACGTTCCTCATGAGCCCCGCCGACGCCGAGATGGCCACGCTCAACGCCCTGCGTGCGGGCTTCCGCCACATCGACACGGCCAATGGCTACTACAACGAGGCGGGCGTGGCCCGCGGCATCCGCCGTTCGGGTATTCCCCGCGAGCAGATTTTCGTCTCCACCAAGCTGTGGCCCTCGGGCTACACCCGTGCCGCCGAACACATCGACAAGACGCTTGCCCGCATGGGTCTTGACTACATCGACATGCTCATCCTGCACCAGCCCTGCGGCGACTACCTGGCTGCCTGGAAGGCCATGGAGGACGCCTACAAGGCGGGCAAGATTCGCGCGCTTGGCCTCTCCAACTTCCCTGAGGAGAAGATTGCCGAGGTCATCGAGGCCGCCGAGATCAAGCCTCAGCTGGTGACGGTTGAGAACCACCCCTACCATCCCAACGACGCCCTGCGTGAGTACCTCGCTCAGTATGGCATCGTGATCGAGGCCTGGTACCCGCTGGGCCACGGCGACGCCAGCCTGCGCAACGAGCCCGTCTTCGCCAAGCTCGCCGAGAAGTACGGCAAGAGCCCCGTGCAGGTCATCCTGCGCTGGCACATCCAGAAGGGCAACTCCATCATCCCCGGCTCCAAGAGCCCGGCGCACCTGGCCGACAACCTGGACATCTTCGACTTCGCGCTCACCGACGACGAGATGGCAGAGATCGCCCAGCTGGCGACCCCCGGCAAGACCTACTACGCGGCTGACGAGTCGGTGTACGAGAAGTACCTCTCCATCCCCGACGACTTCGACATCCAGGAGGCCAAGTACCAGGAGGAGCTGAAGGCCGAGATCCTGGCCGCCTCCGACGAGTACTGGAAGGCCCAGTTTGACCTTGACGTGGAGCAGCTTCGCAAGGTGTGCGACCCCAAGGCGCCCTTCGTGCACATGGGCATCACCATGGACCGTGGCGCAGAGGAGGAGGCCATCGCCCAGAGGCACATCGTTACCGTGAAGCGCGACGACAAGCATGTTGACGTGCGCGTCATTGACGACGAGATCGCCATCATCCTGCGCCAGCTGGAGCTTACGGCGCTGGTGGGCGGCAACGAGGCCATCAACCCCTTCGTGGCCACCGAGACCTATCACCGCCAGGCCGACGGCAGCTGGAAGCTCATCAGCTTTGTGTACACCCACATCATGCCTGAGCACTACCGCTTCGACTTTAAGGCGTAGTCGCATCGGCCATGCGCGCGTCTACCGTCGCATGACCTCCGGCGTCTCTAGGTGGGAGAGATACCAGCCGTAGAGCACTGCGGTGAGCAAGGTCACTCCGATGGAGAGCCAGTGTGCCGTCGGGTTGTCCACGGCAAAGACGGAGAACACGTCGATGACGCTGTGCGCCACGATCAGCGGAAGCAGGCTGCCGCACTTGTAGTACACCATCGTGAAGATGAAGCCGATGGCAACCGCAAAGACTATCTGGGTGAGCGTCTCGACAAGCGCATGGCCGGTGAGCAGGTTGACGATGTGGCCTGCGCCAAAGGTGATTGACGAGATGACGATTGCCTGCCCCGACTTGCCATCCTTCAACATCGCCTTGAACAGGAACCCGCGGAAGATGAGCTCCTCCACAAAGCCGACCAGTGCAAACGAGACCATGGCGCACACAAGGCCAAGCCCCTGGTAGTAGGGCGATATTCCGCCCCACAGGTTTCCGGACGAGACGATCCACAGCGGGACAAAGCACAGCATCTGCCGGGAGTTCCTTGCCCACCTATCCAACCCGTACTTTGCCTGCAGGCCGTTCTTGCGCACAAACAGGAGCAAGGCCAGCGTGATTGCAAGCAGGCCGATGGCCATCGCGGGGCTGTCGTCTCCCAAGGTGCGCAGGTTTCCCGTGATGAGTACGTATCCCACAATGCATGCAATGGCAAAGGCAAGCTCGCTCTTTTGGTACAGCTTCATCATTGTTCGCTCTCCTTCAACAGTCCTTCGGCAATGGCGGTGAGGGTCTTTTGGATGGTGTCGGGGTCGTAGCTCATGGCGTTGTTCGCAACAAGCGACGCATATCCATGCACCGCGACGAACAGAGCCTCGAATGCGGATAAGGCCTCCTCATAAGAAAGGCCCAGCTCAGAGGATGTTGCACCTATGAGATCGCCGACCTCGGGGGCAGCCAGCATCTCGGGCAGAGTCGCACCGTCAAAGTGCCCGGACTGGAAGAGCAGACAGAACAGGTTTGTCTCCTGTGCCGCAAACTGCACGTAGCGCAGGCCAATGCCTAGGAGGTCTTGCGCCTCAGAAAGGTACGCGGTGTGATACGTGTCTGCCTTTTGGTAGACCAGCTCCCTGAGCTCAGCGAGGTCAGGGAACCGGTACATGATGGGCTGCGTTGAGCAGCCAAGCTCCGCCGCAAGGCTCCGTGCCGTCAAGGCGTCAAAGCCGTCCCTGCGCACCAGCTCATAGGCAGCCTCGACCATGGCTTCTTTGGTTGTCGACGCTCTTCTGGACATAGTGCCTCCCGTCGGTTAGGCTATACTATAACATACGTTATTATTACGAGCCTTAAGACCCGGACAAGAGGGATTGTCCCAAACATGCATTCTTGCGCAGGGTCCCGCCGGTACTATACCAACGGGGCCCTGCGCAAATGATCTGACCGTCAGCTATGCCGTCAGAAGCACCACAGGCCCAAACAGGCCGTAGCGCTGGTGGGCTCCCTTGTCCAGCAGGTTGGAGAGGTTGGTGTACACGCGGACCACCAGCTTGTTGGTGCCAGGCTGCAGGGCAGCGAGGACGTCAACCTCGTGCCCCAGGCCCAGCGACTCGGTCTCGGGGATGTCGGTTGCTACCGCGGCTTCCTCCTCGCAGAAGAGCTTGTTGTACGCCACCTGGTAGCGCACCGTATTGCCTAGGCGCTCGGTGGTCCACCACAAAATGCTTCCCCAGCACCTTCTGGCACGAGGGCTGGCCCCAGAAGGCGAAGACGGCCCAGGTGCCGGTGCATGCGGCGGGTGCCCAGGCAATCTCGGAGCCCTTGACTCAGGGGGTAGAGGCGCCCGCGCTCTATCACCGCTACCTTGTCGTCGTCGGCGGCATGCCCAAGGCTGTTTTTGCGTGGGCGCAGGAGCGTGACCATGCTGGCGCCGCCAGGTTGCCGGGGAGTCCCCATGCAGCTGCGACAAGGGAGGGAAGTACAGCTTAGCGCGAAAAAAGACACGTCTTGGGCTTACTAACTATCACTTTGATCAGCAGACAAACAACCTCGATTATTTCATCCAGCACAAGGGGTAGCCCGTGCGGAGGTTATTTGTCCGCGACAGTCTTTGGCGGACTTCTGGATGCGACAGCAAGATGGGCTCAGAGCCTCTCCACGCAAAAACGGGCCGCCACGGCTGTGGCGGCCCGACAACTCTAACAAGCTTGGCGCTCAATCTCTAAGAGGTTTTGGCCTTTCCCAACATGGTGCGAATGGACCTCCTGAGCTCCTTGAAGGCGCCGCGGGGGCTCACCTCGTCTATGAGCTCCGCCATGGCGGCCACCTGCTCGTCGGTGAGCTCCTTGTTGCCCGTAGCGTTCCGGAACTTGGTGCCCACCACATAGGTGAGTATGGCGTCCTCAGACTCGCCTGCAGCCACCATGCGTGCGACGAGATCGCTTCTGTGGGCGAACTGGATCATCTCCTTGTTCATGAGGTCGTAGGAGAGCTTGCCGTTCTTGTTGGTATAGGCAGCCAGAAGCTTCTGGTACTCGTCGCTGTCGATGACGACCTCGACCTCTTCGGCTACCACCTCTTCCTCGTCGGCCTGTACCGGCGGCTCGGTGTCCACAGACTCTTGCTGTGCTGGTGCCGATGGTCTGCCCTGCTTGTGGTAGGGCATCCCGGCGGTGAGGGCAAGGGCCTCCTCGAACGCCTCTTCGGGATAGAGCTCGGCCGGAGTGTTGGCTGCCACGATGGGCTTGCCCGACGTCTTTGAGATGGTGGCGATGCCCGGCTGCGACGCGTCAGACCTCACGATCACGAGCGCCGCTCCACCAGAGGGTGCCTTGCGACGATAGGCTATGGCTATGGGTAACGTGGTGAGCGTGACACTGTTGGTACGGATCATGGCAGGACTCCCTTCTCGCGCGAATTATTGATACCTATTACTATGTTAATTCCATTAGATTGGTAGGGAATCACCAGGCCGTATGGAGTGCTTATTCATCGGTGGGCTCCTTAGTTCATCATCTACGTGCCTGAACAATCGGCACGGAAGCTCGCGGCAGTGAGGTTCGACGTGGGCGATCGATGCGGAAACCCGCGAAACACAACGCTGGAACCCCTTTCCGCGAGGTCAGACGTCGGTAACCCATGTCAGGCCTGCCTAGGGTTCGCACGATTCTTATCGACGTGACGCGCGAGCAAGCGGCATGTCGTGACGGCAGCTACGGACGTCGCTATCCTTGCCACCTCCTGGGGGAGGCGAAGGCCCCTTCGCAGGACCTCTCATTCAGCCAATTCCCAATTATCGGTCCCGCAAATACTACGACATCCGTTTGGAGGGGGGCAGCGAATCGGTTGTTGGTCGTCGCGTTACGCACAGCCCTGCATATGCCGAGCGGCCCATCGCTCCATGATCTGTCGCCGTCCCCGGCCTCCTTGTGTGTCCGTGCAAGCCCGTTCTTGGTGCCTGCCGGGTGCGCGTAGGGCACGGCGACCATGCTGTCGTACGGGTTCGACAGCTCCCGCGTGAACCGGTATGCCCGTAGCAGCACGCGCGTGAGCGAGCTGAATCCCTCGTCGACGCTGGGAGTTCGTAGCATTACCAACATCCCTTTATGGTGTGATGGTTGGTGAGGGAGGCTCTCGGGCTAGGGCACGAATGATGGGAGCATGGCGCGAGGAAAGCCAAGATCATGGTGCTCAAGTGCGCGCTCACCAGCGACTGCGAGACCCCGCACGAGACGCTCGGGGCCTTCTGGGAGACGGTGTACCCCCTGCTATAGGGGCCGCCCGTCCCGTGCGGCCCCACGGTGTCAGGCGTGGCCGGGCTCCGCTCCGCCGCTACTCCGCCTTGAGGAGCGCTCCCACCTGGTGGCCCCAGCGGCTCTCGTAGACTAAGGCGCTCGTTATCGTCGACTCGTGCCCGACGGGCTTGACTTGCCGCAGGCCTTCCCAAGAGGTTGGACTGACACTGGTGTGACCGATGGCGGGAGGGCCTATCTTCCTGTGCTTTACCGCCCGAATTCGGACCACCTCGATACTTGCGCCGCATTGGCAATCATAAAAGGGGAGCTAGGAGCATATGACCTGGCAGAGAGGGGCTACCAAATCGCTCGACCCTCCAACCTGATCTGGGTAATTGCCAAAAGTTTCGTGGGCCAAGGCTATGGGCAAAACAGCAGGTAAAACATGGTTTTGTCGAATGCTTTTGTCTCATGGTCACCATTTGATCACCATGCTTAGCCGAATCTATGCGCAAATCGCCACCCAAGATATCTTGTCGGTTCACGGAATCAGCATGCCGTGTTCGGGTGATTAGGCGAAGGGATGGCCTTGCTGCTTGGTCATCACGAGGCTTGGTCACCACCGTGGTGACCATTGCTGGCGACCGTAGTGCCACAAACCATTTTACCTCGCGAGGTGGATGCTCAGAGAGTGCCACACGCTTCAAGAGCGCGCTGTATTGCTGGCTATGTGACGCATGTTCAACATCTCGTGTCAGAAAACCTGTCTTTCTGTGATGCACCCATACGCTCCAAACAAGGTTACCGGCAACGGAAGGAGCGTCGATGGCACAAAAGACCTATGGATACGCGCGCGTATCGTCCAAGGAGCAGAACCTCGACCGGCAGCTCGATGCGCTCGCGGAGTTCGGGCTGGATAAGGGCCAGATCTTCTCGGACAAAGCCTGTGCCAAGGACTTCAACCGCCCGCAGTGGAAACGTCTCATGCGGAGGTTGCAGCCTGATGATGTGCTGGTGGTCAAGTCCATCGACCGCCTAGGGCGCAACTACGACGAGATTATCGACGAGTGGCGGCGCATCACCAAGGAGAGGGGCGCGCACGTCGTGGTGCTCGACATGCCGCTGCTGGACACGCGCGAGCGCCCCGACAACGTGACCGGCACCTTCATCGCCGACATCGTGCTGCAACTGCTCAGCTACGTCGCCCAGATCGAGCGCGAGAACATCAGGCAGAGGCAGGCGGAGGGGATCGCCGCCGCAAAGGCCCGCGGAGTGAGGTTCGGCCGCCCCGTAGAGAAGCGCCCGGGCTGCTACAAGGCGACGAAGGCCTCCTATCTGGGCGGCCATATCACTAGAGGCGAGGCTGCGACGCGCATGGGCGTGAGCCCCAACACCTTCGACAAGTGGCTTCGTGAGGACGAATCGGCAAGTAAAGACCATTAAAGGAGCATCTGGCACTTGCTTTATGGGGACTTGTTGAAGTGAAAAATTGTACAAGGTTTCTCCAGCGGTCTTATATCGTCACCTCAACGGTCGCCGATGGCACTCTCTCCTGCGAGAACGTTCAATATCTCGAAGCTATAATCGATGATGTTGTTTGCATTCAGTAATGTGTACATTTCTGCGGGGGCGGCCCATGGCAATACTCGACGTCATCAAGTACGAGGGCGACAACCACACCTTCGTGTGGAAGCACCCGGCGGAGGACTTCAACACCAACTCCCAGCTCATCGTGCACGAGTCGCAGGAGGCGCACCTGTTCCTCGAGGGCCGCGCGCTAGACGCCTTCGGGCCGGGGCGCTTCACGCTCACCACGCAGAACATCCCCATCCTCACCTCAATCGCCAACCTGGCTACGGGCGGCGTCACGCCCTTCCACGCGGAGGTCTACTTCGTCAACCTCACAGAGCAGATGGGCATCAGCTGGGGCACCTCCTCCAAGGTGCAGTACATGGACCCCACCTATGGCTTCCCGCTCTCAATCGGCGCCTCGGGCGACATGGCGCTCGCGGTGCGCGACGGCAGGAAGCTGCTGATCAAGCTCGTGGGGACCGAGGCCACGCTCTCACAAGAGCGGCTGGTCGGCTACTTCAAGTCGTTCCTCCAGGCACGCGTCAAGTCGGCGCTCGCCCAGGCGATGAGCGCGCCGGGCATCTCGATCTTCACGGCCGACACGCAGCTCCCCGAGCTCTCGGAGGACATGCGGCAGAGGCTCGCACCGGACTTCGCGGAGTACGGCCTGGAGCTCACGCGCTTCATGGTCGCCAACCTCGTGCGGCCCGAGTCCGACCCCGTCTACCAGCAGTTCCGCGACCTGCACTTCCGCGCCTACGCCGACGTAGCCGACGCGAGGATCCGCCAGCAGGTGGGCGTCATCGACCAGCAGACAGCCGCGCAGCGCACGGTCATCGCCTCGCAGGCCGCCGCCCAGAAGCGCGAGATCGAGGGCTACACCTACCAGCAGGAGCGCTCGTTCGACGTGGCCGAGAGGGTGGCTGCCAACGAGGCGGTCGGCGAGTTCTCCAACCTTGGCATTGGCCTCGGGACCATGGCGGGCGTCGGGGCGAGCGTGGGCGGCATGGTGACAGGCGCCCTCGGCGACGCGATGCAGCCGGCCGTGGCGCCGGCGGCCCCCCAGCAGCCTGCGGCGGCACCGCAGCCCGAAGCGGTCTCTGTCCCGGCGACGCTCCCCAAGTTCTGTCCGCAGTGCGGCCGCGCGTTCGCGCCGACCGACAAGTTCTGCCCCGAGTGCGGCACGAGGAGGCAGTGATGGGCTGGGTTGCAGGGATCATCGCCGCCGTCGCCCTGGCGGCCGGGCTGTGGTGGTACGTCAAGAGAGCCAGGCGGTTGAGCGCGGCAAACGATGCACGCCACGACTTCCAGAGGGACCTCCTGCTGGACCTGCAGGACATCCGCGACAGGGCTGAAAGCGAGCTCGCGCCTTGCATGGACGAGCTCATCGACATCGCACGGTACGACACACCGGCCAGCAACGAAAAGACGGCGGAGCTTGACGCGCAGATAGCGGCAGAGGCTCGCAGGCTCGCGGAGTCACCCACCGTAGTGGCGGCCGAGAGCCTCAGGACAAAGCTTGTCAGTCGAAACAGGAGAGCGAAGCACTAGAGAGCTAACAATATAACGTTAGGAGACGAAAATGAAGCAACTAGTTTGCGAGATGTGCGGCAGCACGGATCTCATAAAGGAAGGTGGGGTCTTCGTTTGCCAGAGCTGTGGCTGCAAATACAGCGTTGAAGAGGCAAAGAAGATGATGGTTGAGGGCGTTGTCTCAGTCGACAAATCAGACGATGCCCGCAGGTTCCTCGACTTGGCGAGACAGGCGAGAAAGGCAAGCAACAACAGCAAGGCGGAGGACTATGCATCCCAAGTCCTAGAAATTGATACAAATAATTACGAGGCGTGGTTTATTCAGGGATGTGCGATAGGCTGGCAAGCCTCCATCGCAAAGGATCGCTACCAAGAAGCCTTCTCCTGCTTCAACAAGATGCTAGAGATTATTACGGGACTCCCGATAGATCAAGTCACCCCAGAAATGCTCGAGCTCGTCAAGCAACTAAAGTCCCATATAGTGGAAATTACCTCCGCACGTTGTGAGCTCTATTCCAACCCGTTCAAAACGCGACCGAGTGTAGCAAACAAGAACTACATCACGCAGACGCTGAAGAGTATCATTATTCTTTATGCGGTGTTGCTGGACACCATCGAGAAGGCACTGGACAAGCTAATAGACAGAATCGATGGTGCAAACGACGACGCCAAGGTATTGCTTGACAAAGAGGAGCTGAAGAGGCTGAAGTCTAGCATTAGGGCATCAATTGGCGAGATCTACTACGATGCAGCCGTCAAGCTAAATGCATGTCAAGTAGAGTCGTTTAGCAACTGGAATGAGCGTTGGGAGAAGATCAGAATTTTCGACTACTACGGCACTGGCAACCATAATTATGATGCTGAGTCTATAGCCTTCAATAACTGCAGCGTTGCCTACGAAAACATGCAAGATGTCCTTAACGCAGCCATTGCCTTCATGCAGATGGACGACGTTGAGAGGTATGTCACGTCTACCAACGATTCCATATCTCTCCTCAGGTCTGTATCCGGAAAGGATTTGAGCAACATTCCAACGGTTGATGAGGAGCTGACCCTATTCTTTAAGAATAAGATATTCATTGGTGAGACCGACATCAAGATGCGAACCAATCGCCGCTATCACAACCAGTATTCTAGCGGTCGAGTGACTGATGACGGATACACCTATAACGCTACGGCCAAGGCCGAGAGACAGAGAAATATCGATCACTGGAAGCGGCTGAGAGACGAGCACGATCCTGCCCAGAAAGCTGCAAGGGCTCGCAAAGAAGCGGAGGATGCCGAGCGCAGGAAGAAGGCACGCGCAACAACGCTGCTCACACGCCGGTATTTCAAGGTGAACCCTGAGGAGAAGGAAGCCTACGATGCAGCCTATACGGCAATCGACAGCGCGGCGGAAGAGCGGAGACAGTGCATTGAGAGCATCAAGAATCTCGGAGTCTTTAAGCGCAAAGAGCGCAAACAGCTAGAGGCGCGCATTGCCGAACTCAAAACCACGGAAGAGCGTCACAGGGCTGAGATTGCAGCAATCGAGGGAAGGCGTGACAAGTGGATTGGAACTCAGTTGCCGAGCCTTCTTAAGATGGATGAGACGAAGTGGCCAAAAGAGTAACAGCTAGCATATGTCGATTGTATGCTGGGTGCGGCGGAATCAGTTCATCCGCCGCACCTTGTTTTCGAATGCTCGAAATTCTCAGTAAGCTTTGTTAATGATTTCGCTCTACTGCCCGCGTTCCGCTAGCTGATTGGTTGCTTCCGGCGACTCCATCATTAGCCCTCGTCGTCCTCTTCCTCGGGCCTGATTTCGAAGGCAAGGTCGCTGCCCGAGATGCCCGTACGCTCGAACACCGCCTCCAGCAGCCCCATCTTCGCCGAGGTCGACGTCGCGAGATACGTGAAGCAGCCGCTGCCGATCTCGTACCAGCCGCCGCCCTCCTTGCCTCCAAGGCGCAGGTAGTTCCCTGGATAGTCGCTCGAGGCCGCCATGAGGCGCACCGTCGCGGGATCGATCTCGTAGACCTGAGAAAGCACCTCAGCTGTCGCGTCCTTCCAGGTCTTCACTGCCTTGCGCACCCCGTTGAAGGTGTAGGCGGCAACCTTGGTGCCAGTGAAGTTGAAATCGTCGTCCAGCGTGTGGATCGCCTCGTCGTTCTCCTTTGGCACGAACGTCACCTCGGGAAGCGGCCAGAGCTCGAGGAACCTCGCCACGAGCAGGTCCTCCCGCGCCCTCAGCTGCTCCTCGGTCTAGGTGCCCTGCTCGCCGATCCACTTGTTGAGGAAGAGCGGCGAGTCCTTGAAGCCGTCCTTGATGGCCAGCTTCTCCGAGAAGGGGCGGTTGCTGTACTTGCTGTTGTAGGCGGTGAGCGTGAGGTTGGCTATGCGGTCGCGCCACTCGGCGTGCACGCGCTCCCAGTCGGGGCCGAGCTCGCGCTTCCAGGTCTCCGTCATGGTCTGCGGCATCACATGCTCAATGGACAGGCCGTGGTCGCGCTCCAGCATCAGCGCACGAACGTCCACCTTCTCGTAGGAGTCGCCGTTCTCCAGGCGGTCGAAGGTGTAGATGCGGTTCTTTCTGTCGCATGTTGTAGAAGTCGCGAAGGCGCGTCCTCTCCTCGAACTCCGCGTCGTCGGGGAAGCGCGTGGTGCCCGGCTTGCTGCACAGGGCGTACACAATGGCGCCAACGAAGTCGCCTCCGGGGCCGCACAGTCTGTCGGACCCGTTGCCCAGGTTGGCGAACGTCTTGTTCATCGAGTTGGTGGGCACCTCGCAGACGAGCCTGCGGTAGACGTAGGACTCGAGCGCCCGCAGCGCCACGCATAACCCATCGTAGGTGATGGAGCCGTCCTGCGCCTTGCCGAGCAGCGAGAACAGGAGCGGGTTGACGACGTTCGTCTCGAGCTGCACCATGCGCCGCAGGATCCGGTTCGCCTCTGGATCGGGCGTACCGGCGGTCGCGAGGGCGTGGTAGACGCGGGCGTACTTGAGCATGTCCGCGAGCAGCCCCTCCATGGATTCCTGTTTCTCGGCGTAGGGGACCTCGGACAGAATCTCGGACCTCGCATGGGGTCCAGGGAAGGGGTCCGATGTATACCAAGGAGGAGCGGGAGGGGACCCTCTGGGAGTTCCACCAGAGCGGCATGGGGGTGAAGGAGGCGTGCCGGAGGCTGCCGCTGTTCTCCAACCACACGAACCCGTACAGGTGGCTGCGCATGGAGGAGGCGGGCGAGCTCGTCGCCACGGAGATGCCCGGCAGGGCCGCCCGCATGCACTGCTCGCACGGCGAGGGCAGCGGCGCCTACGCCGACCAGCGGCCCCGCCGAGGTGGAATCCCACCGACGGGAAGCGGCGGGAGGAGGCCCGGGTTGGCCGACATCGAGAGGCTCGCGGGGCAGACGGACTGGCGCGACTGGGGCGCCGACCTGCCCGAGGACCCGGCCGAGCGCGCGAGGATGGCCGAGGTCAAGCTCGCCGAGGCGCTGGCGGTGTTGGACGTCCTAAAAGCACCAGGCCCTGGCTGTTTGACCAACGAGGAGAAGTTCCTCGCGGGGGCAGGCGGCCAGGGAGGCGAGCCCGCTGGTGAGGCTGGCGGACGTGACGGAGACGCTCGCGATACCCAAGAGCACCTACGAGGACCAGAGGGCCAGGCTCGGCCGGCCTGACCCCAAGGGCCGCTCACGGCGCGCGTCAGGGCCTCGTTCGAGGCCAGCCGCGGCGCCTACGGGTCGGAGAGCGTGACGGCCGACCTCAGGGGCGGCGAGGGCGAGCCCGTCTCGTGGCGCGACCTCGAGGAAGGCGACATGGAGACGCCCGTGATCGCCTCGGAGAAGGTCGTGAGGGCGATCATGGCCGAGGAGGGGCTCGTCGCCCGCAAGACCCTTGAGGTCAGGCGCAAGGCCAGGTACAGCAGCTACAGGGGCGAGCTCGCCGAGAGGCCCGCCAACCTGCCGCCGCGCGAGGACGGCACCCACGAGTTCACCGCGCCGGAGCCCGGGCTGCTCGCCGTCACCGACGTCTCCGAGTTCGCGCTCGACGGCTTCAAGGCCTACCTGTCGCCGGCGATCGACTGCTTCGACGGCTGGCCGGTCTGCTGGCGGCTGTCGCTCCACCCCGACAAGGGGCTCGTGGCCGGCATGCTGGGCGACCTCGTGGACGCGGTCGCGCCGACGGCGGAAAGGCCGTTGGTCCTCCACAGCGACGGTGGCGCCGTGTACATGACCGGCGACTGGCGCGAGGCGTGCGAGGCCGGCCACGTGGCCCGCTCGATGTCCAGGAAGGCCCGCAGCCCGGACAACGCGAGGTGCGAGGGATTCTTCGGCACGCTCAAGAGCGACCTCTTCGACGGGAGGGACTGGTCGGGCGTGACGTTCGGAGAGTTCTCGGAGAGGCTGCACGACTACATCGAGTGGTACCGGAGCAAGAAGCTGAAGAAGTCACTAGGATGGAAGACCATCAGGCAGCGCCGCGTCGAGCTAGGCTACGCGGCGTAGCCTGATGGTCCGGCAAAACGTCCGAGGTCCCTTCTAGGGAGACATAAAAGTGCAATGTTTGATGAAACTGAGGCGCTAGGGCTCGTTAGGCTGGGGGTACGGTCCGCGCCCAGAGGCCCCATCGAGTGGTGACAAACGAACGGCGGAATAGTGCCGCCCGCCCCGAAAGCATAGGGACGGGCGGCACTCCAATGCAGGTGTAATCTCACCCCTGGACCAGCACGCAGCAGACCGAGAAGGCCCAGGCGAGGAACCACGTGAGGGCACGCACCGCAATCAGGAACGTGCCCACGAGCCCCACGCCCAGCGCCACGACCATTGCCACGCCGGTAAGGTCGTCATCACTCCCACTCATACGTCTCTTCCTCCTCGGTCTCCTCGTCGCTCACGCCCATCACGTTCCCGTCCGAGTCCAGGCGCACGCAGCAGCCGCCACGGTCGTTCACGAGGTACTGGATCCGGTAGTCCGGGTCCACCATCACGTACCACCGGATCAGCTCGCCGTCGTAGGTGGTGGTCGCGCACATGCTGTCGTGCGTCACCCGGTGCGTCGGCAGCTCGGTCTCCTCCTTCTCCGTCGGGCTCACCAGGGCCATGCCGGCCCACGCGCAGAGCCCGAGGAAGCCTATCGCCAGGACGCACACGGCCGCCACCGCGAGGTCGCTCGGCCGCCTGCGCGGCGGGTAGCGCTCGACCCAGTCTCGCCTCGGCTGCCGGTCGTGTCGCTCGGGCCTGTCCCAGCGCTCGGTGCCGCCGTACCCCATCACGACCACGCCCCCGAGTTGATGGAGCGTTGGACCGCCTTTGCCGTGGCCGGTCCCAGCACGCCGTCAACCGCGCCACAGTCGAACCCGTGGGAGTTGAGCCACGCCTGCAGGCAGCGCACCGTCTGCGGCCCCATGAGGCCGTCCACGTCGGCGCCCACCACGCGCTGGACCGCGCGCACGAGCGAGGAGCCCTCGGCCCCGTAGCAGCGCTCGACGGAGACCAGGTTAGGCGTGTTCCCGCAGCAGCGCCAGGGCTGCGAGCTCACAAACCCATCGGCCATGGTCCCCAGGGCAACCTGCCAGGCCGTGACCGACTGCACGCCCAGCCACCCGTCGACCTCGAGCTCGCCCGTGTCCTCCCAGGTGTTGGTGACGTCCACGACCGGCTCGTGTCCTCCGGCCATCGACCAGCGTGGCACGCCATAGCCCGTGATGCGGGAGTCATTGCGCCCGTACGTGCGCTCGAGAACCGCCCCGCCGGAGTAGCCTGCGGAGTAGCCCGTGTTGCCCTCGACGGTGTAGACGTGGCCGGAGTCGAACCCAACCACCACGCCGGTGTGGTACTCGCCGCCCCGGTCGCCGAAGAATATCTGCGCGCCGATCGAGGGGTCTATCGACCACTGGTTGGCCGCGCGGTAGTACGAGGCAGAGAAGTCGCACCCGGCGCCGCAGCCCTTGGTCGGCTGGTTCGTCATCGCCTTGGCGAGCTCGACCCCGAACTCCTCCACGAGCAGCCAGTCGTAGAAGATGTCGCACCAGTCGTAGCCGTTCTTCGCGTAGTTGTAGAGGTCAGTCTGGTCCAGGGCCTCCGCGTACTTGTTCCACTTGCCCCGCGGGGGCACGTAGCCCACCTGCGACCTTGCGAGCTCGGCCACCCGCTCCTGAGGCGTCGCCATCTCACTCGCCCCCGCGCGGGATCGACGGCACGTCGCCGCCGTGCTCGCCCAGCTCCGCCATCACCGGCGAGAGCACCGCCATCACGAGCGCCACCACGAGCGCGCGCACGCTCGGGTCCAGCACGCACCACCCCACGATCAGGTCCAAGTTGGCCACCAGCACGCCGATCACCCCCTGCGCGACCGTTCTCGCCAGCCGCCAGTACCACTCGTTGCCCGTCAGGAACTCACCCATTGCGATCCGCCTTTCCCTTGAGGGACTCCACGTCGTTCCGCACGAGGGCCAGCCCGCGCTCCAGCTCGTAGGTGCGCTCGACCAGCCTGTTGTGCTTCTCGACCTTCTGGGTGAGGGCGTCGATCTTGACCTCCATGACGGCGCGGCTCTTGGAGTTGGACATGATGACGCCGGCAAGCGTCACGATTCCGGTGATGATTGCTACGACGATGGACTCCAAAACGAAACCGCCTCCCCAGGTGCCGGATCTGACCCTCGGGGCAAGTTTCCGATGGCGTCACAAGTTGACCTCGGAAGTAATGCGATGGCCGATAAGCAATTGACAGGAGACTCCCTCCCGCCAACAATTGCGTCATCAAATCAAGAATCGTTCGGCGAAAAACCTGTACAGCTTTTATCGAACACAACGTGCGTAGATAGAGGGTTAAGGAGCATCTCTACCACGGGAGACGGAGACCTATGTCCGAATACATGAGCACAACCGAAGCCGCCGAACTGTGGGGCGTTTCCCGAGACACAGTGAGCAAATGGTGCAGAGAAGGTCGGCTAGAGAGTGGCACAAAGCCCTGCGAGCAGGACAGAAAAGGCACGCCATGGCGAATCAGGAGAGATGCGATACCGCCAAGAGGCATGACCCGATAGTATAGGAGGTACAGGCATGGAATTCTTCGGGAAGGTCTTCAAGGGAATGCTGATGGGATCATGGTCCATCTCTGAGGACCATATCACTGTTGGAGTCCAAGAAATAGAGTTTTCATCGCTCCTCTCAGCACCAGTAATGGCTGCCGTTCCAAGCAATCCCTTGCAGAACGGAATCATCGAGATACAAGTTCCTGGTAAGAAACTTGGGATGAGACTGGGCTACTCATATGGCGACAGAGAAATAGCCTCTGAAGCTTTCGAGTACATGCTGCAGGCATATAAGGAGCAATTGGAATCTAAGAGGCCAGAGGGCTCAATTATGTACATGACAGATAGGGCGGGTTCGAGCATAGCTCTATATGACGATTATCTAGAGCTTGAGAAGCGCGCTCTACGATGGGTGGATATCGATGATCCGTCAACAGGAGTCAAACGGATTGATTACAGAGACATCACGTCAGTAACGGTTCGCGAGCCTGATTTCCATAGCGGTTACCTGCAAATCAGCTATCCGGGCTCAGTGGAGGCGAAGAGCACGCGGCCCGGCGGCAATCTCGATGATGAGAACACCATAATGGTGGGCAAGAACGACATTGAGCTCGCTCGAAAGATTGCCGCTTTTATCGAGCAGAGGCGCGCTGAGCTTAGAAAAGAGTCTCAGGGATCTACGGTCATTCAAGCATCGCCTGCTGACGAGCTGCGCAAGTTCAAGGAGCTGCTAGACGAAGGAATTATTACGCAAGAGGAGTTTGATGCTAAGAAGGCGCAGATTCTGGGTCTATAGCTGTGACGACAGCTTCTCCTGCAATGATCGCAAGCCGACAGTCTTGCCGACAAATCGCATGGTCTTGATTTGAGGCATTTGACAACACGGTGAGTGCTGGCGATCCATAAGGATGATAAGTATCCAAGATGGCATGCTGCAGGGCTTCATATAGAAGCCCTGCAATCACACCCCCGTCAAATACCCCGCCTGTCCAGCCCGGTCGATCACCATCCGCGCGTATCCAGCCGCGCTCGACGAGTACGCCGTCCCGTTCCCGCCCACGAGCCGCGTGCAGTTGTAGAACGTGTACATGCCGCTCACCCCGGAGCTCGGCAGCGCCCAGGTCGCGTCCGCCAGGATCGTGACCAGGTTCGTGCAGCTACCAAACGCGTAGAATAGGTCCTTGAGGCTCGATGGGTCCAGCCCGCAGAGGTCCAGCGCCGCCAGCCCCGTGCAGCCGTTGAAGCAGAACCTCAGCGACTGCAGCCCGCGCACGTTGGCCCAGCCCGTCACGCCGGTCAGCGTCGTGTTGCTGTAGAACCAGTAGTCCATCGATGTGACTGTCACGGCCAAATCCGCCTTGAACTCGCACGTGCGCAGGCTCGCCCGCTCGTCGTACCAGGGCATGGCCGAGCCCAGCTGGTAGTGCGCGTTGGTGCAGACGCGCCCCGTTGCCAGCACCTCGCGCGTGGCGTCCGGCACCGCCGTGCCCGTTATCTCCAGTGCCCCGCCCGCGTAGAGATGCGCCCAGGCCCACGTGCGTCGGTCGTTCGCCGGGTTGGTCAGCACGCCCGAGGCCCCGAACGACAGCGCCGTCTTGCCGGCCGTGTTCGTGGGCACGTAGCCCGTCTGGCCAACAAGGCGAGGGCACCCGTTGAACGGGTATGTCGCGCTCGTGATCGCCGAGGCGTCGAACGAGGTGGCCCAGATCGTCTCCAGCGAGGGGCAGCTCGTGAACGCCCAGCTCATGTCGGTTGCGCCAGAGAGCTCCTCGAAGCCCACGACCTCCACCATGCTCTGCATCGAGTGGAACCAGTACGCGAAGTTGGTCATGCCGGCGCCCGAGAAGTCCGAGTCGAAGACGACACGCCTCACCTGCGCCCTCTCCGCGTGCCAGGGACGCGCGGAGTCCGATGTGTAGCCCGCCGGGTCCACCTCCCAGCACTGCGCGATCGTTCCCAGGTCGGAGCTGCGCCCGTCGCGGTAGTTGAACTCGAGCGTGCCGTCAGTGAGCAGCATCGCGCGGATCTTGATCCCGGTGTCCCACACCAGGTCCAGGATGGCCTGCGCCATGTCCCCCGGCGCGTACGTCACGGAGAGCCCGTTCTGCGCGCGGATCGCGTCCGCGATGTCCGAGAACACCGACTCCGGCAGGACGCCGCTCTCCAGCGTCATGTAGGGTTCCACGCCCGGCGTGCCGGCCTTGGTGCCGTCGAGCGCCGCCACGGCCGCCGCCATCTGCCTCGGCTTGTAGAGCGCGGTGCCGCCGTTCTGCTGGCGGATCGCGTTGGCTATGTCGGTGAGGATTCTGGTCGACACGGTGCCCACTGCCATCAGAACTCCTCCTCTACCAGATCGAGAATCGCCGCGATCGCGTCGTCCACGTACTGCTTCGTGGCGTAGCTCGTCAGGTCGATGCTGATGATGTCGTTCGAGATTGAGAGCGGTGCCGTTGCTGTGAGCGAGCTGCCGCCCGCGTAGACGTTCCCCACGCCCGCGACGCTCACGTACTGCGAGCCGTTCACGGTGGACGGCCTGGTCACGTCGGAGGTGACGCGCATGAGGTTGCCGCTCGTCACGTTCAGCATGAGCGTGCCCGCTGCGAGCGCATTGCCGCCCACCTTCGCATAGCCCGACCCGGTCTGGCCCGGCGCAACGTCGAGCGTCGTCTCGATTAGGCCGCGGAGGCGCTTGAGCTCCACGATGCCCTTGGCGGTCACCTTGTGCTGCGCCTCGTCGATTGCGGTCACTCTGCAGAGCGAGTCGCTGCGCGTGCTGTAGAGCAGCTGGCCCACCTGGTAGCCGCCCGTGTAGCCCGAGAAGGTCGTCGTCGAGTTCTCGCCGACCTCGAGTACGTTGATGCCACTCTCGAACATCCCGGCCAGGTCCTCGGCGTCCGCGCATCCCGAGAGGTCCACCGTGAGCTCACCGTTGGCAAGTGCAAGTGGAGCGACGGGCGTGAAGCTCGTGCCGTCGGCACCGGCCGGGCCCTGCGGCCCCGTCTCGCCCTTGGGACCCTGGGCGCCGGTCGCGCCAGTGTCGCCCTTGTCGCCCTTGGGACCCTGCGGTCCCGTCTCGCCGGTCGCGCCGGTCTCTCCCTTGACGCCCTGCGGCCCCTGGGGACCAGTCGCGCCGGTATCGCCCTTCGGGCCCTGTGGCCCGCGCTCGCCGGTATCGCCCTTCGGTCCATGCGGTCCCGTCGCTCCTGGGTCGCCCTTTGTACCGTTGGTGAGCGTCGCCGTGGTCGTGTCCGTGGCGTCCGTTATGGTGACCAGCGCCCCGGTCGCAGTCTGCGTGACGGTGGCGCTCGGGCTCACGCCGTCCGTGCCGTCCCTGCCGTCGAACGCGCCGCTCTCGGCCGCCTGCAGCAGGTTGTTGCGCGCCACGTCGGCGAGCCTGGCCGCCTCGTTGGCGGTGGCGGCAGCGGTCGTGTCGATCTCGATCGCGTCCTCGTAGCGCTTGATCGTATCGACGAAGAGCGTGAAGCTGTCCTCGCTCTCGGTGCCGCCCACGAGCACGGGCTCCACCTGGATCACGAAGGCGCGCGTGCTGATAGACCGGTCGCCCCAGCTCACCATGCACTGCGCGTCGACCATGCCCTCGGCCTCGCACATCGAGGCCGGGTAGTAGACGGAGAAGACGCCCAGCGTTGTGTTGACCTCCTCCATGGACTCGCACCCGCGCGTGCCGGTGCGCCGGTGCTTCCAGACGAGGTAGACGTTGGCACCTGTGAGGTCGGCCGCGTGCCCGCCCTGGCGAACGTGTAGCTCCAGGCCGCGCCCCTCGGCGTCGGCGGGGGAGGCGACAAGCCAGTCACCCAGGCGGTCGTCGGCCGCGTCCCATATCAGCGTGTGGATCCCGTACCCCTCGAGCATGTCTACCTCCGTTCGATTGTCCGAGGGGTATGCCCGCGTCACAGACTTGTTGCCGGTATGAACCTGCCGCTCGGATACACTCTTAACGGATTTGATTGGATGGTGTTTCGGGGGTTCAGATGGCTGATATCTGCAATGTGGTCGTGGCTGCTCTCAGGAAGAGCGGGTCAAGCATCCTTGGCAATAGGGACGTATTTCTCAAATGCATCAAGGATGGTCTGGGCTCCGATACTCGCGAGGCGAAGTTGCTCGACATCGGATGCGACGACACCTTCCTCGGCTATTTCTCGTCAGCCATGGAAGCTGCGACGCAGGAATCCCTCCTGCAGGCGGCTCAGGAAGCAGCGGCTCATCTGACGGGTACGTATGTGCTCGACCCAGAGGTCTCCGACGAGGTTGCCAGGGGCATAGCGACCGGGTGCGGCACTTTTCTAGGCATCGAGATGCCTGCCGGAGCAGAAGCCAAGAAGGGCAATGGCGGGAAAGGAAAGAAGAGGGAGGCCAAGATGGGCATAGGCATGACAATTGTCACCTCAGCGGTTGTCTTCGCCCTGATGTCAGCGTTGGCGGCTGCCATCCTGTCGCACTTCTACCCGTACCTCGGCTGTACCGTGCTCCCACGCAAGGCGACGGTCCAAGGCGTCGAGTGCAGCTGGTACGTCATCAAGGATGGCTCTGGCAGTCCCACCCAAGTCGTGTTCCTGCACAACACGCAGGAAAAGCCCCAGCTAGTCACAGCGAACCCTGGGTATGGCGAAATCCAATCGCGCGCTCTCCTTAGGTCGGGCGGTGACGGGCTCCTTATACTCGAGGGGGACAACGGCACTGCAAACATCACGGTAACCGCGCTCAAGAGCGAGAGCGAGAGCTCAAGAACCCAGTTCAAACTTGCGTGGGACTACAAGGTAGACGAAAACGGGGATACCGTCATAGAAATCCAAAACGACGGCGAGCGAGGCCTGGAAAGATGCGACGTTGTGCTCGCCCAGCACGGTACCTTCGTCAACCTACGGTTGGTCCGCGGGAAGAAGAAGCTCGATCAAGGCGTAACTGAACAACGCTTTGGCGCGATGCACCAGTTCTCGAACTTCGGAGATCCCCTCGTTATCGACGACGAAACCGAATTGTACGTCGATGGCACCAAAGTTCCTAGGCTGTAGTGTCCAGCCAGCAAGACGCTTCCTTCCTGCCAATCACATTGCGGGCTGTGCCCGTGTCGCAGTGAGATATCTCAGAAGTCCAGGTCCCCGAGCTCGTCCAGCTCGTCGTTCGCCTCGGTCACGGTCTCTGTGACGTAGGTCGTGCTCGTTGCCACGCTCAGGTTGCCGTCGATGCCCGCGACGTCGTCTTGCAGCTGCGCCACCTGCGCCGACAGCTCGCTCGCCTGGGCGTAGTCCACGGCCTGCGCCGTGCCGATCGTCACCCGGCAGCTCACCGCGTCCCCGAAGGTGCGCACGCGCCGCACCACGCGGGCCCTCAGCCGCCACTCGGGGCTCCGGCTCGTGTCGACCACGGCCACCTCGTCGCCCAGCTCCGCGTCGTTCGCGCCGATCGCCACCGCGTCCACCTCGTAGCTCACCTTGGGCTGCGTGGCGTCCGCCAGAGCCCTGCGCGTCAGGGCGAGCAGCGTCGCAGGGTCCGTGCACTCCGGGAAGCTCACCTGCCCGAAGCTGTGCACCTTTGCCGTGCGTCCGCGTTCCAGCGGCCCCAGACCAGCCGGACGTCCTCGTCGCCCACCCAGTTGGCACCGCCGTTCACCTCGCCGAAGGTCAGCTTTCGCCGGTAGCCGCCCTTGTAGCGCCCGTCCTCGTCGGTCAGCGGCAGGCCCATGCCGAAGCCGTAGAGCGCCGTGTAGACGTCCTGCTCCAGGACGGTCCTGGTGCAGTCCGCCATGTTCTTGCCGTAGGTGAGGTGCAGCCCGCGCCAGGCTCCCCTGCGCGCCTCGAAGCGGATCGAGCGCGACGCCACGCGCCCGTTGGCGACCGTTATCACGGGCGTCACCTCGCCGCCCCACACGCCAGCGACCCTCCGCAGCGCCCAGAGCGCGTTCACGTGGTAGAGCACGCAGCCCGCCGTGCCCGTCACGTCGCAGTATGCCAGCGTCCAGCGCGTCGGCCTCAGCGCGAACCCCATGGCCTGCGCCGCCGTGCGCGCGGTCAGGTGCTCCTCCTCGATGAAGTCGTCCAGCAGCTCGCAGAGCGATGACTCCGCGTAGACCGAGCAGAGCCCCTCCAGGGGCTCCTCGGTGCGCACGACGACGTGCTCGCGCCACACGTCGCCGTCCCGCCACAGCAGCCGGTCGCCGTTGGCGGGCACCTCGCGGCAGCGGAACTCCAGCGTGTCCTCGCCGTTGAGCTCCTCGGTGCGCACGAGCTCGCCGGCGACCTTGAGCGTCCCGATGCGATCGTCGAAGCGGTCGAACCAGATGAGCATCGGGATTGGGACGGCCATCAGACCCACCTCTCCGTGAGGAAGCAGTCGTGCGATGAGCAACCGACGTACGCCAGCCGCGCGTGCCCGGCGTGGCCGAGGGGCTGCGTCAGTACTACGAGCTGGAGCAGGAGACCGACCTATGGTCGCTCAACACGGGGAAGGTCATGGCCAAGGTTGGCGCAAACGAGCTCCCTCTGCCTGAGCGGCTGCCCGTCTCCTTCGCGATTTTGGACAACGCGCACCTGACCGAGGCCGGCGTGCGGTGGCTCTGCGCCAGGTGCCGGCAGCTCGTCGTCATCACCTCAAACGCGTCGCACCCGGCGCTTGCGGTGGGGGAGGGCAACCTCTCGGTCATGTACCAGGAGCGGCAGGACCTCTCCGAGGCGCTGTGCCGGCTCAAGGTGGAGCACGGATGCGATCGGCTCACGATCCAGTCGGGCGGCACGCTCAATGCGGCGCTCGTGCGCGAGGGGCTCGTCGACTTCGTGGACGTCGTGGTGGCCCCGCTTCTGGTGGGAGGGCGCGACACGCCCACGCTCGTGGACGGCCCGTCGCTTGCGTCGGTCGGGGAGCTCTCTAAGCTCCGTCCCCTCGAGCTGCTGGGATGTGAGGCGCTGCGGGACTCCTACGTGAGACTGCGGTACCGGGTGGCTCAGCCGTCACAGGACTATGCCTAAACGACGGGCCCCTCGCATTCGATGATGATCTGGGTGCATTGCTCGGCGCTCCGCTTGTGGTCACATGAAAGACCGTCAAGGGGGCTGGCATGCGGCACCAATTTCGAGGGGGACGGCGAATCGATGAGTGGCTGTCGCGTTCCGCGCAGCCCTACACATGCCGTGCGAGCCATCCTCGATCACGTCGTCCATGGTCTCGTAGGCGAAGGCGCCCTGGTCGTAGCACCACTTGCAGTAGTCGGGGTTCTCGTGACCATCGGCGTCGTGCCCGCGGTCCATATTGGGAACGGAGAACGGCGTGCCGCAGCACTGGCACGCGGGCTCCGCCGGCAGGTCGAGGAGCTGCATGACGGGGACGCCGAGCGCCGAGGCGAGGAGCTTGGTCATGTCGATGCTCGGCGTCGTCTCGCCCGTCTCCCAGCGGCTGATGGCTTGGCGGGTCACGTAGACCTTCCGTGCCAACTCCTCCTGCGTCAGCCCAGCTTCCTTGCGGGCCTGTACGAGTGCGTCTTTGGTTGCCATGGTTGGCTCCTTTCTCGAGTCCACGATGTGAAGGTACTGCACCGGCCGCAGTGTGTCACGCAACGGTTCGTTGCGTTGCCCTTGGTGTCGTATGGGCCTACGGTACGGGCTCGACGGCTCTCGCTTGACCCGGTATGCCTGTGGCAGCACGTACATGAGTGGGCTGAATCCCTCGCCGACGCTGCCCATCATGATGGGGCCATCGACGCAGGCACGTAGGGGAGAGTCCACGGGCACTCGCGCGAAGTCGAGCCAGCAGCACTCGTATCCGCAGGTAGTGGCCGCGTGGGCAAGCGGGTCGTACGAGTAGAACGTGTGCGTCATGCGTCCGTCACCCTTAGGCAGGTTGACCTCGGCCCTAAAGAAGTCGGTGCCGATCGCGTAGTACGCCCCGCCCAGCTCGTCGGTGAGCAGATTTCCCATCACCTTGGCATCGGGACCGTAGGTGCCGGTCTGCTCGATGTGGCCGTTGTGCGCGGAGACGAGAATGCACGGGTTGCCGCGCTGCTCCTCCTGCGAGAGGATCCACAGCACGTTCTGCGCCATGAAGTGGTCCCGCAGCCCGTGGCTCTTGGGGGAATTGGCCGCCCTTCCCAGCTCATCGTTCTGGAGGAGGCAATCGACCAGGTGGAGCGCGAGGCGCGTGTCTGCGTTATCGGGTAGCGCCTCGAGCTTCTGGCGGATGTCCTCGTACGTTGCTACCACGAGGTCCCGGTCGAGGCCGTCGGGATGCTCGTCGCGCAGTTGCCCGAGGCTCTCGAGGCCTGCGGTATCAAGCCCGCAAGTGCGCAGCTCTTCAAGAAGAAGCTGGTGGCTGTGCTCGTAGTTCTGCATATCGAAGCCGTAAAACCGCAGATCCTCTCCCGGCGCGGCGGTCTCGTTATACGCGCGCATCCACGAGATGAGCTCCGCCATCTGATCGGTGCGGTAGAGGGAAAAGTCGAGGTTGCCAACCGTCTCCTCGAGCGTGCTCTCGCCGCCGTGTATGTAGCGGTTGACCAACTCGCAGCCGCCAGCATCTGCCTCCAGCGCGAAGGCGCGCACCCCGTAGCGCTCCACCAGCACCTTGAGCACGTCGAGCTTGAGCTCCTGGAACTCCCTGTTGCCGTGGGTCGCCTCGCCAAGCGCGACAACGCGCGTTCCAGCGGGGATCTCAATAGCGGAGACCTCCGCCGCGTACCGCGCGAACACGCCTGCATCCGCGGACGGCCCCGTGCCAAAGCCGCCGAACCGCGACCAAGTGCCCCCGGCTATGACGCATGTCGCAAGGAGCCCCAACATGACAACGAGACACCCTCGTCTCTTTCCGCTTCTACTCATCGTCCTCATCTCCCGAGCCAAACAGGCCAAAGGCCACGCCCATGCAAACGCCAAGGCAGATGCCCGTCCCGATGTTGTGCAGCGAGATGCCAAACGCGATGCTCATCAGGACGGTCGTGCAGGTGGTGAGGACCCACCGCTCTCGTATCTCCATGACAGCCTCCCTACGCCATCGTGCCGTTCACGATGGCGGCGTATGTGTCTTCCGGAATCATGGGGGAGCCAATCTCGGCAAGCAGCCCGGGCTCGATCGCGCCCGTCTCGGCGTACTGCCGCCCGGCTTGCCTGACCAGATCGAGCCTGGGCACGGTCACCATGGCAGCCTCCGGTGCGTTGAACATGGGCGACTCAGGAACGGTGACGATGGTGTGGTCGCTCGGGAACATCAGCTTGAACTGCGCGACCGCTGGCTCGAAGTTACGGGTGCTGTTGGGAAAGCCGCAGCCGCAGACCATGAGGTAGCGCAGGTGCGAGAAGTCCGCCTGGCCGACGTGCTCGTAGCGGTCTCCCACACGCTGCATTGCCATGCTGGAGAGCGGCAGGGTTCGGTCCATGAGCGCCTTGAGCGGCGCGGGCATGCCGTAGCAGTACAGCGGGAAGCTGAGCAGCAAGAGGTCGCTCTGCAGGATGCTCTCCAGGATGACGCGCATGTCGTCGTTGTGGACGCAGTCGCCGCCGTTGCGCATGCAGGAGAAGCAGCCTGTGCAGTACTCGATGTGCTGGTCGACGACGTGGATGGTTCGGACGTCCTGCTCTGCCGCGTCGCGCATTCCCTCGATGAGGGCACGTGTGATGTGCATGGTGTCGCTTGCGTCCCGCTTGGGGCTGCCGTTCAGTACGAGGACTCTCATGATTAGATGCTCCTTTCTTGCCCATTAATAAAGAAGACGCAGTGCCAGCCTTGGGGCCGGCACTGCGTCTTTGCGTCTCGCACGGTGGTGGTATTCGATTGCTGCTGTGGTCAGTAGCTACGTTACGTTTGCCCTGCTGGTGAGCGTTCCTCTCCTAAAGCCGACGACAAGCTCGCGCTTGCACTTGGGGCAGAAGAGCGGGAACTCGATCAGGACCGTGCCAGGCAGCACCTTGGTCCTGGTCTTCTGCCCGCAGCGGGGGCACCTGATGAACTCGCTCTGCGTGTCAGCTGCCATCCGCCCCTCCGCCACTCGTGAGCTGCCTGAAGATTGTGTCGCGGTCGAAGTCGCCCCGGTGCAGGCCCGGGATCTCCTTGTAGGCCTTGCAGATGGCGAGGCTGAACTCGGTGAAGATGGCACTCATCTGCTCGTCGGTGTAGGGGCTGTCGTCGGTCACGATGAGCGTGGCGAAGCTGAACGCCACCAGCCACAGGTCGCGGAAGTAGCAGTCGGCCTGCTCCGCGTCCATCCGGTAGATGCGCATGAGCGACGCGCGCACGAGGTCCTGCGAGAGCGTGAGCGCTTCCATGGCGCCACCGCCCGCGTTGCTCGGCTTCTCGAGAAAGAGCAGCTTGTAAAGCTCCGGCTCTTCCTTGGCAAAGCGTATGTAGCTCTGGCCGACGCCCAGAAAGGGGATGGGCTCGGCGAGGCCGCGTTCGACATACGCGCGGTAGAGGTCCTTAGCGGCCTCGTGGACCTCGTGCTTAAGCGCATCCATCGAGTCGAAGTACGTGAACATCGGCCGCGTTGAGGCGCTGAGCTCGGAGGCAAGGGAGCGCGCCGTGAGGGACCCGATGCCGCCTGCGCGCGTCACGCGCAGGGCCGCGTCGATGATTTCTTGCTTGGTGAACTTGACACTGGGAGGCATGTTTTCCGTCCTTCTCCTCTGCTTGCTGAGTATGATAACATATGTTGCGTAACGTATGTGACGTAAATTGTCTCAGGGATGGTAAATCTCAGAGCGGATTGCTTGGTAGGGATGTGGGGGCCAGTCATGAAATACCAGAAGACGATAACGCTGCGCGACGGCCGACAGTGCGTCCTGCGCAACGGGACGGCCGAGGATGCGCGCACCGCACTCGACAGCTTTAACCTGACGCACGCGGAGACGGACTACCTGCTCACCTATCCCGACGAGGGCGGCTTTACCCTGGAGGGCGAGGCGGAGTACCTGCAGGGGAGGGCGGAGAGCGACAACGAGGTGGAGATTCTCGCCGAGGTCGGCGGTTGCATCGTGGGATCCGCGGGAGTCGGCTGCGTCGGCTCGAAGGAGAAGCTGAGGCACCGAGCTGAGTTTGGCATCGGTATCGAGCGGGCGTACTGGGGCTTCGGCATCGGTCGGGCCCTGATCGAGGCGTGCATCGAATGCGCGCGGGCTGCGGGGTACGCCCAGCTCGAGCTGGAGGTTGTTGCGGACAACGAGCGTGCCCATGCGCTCTACCAGAGCTCGGGTTTCGTCGAGTACGGGAGGAACCCCCGGGGCTTCCGCACGCGCCAGGGCGGCTGGCAGGAGCTGGTGCTCATGCGGCTCGAGCTGGACGAGTGAGGATGCCATGCCGCTGCTCCATAAAAGAGAGAGGCCTTGTAAGACGATGCGTTGCGTTGCCTGTGCTCCAGGGAGCATGGCAAATGCGGTCACGATAGGCAGAATCGCGCTTAGCTTCGCATTGATGATGCCGGTCGCCTTCTCTCTGGCGTTCTTCTTGGTCTACGCACTCGCTGGGCTAACGGACATGCTCGACGGGTGTGTGGCGAGAAGGGCCAACTCAGTTAGTGAGCTTGGGGCCAGACTCGATAGCATTGCCGACCTCGCTCTGGCCGTGGTTTGCTTGGAGAAGGTGCTCCCCGTCATAGACGTGCCCGCATGGTTGTGGGCGTGGATTGCCGCGATAGCCCTTGTGAAGGTAGCGAACGTGGCAAGTGGCCTTGTGGTGGAGAGACGCCTTGTCATGCTCCATACCAGTGCAAACAAGGTCGCGGGGCTCGTGGCGTTCCTCGTTCCCTTTGCC
>CADALE010000001.1 GCA_902788705.1 uncultured Coriobacteriaceae bacterium | reverse complement strand
GAAGATTATTCAGGATGCATCGCTTCCTCCGAAACCCACGATTCATTGGCTAGCGCTGGCGAGGGAGCCTACAAGTTGATGGTTGGCCCGAGCACCATCGCTGAGAGGCATCCCGTAAACGAATTATTCGGTTTGATGCAGGAGGCGCCTTCCATCTTCGGAAGGCGCCTCGTCATTATCCAGACCCTCAGAATCTTTCAAACGTGTTTGCTACGTGCTAAGATCATCAGCAGTCGCTTCACCAACAGGGATTTCGACCGCGGCATGGGTCCCTACGCAAATACGGGGTGCGGAATGGTCTCCGTATCGAAGTTCTCGTTACGACCTTCCTTGATATGACGGAAGAGTGAAACGCGAGCTTTGATACACGCTTGGTCGCTGGTGGCGTTGCGCGGAACGAGGTTCTGCGCGAAGGGACTTAGCTTAATCTGCGGTGTGGGCATGGCAAATTCTTTTTGGTTTTGATGACTCTGAAACCGCTAAAGCGTGCTGACGTCGGTAGAGTCCGAACGCAGGACGTTGTTGTAGGGATAGCGCGCAATCTTGGCGCGAATCTTCTTTTGGCGCTGGCCGGGGTTGCCCCAGAGGACGTAGACGTCGCTCCCCTCCTCGGCATACTGCGGATCGACACAGCCGATCGAGATCATATGGCGGAAGTAGCAGGCGTTCTGGCGGCCGAAGGAGGTGCCAATGACGTTGCCCGCCTCATCGAGGACGAGATCGTGATGGGTGACGCCGCCCAACCAGTATTCAGTGTCACTCGGCCCCTCGATGGGCTTGTAGGGCTCTTCCCCATCGCCCTTGAACTGGCTCGCGAAGACCTCAGCGATGTCGTCGGCATTCCATTCGTAGGTCACGATTCTGCGGGTCGAGGGGTCGGATGCGAGGCGCTCGCAAGCTTCCCTTCCAATGAAGTCGTGATCGAACTTGATCATCTTCCCCCAGCCGAACTCGTAGGGGTTGTGCACGAAGTAGTCGCGATTGCAGGCAGCTGAGCCGTCGAGCATGAACTGGCCCTCGACGACGAAAATCCCGTTCTGGAGCCTGTCCTCAGTCGTACGGACATAGTCGAGGAATTCCTGGTCTTCCGGTATGGGATAAGCGAAGTGAACCCCGAACTGCGGATAGCCGTTCTCGCCATGGTTCATGCAGTAGCAGTGCGAGCCCAAACGGCGCATGCCGAGCGGCTGCCCGACTTCCCAAAGCTTGTTGTAGATCTCGTAGGTATCCTCGAACGCCCCGTGCACCTCGTATGCCAGCGTGCCTGCCATGCCAACCCTGCAGATCCTCACAGGATGCCCGCAGATCGTGGAATCGCGGAATCGAAGGTGCTTCATATCATGGAAGTTCTCGCCGGTAGCCTTTTCGACAACCTCGAGGGATTTCGGCCCACCAATCTGGAACAGAAAGACCTTGCCAGTCAAGACCTCGCCGGTCACACCGAATTCCTCACCATAGACATTTTTGACGTAGTGGTTGATGAGGGGCGACATCCAATACGTCGTGACCTCGTCCTCGGCAGTACGCATCATGACGCCATCTACGACGATGCGGCCCTGTTCGTCGACACACAGGCCGTGCTTGATGCGACCGACCTCGAAGTTATCCATGTTGGTCGCGCAGACCCTGGCGAGAAAGTCGAGCACGCGTTCGCCGCGGATCGCAAGCGTATCGGTGGGGTTCAGGCCAGAATGCAGGTAGCAGGTGGTCTTCCACGACATGGTCTCGTCACGCCAGTTCGTGTACTCGTAAGGCGAGACCTGCATCGAGAGGGAATACGAATAGCTGGACGCGGGCGGGTTGGGCAGCGGATGCCAAGGATCGAAGTTAAGGACGTGGGCGGTATCGGACATGGCTCCTCCTAATGACAGATGGATAGAATCCCTCAGTCACAAGGCTAGAGTCGCGCAGTTCTCGCATCTACGGATAAGGTCACGAAGTCGATTCGTTACCATTTGGAAAGTCTTCCAATTGAGCGAGGCTTGGTCCATACCCCTTCATAGCCAGGCATAACTGAAGAAGAAAGCACGTCTTCTCATCCGATAAGTCTAGCTTGGTCAGCTCCTCAATCCGCCCGATACGGTAATACATCGAGTTCTTGTGCACATGGAGTATCCGGGCAGACTTGCTCATGTTTCTTCCAGTGTTGAGATAAACCATGAGGTCAGTGAGGTGATCAGTTCCGTCCCGCTCGTCGAATTCGCGAATGAGGGCCAGCTCAGGCAGGATGAAAACATCATCGGCATCCTGCATTCCAGAGCCGATGAGCTCGTGGATATGCTGGCAGAAGACGTCGTCATAATCGGGAACGAGTCGAGTGCGACTTCCTAGCCTGAGAGTGGTGTCCGCTTGCAGGTAAGCCTTGTCGAGCTGGGTGAACCTGCGGAACACGCGGCTCGTCCCTATGACGAGACCACCCGTGTAGACGCTACCGACGAGCTTCTGCCCTATCTCCGACAGCGACATCGAGCCATCGACCAGATGCACGCATTCACCTGCATGGATAATTCCGATGGAGCGGGGGAACACCTTGAACAACTGGGTGCGCAGATACGTAAGTGACGCAACCTTCGAATCGTCTACCTGTCGAAACAGGAGGACTCGATATGATGCGGGCGGACGTTTTCCAAACAGCCTCAGCATGTCTAATACGCGTGACTCATCGTAGCGCTTTCCCGAAAGGAGCTCGATGAGCAGTGGCCCATAGTCGAATGCCCCTGGGTCCACCTCTCTGGTTCGGCGTAGCGCGAAGGAAATGGTCTGGCAGATGACCGGTAGGATGAGCTCGTCTTCGGAGTCGAAGTCGCGGTAGACCTCGGACACGACCGCATGACCGAGAACAATCGAACCATCTCTCACGCGGGCGGCCAGATAGCGTGGCTGCCCCTCGAAGGTGCCAATAACGGGCTGGTCATGCTTGTACAGCCAGTCAAGATAGCCTGCATCGGCAGCCTGGGCAACGAGCTCGAGCTGAAGCTCCTGGTTTTCCGATGCGGAGTAGTCACTTTCGCCCGCAACGAATGCCGTACTCTTGCATATGAGGCCCATGCTCGTATCGACGACGAATATCGGGTTGTCCAAGATGTGTGCTGCAGTATCGATAAGTGCCTGGAGGCCTTTATGGCTGAGGAGCGACTCGAACAGTTCAGCCTTCTTCTCATTGACACCCATGCGTTCACCTCACAGAATCGTCTACTTTTTGGAAAAGTATACAAAGAGAGCGATTTTGTTGGAATGAGCCAACGGACAGCTGAATTACCGTCGCGTAATGAGCGAGCTGCCGTCCGTACCACACACCACTCTCGTTCGCGGAACGTTTGCGCCGTTCACACCCGTCGAATCCCACCGCTGCGAGCTTTAACGTTATCGAAACAAAGGTTGCTAGCTTGTGATTTGTCATTCGCCTGTGCGAGAAAGGAGCAGCATGGCAGATCAGGCAACCGTGGATCGTCTGCGTGAGAAGGCGAAGGAGATCCGCAAGGACCTTCTCAAGCTCTGCCACCAGACCTTGATCCACATCGGCGGGGACCTCTCCGCTGCCGACCTCATGACGGCAATCTGTCAGTACGCGATGCACTACGATGCAGCGAACCCCAAGTGGGAGGAGCGCGACCGCTTAGTGCTCTCGAAGGGTCACGCCTCCGCGGTGACTAGCTTCGAGCAGGTTTGACTGGGATGCTACGAGAAGGACGACATCTATCGCGAGTATGCGACGGACTTCGGCCGCTTCGGCATGCACAGCTGCAACCTCATCAACCCGCACGTCGAGGTCTCCTCTGGCTCTCTCGGACACGGGCTGCCCTGCGCCACCGGCATCGCCAAGGCGCTGCAGCTGCGCGGCAACAAAACCAGCCGCGTCTACGTGGTCTGCGGCGACGGCGAGATCGACGAGGGCACGATGTGGGAATCCTTCATGTGGGCCCCGAGCCAGAAGCTCGGCAACCTCGTAGTCTTCATTGACGCCAACAAGCTGCAGTTCGATGGCTTCACAGCCGACATCTGCCCCTCCGAGCCGCTCGACAAGAAGCTCGAGGCCTTCAACTGGCGCGTTCGCCGCATCGACGGCCACGACATGGCCGCAATCGTGGACGAGATCGACGCGCTCCCCGCGCGAGGGTAAGGATGCCACCATCATCGCTTCCGGCGTCATCGTCCGCCACGCCCTCGAGGCTGCCGAGACGCTTGCCGCCGAAGGCATCGACGTGCGCGTCGTCGACATGCACACCATCAAGCCCATCGACGAGGAGGCCGTGCTGGCCGCCGCCGAGACGGGTGCCATCGTCTGTGCGCAGGACCACACCAAGATAGGTGGCCTCGGCGCCCAAGTGGCTCGCGTGCTCACTGAGAATGCCTGTGGCTGCAAGTTCAAGATCCTTGGCACGCCTGACGAGTACGTGCCGCTCGCGACGACCGAGTTCCTGTATCACCAAAACGAGCTGGATGCCGAGGGCCTGGCACAGAACGTCCGCGCGCTGCTTGCGTAGCGCTCGCGGCTGGGACCCGGGCAGCGGGGAAGGCCCTCCCCTCTTCTCGATTCGTTTCCAGACGGCGGCGAGGATGCGCCTCGGCACGCGAAGATGCTAGAGTTATGCATGCTCACGCATGAAAGGACGCCCATGAACCGCCAGCAGAAGCTTGCCGCCATCTTCCGCGATACCGAGGACATGATCGCCACCACCCCCGAGTTGCGGGCCGCCTCCGAGCGCGCCGCCAAGCTGTCGCGCTTCTACGACGCCGACGAATGGCCTGCGCTAGGCGAGGTTACTCGCGAGGGCGTGGTGCGCGTGACAGGCCGCCGCAGCTTCGAAGCGGCCTTCGCCATTGCCGCCGAGCGGCCAGGCGCGCGCATCGCCGTGCACAACTTCGCCTCGCCTGTAAACCCTGGCGGCGGCGTGCGCGGGGGCTCGTCGGCCCAGGAGGAGAGCCTCTGCCGCTGCTCAACCCTGTACGCAAGTCTTGACCAGCACCGATTCTGGGACAGCTACTACAGCCCCAACCGCGGATCGGGCGACATCATGGCCACCGACGCCTGCATCTGGTCGCCTGGCATCGTGGTGTGCAAGAGCGACGAGAGCGAGCCGGCGCGCCTTCCCCAAGACCAGTGGATCAGCGTGGACGTGGTGACCTGCGCCGCACCTGACCTGCGCCGCTCGCGCTCCAACCGCTTCCATCCCGGCGCTGGTCGTGAGCGCGAGGTGTCCATGACCGAGCTGTACGCCGCGCATCGCAAGCGGGCCCGTCACCTGCTTACCATTGCCGCCGCGGAAGGCGCGCAATGCCTCGTGCTGGGCGCCTTCGGCTGCGGCGCCTTCTGCAACGACCCCTATCTCGTGGCCAACGCCTGGCACGAAGAGCTTGAGCCGCTGCGCAGGCACTTCGACCTCGTCGAGTTCGCCGTGTTCCACATGCCCTACGAGGCCGAGAACTACGAGGCCTTCATGACCGAGTTTGAGGGATAGCTGGGACGTCCGCAGTCCCAACGCCACAGACACGAGGAGCCACCATGACCCACGCAGAACTGCTTGACGAGCGCGCCACCATGCTTGAGCTGCTGGAACGCTACGTCGTGGAAGGTGACCGCCAGAGGGCGGCCTCGGTGGCCGAACGCATCAACGACATAGACAAGCGCATCGCCCGCGCGCTCTCGGGCGTCCGCCTGAAGGTATACTTCGCGGGGTCAATCCGAGGCGGCCGCGTGGACGCGACGCTGTATCGACGCATGATCGAGCGCATCCGGCAGTCGTGCGACGTCCTGACCGAGCACGTGGGAAACCTCGAGCTCAACGTGCTTGAGCAGGGTCCCGAGGGCGACGCCGCCATCTACCGGCAGGACACGGACTGGCTGCGGGCGTGCGACCTCGTCATCGCCGAGTGCACCTGCCCCTCCCTGGGGGTGGGCTACGAGTTGGCCTTTGCCGAGGCGCACCACAAGCCGGCGCACGTGTTCTACGACCGCACAAAGACCCAGCTCTCGGCCATGATTGCCGGCGACCGCTACTTCCACGTGCTTCCCTACGATTCCGAGCAGGAGCTGTTCCGTCTGCTGGACCAGCTGTTGGACGAGCTGTAGCGCCGCGCCTTCGGTTTGACTGAATCTATACAGTCAAACTCGACCGAACGGGACCTTCCAGCCGGGTTTGCCCAGGTTTGACTATCCCCATACAGTCAAACCCGACCGAACGGCTCATTCTAGCCTTGGTGGCTCAGGTTTGACTATCCCTATACAGTCAAACCCCGCTCACGGATTTCCGAAACCCCGTCAGTCAGCCCATCTACCTGCGGAAATGCGCATCGCGCCAGAGGCACATCATCTCGTTCGTCAGCGAGAGGTCGTCCGGCTGGCCAGGGATCTCGTCCGGCCCGGCCCAGACGGCCCGCCCCAGCTCGGAGGCGTCCATGTGCAGCGTTGGGTCGCCCACCACGTCGCACCAATAGCCCGAGAGGATGTCGCCGGCCACGCCCCATGGCTGGGACTTGTAGTAGGTGATGTTGTCGACCTCCAGCCCCAGCTCCTCACGCACCTCACGGCGCACGCAGTCCTCGATGGTCTCGCCAATCTCCACGAACCCCGCCACCAGTGCGTCGATGGGGGCATAGCGCCCGGCCGCATAGCGCGTGAGCACGATCTTGTCGCGCTCGGGGTCGCGCACGCACACGATGACGGCCGGGTTCAGCCGCGGGAACACCACGTTGCCGCACGCTGGGCAGCGCAGCGCCCGCAGGCTCTGGTGATGCCCCATCCGCTGGCCACACGCGCCGCAGAAGCGGTTGCGCGCGTACCAAGCCGCCAGGTGCACAGCCGTGTACACCACGTACATGCGCTCGCGGTCGACCCGCCCCTCCATGCGCAGCACGCGGTTGTGCACCAGCTCGAAGCCCACGGGCGGCTGGGCGGCGCCCTCCTCCGGCGCCAGCCACACCGAGGCGTCGTCAAGCGAGAACAGGTACGTGAGCCCCTCGCTGCTCACGCCCTCGTCGCCCACGCGCGGCAGCTCGAAGCTGGGCGTGGGCTCGTCCACACGCTTGGCCGCCACGTCCTGGCCACGCACGTACAGCACCCACTCGCCCTGCACCGGCACGGCATCGGGACGGTACTGGTTGGCCAGCCGATGCGGCGCGATGTCCTGGATCATGCCAGCCCCCTACAGCAGCGTCCACAGGATGAGCGAGCACGCGGCGATGGCCACCGCGGGCGGGTCGATGTGGGTGTCGCAGTTTTCGTTGCAGTAGCGGGCAAACAGCAGGTAGATGAGGTTGGACAGCAGGCCAAACAGCACCGACGCCACCACGTTGCCGCCTGTCGCGGCCATCGCGTAGCCCACCACCAGCGTCTCGTGGTGGGTGGTGGGGTACGTCTTGCCCTCGCGGTCGTAGGTGGACAGCAGAATGAGCGCGGCGCTCACCGAGAAGCCGATGGTGTAGTACGCAGGGTCAACGTTGGAAAGCACGATGGCGGTGACGCCGCAGATGGACACGCCGTTTATCAGCTGGAACAGCCAGTAGCGCACGCCTTCGCGCCGGTAGTAGGCCGTGGCGTTGGGGTTCACCCAATGGCCGCTGCCAAACAGCAGGCGCGCCAGCACGCCGATGAGGATGACCGAGCACGAGCCCTGGTCGGCAGGCACGCCCAGCGCCACGGCCGCGGCAAACACCAGGTAGCCGGCAAGCCCGCCAAGGCCCGCCATCAGCATCACCAGCGGGTCGTGCGTGAACAGCAGCGAGTGCGACACGTCGAAGCCCTTGAGGTCGTAGCCGCGCTTGGCCGCGAAGGCGGTTGACACCGTGGCCGCGTTGAAGATGACCGCAGGCAGAAACACGGTATTGAGCAGGGTGTCCGTCAGAAACGCGGACTCCACCCCCGCCGCCTTGAGCGCGTAGATGAACAGGCCCGCGAAGCCCGTCGTTATGAACACCTGGGTGCCGCCAAAGATGCCGCCCACGACGCCAAGCATGAATGCCAACATAGCTGCAGTTGCGCTGAACATGGTACCTCCGCCTCCCTCGCCCTTCCACATTGGAAAGAGTGTACCGGAAAGCAGCAGGCACGCGACGCCGAAAGCCCTGGCGCCTCGCAGCCGGCCCGGCTAGCGCAGCAGGCCTGTGTCGCTCAGGATGTCTGGCGCCTCGTCGAAGTCGTCCAGGCTGGCGTCGGGCACGTCATCAAAGTCGTTGATGAACTGTATGCCCTCCAGCGCCATCTCGCGCCGCACCAGCCAGCGCTCAAGCTGCACCTTGAGGAACGCCGCCGTGGGCACCGCGATGAGCATGCCGGCCAGCCCGCCGATGGCGCTGCCGGCAATGAGCGCGATGACCACCACCAGCGGATGCACCTCCACCGCGTTGGACAGCAGCCTCGGGTTGAGGACGTTGGCGTCCAGGAACATGATGACGGAGAGGGCCACCACGCCGGCAATCAGCTTGCCGATGTTGCCCTCGGCCAGGCACACCAGGATGGTGGTTACGTAGCCCACCGGCCCGCCCACGTACGGGATGAGGTTGCCAATGCCGGTAAGCAGGCCGATGATGGGACCGTAGGGCACGCCCAGCAGGGTGAGCGAGAGCGAGGTGATCACGCCCACGATGAGGGCGTCCACGAACTGCCCGCGGATGTAGCCCGAGAAGGCGTCGTCAGCGTCCTTGAGAAATACCGTGAGGTCGGGGCCAAGGTACTCGCCAAACAGCGCCACGAACACGCGCTTGGCGTACTGGAACACGCGCGCGCCGTCCAGCAGGAAGTACACGCCAAACACCACCGAGAACACCACGGTGGTGAAGACGTTGGTGACGTCGCCGATGGTGCCCATCAGCGTGGTGGGGTTGTCCTCCGAGATGAAGCCCAGCTCCCTAGCCGTCTCGCGAACCACCTCGAGCAGCTTCACGATGTCGCCCTCGGCGGAGGTGAGCAACGCCTTGATGGTGGCCAGGTTGACGCTGTCCACGCTGCGCGTGATGACCAGCACCAGCAGAAACACCACCACGAGCACCACCAGCAGCAGCGCGATGACCGTGAGGCCCACGGCTATGTGCAGGCGCGTGGCGATGCTGTTGGGAAAGATGCCACGCGAGGCAAGCCACACCGTAATCTTGCGCACCATGGGCAGCAGCAGGTAGCACATCAGCAGGCCGTACACGAACGGCTCGCCCACGGCGGCAATGAGGTCCCACGCCTTGACCAGCAGTCCGCCGGAGTTGTAGATGAGCAGGCCAACGGCAACGGTTACGAGGGTGGTGACGCCCGCATAGATGCAGATCTTTATGTACTTGGGGTCGATGTGCTCGTCAAACCAGTTCACGTCGCGCTCCCTCGTGCCCTTCCTTCGTTTCCAGCCTTCCCATGATACGCTCACGGCCGTTGGGCCTTCCCCTATTGTCCTTCAATCTCATCAACATGTCACGTGGAGAATGCCACCGAAGGGTGGCACCCAAGGGCCTTTTGCGCATGGATGGGCTAAGCTGTATGGTCATGTCCATTTGAGGAGGTTCCCATGTGGGTGTGCACATACTTCTTGTGGTTCGTGGTGTATAGCGTGTTTGGCTGGGTGTACGAGTCGACGTACTGCACCATCAACGAGCGCAAGTGGGAGAACCGCGGCTTTCTGTACGGACCCATGTGCCCCATCTACGGCACGGGCATCGTGACCATGATGCTGCTGTGGCAGCACCTGCTTGCGCAGGGCACCACGCTCGAGTGGTGGCAGGTGTTCCTGATCGCCTTCTTCGGCAGCATGGTGCTTGAGTACTCCACCCACTGGGCACTGGAGAAGCTGTTCCACGCCTACTGGTGGGACTACTCCAACATGCCGCTCAACGTCAACGGGCGCATCTGCCTGCCGGCGTCCACCTTCTTTGGGCTGGGTGGCCTCTTGGTGGTGTACGTGCTGTACGAGCCCACCGTGCGTATCACCGCAGGGCTGAGCGGCGCGCTCATCGAGGTGCTGGCGATGGCGTGCATGGGCCTCGTGTCCGCCGACACCGCCATCACCGTGTCGGCGCTGACTCGCTTCGCCCGTGCCGCATCGGCCATCAACCGCAGCGTGAACGCGCACATGGACCAGTTCGTGGCCGAGGCCGTGCAGCGCGGCGAGGCAGCCGCCCAAGACCTTCAGGAGCGCCGTGAAGAGGCGGTGCGCACCGTGGCCGAGACCGTGGAGGGCATCCGCGAGACCGGCGTCCAGGCGGCCGACGCCTTTGCGCAGGAGCGCGACCGCTTTGCCGCCAGCATGCGCGACTCGCTGCTGGGCAACATGGACCACCTTGCCCGCGAAGCCGGTCGTCGCGTGCGCGGCCTGCCCGCCCCCGAGCACATGCCCGCCCTGCCCGGCGCCGAGCAGCTGAGCGGCCTATGGAGCGACGTGCGCGGGAAGCACTGGCCGCACGAGTAGCGCAACCACGTCGCTACCCCGCTACCCGAGGCGAAGGTCGCCGTCAGGCTGCAGGCAGATGGTGCAATCGGCCGGCAGCGAGTGCGTAAGCACCCGATGGACGTTGGGGCCGTCGGAGCGGTCATAGTGCGCCTCGGCCTCCTCGCGCGAAATGCCGCCCTTGGCCTTGCGCGTGATGGCCCGCTCGCGGACACCCGCCTCGTCCGCACGTAGGAATACGGTGTAGTCCGCGAGGGAGGCAAGGTGGCTCCACGGGGCCTCGTCCAGCAGCAGCCAGTTGCCCTCTATAAGCACGATGGGGGCCGTAACCTGCACCGCATTCTCACGTGGGTCGTGGATGGTGCGGTCGTACACGGGCCAGGACACCTCTCCCCCGTCGCGTAGCTGGGCCAGCTTGGCGGCGAAGCGCTCCACGTCGAAGGTCTCGGCAGCCCCCTTGATGGCCTTCAGCGGTATGGTGACGCCGTCGCGCTGGATGGTGTGGCTAAGCAGGTAGTCGTTGTAGTGGTGAAAGCCGTCCAGGCCGATTGCCTGCAGGTCGCAGCCAGGAACGTCGGACGCCAGCAGCTGCAGCAGCAGCGCCAAGGTAGACTTCCCTGCCGCAGGAGGGCCCGCCAGAAAGGCGATGACGCGCTTGCCGCTTCGGGCATGCAGCGCCGCCAGACGCACCAACAGCGGACGCAGCACCTGCACGTACGCCTCGTCGCTGTAGTGGGCCACGAACGGATAGCCGTTCACCGTAACCTGTGCGTCATGCCACATGGCCGCCCCCAAAGCCGCGTGCCGTACCCTCGCACCCGATGATAGCGCGTCGGGGAGGCGTTTCGAGTCAAGGGGACGGTTCATTTGGCTCGCGAAGGAGGGTTGGCTCAGGCGCCACGCACGTTAACTTCGACACAAGACACCGATTGTCCGAGAAAAGCCGCATAGTCGGGACCTAGTCCTCCATCGCTCGCCGCCCCCTGACGCTATAGCAGCAGCTGAGCAACTGGCGCCTTCTCTCCCGAATCCCAAATCTTTGGGAACCCCCAGGCTTCCAACACACGAAGCAACGGAGGCAGGTTCTCCGGATACGCATTAAGCCCGCCACTCGTCAATTTGTATGGACGGTCTTTGAAAAGAACTATGTTTAGAAGGCATGTGCTTGGCCAGGGATCGGCATGACGCAAAGGAGGCGGACGCCGCAATTTCTAACCGAGAGGCACTCGCACCTGGATTGAGTGTTGATGATGCCCGCCGCGAGCCGTAGAGTGATTACCGGTCAGCGTATCGGATGGTCTTTGCAAGCGAGGTCACGCATGAAGGGGCTCTGGGCGAAGTCGAACATCTGGATACTCACGGCGGCCGGCGCGGCCGTAGCGGCCTACATGGCGCTCGCGTGGGACGCGATGCCAGCCGGGCAGAGGGCGCTCGGCTTCTTTGTAGTGGGCATCGCTACTTTGGCACGAACGACTCGGGCTACATGGTATTGCCTTGCTCGGGTGATTTGGATAGTGGCCTGACGATTGATTACGGTGACGAGGGCTTCGTGGAGCACCTGCAGTTCAAGAACCAGGGGGACGATTCGGTTGTCATCCTCACCGATGCAAGCGGCTTTGATTGGGAGTACACAAAGGCAGACGTTGCAGAGGCAGAGGCCGTGCTTGCCAGCGTCGGCTAGCCGCTAAACGCTGCGAGAAATGCTGAGCAACGGTGCGTGCCATGGTCACGCACCAGTTCTCTTTTGGACATACTTCGCGACAGTCTCCACAAATCGCCATATGAAAGCCGTCCTAAATCCTTCAATGGCGTAGGTCTGATTGCCTCAGCTTTACCAACGCTACCAGTCCCCGAGCCCCGTGAAGGAGGTTTTGGGGATGAGGATCTCCTTTGCGTTGTGGCCCGCGCGCACCATGCGGCGGCTGGAGTTGAGCACGCCCGAGACGGACGCCCTCTGGTTCACCTCGTCGATGACTGCGGTGTAGTTCTGTGCGAATGCGATGCTGTTAGGCATTGTTCAGCCCTCCTGGTCTAGTTCTTCTTGTCGGAATCGTCGTCGGTGAAGCCCGCGATCTCGCGCCAGTGCTTGAGCGTCTTGCCCTCGTCGCTGGCCGCGCCCGCGTTGGGGAGCCCGGTCGTGCCGGAGCCGGCGTTGCCGCCCTTGGCGTGCTTGCCAGAAGCCTCGAAGAGCCAGGGCTCTGCCTCCTTGAGCTTGTCCACACTTCGAGCGTTAAGAAGACGTGCCCTCTGGCACGTCTTTAGCGAGAAGGCGCGGGCGCTATAGCCCGCGCTCGCATTGGCCAAGCTCCAAATTGCCGTGGTCTGCGAGAAGGGCACGTGCAGCTTTGACGTTGCGCACGCCCGCGAGCTGCAGCTTGAAGTCGATCCGGTCGCTCTCGCCTTGGGCCTTGAGCTCGGCGATCTCGCCGCGCAGCTTCTCGGCCGTCTCGGCGTTCTTCGCCGCCTCGGCCACCTGGGCTTCCAGGGAGGCGATCTTCTCGTCGCGCTCGGCGATGACCTTCTCGTAGTCGGAAGCTTCGCCGCCTACCTGCGACTGGCCCTGCTGCATTTCCTGCTGCTCCTGGCCCTGCTGTTGCGACGCGTCCTGCGCACCCTGCGTGGCTTCCTGGCCGCCATTGGTCTCACCGTCCATGTTCCGTCCTGCCTTTCGTTGGTCCAGACGGGCAGAGACGAACAATGCCCGCACCTTTACCGGTACGGACATCGTCGCAGCGTGTCACAAGTTGCGGGTTTGCCTAGCTGAGAGCAGGTATCTTTTCGTCTGGTTGTACGCCCTTGTCGAATTCCTTGAGCTTTGAAAGCGAAATCTGGTACTGCCCATTCTTGGGTGGTTTTCGGCCCTCGAACAGGCTCCATACTCGTTCGCCAGGACCGTTGTAGATCTCCTCCAACCTGCCGTTTTCATCAATATGCAGGACTATGAGATAGTCAGGCTTTTCGCTGATACCGACCGAGTTCCTTTGCGTCGTCTTTATCTGAACGAGCCGCCCGTCTGGCGCCTCACCGTCATGGGCTTTCCAATCGGCACGGAATAGCTTTAGCCCGTATCTCTCTGCTGCGTGAACCTCTCCGATGCTGCCTACAAGATGGCCGTCTGGCGTGAAGTGTCTTCCCGGATACATCGCCTCGAGTCTGTTAGTGAGTTCGTAAATCTCGCCGATAATGCTGCTAAGTTCCTGTGCCTTGTCCACTGTGATGTACCTCGACTCTTTGCTAAGCGTGCAGGTTGAACGCCTGTACGGTCACATGCATCACGCGTTCATCCTCGGCGTTCTGTATCTCGCAATACCATTGCCCCCGCTTAATGCTCCTGGCTCGAATGGCATGCTCGTCGAGAGCACCCTGAATGCTTTCCAGTACGTTCTCGAAGCTCTTGTTCTCCTTGTTGAAGATGATGACGCTGACCTTCGTGTCTCGCCAAGTGGAATAGGAGAAGAGCTGTTCGATGGCCGATAGGAATGCCTTCTTCCCATGCCATATCTTGCATTCGGCGATGTACGCGACGTGGTCGCCAAAGGGGATATGGATGTCCGTCTTGCCCCTGTTGCGGAAGGTTTCTCCCGTCACGTTGTCGTAATGCGTCCCAAGCATTCCTCTTAGGTAGTCACGCAGCTGCTCTTCGTCGAGGCTCGAGAAAGAAGAGGGTGCCTGCTCCATGAGGGCCCCGCAGTCGCTGATCACTGCATTAATGGCCTCGTAGTCCACATCGGTGATACTGCAGCTTGCTTCGCCTCTTGTGTTCGGTACCGGCTTGCTAAAGCACAGCTTCCTCTTGGGCAGTGGAACGGGGCGGGCCATCGGCGCTCCTTCAACCCTGTTGAGGGGTATGTTCAGGCCTTGACGTATCCTGGCAAACTTATCAACTTGTCGTATGCGCTCGTCAATTGCCTTCTCCACTTCGCCGCGTATCGTCTCGTTGAATCGGCGGGCCTCGGTGTTGACTTTCTCCACCTCTGTGTGTATCGCACCGATCTCTTGCGAGAAATGGGCTTCGATGCCTTCCGCGCTTGCATCCCTCTCCAACAGCTCGTATGACAATACGAGGTATCCGATGCCGTCCTTGCCCGGTTTTATGATGCGGTCAACTTCATAGGCGCCCATGGTGTGCGGGTTTGGCTGCAGCTCGAAGAGACCTGGGTCGCCGGAGAACGGGACTTTGCACGTGACCTTATAACCCGGTCTGTCGAAGAACTTTGGCTCGTCCCTGCTGATTTGATACCAGGTGTTGTATTCCTGCACAGTCTTCTCTGAGATGTCGATGTCCTTTGACTCGGGATACATAACGACGAGGTCAATCTCGTATTCCGAGCAGAAGTAGTCAACCCAAGCATCCCTGTCTGTGCTGTCCATTTCTTTGGCACTCAGCTCAGCGATCTTCTTCTTCATGGCCTTGAGATGGGCGGGGAAAGCTTGGAAAGCGTATGCGCCGTTGAAGCAGTTCATTCGGCTCCTATTCCTCATCCGAGTTGCAGCGCCGGTACACGATGGGCAGCAAGTCGTTATCCATGATTCTCATGTAGGCGTCAGGGTTCTCGCTGAAGGTCCGGTACATGTCCTCGCTGTCCGAGAGGATGGCAGCGAGCGCCCGCATCATCACATCGCCGAAGATGGCACGCAGGTCGCCCATGCTGTTGGTGCGCGCCTTGGCCACGAACTCCTCGTCCTCACAGATCTTGTCGGCGCACGCCTTGATGATCCTGTCAGCCTCGGTCCACTCGGCACCGAAGGCCTCGTTAAGGTGATCGATGAGCACGCTCAGGCGCTCCTCTTCCTCATCTTTGGCCACGCCGGCGTTCGCGCCGCCGTTGTGCAGCTCGGTGCTCTCAAGCTTTATGGCCTGGGTGCCCTTGTCCTCGATGCGCAGGTACTCCAGCTCCACCTTGTCGCGCAGGTCGGGGGTACTGCCCGTATCCAGGAAGAGCTTCTTCACCAGGAAGCCTGCGTAGACGAACAGGCGGTGCAGGTCCTCGTCGCCCAAGCTGATCATCTGCGTGATGAACGAGTACGATCGCAGGAATTTGCGCAGTAGCGCTTTGAACTCGCGTTTGGGGGTGTCGTCGAGAGCGCACCATCTGTCGACCGCAGGCTGCAGCTTCGGCTCTATCTTTCGCAGCACCGCGCTCGGATCGGGCTCGTCGAAGTAGACGGAAGCGACGGCCTCGACCTCGGTTGCGTCGTACACGCGGTAGCCGTCCAGCCGCTCTTGCAGGTTGTAGATGACGTCCGGGTCGGTCGCGGCGTCAAGCTGCGTGGCCTCGTAGTAGTCCGAGAAGCTCGCCCGTATGGTTTCCCAGTCGTTGGCGAAGTCCACCACGAAGGTGCGCTTGCCCGGTATCGAGCACGTGCGGTTCAGGCGGCTGAGCGTCTGCACGGCTGCCACGCCCGTGAGCATCTTGTCCACGTACATCGCGCAGAGCTTCGGCTGGTCGAAGCCGGTCTGGAACTTGTTGGCGCACACGATGATGCGCTTCTCGTCCGAGTCGAAGAGCTCGGCCGTGCGCGTCTCGGGCACGCCGTTCACCTTGGCCTCGGTGACCTCCTCGCCGTCCACGTCGAGCTTGCCGGAGAAGGCCACCATGACCTGGCAGGCGTATCTCTGCTGCTTGATGTACTCTGCCATGGTGAGGTAGAGCCGGTAGGCCATCGGGCGGCTCCAGGTGACGACCATGGCCTTGGAGTGGTGGTCGAGCACGCCCTCCACGTCGTTCATGAAGTGCTCCACGATGATCTGCGCCTTCTGCCCGATCATGGCGGGGTTCCAGTCGACGATGCCCATCAGGGCCCGGTTGGCCTTCATCTCCTTGTACTTTGGGTCGTCGGCTATGGTCTTCACCAGCTTGAAATAGCTCTCGAAGCAGGTGTAGTTCTCGAGCACGTCCAGGATGAAGCCCTCGTCGATGGCCTGCTTCATCGAGTAAAGGTGGAAGGGTCGCGGGATGAGGATGCCGTCAGCGTCTCGTTTGCACTGCTCGTCGCGCGTGCCGAAGACCTCGAGCGTCGCCGCCTTCGGCGTCGCAGTGAAGGCAAAGAAGCTCAGGTTCGGGATCGTCCCCTGTGCCTTCATCTCCTTGGCGAGCTCGTCCTCGTCGTCCCAGGGCTCGTCGGGGTCAAGGTCGCGGTCGATGAGCGCCATCTTCATCTTTGCATTTGCCTTGCCCGACTGCGAGCTGTGCGCCTCGTCGATGATGACGGCGAACTTCCGGCCTGAGACCTTGGTCTCGCTGCAGATGTAGGGGAACTTCTGGATGGTGCTCGTGATGATCTGCGCGCCGGAGTTCAGCGCCTCGCGAAGGCCGGCCGAGCCGTCCTCCTCGCGGATGCGCACGACCACGCCGCGTTTGTGCTCCACGGCGTCGATGGTCTCGGAGAGCTGCGCGTCGAGGTTTCGCCGGTCGGTGAGGATCACCACGGTGTCGAAGACGGGGTCGTCGTTCTCGTCGTGCAGCGACTGCAGGTGGTGCGCCAGCCATGCGATCGAGTTCGACTTGCCGCTGCCCGCCGAGTGCTGGATCAGGTAGCTCTTGCCGGCGCCGCTTGCCTTGGCGTCCGCCACGAGCTTGCGCACGGCGTCGAGCTGGTGGAAGCGCGGGAAGATGACACGCTTCATCACGTGCGTGTCGGGGTCGTACTCCACGCGCACGAAGCGCTGGATTATGTCCAGCAGGCTGTCGGGGGCCAGGATCTCGCGGTACAGGTACTCGGTGCGGTAGCCATTGGGGTTTGGCGGGTTGCCGGCGCCGTTCTTGCCGTTGCCCTTGTTGAACGGCAGGAAGAACGACTTGCCGTTTGCGAGCCACGTGCACATCTCCACGGTCTCTGAGTCCAGCGCGAAGTGCACGATGGCGCGCCGGTTCGCCTTGAACAGCAGCTCCTTCGGGCTGCGGTCGGTCTTGTACTGCTTCACGGCATGCTCGGTGCGCTGGCCCGTGAGGTTGTTCTTGAGCTCCATGGTCACAACGGGGATGCCGTTGAGGAACAACACCACGTCCACCGAGTTGTTCGCGTCGTCAGCCATCGTGCCGTAGCGCAGCTGCCTCACCACCTCGAAGCGGTTGGCGCGATAGCGCTTCCAAGCGTCGGGGTTCTTCTCCGTGGCTGGGCGGAAGTAGCACAGGCGGAACTGCGCTCCCGGCGCCATGCGGATGCCGTGGCGCAGCACGTTGACCACGCCGCCGCGCTCGTCGTGGGGCTCAAGCTCGTCGCACAGGCGCTTCAGGAACCGCTCCTGCGTGTGCGAGCCGTATAGCCCCTCGATCTTTGCCCATTCCTCGGGCTGTGTCTCCTGCACGAAGCCTATTAGCGAGTCCACCTTCAGGGCGAGTTTGCGATCGTAGTCGGTCTGCGCTTCAGCGTTGCTGCCGAAGGTCCTCCATCCGGCAAGGCCGAGCATGGCCTCCACGTCGTCCTCGAAGACCTTCTCGGTGGTCTTTGGAGCGGTAACTGTATCGTATTCCACAGTAGCTTTGGGTTGCGCTGGCATGACCTCACTCATTTCTAGCCCCTCAATCCAGAGGCCCAAGCTCCATCAGGTAGTTCGCAAACGCCGAGCAAGACACGAGCATGTATTTCGCAAGAGAAGGATCGACGTCCAGGTCTTCGGTGTTGGATGCATGTCTTATCCCTCCGACATCGCTCGTGAATCCGAATAGCTTCGACCAGCCGTCGAGGAGGGCCGGATGAGCAATTCTCCTCTTGCCCATCTTCTTCAATGCCTCGGCAAGGGTGTCCTTCTCGCTCCCTACAACAACTCTAGCGGCTGCCTCAACTGCGGAGATCGACTCCTTTATGGTGTTGGCATAGTCTGGTTCTGGCTTTAGGGAGTAGTGTTCGAGAGCCTTACTCATATGCATCCGAACGCCAGAGAATACGTCTGGGGCAGAGAGGCATTGTTCGAGAGCTGATATCTCGGCCTCGTTGGTGATTGGTACTATGCATGTTCCGACAAGTCGGTATCCAGATAACTCTCGTATGAGGGCCTCGTTAATGTCTTCAACAAAGCCATTCAACAGCGCTTCATCGTCAGCGTCAGCGACCGGCTCAAGCTCATTATCCTCCATCAAATCTTTGTCGAGCTCCTGATATCGATTTGCTATGAACTCGATTAGGTCATAGGGCGTAAACCATTGGCCCTTCAGGAGATGCTTTCTCATTTGCTCAAAGAATGCAGGGCTATACCTCAGCCCATTAATGGTTAGCGACGCCAAGGGATCAGGCTCTGGGAACTTGTCTAGCGGAAGGTGCCACAGCTCCGACCACAGATTGCGACAAACACTATATGACACTTTATTGGAGTAGTAATCGGCCAACCAATCGAAGATAACGTTGTACACCGCCATTCGCAGCTCGTCGTCCATGCATTCAAGCTGCAAAGCCTTGCGAGCTTGGCTGTAGCCGAGCCGTCTCGAGAATAGAGCCATTATTCATCAACCCCAGGAACCTTGAACTTGCCGGTCACGGCTTCAGATACGAGCGAACGCCGGTATTCGCGCAGCTTGCCGACCATGGTCTGCTTGGCCTCGACAAGGGCATCGATTTCGACAGTCTTGGCCTCAAGGCATTCTACTATCTCTATCTGTTCATCCAAAGGCGGTAATGCGATAGGCAACTGAGCAAATTCCCTCTGCGCGATATTCTTCATGCTTCCACTTGTACCTACAGCAATAACACTAATCCAAGACTTAACACCCCTGCTCTGAAGCCAGTAATAGACATACTTGCATGATGCTTTATTGCCTATTTCGATTTGCCACAAACGATCCGGCAGAAAAAGATTAGGGAAGTCCCTCTCTACATAGCCGCAAGCACCGACCCATTCGGGTGTATTCATTCTACTGACTATCAGCCTATTTGCTACTACGGGACATTTAACCCTGTCGGCCTCGTCTAGGTTGACCTGCTTATTCTCAGTTGCTGTAAAGATGTCATGGTAGACAGAGCTGGTCTTCAACACACCAAGCTCATTATCGGCCGCGGGATAAGCAGCCCCATTTACACTAACGCCGCTGCTGATTGATACAATACAGCTGGATAATCTATCTATTGACCATTTTTTAGGAATCTCGCCTATCCACTCGATGCCGGAGTCCTTCATGGGCGCGTCGGGGTCGAGACCCTTGGTGACGGCCTCTGAGATGACCGCCTTGCGGTACTCCTGCAGCAGCCCAACCTCCCGCTCGCAGTCCGCGACGAGCGCATCGATCTCTGCGGTCTTGGCGTCGAGGTAGTCGGCGATAGCTCGCTGCTCGCTTATCGGAGGATGTGGCAAGTAGACTTGAACGAAATTGGCATAACGAAGAGCTTGCCCGTCTCTTACGAGATTTGAGGTTGACTGCAACGCTTGAATATACTCAGTTGACTTAAACAGATGCTTGTAATACCCATCGCAAACCATCTCTCGATCGGTTGCGTATAGCATTACATACGCCGAGCTTATCTTTCCGCTTATCGTGCTGTACTCGAGCCCGCCTTGAAAGCTGCGCATGCTTATGACAAAGTCACCAGCTTCAACATGTTTTAGAATGTCCTCACCCGTTATTACCTGGACAACACGCTGGTTTTCAAGACGTGTGTATTCTTCTTGAGTTACTATGCCGTTCTTTTGGGAGGCGGTTAGCTGCACATCTTCTGGCAACGCTCGCTCTTTTCTGAGCGAGAATAGCTTCTTCGGATAGAGCACACCCCATTTCTCTGGGACCATGCCAATCCATTTGACACTTGAATCTTTGTAGGCATCATACCGCTCCATCTCTAAAGCCCCGCCTTCTGCAGCTTCTCGGTGATGCTCGCTTCGAGTTCGCGGATCTCGGCCAGAATCTCGGCGCTGGGACGCAACGGCGTGTACTCGTAGAAGTGCCGCGTGAAGGGGATCTCGTAGCCCACCGTGCCACCGTCGCGCAGCTCCAGCAGCTGGCCCTTCTTTTGCTTGCGCGGCTCTATCCAGGCGTAGGGCGCGTAGGGCAGCACCTCCCGGGCCATGTACTCGTCGACGCTCTCCGTGAGCGGGATGTTCTCGGTGTCGTTGAGGTCCTTGTTAGGTACCAGCTTCCCACGTCCGGTCTTTACTGGTTTTCCGTCATCGTCAAGCTGTGGCTGACGCACGTCGACGGTGATGTAGCCGAACTCGTCGTTCGAGAACACCTTGGATAGTTTCGGGTCGGCGTCCTCGAATGCCTCGTAAAGTGCGACGATCTGCGCGATCTGGGCGTCGCTGAACTCGTTTCGCTTGGAGCCGAGCGACCTGCGCATCTTGCTATAGATGCCGTTGGCGTTGATGAGCTGCACCTTGCCACGGCGGCGCTCTTCTTTCGTGTTATCGAGCACCCAGATGTAGGTGGCGATGCCCGTATTGAAGAAGAAGTCGTTGGGCATGGCCACGATGGCGTCCACGAGATCGTGCTGCAAGAGGTAGCGCCTAATCTCGCTCTCGCCGGAGCCGGCCGCGCCCGTAAAGAGCGGGCTGCCGTTGAGGAACACGGCGATGCGTCCGCCGCCGTCCTCGGGCGCACGCATCTTGGCAACCATGTGCTGCACGAAGAGGAGCTGCCCATCGGATATGCGCGGCAGCCCCGCACCGAAGCGGCCAGCGAAGCCGAGCTGCTCGTGTTCTTTTCTCACTGCTGCCTGAGACTTTTTCCAGTCGACTCCATAGGGCGGGTTCGAAATCTGGTAACCAAAGGTCTCGCCTGGCATCTGGTCGTCAGCCAGCGTGTCGCCGAGGTGCACGTTGGCGATGTTCCCGCCTTTGAGGATGGTGTCGGACTTGCAGATGGCGTAGGACTGCCCGTTTATCTCCTGCGCGTAGGTGACGACGGTGGCCTGCGGGTTAATCTCGGCCACGCGGTCGGCGAACACCGTGAGCGCGCCGCCGGTTCCTGCGCACGGGTCGCACACCTTCACGATGCGGTTCGGTTGTGTCAGGTCGTCCATCTCGCCGACGACAAGCAGCTCCGCCGCCAGGCGCAGGCCGTCACGCGGGGAGAAGTGCTCGCCGGCCGTCTCGTTGGAAACCTCGGAGAAGCGACGGATAAGCTCCTCGTAGATGTCGCCCATATCGGCGTTGCTGATGGAAGCGGGGCTGAGGTCAATGCGTGGATTGCAGAAGCGCTCGACCACGAGGAACAGCAGGTCGTTGTCATCGAGGTCCTTGATCACGTCGAAGATCTTGAACTTGTCGAAGATGTCCGCGATCTCGGGCGAGAAGGATGTGACGTACTTAGTCAGGTTCTCGCGTATGCCGTCGGCGTCGGAGAGCAGGCCGCGCATCGTGAACTCGCTCGTGTTGTAGAAGTCGACGCCGGCTGCCTGCTTGAGCATCGTATCCCTAAGCGCCCCAGGAAGGGATTTAGCAGCCACTTCTAGAACAGCCTTCTTTGTCGGTTCGAGGACTACGTCGAGCCTTCGCATGACCGTGAACGGCAGGATGATGTCGCCGTACTCGTGCTGCTTGAAGCTGGAGCGCAGGAGGTCCGCCGTGCCCCAGATGAAGCTTGAGATTTCCGAATGGTTCATAGCCGTTAAGCCTTCCTGCTGAGTTCCTGAATCATGCACATGCGCACGAATGCACTGTAGCTGGTTCCACGAAGGGCCGCTGCTTCCTTGGCGGAATCACGTAGGTTCTTAGGGATGCGGATGGTGACAGGGACCGTCTCGCCCTCGGCAAGATACGCCTGAATCTCGGTCTGCTTCGCCCCACTCTCGATAAGTTCGGTGTACTTCATAGCGTCGCCTTTCCGCGCATGCGCAATGCAATACAAATCAAGTACGCATTCTACCAGAGGATAAGTTGCGAAGGATTAGCTGGCAGCTAAGAAGGGAGCGGAAGGCAACGGAACGAATCGCAGGTGAACGACACCGTTTACGAGTAGACCGTAAGTGGAAAGAGAGAAGAGCGTGCGGATGGAGAGAAGACCGTGATGAATGAGAAGAACGCGCTCGCCGAGACCGCGACCGTCTGCCAAACGACGAACCTGCGACCGAATCGTTGCTGATCGCTACCGAGACCGCGACCGTCACGTCGTTGAATTTGTCTGCCGCCGGGCTGTCCCCGGAGAGCTCGTATGCCGTTGTGCTCGTGCTTGTGGCTACTTCACCAGGCGGAAGCCCACGGTGCCGTCAGGGGCCGCCACGTACACGCGCGTGGCCATCGCCGCGTTCATCTCCTCCAGCGTGTCCCAGGCGCCGAAGGCCCACAGCAGGTCCTCGTACATGGTCTGGTCGGAGGGAATCAGGTCCGGGTCCACGCCGTCGAGCATCTGGCCCAAGGTCATGGGACCGAGCCCCTCGCAGTGGTAGACGGTGTCCAGGTCGGGGAGCTTCCAGGCGGTGGCTACATCTGCGTACTCGAGGGAAGGGACGCGAGAATCGAAATAGATCCCTAGAGTCCGTCCCCTCTATTCTTAGCACCTGACGAACGCTAGAATCAGAGTCGGCCGTCACACGTGGCCCTTGAGGACCTAGAGGTGGCGAACAAGCCAAGGAGCCGTTAGGCGCCGGCCACTGTGCCGGCTCGACCCTTCGGCTTCTTCTTTATCAATCTGAGTCGTCATTGCTGGCACCCACCTTATCCGCGCGAGCCGGAACAGCTGACTAACTCAATCTAGTGATCGGATCTTCCCATTTGTGATGTCATCAATCAGGCTGCCTTCTTTGTTTCCCTCGAACTCCTTGTGCGTAAACTCAAGATTATCAATGGTCGTATCTAGGAAGACAACCTGAGGCACACACCATGCAAAACCGCTACACCGGCGACATAGGCGACTTCAGCAAGCTCGGGCTGCTCCGGGCCCTACGCTCCGCAGGCCTCTCGATCGGGCTCAACTGGTACCTCACCCCGGACGAGACGCACAACAGCGACGGACGCCACGTGAACTACCTCTACCAGGACGAGTACCGCTCATGCGACGCGGAGCTCTGGCGCGGGCTCAGGGCCATCTACGAAGCTGGCGAACGCAAGGTATGCCACATGGAGGCCGACCACATCCTGAAGGCCACCTTCTTCTCCGACTGCCTCGACTTCACAGGCAGGAAGAAGGCCGAGAGGACCGCGCTTCGCAGCCAGTGGTTCGCACGGTCCCTCGCCGCGCTGGACGGCAGCGACGTCGTGTGCGTCGATCCCGACAACGGGCTGGTTGTGCCCTCCGCCCTGGGAAGGCCGAAGGAGAACAAGTACGTCCTGCCCAGCGAGCTGGCTGCCTACTACGCCCAGGGCTCCACGGTGGTCTACTACCAGCACAAGGCCAGGCGCAAGGACCCCTTCTACACCGACCAGCTTGGCGACCTCCTGACAAGCGGGAGCTTCCCTGGCGCGACCGGCCTCGCTCTGAAGTTCAGGACCACCTCCCAGCGCTACTACATGCTCATCGTCCAGCCGCGCCATAGGCACGAGGTCGAGCACGCCGTAGACGACATGCTCTCAACCGCCTGGGGTGAGCACTTCTGCCGGCTCAAGTGAGCCAACTGACGACCGTCGTCGCAAGCCCACACCGCTACCGGCGCCTCGGCTCCGGCAGCTCGGGCAGCATCGAGGCGACGAGGTCGGCCACCGCGTCGCGGTCCTCCACGTCCACCAGCATCATCGTGGACGCCCCGTCGTACGGAACCTCCTCGGTCGACAGCGCGGCCTGCGACGCGGGCGTAGCCTTCACCAGGAACCGGTCGTCGTACACGCCGCCGAACAGCTTGCCTGACGCGTACAGGAGGTACTCCCCCATCATCTTGCGCGTGGTGACGTCCGGCACGCCCGCCAGGAGGTCAAGCACGTACGCAAGGTATTCGGCGCTCGATGCCATGCGGTGCTCCTTTCGTCCCCGCCTAGCCCATTGAAGCACCTACGACGCTCCGAACCACAAGGCCACGCCTACGACAGCCCGAGCGCCTTCAGCCAGTCCGAGCGGCCCCAAAGCACGCGGTCCACCAGCACGACGTCACCCTGCTCATGGAAGAAGGCAAGCCAGCCCGCATGCTGAACCCACCGGTAGTCGCAGGGCACGCCCGTCCTTCCCGCAACTGAGGGGCACGCAGCCGGCATGGGCATAGCGCGCTCCACCGCAGAGAGAATTCCCTCATAGGTCGCCCCGGCAGCATTGGTGCTGCCCGAAACCTCAAGCACGGTCGCGAACACTGCATCGAGGTCATCCCACGCCTGGGGCGTCAGCTCGACCCTACTCGCCATCGCCGTCGCTCATAAGCTGAGCAAGGTGGGCACGCGCCTCTTCGAGCGTCCTCGTGCCTCCCGCAGCGGATGCACGGCCCCGGTCAAGCTCGCTCACCAGCTCGCGAGCCGCCTCGCGCATCTCCCAGTCCTCGATGTCAACCACCGCGTAGCACCCGCGCCCGTTCCTCGTCAGGAAGACGGGCGACCCAGGTGCAACCTCCCGAAGCACCTCTCCATAGTTTCGCAGATCGGTTACGGGCATGATAGTGGGCATGGCTGTCCTTTCGTCTACGTGTTCTTCGATGAATTATACAGCATCTGCTTCTGCTCTGTGCTCCTTCCAGCCTCGGACGTGCGCAGCTCAAGCACGCCCATGCCGTACAATGCCAAGGCAAGCACCGTCAACGAGAGGGGCCGCCATGACGCTGGAGACCGAGCGCCTGATACTCCGTCTGTGGGAGGAAGGCGACGCCGAGGACCTGTTCCGGTACGCGAGCGACCCGGCCGTCGGGCCCATTGCCGGCTGGCCGCCCCACACGAGCGTGGAGAACAGCAGGGAGGTCATCCGGGAGATCCTCTCGGCGCTTGAGACCTATGCGGTCGTGCCGAGGGAGGTTGGCCACGCCGTCGGCAGCATCGGCCTTATGCTGGGCATCTCGAGCAACGTGGGCATCCCCGACGACGAGGGCGAGATCGGCTACTGGATTGGCGTGCCCTTCTGGGGACGCGGCCTCATACCCGAGGCCACCCGCGAGGTCATGCGCCACGGCTTCGAGGACCTTGGCCTTGCAAGGCTGTGGTGCGGCTACTTTGACGGCAACGAGCGGTCCCGGCGCGTGCAGGAGAAGTGCGGCTTCCGCTACCACCACACCGCCGAGAACGTGCCCTGCCAGATCGCCGGGCTGCTCAGGACCGAGCACATCACCTGCATCACGCGGGAAGAGTGGGAGGCCTGCCATGGGGGGGTAGCCCCCGATGGCAGGTAGCCCCTCGTGGCGCTCCCCTAGTCCTCCGGGAAGCCTTCGTCCCAGCGGCGCTTGTACACCCACTTGTCAACGGGGATGAGCTCGTCCCAGCCCCAGTCCTCGGGGATGTTGGAAAAGAGCCGCCGGAAGCCGTTCTTCTCCAGCACCCGCACCGAGCCAAGGTTGTCCGGCAGGACGTGCGCTGTGATGGTGCGCACGCCGCACTCGTCGCGCAGGTAGTCCTTCAGCAGGCCCGCGACCTCGGTGGCAATGCCCTGGCCCCACCATGGCCTGCGCAGCCGGTACCCGATGGACATCTTGGGCTTCTGTGGCTCAAGCCCGTACGCCTCACCGATGCCCACCAGCTGGTCGGGCTGCGACCGCAGGCAGACGGCCCACAGCAGCGACTCCCTCGTGTCAAGGCACTCCGCACGCAGGCGCGCGATGACCTCGGCGGGGTCCGCGTACTTTCGCTCATACAGGAAGGTGGGCTCAAGACGATAGATCTCGTCGTCGGAGGCCAGCGCACCAAGCGCAGGCGCGTCGGCGGGAACCATCTCGCGAAGCAGCACGCGCTGCCCCTCAAGCTGGGGCAGTTGGCCAAAGATTCGGTTCTCCACCGCGCGCATCCCCGGTTCTGTCATGCGCATCTCCCCGCGTGTCGTCCTCGTGATGGTTGCCTGGTGGCGCTCAGCCACGACTTGCCTCATCTTACCCAACGGGTTGGACGGCCGCCACTCCCCCGCACCACCACGCCCCCAGCCGACCGCCTGCCACTCCCCACGACACGCCCTCAGCCGACCGACACGCTGGTGTATGATGCGAGGCATCAAGGGACACCGACGCTGGAACGACCACAGGCCGGGAGGAACGCAATGGCCAAGCCTTCGAGGGAGCTGCTGAAGGGCAGGAAGTACGACACGCTGATCGCCCAGCTGGTAGACCGGCTTGGCACGGATGGGGCCGCGGCCCTCTGGGTGCGCGCCGAGCGCAGGCTTGACGGCATGCTGGCCAAGTCCAAGTGGCTGCCCGAGGGCGAGAAGCTGCACGTCGAGATGTTCGTGCTGCCTTCCTGCGCCATCTACTTCGAGCTGATCGACGCCTTTGGCAAGGACGAGGCCTTCCGGATGGTGGACGACTACATGGCCGAGTACTCCGCCAACGCGGCTGTGGCCTTCAAGCGCATCGCGGCGCTGCCGGGCGGGCGCGGCCTCTTCATGCGCGTCTTTGGCAAGGTGGTTCGCCTAGCGTTCGGCGAGAAGCAGGGCTTCAAGAACGAGCTGCTCGAGTTCACGCCCAGCCGCATCGCCTACGACGTGCTGGCCTGCCCGTACCACCGGGGCTTTGCCCAGATGGGTGCGCCCGAGCTCTGCCAGCTGTTCTGCTGCAACGACGAGGTGTGCTACGGCCACCTCGACGGCATTCGCTTCACGCGTACGGGCACGCTGGCCAAGGGAGCCGACCGCTGCGACTTCCGCATCGAGCGGGTGTAGCCGCCTGGTGCAACACGGGGTCGGAACCCCGTTGTGTTAGGCGAACTCCTTGGCCAGCCAGTCGATGATGTCCAGCGACTCGTACATCGGTTTGCCGCCGATGAACAGGCACGGCACCTGGTGCTTTCCGCCCACGCGCACCAGCGTGGCGTCGGCCTCGGCATCTGCATGGATGCTCTTGAGCGCCGGTTCGTCGCCCAGGTACGCGTCGATGACCCCGTTGAGCAGCGCGGCATTCATGTTGGGATAGCCGTCAAAGTACAGGTAGTCGCTATTGGGGAAGTACTTGAAGGTCTCGGCCTCCATGTTGGTGCCGGTAAGGACGCGCCACAAAAGAAGGGCGGCGCCAGTTGGATGGCGCCGCCCAGTCGTCCAATAACCCGCAGGCTAAGCCTTACGCAAGGTCGGCCAGGTTCTCGCCGTTGCTCGCGATGACCTGCTTGTACCAGAAGAACGAGTCCTTGCGGCTGCGAGCCATCGAGCCCTTGCCCTCGTCGTCCATGTCAACGTAGATGAAGCCGTAGCGCTTGCGCATCTCGCCGGTGCCGGCCGACACGACGTCGATGCAGCCCCACGTGGTGTAGCCCCACAGGTCAACGCCGTTGTCGATGGCGCGCTGCATGGCCTCGATGTGCTCGCGGTAGTACTCGATACGGAACGGGTCGTGGATAGAGCCGTCCTCCTCCACCGTGTCATACGCACCAAGGCCGTTCTCAACCACCATCAGGGGCACCTGGTAGCGGTCGTAGGCGGTCTCGAGGTAGTACTGCAGGCCCGTGGCGTCGGTTGCCCAGCCCCAGTCGGAGTACTTGAGGTACTCGTTGCGGGCGCCGGCCGAGAAGTTGCCGCTCACCATGTCGGTGATCTTGTGGGTGGTGACCAGCTGGCTCATGTAGTAGCTGAAGGTGTAGAAGTCCACGGTGCCCAGGCTGAGGTCAACGAGGTCCTGGTCGGTGATGTCAAGCTGCACGTTGTGGTCGTTCCACAGGCGGGTGGCGTAGGTGCCGTACTCGCCAAACACCTGCACGTCACCGCAGTAGAAGATGTTCTTCTCCTGCGCGTGGCGGCACGCCAGGATGTCGGCCGGGTCGCAGGTCGCAGGATACCAGGTGATGCCGCAGATCATGCAGCCGATCTTGTTGTCCTGGTCGATGGCGTGACCGATCTGCACGGCCTTCGCGCTTGCCACGAACTGGTAGTGCAGCAGCTGGTAGGCATCGGCGAAGTCCTCGTCCGTGGCATGCGGGTTCATGTCGATGAACTGGATGGGGTTGTTGATCTCGTTGAAGGTAAGCCAGTGGTGCACGAGGCCCTTGAACTCGTTGAAGCAGGCCGATGCGAAGCGCACGTAGTGGTCGATGGTCTCGCGGTTGTTCCAGCCGCCGCAGTGCTCCTCGAGGTACATCGGGGTGTCGAAGTGCCAGATGGTCACCAGCGGCTCGATGCCGTTCTTGCGCATCTCCTCGAACATGCTCTTGTAGAAGGCTACGCCCTCGGGGTTGGGCTCCTTCTCCAGGCCCGTGGGGAACAGGCGCGACCAGCTGATGGACATGCGGAACTGCTTGAACCCCATCTCGCCAAAGAGCGCGATGTCCTCCTTGTAGTGGTGGTAGCCGTCGACGGCGTCATGGTTGGGATAGTGGTACTCAGGCAGCACGGCGTACTTGGCACCCTCGGGCAGCTTGAAGCCATGGCTGGGGGCGGCGCAGTGGTTGCCGTCCTTGTCGATGTAGGTGATCATGCGCGGGGTGTCGACGGTGCCGCCCGTGGTGACGTCGGTGAGCGCCGGACCACGTCCGCCCTGGTCCCAGCCGCCCTCGTACTGGTTGGCCGCAACCGCGCCGCCCCACAGGAATCCCTCAGGAAATGCCATAAGTCGCTCCTCTCAAAAGGTTACTAAAGCCACCCCTTATTGTACGTAGGCTTCCTGCCGTACAATGTGGAGGTGATGTGGGCTACGGCAGGCGGTCGTCGCGGCTCAAGCGCTCTTGTCGGGAGGGCCCATGGCGTACGCGCTCCGAAACGAAGGCAAGGTCGTCGGCCTCTTTACGAATAGGGAGAATGCCGAGGAATACATGGGGGAGGCTTCCAGGGGACCGGATGGCCACGACCTCGCAATCGACGACGAGCCAATGGCAGTCGTAGCTCCGCAGTAGTAAGGAGGCCCTGGAGATGCACCGTTCATTTGCCTGCATGTGCGAGCGGGGGCATTCATGACCATGCAGATCGTTTCGCAGGCTTTGCACGAGAAGGGCCGTCAGCAGCAGGAGCTGGCACGGCGGCTCACGTTTCCGCCGCTCGACGTCGACGCGGTACGCCTTGTCGCGGGTGTCGACACGGCATACTGGCGCGAGGGCGACGTGGAGTACGGAGCCTGCTGCGTGGTGGTGATAGACGTGGCCACAGGGCAGCCTGTCGAGGTTCGGACGGCCAACGGGGTCGTAACCGAGGAGTACTGGCCTAGTTTCCTCTCTTATCGCGAGCTGCCGCTCTTCCTCGAGGCGTTCTCCCAGCTGGATGCCGCGCCTGATGCGGTGATGTTCGACGGGAACGGTTATCTGCACCCACGGCACATGGGCATCGCATCACACGCATCCCTCGTGATTGATCTGCCGTGCCTGGGGGTGGCCAAGACCTTCTTTAACTATGGTCGAGAAGGGTTTGTCATGCCTGACGACCATGTGGGCGCCTACACCGACATCGTGGTGAACGGCGAGGTATGCGGGCGTGCGCTGCGCACGCGCCGCGGGGTCAAGCCCGTGTTTGTCTCGGCCGGTGGGCACATCGATCTCGAGTCGTCGATGGCTCTCACGCTTCGCGTCCTGTCTGGCGACAGCCGCGTACCCATCCCCACGCGGCTCGCCGACGTCGAGTCGCATCGCCTACGCGCCCAGCTGCGCGGGGAGTAGGCGCGGACAGTGGCGGAAAAGTGCTCCGCTCCCGCCGTCTCAACGGAGATGGGGCCGCGGCAGACATAGGGTACACTTCGGTGCCAAGGAGGTGCGTCATGGACAACACGCAGCGGTTCACCGGAAGGGCGGGCGTCTACGCCAAGGCGCGGCCGGGGTATGCGCCACAGCTAATCGAGCGGCTCGTGGCCTGGGCGGACCTCTCCCCCGCCAGCGTTGTTGCCGACATCGGCGCCGGCACGGGCATCTTCTCCGCCCAGCTTGCAGCCGCGGGCTCTCGTGTTGTCGCCGTGGAGCCCAACGCCGAGATGCGCGCGCAGGCCACCGCGCGCTTTGACGGGGCGTCGAACGTCATCATGCTGGGCAGCACCGCGGAGGCGACAGGCATCAGGGACGCCTCCGTCGACCTCGTGACCGCCGCCCAGGCGTTCCATTGGTTCGACCACGAGGCATTTCGGGCGGAGTGCCTACGCATCCTGCGCGGGAACGCCCGCGTCGCGCTGGTCTGGAACATGCGCGTTTCGGAGGCGCCCGTCAACGCCGCCTGTGAGCAGGCGTTTCGCAAGCTCTGCCCTCGCTTCAGGGGATTCTCGGGCGGCGTGCGCACGGATGACCCCGCCGTGGCGCAGTTCTTCCGCGACACGTTTGAGACATGGCGCTTTGCCAATGATCTCGTCTACGACCGTGAGGTATTCGTCGCTCGTTGCCTTTCGGGGTCGTATGCGCCTAAGGCGGGCGATGACGGCTACGAGACGTTCGTCTGCGCGATGCAGGACATCTTCGACGAGTTCCAACAGGGCGGCCAGCTTGTCGTGCCCAACCAGACTAATGCGTACATCGGGACACTTCGCTAGGGGAAGAAGGCGGTATGGGAGCGTTCACCGACAAGGTCTACGAGGTCGTGCGGCAGATTCCCGCAGGTTATGTGGCCACATACGGCGACATCGCGCGCGCCATCGGGCAGCCGCGCAAGGCCCTCTTCGTGGGATACGCCATGAAGTCGTCGCTCGAGCCGGGAGCCGTGCCCTGCCACCGCGTAGTCTTCAAGGACGGACACTTCTGGGCACGCGACGAGGAGGGCAACCCCAGCGCGCAGCGCATCATGCTCGGGCGCGAGGGCGTACCGCTGCTTGACGACAACCACGTTGACCTCTCCGTCTGTCACTGGACGCCCGGCACTGCCGACGTGGAGGGCCGCCCGACCGACATCGACTGGGCATCCGAGCTGGGCGACTGGGCATAGCGCGGCCATACGGCTGAGGCCGCGGCGCCTTGCCCGCTGCCCGCCTGAGGTTTGTATTGTTCATCATGCAAACTTGGCAGGCCTCCATCATTGCTAAGATGTTAGTTATAGCTAACTAGCATCGGAGGCATCATGGCTGGACAGGAAGTCGACCCCAAGCTACCCTACTCGGGCAAGTTCTGGGGCCTGGTGGCGCCAATCGCGCGTCACTACATCAAGAAGCTCTACGGCGCCGAGCTCGCCGCCAAGGCCTACAAGGGTGGCAAGCCCATCTATCGCGAGCTCATCGACCGCTCGCCCGAGATTGGCGCGGACAACCCCATGGCCAAGAACCTCTACCTGGCCTGCGTGGTGTTCGCGCTGTGGAAGGCCGCAGACGGCGAGATCACGCCCGACATGATGCGCCAGGTGCTGAAGGCGATCTTTGACTCGAAGCTGATGCGCTTCGCCGGCGACAAGGCCGACCTGCGCAAGCCTGAGAACATGGCGAGCCTCGTCGAGGGCGTGCACGCCAACGCCCAGTGGCAAGAGGACCATCCCGCCATCCTGGACGCCACGTGGACGTTCCACATCGACGACGAGCGCGACGGCACGATCGCCCACTACCACTACACGAGCTGCCCCATCAACGACCTCGCGCGCCAGGAGGGACTGCTGGAGATCCTTCCCGTGATGTGCGAGACCGACTACTACAACACGGAGGCCAGGCACGGGCGCCTCACGCGCGAGCACACGCTTGGCGAGGACGGTCCCTACTGCGACTTCCTCATCGAGCCCGGGGAGTAGGCCATGGCACGTATAGACGAGGTGCGCTCCGCATATGCCCAGCTCGGCGGGTCAGCGTCGATGTACGACGGCATGATGACCTGCACCACGACGCTCGGCACCACCGTGAGCCGTGTCGTGTGGGGCATCGGTCCCCAGAAGAACGCGGCCTATCTGGGGCACGTCTTCGATTCGATTCCGGACGAGTTTTCGGGGCGGCTCCTCGAGGTGCCCGTGGGCACGGGCGTGCTCACGATGCCGCTCTACAAGACGCTGCCAAATGCGCAGGTCACCTGCCTAGACTACTCGGCCGACATGATGGCGAGCGCGCAGCAGAAGGCCGCCACGCTGGGGCTTGGCAACGTGGCGTTCGTCCAGGGCGACGTGGGTGCGCTCCCGTTTGCGGACGAGAGCTTCGACGTGGTCCTATCGATGAACGGTTTCCACGCCTTCCCCGACAAGGAGGCCGCCTACGCAGAGACGTTCCGCGTGCTCAAACCCGGCGGGACGTTCTGCGGCTGCTTCTACGTGCAGGGCGAGTTCGCGCGCACCGACTGGTTCATCAAGAACCTCTATGTGCCGAAGGGCTTCTTCACTCCCCCGTTCGAGACCAGCGGCAGCCTGCTCGCGCGCCTCATGGGCATGTACTCGAGTGCTAAAGTGGAGTGCTTTAACTCCATCGCGTGCTTCACCTGCGTGAAGTGAGCGCAACGAGAGGGCTTGCCCCTTCAATGATGCCCAGGGCTTTCTCAGTCCTAATTTGATCCACTCGTGCAGACGCCGAGAAAGAGGTATCGAGCGCTATTCACTCCTGCACGAGCTCGCCGGCGGCTGCTGCGGCGATGACCATCGCGGCGCCAACCCAGCCAAGCACGCCCATGGGCTCGCCGAGTACGAGGGCCGAGCAGATCACCGAGGTCACGGGCTCGATGTAGCCCAGAAGCGCCACCTCCAGCACGGGCAGCACGCCCATGGCGCCGAAGTAGAAGATGTACGCGATGCCCGTCTGCACCACGCAGAGCAGCGCCAGGAGAAGCCACGAGCGCGCATCGAGGCCTGCCAGCGGAAGGCCACCATTCATGGCGAGCGCATAGGGCAGCACCACCGCGGCGGATATGGAGAGCTGCACCACCACGCGGTCGAGCGACTCGATGTCGTGCAGGTGCCGGTTGCAGAACACCACGCCCACGAAGGAGAGGGCTGCCAGCATGCCCAGCGCCATGCCGACCACGTTGACGCCGCCCGAGGTTGCCTCGGGCAGATTAGACACGAGCGCGATGCCCACGAAGGCGACGAGCACGCACGCGATGCGCCTGGGTCCGATCCTTTCCCCGAACGCGAAGGGCGAGATGGCGATGACGATGATGGGCGCCATGTAGTTGCAGAGGCTTGCCATCGCGACGGTGGTGTGCACGTACGCGGCAAAGAGGAAGACCCAGTTGAGGCCGAGGCACACGCCGCCCGCAAGGAGCCAGCGCAGGTTCGTGCGGATGGCGGCGGCATCGGGCCTTCTCCCCCGCGCCAGCATGTACGCCAGCACCGAGAGCGCGCCGAACGTCCCGCGAAAGAGCACGATGACCTCGCTGGGAAGGTTAACGTAGCGCACCACGAGGCCCACGGTGCCGTAGAGCAGCACCGCAACGATGTAGCCCAGCCGCACCCTCGTGAGGTCCATCGCTCCCCTATCAAACGTCGCCTCCGCGAAGTGTACGCTTGGAGAGTAGGTGGGAGCAGAGTTGTTCCCTCATGTTTACGCTGCTTTGAGTGGCTGCGGGTGGACCCCGCCTGACGCCGAATTACTCACAATTCATTTGCCTTGGCTGGGCATCATGACGCGCCGCGTCGATGCGGCTCACTGCACCAGCTGAGCCCTTGGGTTCCGTGTGCTGGGCTTCTCGGCGTAGACGCCAACCTAGGCCCGGATGGTGCGCCGGTCGGTGACCACGACCTGCGCCGCTAGGTCATGCGCGTCAATGACGCCCAGCTCAGAGAGGCTGTCTACCATCTGTGCCTCGCGACAGAGACCCACCGAGACGCCGTCGAACGTCGCAAGGAACGTGTCGTAGAAACCACCGCCGTAGCCCATGCGAAAGCCCTGCGGGTCGAACGCCAGCCCCGGCACCAGCGCGACCATGCGCTGGCCAGAACCGAGGAGCTGCTCCGCCTCGTCGGTGGGTACGGGTTCCTCCACGCCAAGCGAGCTGCGCACCAGATCGTCGAACGACGTCACGCGAAACCACCGCATCTCGTGCGTTCCCGGCACGCACCACGGCAGCGCCACCACCTTGCCCGCGTCCCACGCCGCGGCGATGATGCCCCGCGTGCGCACCTCGGGGCCAAAGTCCAGGTAGGCCAGCACGACCTCGGCATCCGCAAACTCGGGCAGGGCACAGAAGCGCTCCTGGATGGCGTCGTCCAGCAGCGTGCGCCGCTCCTCCCCCAGCTCCTTGCGGATGGTGCGGAAGCGCCTGCGCAGCTCCTTCTTGCGCTGGTCAAAGCCTGCGGTTCCCATAGGGCTCCTCTCGATGTCAGCCGACCCCATGCTACCCCGACGTCACAATCAATGACAGTCCCAATTGTTGGTATCGCCCAGATGAACTCTGCCCCTATTGACGAGAGCGGGCGCCCAGACCCTCGCCTGGACGCCCGCTCATAAGATGGGACCCTGCCGAGGGGCCTCTTACGCCAGCTGGGGCACGAACTGCTTCGCGAACATGCCGCCATCCATCAGGACGTCGGTGCCGGTGAGGTAGGCAACGGAGGGGTCGAGCAGGGACGCGAACAGCGCTGCCATCTCGTCGGGATTGCCCAGGCGGCCAAGCGCGGTCTGGGCGCTCGTCATGGCTCTGAACTCGTCGCCCACGGGCAGCATCGGAGTCTCGAACGAGCCGGGAGCCACCGAGAAGATGCGCAGGCCGCGTGCGCCAAAGCGGGCGGCGTTGGCCTGGGCGTAGTACATGACCCAGTTCTTTGCGGCGAAATAGGCCACGTAGCTGCGCGGCATCTGCGCGATACGCTCGTCGCCAGAGGCCATCTCCTCGGGCAGGACTGCCAGGAAGCGCTCGCCGAAGTCGGGGCCAAACGACTGCGCGTACAGCGCGTACTGCTCGGGCGTGGGCTGGTACATGCGGCCCGTGGTTGACGAGAAGAGGCCCATCGCAGAACCCTCGACCATGAGTGGCAGGAAGGTCTCCACCACGTTCACGGTGCCCTGCACGTCTATACGTGCGATCTGCTCGGGCGTGGACGTCTCCATGGCCACGGCGGCGGCGTTCACCACGTTGCCGATCTCGCCAATCTTGGCAGCCTCGGCCGCGAGGTTTCTCACCGAGTCGATGTCGGAGATGTCGGTGGCAACCCCGTATGCCTCGACGCCATCAGCCTTGAGCTCGTCAAGCGCACCCTGCATGCGCTCGAGGTTCCTGCCAGCGATGACGACAGGGCCATACTTGGCGATGGCCTTGGCTGTTGCCTTGCCCATGCCCGAGGTTCCACCTGTTACGATCTGTACCTTTCCCATGCGTGACTCCAATCTACATAGCGAAGGGCCGGGCACCTGGCCCGGCCCTATTTGACACGAAGGACCTACCCCCTATCGAGCATGTCCTGGAAGCGCTCGAGCTCCGCGGCATCCATGTGCCAGCCGTGCTCCTCCTGCGGGTATGCGCCGTCCTTCACCTCGTGGTCGAAGGCCATGTAGCCTTTGACGGTCTCGCCAGCCACGCCCGCGTATGCCTTGGAGTGCTTGGCCATGCTCTCGGGCGGGAGGAACCCGAGCAGGTCGAAGATGACGAGCTCAGAGCCATCAGCGGCGCCGCCAGCCGCTACCTGGATCACGGGGATGTCCAGCTTGGAGGCAATGAGGTTGGTGAGCTCGATGTTGGTCATCTCGATGGTCATGCCCACCATGCCGCACTCCTGGTACTCGTACGCCATGCGCCAGATCTTGTAGGCGTCCTCGGCGGTCTTGCCCTGACGACGGTACCCGCCAAACTGGCCGGTCTGCCAGCCGGAGAGGCAGCCCACGTGACCGAACACGGGGATGTAGTTGTCGCTCATGTACTGCAGCGTCTCGTTGGTGACGCCCATCGTAAGCACCGAGTCGGCACCGTCGGCAAGCAGCATGGCGGCGTTCTCGACGGCGGTAGGGCCATCCTTGTACTGCTGGGTCTGCATGACAGCGTTGAGGCACACGTTGGGGGCCATCTTGCGGATTGCGCGGGTCCACCAGAAGATGTTCTGGGCGCGGTGCTCGGAGGACTCGCCGGGCGCGGTGTAACGCACGAGGTCGACGCCAGCGCGCTCTGCGAGGCTCGTGAAAAGGGGATCCATGTAGGCGGTGCCTACCATGGAGATCTTCTCGCCCCTCTTCTTCATCTGCTGGAGGTGCCAGATGGTCTTGCGGCCGGTGGAGATGGGGAGCATTTCGATGTTGGACTTGCCGTCGGTTGCCATGGTGAGTTCCTTTCGCGTTGGGATGGCCGTTTGCTATGGATGCGTGTTTCCTATGCCTGCGGACCGGGGATGCAGCCCTCCACGGTGGTGGAGAAGGGCTTGAGCTGCGCGTTGAGCAAGGCGCCGCCATTGACGTCGACCGTCGCTCCGTTCATGAAGTCGGCCGCTGGGGTGCAGAGGGTGTAGACCATGAGCGCTACCTGGTCGGGATTGATGGCGAGGGGCACGTTCTCGGAGGCCCAGCTACGAACCTCGGCCTTGAAGGCAGCGTACTCGGGACCGTATACGGAGCTGTTGTCGCGGCCCTCGAAGAACACGCCGTGGGACAGCATTCCGCCGGGGGCGACGCAGTTGACGTTGATGCCGTACTGCCTGAGCTCGGCGGCGGCGCCAGTGGTGAGGGCGCAGACGCCGGCCTTGGCGGCCTGGTAATACGTGTTCATGCCCACACCGCGCGGGCCTTCGCCCAGGTGCGCTGCGGAGGAGATGAAGACGATCTTGCCTTTGGTCTTGTTGGCGACCATGTTGCGCGCGACGGCCTGGCCCATGAAGAAGGAGCCCTTGAGGTCAACGTCGAGGACGCGGTCGTAGGTGGCCTCGGTCACGTCCAGATAGGCCTGCTCGTCCCAACCGGCGGCGGAGGTGACGAGGATGTCGATGTTGCCGTAGGTGGCGACGGTGTGGTCAACGAGCGCATAGCACGACTCAACCGAGCTGACGTCGGTAGAGAAGAAGCTGGCCTCGTAACCCTTCTCGGCGAGGGCCGCAACGGCGGCATCGCCACGAGTCTGATTTCGGCTGGCGATCATGACCTTGGCGCCCGCCTCGGCAAGGCGAGCAGCCACGTTGAAGCCAAGTCCGGTGGCACCGCCGGTGACGATGGCGACCTTTCCGGAAAGGTCGCAGAACACGCTCGCAAGCGGTGCGCTCATGACAAGCGACTGTTGTGCGAGGGTCTCGGGGTTGGGCATCTGACGTGGGGCGTCGCTCATGGTGGATCCTCCTCTTTCGTCGAATCGCCGATCGAAGCCTAAGCTTCAAGTTGACGATATCGATGCGAGAGAGGACCCGCACTACTCACGATTCAGTAGTCGGCCCCTGGGCCTTTCCGCGAGCGGCTGATTCCTGAAGACGGGCGATTAGCTCGACTTGGTTGCTCACGCCAAGCTTCGCGTGGATGTTCGAGACATGCTTGTATACCGTCGTCCTGCTGATGCCGAGCAGCTGGGAGATAGCCTTGGTCGACTGGCCCTGCATGAGGAGCGTGGCAACCTGCCGCTCGCGCTCGGTGAGGGGCGCGCCTCCAGCCATGAGCGCAATGGTGTTGCTCGTGATCACGGGTGGGTCTGCGAAGAGCTTGCGGTACATGTTGTCGAGATGCGTGGCTGCGATGGAGAGAAGCTGCGTCTCGTCTCGCCCAAAGGCAACGGGACGCGTACGGTCGATGCAGGCGAGCATGCGAGGGAGGCCACGGTTGTCCCGCAGTATGAACCCCGTGCTGTACGTAAGGCCTAGCTGCGACACGTACTCGGTGAAGAACCTCGTGTCGTGGGGCTCGGCCGACCAATCCACCACGGTGATTGGGGTGAGCGAGTAGGCCATTCCCTTGGCGATTGGCCCTTCATCGGCAGCCGTCTTGAGCTTGCGAGCCTCGAACTTTGCGCGTCGCGTGGCTGAGTACCAGCCGTTACCTACTTCGGCATAGTACTCATGGTAGGCCCTAGTGACCTTCTTGCTCACGTTGAGGAGGTACTCGTCAAACACGTTCCCCTCCTCGTCCAGGAAATACACCCTGCCCTGGTCAAAGGGCACGAGGTTGCGGAGCCGCTCGAGCGCGTTCACCCCGAAGGCAATCGTGTCATCCTGGACGCCAACTTGCAGAAGATACTCGTTGAGCTTGTTCCACTGGGCCTGGCTGGGCATGAAGACCTCCTTCCGACATGAGAAGCGACACATCACCCTTAGCACAGCGCGGAGGAACAATCTCCAGACGCTACCGGATGCGGCATCGCCCAACCCGACACTAGCGCGTCGCGAGCTCCTCGCCCATCACGAGCCCCATCACGCTGGCCATCATGAGACCGCGCGTCCAGCCGCTCGAGTCGCCCAGGCAATGCAGCCTGGACACGTTGGTGTCCAGGTGCTCGTCCATCAGCACGCGGTTGCTGTAGAACTTGAGCTCAGGCGCATACAGCAGGGTTTCCTCAGCCGCAAAGCCGGGCACCACGAGGTCGACGGCCTTGATGAACTCGACGATGTTGGTCATGGCGCGGTACGGCAGCGCGCTGGTGATGTCGCCGGGCTCGGCATCGGGCATGGTGGGCACAACGTTGGAGCGCGAAAGCTCCTTGGCCCACGTGCGCTTGCCGTCGAGGATGTCGCCGAAGCGCTGCACCAAGATGCGGCCGTTGCCCAGCATGTTGACCAGCTGCCCCACCTGCTGCGAGTACGCGATGGGCCGGTCGAACGGCGCGCGGAAGTGCTGGGTGGACAGCACGGCCAGGTTGGTGTTCTTGCTCTTGCGGTCCTTGTAGCTGTGGCCGTTCACCACCGCGAGGCCGCCGTCGTAGTTCTCTTGGCTCACGAAGCCGCCCGGGTTTTGGCAGAAGGTGCGCACCTTGTCGCGGAACGGCCTTGGATAGCCCACCAGCTTGCTCTCGTACAGCACGTTGTTGACGTCGTCCATCACTTCGTTGCGCACCTCTACGCGCACGCCGAGGTCCATGGGGCCACTCTCGTGGCTGATGCCATGGCGCTGGCACAGCCCGTCGAGCCAGGCGGCGCCTCGCCTTCCAGCGGCCACCACGGTCTCGCCCGCCACGATCTGGAAGGGCTCGGCAGACTGGCCTGCCTTTGTGCTGCGCACCACGGCACCCTGGCAGGCCTTGCCCTCCTGCGTGTCGTCGATCAGCAGGTCAAGGCACTCGTGCTCGAACAGCAGCTGCACGCCGGCCTCCTGCAAGTGCGCCTCGATGCGCCCGTAGATCTGCTGCGCACGCTCGGTGCCCAAGTGGCGGATGGGGCAATCAACCAGCTTAAGACCCGCCTTGATGGCGCGCCGGCGAATCTCGGCGATGGCCTGCGGGTTCCCGACGCCCTCCACGTGTGGGTCGGCGCCAAAGTCAAGGTAGATCTGGTCGCAGCGGCCAATTGTCTGCTGCGTGAAGTCGGCACCAAGCAGGTCTGGAAGGTCGCCGCCCACATCATGCGACAGCGACAGCTTGCCATCAGAGAATGCGCCCGCACCGCTGAAGCCTGTCGTGATGCGGCAGGGCTGACAGCCCACGCAATGGCCCACACGCTCCTTCGGGCAGCTCCGGCGCTCGATGGGCAGGCCGCGCTCCACGATGGTGATGCGGCGCCCGTCGCCCTTGCCCAGAAGGCCCAGCGCACAGAAGATGCCAGCTGGTCCCGCGCCAATGATGAGCACGTCAGTAGTCATGGGAGCCTCCTCTCGCTCGTCCCTAGCGTAGCGCAAATCGCGAAGCATGTGCCTGTACGCCTACCCTTTGGCCGGCACCTCAGAGCGAAGCGGCATCGTCTGTGGCCTTGAGCGGACCAGGCTGGAACCCCTCGAAGATGCCCACGCCGCCCGCAGACTCCACCTCGTCAAGCTGCTGCGGCGTCTTGACAGTCCAAGTAACCAGATGACCACCCAGAACACCGCAGGCAAGCCTGACGGACGGGTGGCCGCGATGCTCATGGCGATATGCCACGAAGTCCGGGCGGCCCATCACGTCGTGAACCAGCGCTGCATGCAGGATGCCCTGCACCCGTCCCAACGAAGAGTTGCCGTCAAGGGGGAAGTTCTCCGAAAGCTGGCCGCGCACCGCCTCGGGACGATGGCGCCGCAGCCACCACAGCACGCGCGGGTCGAAGCTCTCCACGCAGTAGGGCACCACGTGCCGGTCAAGCTCGTCCATGACCGCGGCCGTGAGCTGGGCATAGTTGCCCTCATGCGTCTTGACCTCCACCACCAGCGGTGGGCAGGTGCCTTCGCCCGACTCGTAGGCCTCCAGTACTTGGGAAAAGGTGGGAACCCCCTCCTGCGTGCCAAAAAGACGCAGGTCAGCGAGGTCAGCAAGGGTCATCTCCTCCACTACGCCTTCCACGCCACAGGCGCGCGTGGTGTCGGAGTCGTGGATCACCACCAGCTGGCCGTCGGCCGTCAGGTGCACGTCAAGCTCCGAGCCGTAGCCCCATTCGCGCGCCAGCCGGAAGGCGGCAAGCGAGTTCTCCGGCGCCGGCGTCCGGTTGTCATGCAGGCCGCGATGCGCGTAGCGATAGCGCGACAACTCGCTCCACTGCTTGTCAACTCCCGCGTCGCCCCGTCGCGGGGCGACAAGCGCGCACGCCCCGGCCGCAACGCCAACCGCGAGGCCTGCAGCCACCCCGGCCACCTTTGCCAAACGAGCCCTCTTGCCCATGGAACCTCCCATCAGTAATCAAACAGCCCCATGATACGCCCCGGGCGGCCCCACGCCAACGGCGCCGCAGAAAAGGAGGGGGCGACGAGGCATCCCGTCGTTGTCAGCACCGCCAATAGCAAATCCACCCCTTTGCATCCGCCTTCTTGGGGTACGCCTCGGGAGGGAAGTCCTGGAACGGATAGAGCACGGCCATCGGAGCAACCTCCTCGGGCACCACCCCCTCTGCCTGCTACTCGAGCTTGGCGCACCCAAAGAACAGAATCGCACCCGGGAGTGCGTTCGCGACCATGTGCCTCGTGCGTTTCATTGTAAGCTCCTCCTCGCCTGATGCCCACCATCATGCTCTCAGGCGGCCTCTGACGGCATGTGGCTTTCGTCAGAACTGACACAATATGTGCAAATAGTAAATTTTTAGTGTTACGTATGCACTCACTTCGCATTAGTGCATTTGTGCTGTATGACTATCAGTAGAGCTAAAGAACTAATTCTTCAGCCGATTGATTACCTAATACTTCGATGTACTTGAAGTACGCCTTTGCAGATATTTACAGTTTGTAAATCTGTATAATTGAGACCTCATTCGACGAATAGCACCAAGGAGCGCAGCAATGGCACTGAAGCGGGTTACCATGCAGGCAATCGCAGACGCCTGTGGCCTCTCAAGAAACACGGTATCGAAGGTGTTCAACAGGCGTGGGTCGGTGCCAGAGGCCACCAGGCGGCTCGTCCTCGACAAGGCACGCGAGCTTGGCTACTACCAATACTCCCTCAAGGACGCATCAGTGGACAAAGGGGGCGGCAACATCGCCCTGTTGGCGCAGCACAAGTTTCTCAGCCACTTCTTTGGCACCCACTTTTTCACGAGCTTCACCGGCCAGGCCACGCAGGCGGGCTACACCATCCAGATGTACGAGGTATCGCCGGAGGACATCGCCGCAAGGCAGCTCCCTTCGATTCTCGACCTCAGCCAGACCGTCGGGATACTGGGCATCGAGCTTTTCGATCGCGACTACATCGACGTGATCTGCTCGCTGGGCATCCCAACGGTGTTCGTGGACGGCTTTGCTGGCGCAAACGAGGCGCTGATCCAGTGCGACTACGTCTCGATGGAAAACTCCACCAGCGAGGCCACCATCGTTAGCCGCATGATCGAGGGCGGGGCGCGTCGGCTGGGCTTCATTGGCGACATACGCCACTGCAACAGCTTCTACGAGCGGTGGCTGGGCTTCCGCGCAGCCCTGGGCCAGGCTGGGCTGCCGGTCGACGAGGACCTCTGCATCCTTGCCAAGGATGGCGACCACTACGGGGACATCGAGTGGATCGTCGGGCAGCTCGTAGCGCTGCCGGCCATGCCGGACGCCTTTGCCTGCGCCAACGACTATCTGGCCGTAAAGCTGATGACCGCGCTCAAGAGCATGGGCCTCTCCATCCCCAAGGACGTGATGGTGACGGGATTCGGCGGATCGACCGAGGCAAGGATCATCGAGCCCTCGCTCACGAGCGCCTACATTCCCAGCGGCGACATCGGAAGGCTTGCCGCCGTCCTCTTGGCCAGGCGGATCGAGATGCCCGACTTCCCCTTCCACTGGACCTACGTGAAGACCACGCCCATGTGGGGAGGCAGCACCCGCTAGGGAAAACCTTGGGCGCTCGCGCGGAACGTCCCCCGGCCGCCGCCCTCTCCCCTAGCACTGGCGCAGCACGCGGGTGAAGAACTCGATCGAGCGGCGCAGTGCCTCCAGGCGGATGCGCTCGTCGTTGCCGTGGATGGTTGCCAGTTCCTCGGAGGTGGCGTCGTAGGCCGAGAAGCGGTACACGCGGTCGGAGAGGTCGCGGTAGTGGCGCGAGTCGGAGCACTGCACCATCACGTAGGGGCTCACGATGCAGTCGGTCCAGGTGTCGGCCACGGCGCTGGCAACGCGGCGGTAGCCCTCGCAGTCGGTACGCGACACGGGGCTGGGCTCGTTGACGTCAAACGCCGTGATGCTGACCTCGGGGTCGTTGACGGTCTTGCGCAGGTACGCCATCACGCCTTCCGACGTGTCCTCGGGATTGATGCGGATGTTGGCCACCACGCTGGCGCTGGGCGGAATCACGTTGTTGGCCGAGCTGCCCTGCATCTGCGTGAAGGCCACCGTGGTGCGCAGCAGCGCGTTGAGGTTACCGCCGCTCTTACGGGTGAGGGCGTCCAGCACGCCCAGGAACAGGTCGACGTTGGCAAAGACCGTGCGGTACAGCGGGGTGGTGTGCCTGCCTAGGCAGTCGAACATCTGCCGCACCGGGCTGGACAGGCGCAGCGGCATGGGATGGGTCTCGATGGCGTCGACGGCCTCGGCAAGCGCGGCCACCGGCGAGTGGGGCTTGGGGGCCGAGGCGTGGCCGCCGTTTGAGGTTGCCTCGAAGCGCACGTTCATGAAGCCCTTCTCGGCGATGCCGATGAGGCCGCAGGGGCGGTCCAGCCCCGGGAAAACGTCGCGCACCACGGCGCCGCCCTCGTCCAGCACCAGCTCGGGAACGATGCCCTGCTCAGCGAACCAGTCCACGATGTGGCTGGCACCGGGCCCGTAGACCTCCTCGCAGCCCGAGAAGGCAAAGTACACGTCGTGCGCCGGCACGAAGCCCTCGGCGATGAGCGCGTTGGCCGAGAAGAGCACGCCGTTGAAGGTGACCTTCGTGTCAAGGGCGCCGCGGCCCCACAGCGCGCCGTCGATCACCTCGCCGCAGAAGGGGTCATGCGTCCATGCCGCCTCGTCCACCGGCACCACGTCGTAGTGGGCCATGAGCACGGCGGGGTTGCCGGGCTCTGCTCCCGGCCACCTGAGGAGCAGCGCGCGGTCGTCCATGCGTGTGAGCGTGCAGGCCTCGAACACGCGCGGATACAGCTCGGGCAATAGGGCGACGAGCCTTTCGAACTCCGCATCGTCCTCCAGCGCGCGGTCGACGTTGGAGACGGTCTTGCAGCGAATGAGGCTGGAGAGCGCGTGCACCGCCGCGTCCATGTCCACGTCCACCGGCTGCGGCGCACGCGGCTCCTCCTTAGGAGCACGGAACAGGGCGGTGCGCGCCGCCATGGTAAGGGCCGCGCCGGTGCCAACCGCTGCGGCCGACCCGCCAATGGCCTGCTTGGCGATCCTTCTCATGAGAGCTCCTTTCGAGCGGGTGCGAGGTTGCGCGCGATTGCGCAGATAGATGAGATTATAGGGCCGGGCCGTGAGTTTGACGCCACCATCTGGCCGTGTGCAGAGGCCTCGTGGGGCCGAGGTATCGCGCCCGTTCTCGCAACCACCACAATCCCCTGCTACCATGGCGTTCTAAACCCCAACCAAGAAGGACGCCATGCTTAGGCTGATTCTGTGCGACATGGACCTCACGCTGGTGCCGTCTGGCCAGCAGGCCGTTACCCCGCTTGCCCTGCAGGCAATCCACGAGCTGCTTGACCTCGGCATATATGTAGGTGCGTCCAGTGGCCGCGGCATTCCCGACCTGCGCCGGCAGTTCGCGGGCGACGAGGCGTGCGTGCGCACGGCCGTCGCGTCGAACGGCTGCCAAGTGATGGCGGACGGCCAGCTAATCTGCCACAACCCGCTGCCCCGCGAGGAGCTTGAGGAAGCGCTGCAGGTGGTGCTCGACGTGCCTGGCGCGTTCTTCACCTCCGACATCGACGGCACACGGGCCGCCATCGGCGAGAGCGCCGAGGTGGTCAACCGGCGCTTCGCCAACTGGAAGGGCGCCCGCTTCTTCGTGACCGACCACTTTCCCGAGGGTGACCTCGTGAAGGTGAACCTCACCTTTGACGAGGGCCTCGCCAACGCGCACGAGGTCGTGTCCATGATTGCGCCCCTCTGCCCCAGCATCGACTTCTGCATCCTGGATGGCCACGTGGCCGACATGATGCCCGCTGGCTGGGACAAGGCGCGGGGCGCCCAGGCGCTGCTTGACCACTTTGGGTTTGGCCCCGATGAGCTGCTGGTGTTTGGCGACTCCGAGAACGACCTCTCGCTGTTCCGCGCGTTTCCCGAGGCGAGCGTCGCCGTGGCCAACGCCATTCCCGAGGCGCGGCAGGCGGCGCGCTGGCACATCGGGCCCTGCACCGAGGACGCCTGCGCCAAGGCGCTGCTGGAGCTTGCCTCCGCGATTCGCGAGGGACGCGACCCCCGCTGGATGGACGCCGACGAGGACGCCCGGGCGCTTGAGCGGGCCCTCACGGACCCGGGCATCTCCGCGGCGCACCTGCACGAGCTGTGGACGAGGCCGCGCACGACCGCATGACGCGACCTGCCATCGGGGGTAGCCCCGTGGGAGGTATGCCCCCGGACGCAGGCGAGGGCCTCAGTCAAGCAGGACCCCGCGCAGCGCCGAGACGTCCCCGTCATAGTGCCACGCCCGCATGCCCACGCGGCGGGCCCCAAGCACGTTGCGAGGCGTGTCGTCCACGAAGAGGCACTCGTCGGCGCGCAGGCCGTACCGCGCAAGAAGCACCTCGTAGATGCGCGCGTCAGGCTTGACCACATGCTCGCGGTAGCTCACCACCATCGCGTCGAAGCAGTCGCGCCCCGGAAGCTGCGCCTGGTATCGCTCGAACGACTCGCCCGCATTGGAGAGCAGGTAGATGCCATAACCCGCCGCCTTGGCGTCGCAGATGAGCGCATCCATGCCCTCGATGTTCGCGCGATGGTCGTGCCAGTGTAGCACCAGCTGGTCAACCTGGGGATGCAGCCGCTCGGGCACGCGCGTCTTGGACGCCCAGAGCACGGTCTGCTCAGAGACGGCCCCGGCGTCCTGCCACGCCCACTCCTGCGACTCGAAGACCGCCTTGGCAAGCAGCTCGGCGTCCTGGTCGTTGTCGCAGACGCGCCGCGCCATGCGCAGCGGCTCCCACTTGAACAGCACGCCGCCCATGTCCAGGACCAGGTTGCGCACGGGGCAGGCGTCGCCGCGCAGGGACGCGGCCAGGGCGGGAGCCTGCGGAGCGCATGCCCTGACCGCAGCAAACATGGCCGGGTCGGTGACCACGATGCCCTCCACGCCGTGTTCGAGGCCATCCTGCAGCAGGGCGGCGAGGCGTTCGGCGTCCGTCTGCAGGCCCTCCCCTCCTGCCGCAAGCGCCCGCGCAACCCACGCACGCTCGGCCTCGGGCGGCACCAGCACCTGGAACCCCCACGCGGCCAGCCCGCCCACCAGGCGCGGCTCGCCCATGTGCTGGGCGGGGCCAAGCACGATCACGCGCCGCCATCCTAGCCGCGCAAGGTCAATGCGCAGGACGTCAACAAGGTAGTCGTACGGAAGGGACAGGACGGTCTGGGCAGTTTCGGGCATGTGGTTCTCCATGTGGCGGGACGTAGGCTCGGACAGCGGGGACGTAGCACTTTGTCCGGGCTCTCATTGCCCTTAGCAAGAGCCCGGACAAAGTGCTACGTCCCCGCTGTCCGGCCCGCCTCTCTAGTCGTAGCGCTCGTCGAAGACGCGCTTGGTCTTCTTCTCGCTGCGTGGCAGCACGCCCAGCTCGACGATCTTCACCAGTGGCGTGAAGCCGATGCGCTCCTTCACGCGACGTGCGATGCGGCCGCGCAGCTCCTCCCAATCCACGCTGCCGTTGGTCTCCACGTAGATGCGCATGGTGTCGCGGCCGTCCAGGTGCGACAGGCGAATCTGGTATTCGCTGGACACCTCGGGGAAGGTGGCCAGGATCTCCTCAATCTGCGCGGGGAACACGTTGACGCCATGGATCTTCATCATGTCGTCGGAGCGGCCCGTGATGGTGTCGATACGCGGGTGCTCGTTATGGCCGCAGGGGCAGTCGCCCGGGATGATGCGGGAGAGGTCGTGCGTGCGGAAGCGGATCAGCGGCGCGCCCTCCTTGACCAGCGTGGTAAGCACGATCTCGCCCCACTCGCCGTCGGGAAGCACCTCGCCGGTCTCGGGGTCGATGATCTCGACGTACACGAAGTCGCTCCACACGTGCATGCCGTGGCCGTACTGGCAGTTGATGCCGATGCCGGGGCCATACACCTCGGTGAGGCCGTAGATGTCGTAGTACTCCACGCCAAGGCCGTCGCAGATGCGCTTGCGAATCTTCTCGCCCGAACGCTCGGAGCCCGTGATCAGCTTGCGCAGCTTGATCTGGTCCCTGATGCCGCGCTTCTCCACCTGCTCGGCGATGAGCAGCGCGTAGCTTGCGGTGGCCGTGAACACCGTGGTCTGCATGTCCACCATGAACTGCAGCTGCTTCTCGGTGTTGCCCGGGCCCATGGGGACGGCCATGGCGCCAAGGCGCTCGCAGCCGGCCTGGAAGCCGATGCCCGCGGTCCACAGGCCATAGCCCGGGGTAATCTGCACGCGGTCCTCGGGCGTCACGCCAGCGTACTCGTAGCAGCGGGCAAACTGGATGGCCCAATCGTCCACGTCCTTCTGGGTGTAGGGGACGATGACGGGCGTGCCGGTGGTGCCGCTGGAGCTGTGGATGCGCACGATCTCGCTCTCGGGCACGGCGGCAAGGCCCAGCGGATAGGCCTCGCGAAGGTCCTCCTTCTCGCAGAACGGCAGGCTGAGAAAGTCCTCCACCGACGAGACGCCGGTGATGCCCGCCTCGCGCAGGCGCTTGCCGTAAAAGTGGTTCGGGAGGGCAGCCAGGCGCCTCACCTGGGCGTCAACCTGCTTGAGCTGCGTTTCGTTGATCTGCATGCGTGATCTCCGTTCCTGTTGGGACACGTTTCCTGTCTTATCGTGCGTATGCAAGGGCCCTGGCGTTCAGGTCCTGGAAGCGCTCGGGCACCAGACGCCTGATGGCCTCGGCGATGTCGTCGGCGGTGAGCATGAGGGCACCGCTGCGCACCGCCGCGCCAAGCAGCACCACGTTGAGGCACTTGGCCGAGCCAAGGTCGCGCGCAGCCGCGTCGGCGTCAACCACCACGAGGCGCTCCACCCTCTTGCGCAGGTAGGCCATGACCGCCTCCACGTCGTAGGCGGGCCCGCCCACCAACGCGCTGGCGGGCACGATGGGCCGGTCGCTCACCACCACGGTGCCGCCAGGCCTAAGGAAGGCCAGCTGGCGCACGGCCTCGGCAGGCTCGAAGGCGATGATGAGGCTGGCGCGCCTCGTACCGATGAGCGGCGAGGCGGCACCCTCACCGATGCGCACGTGGCTGAGCACCGAGCCGCCACGCTGCGCCATGCCGATGGTCTCGGCCGTCTTGACGGGCAGGTCGCGGCCCATGGCCGCAGAGGCAAGCAGCTTCGAGGCAAGGATGGTTCCCTGGCCACCCACGCCGCACAGGATGATGTCGTCCGTCACAGCCGCTCACCTCCGGAGATGGCACCCACAGGGCACACCTGCTCGCACAGGGTGCAGCCCGAGCACTGGGTCTCGTCGATCGTCGCCTTGCCGCCCTTCAGCGAAAGGGCGGGGCACCCCAGCTCGTGTATGCAGCGCTGGCAGCCGATGCAGGCAGTGGCGTCAACCCGGCTGCTCGACTGCGGGCGGGCCAGCACCACGCAGGGGCTCTTAAAGATGATGGCCTTCACGCCCGGCTCGTCCGCCACGCGACGCACGGTCTCGACCGCGTGCTTGTGGTCCAGCGGGTTGACGGTCTCCACCGTGGTGAGGCCGATGGCACGCAGGACGGCCTCGATGCTCACCTTCTGCACCACCTCGCCCATCATGGTGCGGCCGGTGCCGGGATGCGGCTGGTGGCCGGTCATGGCAGTGGTGGAGTTGTCCAGCACCACCAGCGTGAGGTTTGCCTGGTTGTAGAAGGCGTTCACCACGCCCGTGATGCCACTTGCGAAGAAGGTGGAGTCGCCCACGAAGGCGAAGCACGTGGTGTCGGGCTCGACGCGGAAGACGCCCTGCGCGATGTTGATGCCCGCGCCCATGCACAGGCACGTGTCCACCATGTCGAGCGGGGCGGCGTTTCCCAGCGTATAGCAGCCGATGTCGCCGCAGTAGATGGTCTTGCGCTTGCCCATGGCCTTCTTCACGGCGTAGAAGCTGGCACGATGCGGGCAGCCAGCGCACAGCACGGGAGGACGGACGGGCAGCTGGGGGGCGGGGTCGGCCTCAGCCGGGGCGACCTCAGCGGCTGGCTCGCTGCCAAGGAAGCACGCGATGGCCTTCCCCACCGACTCCACCGTGTTCTCGCCCGAGGGCTGGATGTCGCCCGTCAGCTTGCCGCGGATCTTGGTGGAGAGGCCAAACTTGCCGCACACCGCGATGAGCGCGCGCTCGATGACCGGGTCAAGCTCCTCGACACAGAGCACCTCGTCGAGCCCCTCCAAGAACTGGACAGCCTTGCGCTCGGGGAACGGGAACGGCGTACCCACGCGCAGGACGCTCGGATGGTTCGCCTCGTCCAGGTTCTCGCGTACATATTGGTAGCTGATGCCGTGCGTGGCGATGCCCACGCGAGCGGCCTCCCCTGCCCCAGGCAGCACGAAGTTGTCGCGCGAGTCGCTGAGCGTCTCGGAGAGCTGGGCGTTGCGGGCCTCAATCTTCGCGTGGTTGACCACCGAGAGGCGCGGGAAGATGACCCAGCGGGAGGGGTCCTTCACGAAGCCCTCGGGCTGGTGCACGCGCCACTCGTCCTGGTCGGCCACCTTGATGGACTCGTAGCCGTGGTCGACACGCGTGGTGGGGCGCAGCAGCACCGGGCTTCCGATGCGCTCGGAGAGCTTGAACGCATCCTGGATCATAGCGTAGGCGTCTGCGACGCCCGACGGATCGAAGCACGGGAGCTTGGAGTACTGCGCGAAGGTGCGCGTGTCCTGCTCGGTCTGCGACGAGATGGGACCGGGGTCGTCGGCCACCAAGACCACCATGCCGCCCTTCACACCTATATATGCAAGGCTCATGAGCGGGTCGGACGCCACGTTCAGGCCCACCTGCTTCATGGTGACCAGCGTGCGGGCGCCCGCGTAGGCGGCGCCGGCGGCAACCTCCATGGCAGCCTTCTCGTTGACCGACCACTCCACGTAGGTCTGGCCACCCTTGCGCTTGGCCACGGTCTCGAGCACCTCGGTGGACGGGGTGCCCGGGTAGCCGGCCACCACGTTGACGCCCGCCGCGAGCGCGCCGAGCGCGATGGCCTCGTTACCCATCAGGAATTCTGTGTGCATGCAGGTACCTCTGTTCATGCAGTTGACGCAACGAGGTAAAACCTTACCACCACGCGCTGCGAACGGCACGGTTGTTCACACGCTCGAAGCGTTGTGGCGCGAGGCGGGCGCGGGTCAAGCGCGGCCGCCGGCACCGGCGTATGTCCAAACGGTCCTGCGACGGGACGGTTAAGTCATCTGGAGGCCGGTTCGTGTCGCAACGGTCCCGCGGGAGGGCGATTGCGACACCTGGGGGCTAGTTCGTGTCGGAAGTGTCGCATGCATGTCACACTCCCGACATCCAGGGGCCCTCCCGTGTCGGAAGTGTCGCATGCATGTCACACTCCCGACATCTAGGCGCCCTCCCGTGTCGGAAGTGTCGCATGCATGTCACACTCCCGACATCCAGGGGCCCTCCCGTGTCGGAACCGTCGCATACATGTCTCACTCCCGACACCCCAGGGCCCGCAGACGCCGTGACTGCCCGTGGCAGCCCAGCACCCGTGCTATCATCACATGCCATGGCAAACACTCAGCGACATACAAACAGCCGCAACCCCCTCGCAAGCGACGGATGGGTGCTGGCCGAGGCTGCCTTTGCGCTCATCGCCGCAGGCTTCCTGCCCGCACCGGGCGCAGACAACGCCTTCTATGTGCTCATCCCCTATGCGGGGTCCGTCGTCTCGTGCGTGCTTGCGGCCATGGCGCACTTTGGCCTCACCTTCAAGCGCCAGGCTCCCGATGACTACGACCGCAAGACGAGCGTAGCCAGGCGCTCCCTCGCTGGGGCCATCTTCTCGCTGGTTGCCGCCATCGGTGAGCTAGCGCACATCGTGTTTGTGGGCACTACCAGCGGGTTTGGCTACGCCGGCCCCGCGACCTCGACCACGGGAAGCATCCTTCCCTTCGCCTTCGCCTACGTGCTGCTGTGCCTTGCCGGCGGCCTGCGTCTCATGGCCCTGAACAAGCGTCAGGCATAGCCTCTCGGCAGCCTTCCGTAGCGGTCCTCGCGCGCCTGCCAGCCGCCTCCGGCCGATGGCATAACTTCGCCCTCGAGCGGCATGACAGTCGAAACAATTCGCAAACATATTTCAAATTGGCGGGCATCAAGTTCTGTCAGTTTGATAGAGTTACCACTATCCGTGCAGACATGACGTTCTGCTAAGCCACGAAGGGAGACCTTAGGATGAACATTTCTCGTAGGAACTTTCTGCAGGCTTTCGGCGCCACGGCGGCTCTTGGCTTCATGGCCGGATGCGGCAACAACGGCTCCGAGGGTGCTGGCGACGAAGGTGGCGCCTCTACCGAGGCCACCCCGCTTGTCGTGGGCTATTCCCCGTTCAGCAGCAAGTTCAGCCCGTTCTTTGCCGAGACCGCCTATGACCAGGACGCCCAGAGCATGACGCAGCTCGCGCTCTACCCCACCACCCGTCTTGGCGAGGTTGTCTACAAGGGCATCGAGGGCGAGTCCTACGAGTTCAACGGCACCAACTACACCTACAACGGCCCCGCCGACATCGAGGTTACCGAAAACGCCGACGGCACCGTCACCTACGACATCAAGCTGCGCGAGGACATCACCTTCTCCGACGGCGAGCCCCTCACCATCGACGACTACATCTTCTCGGCCTACGTGCGCTGCGACCCCACCTACGACGGCTCCGCAACCCTGTTCGCGATGCCGATCAAGGGCATGGAAGAGTACCGCTCCGGCATGGACACCCTGGCCAACCTGATCATCAACGCCGGCCCCGACAACACCGACTTCACCAACTGGACCGAGGAGCAGCAGACCACCTTCTGGACCAACGCCAAGGCCGCCTCAGAGGCCATCGCGCAGGAGATCGTGGACTACTGCAAGGCCGCTGGCTACAACGCCGAGGACGACCCCATCGAGGCCTGCGCTGCCAACTGGGGCTTCCAGCTTGACGCTGGCGCCACCATCGAGGACTTCGGCGCCACGATGATGGAGGCCTACGGCAACGACATCGCTAGCCTCGTGGGCACCGAGAACGCCGGCAGCTCCATCTCCGACGTCTTCCCCGGCTGGGACGAGTACCTCGTGGGCGTCGAGACCGGCTCCTCCGCGGCAAGCATCTCCGGCATCGAGAAGACCGGTGACTACAGCTGCACCATCACCGCCACCCAGGTTGACGCCAACCTCATCTACCAGCTTGGCTTCGAGATCGCCCCGCTGCACTACTACGGCGACAAGGCCCTCTTCAACGGCACCGACAGCTTCGGCTTCCCCAAGGGCGACCTCTCCAGCGTGCGCGCCAAGATCTCCGAGCCCATGGGCGCCGGCCCCTACAAGTTCGTCAAGTTCGAGAACGGCGTCATCAACTACGAGGCTAACGAGAGCTACTTCAAGGGCGCCCCGCAGACCAAGTACGTCCAGTTCCGCGAGGTGCAGGACGTCGACAAGCTGAACGGCGTCATCACCGGCACCATCGACGTGACCGACCCCAGCTGGTCCAAGGACACCGCTCAGGCCGTGGCCGACGCCAACGGCGGCGAGATCACCGGTGCCGTCATCACCACCAGCACCGTCGACAACCTGGGCTATGGCTACATCGGCATCAACGCCCACAACGTCAACGTTGCCGGCGAGCCCGCCTCCGACGCCTCCAAGAACCTGCGCAAGGGCCTGGCCACCATCTTCGCCGTGTACCGCGACGTGGCCATCGACTCCTACTACGGCGAGGCCGCCGAGGTCATCAACTACCCCATCTCCAACACCAGCTGGGCTGCCCCGCACGCAACCGACGACGGCTACAAGGTGGCCTTCTCCGTTGACGTCAACGGCAACGACATCTACACCTCCGAGATGAGCGCCGACGACAAGTACGCCGCCGCCAAGACGGCCGCCCTGGGCTTCTTCGAGGCCGCTGGCTACACGGTCGCCGACGGCAAGCTCACCGCTGCCCCCGAGGGCGCCAAGCTCGAGTACGAGGTCATGGTTCCTGGCGACGGCACCGGCGACCACCCCGCGTTCATGATCCTCACCGAGGCCAAGAGCGCCTTCGCCGAGCTGGGCCTCAACCTCATCATCAACGACCTCTCCAACTCCTCCGACCTCTGGACCAAGCTTGACGCCATCCAGGGCGAGATCTGGTGCGCCGCTTGGGGCGCCACCATCGACCCGGACATGACGCAGATCTACTTCTCCGACGTGGCCAACAAGGACGCCTCCGGCGACAAGCACAACCCCGACGGCGGCCCCGCGCAGGGTGGCTCCAACTACGAGTACTGCATTGCCGACGCCGAGCTCGACGAGCTCATCCTTGCCGGCCGTGCGTCCACTGACCAGGCCTACCGTAAGCAGATCTACAAGGCCGCCCTTGACATCGTCATCGACTGGGCCTGCGAGATTCCGACCTATCAGCGCCAGAACGCCATCATCTTCTCCACCGAGCGCGTCAACATCGATACGGTTACCCCTGACATCACCACGTTCTACACCTGGCTGCAGGAGATCGAGAACATCCAGATGAACTAGTTCTCCCCGTCCCACTTATCTGATGTCCGCACGCAATTGGTAAAACCAATCCCGCCGTCATCCCCTCTGTGGTGGCGGCGGGTCGTGCGTTCGAGCGAGGTGAACCTCTATGAAAAAGTACATTCTCAAGCGACTGCTCATCTCGGCGGTGATCCTGGTCCTCGTGGCCTTCATCATCTACGTGCTGATGCGCTCGCTTCCCACGTCCTACCTTGAGCAGGTGGCACGCGAGAAGTCGATGCAGCCGGGCTCCAAGAGCTTCGAGGAGTGGATGGAGCAGCTCTCCGCAACCTACGGCATGGACAAGGGAATCATCCCTGGCTTCCTTAGCTGGTGTGGCCGCGCCCTTAGGGGCGACTTCGGCGACTCCTGGAAGTGGACCGTGCCGGTAACCCAGAAGTTCCACGAGTCGGTGTGGATCTCGTTCGTGATGGGCGCCATCTCCTTCGTCTTCGAGATCATCATCGCCATCCCGCTGGGCATCATCGCCGCCACGAAGCAGTACACCAAGACCGACTACACGATCACCATCGTGGCCCTGGCCTGCTTCTCGCTGCCCACCTTCTTCTTCGCGTCCCTGCTCAAGCTGGTGTTCTGCGTGCACCTTGGCTGGTTTGACCTCGGCGGCCTCATCGGGCGCAACTACGAGTACCTCTCGCCCGCAGGCCAGCTGCTTGACAAGGCCAACCACCTAGTGCTGCCCATCGTCACGCTGGTGGTCATCTCCATCGGCTCGCTGATGCGCTACACCCGCACCAACATGCTCGAGGTCCTGAACGCCGACTACATTCGCACGGCGCGCGCCAAGGGCCTGCCCGAGAGCAAGGTCATCTATCACCACGCGTTTCGCAATACCCTGATCCCGCTGGTCACCATGCTGGGCGGGTCGCTTCCGGGCCTGTTCGCGGGCGCTCTGATCACCGAGACCCTCTACTCCATCCCCGGCATCGGCTATGTGAGCTACCAGTCCATGGTGGCGGGCGACATCCCGTTCTCCATGTTCTACCTGGTCTTCATGGCCATCCTCACGCTGCTGGGCAACCTGATATCCGACATCCTGTACGCCGTGGTCGACCCACGCGTGCGCATCGCGTAAGGAGGTGCGACAACATGGCAGACGAAAAGACCAAGGACCTCATCTCGCAAGAGATCAACGCCCAGGGACAGAGCGCCGAGGAGTCGGAGTACTCCCTCAACGACGACCGTCGCGTGCGCACCCTCTCGCCCACCGCGCTGGTGGTGAAGCGGTTCCTGCGCAACCGCGTGGCCGTGACGGGCCTCGTCATCCTTGCCTTCATGTTCGTGTTCTCGTTCATCGGCGGCTTCGTGAGCCCCTATCGCGAGGACCAGCTGTTCTACCGCTACGACAGCCAGAACAAGCAGTACGCGGCCCTCACCGAGAACACCGAGCTGCGCTATCTCACCGAGAGCGACTCCGACTTCCCGTCGGTCGCGCGCGCCAAGTTTGTGCTTGCCCAGAAGCAGGGCAAGGAGGGCACCTTCGAGTCGGGCGGCACCAACTACAGCTTCAAGGAGGAGGGTGACGGCCTCATCGCCATCTACGCCGAGTCCGACCCCAGCAACCCGGTGGCGCTGGCAACCTATGACACGGTCAGCTCCTCCACGTCCAACGAGAAGCTGCCCTTCGGCTTCCAGCACGCCATCCTGGTGGCTGCGACCAACGACCAGCCCAGCTTCACCTACGAGGGCAAGACCTACACCATCGACGACGGCGGCACCGTGATGGACGGCGACGTCGAGGTTGCCTACGCAAGCCGCTACGTAGCGCAGGCCATCATGCCCGACGTCTTCCTTACCCGCTCCTTCAAGGAGCAGCTGTTGGAGGCCGTCGAGTCGGGCGACAAGGACTTCGTCTTCACCGACGAGGACGGCACCACAGCCGAGTACACCCTGTCCTACGACGCGTCCAAGAGCACGTGGTCGGTGCTGCAGTCCACCTCCACGCGCGTGTTCGACACCTACTCCTCGCCCTCGGCCGAGCACTGGCTGGGCACCGACCGCAACGGCATGGACATGCTCACTCGCCTCATGTACGGCGGCCGCGTGTCGCTGTACATCGGCTTCATCGTCGTGTTCATCGAGACGGCCATCGGCGTGGTGCTGGGCGGCATCTCGGGCTACTGCGGCGGCTGGGTTGACAACCTCATCATGCGCGCAGTGGACGTGTTCTACTGCATCCCCTCGATGCCGATCATCATCATCCTGGGCGCCACGATGGACGCCATGCGCGTCGACCCGCAGGTCCGCATGCTGTACCTCATGCTGTTGCTGGGCTTCCTGGGCTGGGCGGGCATCGCGCGCCTCGTGCGCGGCCAGATCCTGTCGCTGCGCGAGCAGGAGTTCATGACGGCGGCCGAGGCCACGGGCATCCGCGCGTCGCGTCGCATCTTCCGTCACCTCATCCCCAACGTGATCCCGCAGCTCATCGTCACCATGACCATGAGCCTGGGCTCCACCATCATCACCGAGGCCACGCTGTCGTTCCTGGGCCTTGGCGTCAAGTTCCCGTTCGCGTCGTGGGGCAACATCATCAACGACGTCAACGACACCTACGTACTCACCAACTACTGGTTCATCTGGATTCCTGCCGGCGTGTGCCTTCTGGCCACGGTCCTGGCGTTCAACCTGGTCGGCGACGGCCTGCGTGACGCCTTCGACCCGAAGATGAAGCGCTAAGGAGGCGACAACATGGCAACACGAGACAAAGAGCGCTCCGTCAAGAGCAAGCAGGACGCCAAGGCACAGTCGCGCGCAAGTCGCGGCGGCTACCTCAGTGCACGGGAATCGCGCGCCATCAGCAAGGCCAACCGCAAGATCACCAACGAGCTCGAAGCCAAGTGGAAGCGCAAGGGCGTGCCCGAGAGCGAGTACCTCACCCAGATGCACAACCCTGAGAACGCGGTCGAGTTCGACGACCTGCACACCTACTTCTTCACTGACAGCGGCACCGTGCGCAGCGTGGACGGCGTGAGCTTCGATGTGCCCCTGGGCAAGACCGTGGGCGTCGTGGGCGAGTCGGGCTGCGGCAAGTCGGTCACGTCGCTTTCGCTCATGCAGCTGCTGCAGCGGCCGCAGGGCCAGATCGTGTCCGGCGAGATCCGCCTCAACCTGGGCGACAAGGCCTACGACATCGCCAAGATCACGCAGGAGGGCATGCAGCACCTGCGCGGCAACTTCGTGTCGATGATCTTCCAGGAGCCCATGACCTCGCTTAACCCGGTGTTCCGCATCGGCGACCAGGTGGACGAGGTCATCGCCCTGCACGACGGCGAGGGCAAGACCAAGGAGGAGATCCGCGAGCGCACCATCGAGGCCATCAAGATGGTGGGCATCGCAAACGCCGAGGGCGTGGCCGACATGTTCCCCCACGAGCTGTCGGGCGGCATGCGCCAGCGCATCATGATCGCCATGGCACTGGCCTGCAACCCCAAGGTGATCATCGCCGACGAGCCCACCACGGCCCTGGACGTGACCATCCAGGCCCAGATCCTCGACCTGCTGCGCAACCTGAAGGACAAGATCAACTCGTCCATCATGCTGATCACGCACGACCTGGGCGTCATCGCCGAGATGGCCGACTACGTGGTGGTCATGTATGCAGGCCGCATCGTGGAGAAGGGCACCGCCGACGACATCTTCCATCACCCGGCACACCCCTACACCATCGGCCTCATGGCATCCAAGCCGGTCGTGGGCCGCGAGGTGAAGAAGCTCTTCTCCATCCCGGGCAAGGTGCCCAACCCCATCAACATGCCCAACTACTGCTACTTCCGTGACCGCTGTGACCGCTGCCTGGCCTGCTGCGACGGTGCCTATCCTGCAGAGATAAGCATCTCGGACACCCACAAGGTAAGCTGCTACCGCTACTACGACGAGCATCGCGCCGAGGCCCTCGCCGACGGCAAGGACGACATGAGCGCGTTTGGCATGACGGGAGGTGTTGAGGCATGAGCGATACCGCTACCACCCCGCTTGTGTACGACCCCCAGTACATCCTGATGGTGCGCGACCTCAAGAAGTACTTCCCCATCAAGGGCGGCTTCATGAACCGCGTGGTGGGCAACGTGAAGGCCGTGGATGGGGTCACCTTCAACCTGAGGCGCGGTACCACCATGGGCCTCGTGGGCGAGTCGGGCTGCGGCAAGACCACCACGGGACGCACCATCCTGCGCCTCTCGGGCGACAAGACCGCCGGCGACGTGCTGTTCAACGGCCAGGAGGTGTACGACCTCTCCCACGAGGAGCTGCGCCACCTGCGCACCAAGATGCAGATCATCTTCCAGGACCCGTTCTCGTCGCTGTCCCCGCGCCTGCCCGTCGGCGAGATCATCGGCGAGGCCGTGCGCGAGCATAACCTGGTGCCCAAGGCCGAGTTTGACGACTACGTGGACGAGATCATGGACCAGTGCGGCCTGCAGCCGTTCCAGAAGGAGCGCTACCCGCACGAGTTCTCTGGTGGTCAGCGCCAGCGCATCTGCATCGCGCGCGCCCTTGCGCTGAACCCCGAGTTCGTGGTGTGCGACGAGCCCGTGTCGGCCCTCGACGTGTCCATCCAGGCGCAGATCATCAACCTCCTGCAGGAGCTGCAGGAGCAGCATGACCTCACCTACCTGTTCATCAGCCACGACCTCTCGGTGGTGGAGCACATCTCTGACACCGTGGGCGTCATGTACCTAGGCAACCTCGTGGAGTACGGCGAGAAGAAGGACATCTTCGCCAACCCGCTGCACCCCTACACGCAGGCGCTGTTCTCGGCCATCCCCATCCCCGACCCGGATGCCAAGATGAACCGCATCGTGCTGGAGGGCTCCATCCCATCGCCCGCTGACCCGCCCGAGGGCTGCAAGTTCCACACGCGCTGCTCTAAGTGCATGGAGTGCGGCAAGCACGTGGCTCCCCAGCAGAAGGAGATCGAGCCCGGGCACTTCGTGGTATGCCACCTCTTTGACGACGTGCCCGCGGTCTCTGACGCGAGCGCTTCCCAGCCGGCTACGGCATAGGCTGCGCGGCTTACGCCAGCTTCGGCGCCATCAGGCGACGTCAGGCACCCCGTCCACCAATTGGGCGGGGTGCCTTGCTTTGGCGGTCGCCGCAGCAGGCCCGTTAGGGTACGGCTGGGGACGTACCATAACGGGTAGCAGATACCCGCAGGGGCATCTCTGCACGTCATGGCCCGATGTGCCACAATGGGGAGCGCAACCAGCACGCCAGGCATCACCCGGGAGGACTCACATGGCTTCGCAGCGCACGCACGACGATGACGACGGCCGCACCATCGCCGACATGAGCGACGTGCGCACGTCCTCGCCACTTCTCCCCCACGACGTTTCCACGCTGGCCCAGAGGCTGCGTGCCAAGGACGAGCCAGGCCAGTCCACGCGTGACTTCTCCGACGAGCTGCAGGACTCCGAGGAGCGCCTCATGGTGATCCTGGGCACGCTCAGGGCGGCGCTTTCGATTGGCCTGGTGTACGTCGTGGCGTTTGGCATCATTATCGCCCTGATGGTGGCGCTCTGGACCTAGCCCGCAGGCAGGCTCGCGCCACATGGAGCATCGCCCTTATGACATGGACATGTGCCGTTCCTGTCAAAGCGGTCGCAAGTGGTAGCATATTTGATTGTCAACCAATACCAACCCATGAGCACCAAGGAGTACCCATGCCTGACGCCATCAAGTTCAAGGACATGCCCTACGAGCGGCCAAACGCCCAGGAGGCCATCGAGGCCATCGAGGCGTTCACCCAGCGCCTGCGCGATGCCGACAGCTACGAGGAGGCCCGTGCCGTCTTCCTGGAGAAGGAGCAGCTTGAGAAGCACCTTGACACGCTGAGCAACCTGGCCTCCATCCGCCACAGCATCGACACGCGCGACGAGTTCTATGACGCCGAGATGGACTTCTGGAACGAGTTTGGCCCCGAGCTGCAGGAGCCCACGCAGCGCTGGACGTTCGCGCTGCTGGAGAGCCCCTTTAGGAGCGACTTCGAGGCCGAGTTTGGCAACGTGCTGTTCCTTAACGCCGAGATTTCGGCACGCGCCTTCTCCCCCGAGATCGTGGGCGAGATGCAGGAGGAGAACAAGCTCTCCGTCGAGTATGCCAAGCTCATCGCGTCGGCGCAGATTCCCTTCGAGGGCGGCACCTACACGCTCTCGCAGCTCTCCCCCTTCAAGACCGACGCCGACGACGCGCGCAGGCTTGCGGCGTGGAAGGCCGAGGGCACGTGGTACAAGGAGCACCAGGCCGACCTTGACCGCATCTACGACCGCATGGTGCACTTGCGCGACGCCATGGGCAAGAAGCTTGGGCACGCCAACTACATCCCGCTGGGCTACGACCGCATGGAGCGCAACTGCTACGGCCAGGCCGACGTGGAGCGCTTCCGCAAGGCCGTGGTGGACTACCTCGTGCCCGTGTGCGAGACCATCTACCGCGCACAGGCCGAGCGCATCGGCGTGAGCTACCCCATGAGCTATGCCGACGCGGCCCTCATGTTCCGCTCGGGCAACCCGCGCCCGCAGGGCACCCCCGACGACATCCTTGCCGCCGGCCGCAAGTTCTACGACGAGCTTTCGCCCGAGACCAGCACCTACTTCCGCTCGATGCTTGACCGCGAGCTGCTGGACGTGCTGTCCACCGAGGGCAAGGAGGGCGGCGGCTACTGCACCGCGCTGCTGGACTACGGCATGCCCTTCATCTTTGCCAACTTCAACGGCACCCAGCACGACGTCGAGGTGATCACGCACGAGGCTGGGCACGGCTTCGAGGCATACCTCAACATCAGCCGCGTGCCCGTGTCGTACGTCTGGGCAAGCATGGAGGCCAGCGAGGTGCACTCCATGAGCATGGAGTTCTTCGCGTGGCCGTGGGTGGAGGACTTCTTTGGCCCCGACGCGCGCAAGTACCTCTACAGCCACCTGGCCGGCGCCGTGACGTTCATCCCCTACGGCACGATGGTGGACCACTTCCAGCACCTGGTGTACGAGAAGCCTGAGATGACGCCCGCCGAGCGCCATGCGTGCTGGAAGGAGCTCACCGGCATCTACATGCCGTGGCTGCGCCTTGACGGCGACATCCCCTTCTATGGCGAGGGCGAGGCCTGGCAGCGCCAGAGCCACATCTACGAGGTGCCGTTCTACTACATCGACTACTGCCTGGCGCAGACGGTGGCCCTCGAGTTCTGGGCGATGATGCAGGACGACCAGAAGAACGCCTGGGAGCACTACATGGCCTACACCAAGCAGGGCGGCAGCCGCACCTTCACCGACCTGCTGGCCCACGCTGGCCTGGTGAGCCCCTTCGACGAGGCGTGCCTGCGCGAGGCCTGCGAGAAGGCCGCACAGTGGCTTGAGGACTACGACCTCACTGGTATCAAGTAGCCGCAGGGCCGGGTTTTGCGAAGAGCGCTTTGACGAGGGGCGGGCTGCGATTGCGGACCGCCCCTCTTGGTTAGCACGATTCTGCGCGGGACAGTGGGGACGTAGCACTTTGTCCGAGGCGGACAGGGCCTCCGCCTCGGACAAAGTGCTACGTCCCCACTGTCCCGCCTGCGCACCGCCCCAATCTTGGGTACGATATTGATGTACAGGCGAACGAAGGGGGCCAGCATGGGCCGAACCACCGGTAACTTCAGTAGCGGATCGTCGGGCAGCAGGTCGTCCTCGACGCGCTCGGCCGCAAGCAGGTCCAGCTCGTCGGGCGGAAGCCGCGCGGGGTTCTCGTCCGGCCGCAGCAGCGGGCACGGCAGCTCGTCAGCCTCCAGGTCTACCAGCGGCGGCTTTGGCTCTACAAGGAGTGCCGGAGGCCGGTCGAGCGGCGGCACCTGGCGAGGCACAACAGGCCCTGCCACGCCCCCACCGCCAGCACCACGGCCCCGCTGGAGCTTCTGGGGCGTTCCACGCACGCGCGGCTACTACGGCGGCGGCTATGCCCCCGGCTATGGTGGCTATGCGCCGGTGGGCGGCTCGGGCTGCGGCTGCCTCACGTCGATGCTCTCCCTTGTGTTCACCGCCATCATCGTCATGACGCTCTTCGCGTTTCTTGCCCCGGCCAGTTGCGCCTCGTCCCTCTCGAGCAGCGGCAGCCAGCCGGTCCAACTGCACACGACCACCACGGCGCGCACCAAGCTGGCCTCGTCGGACTGCACGCCCATCAACCAGTGGTATGACGACCTTGCCGGCTGGATCGACGACCCGTCGGCCACCACGTCGGGCATGCAGCGCTTCTACGACAAGACCGGCGTGCAGCCCTACCTGATCGTGGCCACCGACATCGAGGGCAACAAGAACTACGACGTCACGCAGGTAGAGACCTACATGCGGGACCGCTACGACGAGCTGTTTGCCGACGACGGCCACCTCATCCTGCTCTTCTGCGAGCCGTACGACGGCGAGTACGACCCCTATCTCCTTATCGGGCAGAAGGCGCAGTCGGTCATCGACACCGATGCGCAGGACATCATCTACGACGCCATCGACAACTACTACGAGGACACGAGCCTCTCCAACAGTGCCTACTTTGGGAAGGTCTTCTCGGAGAGCGCCGACACCATCATGGCAACCAACGTCACCACGCAGGACACGGGCCTTGCACAGGGCGAAGGCACCGCACTTGAGCCCGCGCAGCGCAGCGGGTCACCCATCGTGATGGCGGTGGCGGGCATCGCGTGCGGCGGCGTGCTGGCCTACCTCATCCTGCGCGTTATCCGCAGCAGGAGCCAGTCGTAAGGATTTGATTCCACCGGGACGTGTGAGGCGGTCGGCCCCGCTAGGGTACGGGTTGAGACGTACCATAACGGGGCCACCCGCTATACTTGTGCGATGCGTGCGCCGTTTAGGCGCATCCCATCGTTTGAGGAGACCATGATGCTCGAGTACGCCTGGCCCATCGCACTTGTCGTGCTGTCTAACACCGCCTACCAGATCTGCGCCAAGGGCACGCCGGCCGAGATGCACCCACTGGCCTCGGTCACGGTCACCTACCTAGTTGGCGCGGCGGCTTCGCTGGCGCTCTACCACATCCTGGTGCGCGACGGCAGCGTGGTAAGGGAGTATGCGCACCTCAACTGGGCGCCGTTCGCGCTGGGCATTGTCATCGTGGGACTTGAGGTGGGCATGATCTACACCTACCGCGTGGGCTGGCCCGTCAGCATCGCCCCCACCGTGCAGGCGGCCTTCCTGGCCATCAGCCTGCTGGTGGTGGGCGCCGTGCTGTACCACGAGCCCATCACCGCAACCAAGGTGCTGGGCCTCGCGGTGTGCATGCTGGGCCTGTGGCTGGTCAATCGCTAGACGGCGAATGTGGGGCAAGCTATGAAGACGGTACGCGTTGTGGCGGCGATCATTCGGCGGGGCACGACCGTCCTGGCCACCCAGCGCGGCTACGGTGACTATGCCGGCTGGTGGGAGTTTCCCGGTGGCAAGATCGAGCCGCACGAGCGCCCTGAGGAGGCCCTCGTGCGCGAGATTCACGAGGAGCTTGCGGCCAGCATCCGCATCGAGCGCCTCGTGTGCAACGTGGTGCACGACTACCCCACGTTTCGCCTGGACATGGACTGCTTCCTGTGCAGCCTTGAGGACGAGAGCTTCACGCTGCTGGAGCATCAGGCGGCCCGCTGGCTTGACCTCGCACACCTCGACACGGTTGACTGGTTGCCCGCCGACCTCAAGGTGGTAGCCGCACTCAAGGAACTGGCCTAGGCTGACAGGATGCCAAGCCCCGTCAAGGCATCACGCGCGCTTCGCAAGCAGAAAAAGGCGTGCGCCGGAAAGCTCCGACGCACGCCTTAGCCAGCGACTTGTCCGACAATGAAGCTTACGCCTGAAGCCAGGCCTCAGCCTCCTCCTGGGAGACGGGACGGATGTCGGCACCGTTGCCATACGGGCTCTCCTCGCCACCGAGGCCCCAGAAGAAGAACAGGCCACCCTTGGTCTTGTAGAGGGTCTCCTCGTAGCCGGCCGGATCACCATAGGAGCCAAAGGCGCGATTTCCCAGAGCCTCCGCCTTCTCGGTGTCGTAGACGTGCCTCTTGCCTTCGAACATCTTGGTCTTGCGCATGGTTACTCCTTCAATAGCAATCAAAGGTCAGATAGCGTCACTTGCAGCAGCTCTGCAAGCGGGCATTACTGTTCGCGCTGTTAGAGTACCCATTCATCGACGCGTACGCCCATCAGGAAACAAAAGGTACACAGGTTGTTCAACTAACCTGCATGTTTTGCGAACAAAACCGCATATATGGCGGCTTTTAAAGAGGTGCCCCGTCGAAACGGGCACCCTCGCCAACGTCACTTTTAGGAATGAGGCCCCTCCCCTACGCGGCCTCGGCCAGCTCTCCCTCGGCTTCCGCAGGCGGGCACGTCATGGTGATGTTAGCAAACTCCGCGTTACAGCCGTCCGCGAAGACGCCGATGTGCGCGCCGTCGATGGAGTGGCCGATGCGGCTGCTCAGCACCTTTGCGTCGTCAACGTACATGATCACGATCTCGTTCTCGCAGACCAGCGTCACGTGGTGAGTCTTCTGGGAGAAGTCGAAGGTCGTGAACATGCCGGGGTCGAAGGTTGCGAGCTGATCGATGTAGAGCCCCTCGTAGTGCAGCGTGCCGGTGCGCGCATCGAGGCAGAGCGCAGTCCAGTTCTCATCTGCCTCGGTTCCGCCAAAGGCGAAGCCCACGCAGCCTCCCTCGTCGAAGGTCACGTCGCACTCGAGCATCATCGTCGCGGGGCGGGTGCCCATGTCGGCAAGCGCGTGGGTGCCCTCGCTCGCCTTCAGCGTGACGGTGTTGTCCTTCACCTTGACCGAGCCCTCCTTCTTGACGGCGCGGAAGGGCAGCTCGTTGGTGAAGTAGCCGTAGAAGGTCTGAGGCACCCGCACGCCGAGGGTCCCATCCTCGCGTTGTACCAGCTCATGGTTGAGGAGGTTGCCCGCCCACTGGTAGATGCTGGAGTCGGCGGTGAGCCCCGCGCGGCCAATCCATCCGCAGAGGTAGCGGGTTCCGTTAAGCTCGGCCGTCTTGGCCGCATAGAACACGAAGTTATTGCCGTCCAGCACGTTGTTCTTGGGAGCCTTGAACGGGCCGTTGGGCGAGTCGCTCATGGCGTAGTAGGTCACGCAATCCCAGCTGTAGGTGAGGTAGTAGGTGTCCCCCATCTTGAAGAGGTCGGGGCACTCCAGCATGTACTGCTCGAGGGGTGCGTAGATGGGCCCCTGGAAATCCCAGTTCTTGAGATCGTTGGACGTGTACTTGGCAACCACGCCGCCCTGCGTCGTGTTGCGGGCCGCGATAAGCAGCCAGTAGCACTGCTCCTCATCGGACCAGAAGACCTCGGGATCGCGGAAATCGTCGGTGGAATAGCCCTCGGGAGCGAAAAACGTGTCCTCGGGGATCTTCGTCCAGGTCTCACGGTCGGTGCTGGTGGCGTGCATGACGCACTCCTTGCCCTTGCCGCCGTTGCCGGTGTCGTTGTGGCCCGTGTAGAAGAGATGGTAGAGGCCGTCATTGTCCTGCATGACCGAGCCGGTTCCGATGGCGGGGTCGGGATCGGACATGAGGCCGAAGTTGAGGACCATGCCATGATCCTCGTAGCCGCAGAGGTCGGTGGTGGAGTACTTGTAGACGGGATGGTAGCCCTGGCCGTTGTGGTCGGTGTCGTAGAGGTAGTAGAGCTCGAGCTCGCCGTCCTCTGTGACGAACGGCATGGTGTCACCCACGTACGCGCCTTCCGGAGCCGGGAAGAGGGTGTAGTCAACCGGCTCGTACGGCTCGTCAGGAAGGCTTGTGGGGGCTCCGCAGCCACCAAGGATAAGGGAGAGCGCAAGGATGATGGACGCAAGAAGGTGCAACGCCGAAGGTATCCTCTTCATGGCATGAGTCCTCTCGAATGACTAACAGCCGACACTCAAGAAGAGTCTAATGCACAATCCATGCCATGCAAATGCATAGTCGGTGTAAGGCGGGAAGCGGCCTGCACGAGCCATAGGATCAGACCGACCTGGATTCACGCACGGTGAGCGGGGCCACCATAGCGATGGCCCCGCCTTTTTGCTGCAACCGTTTGTTGAGCTCTGTTATGCCTCGAGATACGGCCTCTCGGGCACCATGGCCATGACGTCGCAGGTCTCGTTGCGCCACTCGCCCTGGTAGTACGGGAACTGGGCGACCTTGGCGCGAATGCGCTTCTGGCGGTGGCCCGGCTGACCCCAGAGCACCTCCACCTCGGTACCCTCAACGGCGTAAGCGGCATCGATGCAGGCAAGGCTGATCATGCGGCGCTCGTAGAACGCATAGTAGCGGCCGGCTGCGAAGCCGATGCTCGTATCGCCGTCGAGCACGTCGAACGCGGTGATGAGCGAGTAGAAGTTGAGGCCGTTGTAGCAGTCGTGGTACTGCTCGATGGGGTCGTAGGGCTCCTCGTCGGTACCGCGGAGCTGGCTCATGAAGACCTCGCCCACGTCCTCGGTGTTCCATTCGAGGGTGACCATGCGGCGGCCGCGGCCGGCCTTGTACTCGGCCTTGTCATGCTCGGCGGCAGCCTTACCGCGGAAGTCGTGGTCCATGTTGACGCAATAGCCCCAGCCCAGGTCCCACGGGTTCACGTGGATGGCTGCGTCATTGCCCATGAGGCTGCCAGCGGCGAACTGCGGCGGGCAGTACTGCTTGGCGAACTCGGCGAGGCCGGGATCGGTGTCGTAGAAGGCATAGCCATAGTGCTGGAACTGGTTGGGATAGCCGCCGGGCGTGTGGTTGAGCACCACGTAGTGACGGAAGCCGAGGGGCTTGCCGCCGAACTTCTCCACGGAGGCGCGGATGGCGGTGTAGGCAACCTCGGCATCTGCCGCGGCACCGTGCACCTCGTAGGCAAGCGCGCCGCTCATGCCCAAGCGATGCACCGTCATGGGCGTGCCCTCGATGGTGACCTGCTTGTTCTGGCCGAACTTGAGGTCGTGGAGGTCGCAGTGGGTGGCGTCTTCGAGCATCTCGAGGCTCTTGGGGCCGTCGATCTGGTAGAAGTACTCGTCGTTCACGAACTCGGCCTTGATGTCCTTCCCCTGCGCAGCGGCAACGCCCGCGAAGTAGGCAATACGGGGAGAGCCGAAGCCCTCCCCAACACGTTTTGCGCATGTGCGACGCCTAGATCTGCTTCACGCGCTGCATGGCGATGGTGCCACCATCGGCGAGGATGTCCACACCGGTCACGTAGCCCGCGAGCGGCGAGCACAAATACTCGATGAATCCGGCAACCTCGACCGGCCTCCCCCAGCGTCCGAGCGGCGTGAGGTCCATCTGCGCCTCCGCCATGTCGGGTTGGTTGTCGATGAGGAGCTGGTGCATGGGCGTGAGGTAGCTGCCGGGGCTGAACGACAGGATGCGCACACCTGCTTCCGCGAAGCGCACGGTGTTCATGCGGGCGAACTCGCAGACGAAGCGCTTGGTGAGGGCGTAGGCCTGCCCCGCGCGGAAGAACTCGTCATCCTCGTCGGCATCCTCCTCCTTCTCGCCCACGATATCGAGCAGCGCGTCGAAGAAGCCGGGGTCGTTCCAGCGCCCATAGGCCTTGTACCAGTCCTCGGGCGGGTCGAGCGTCCACGCCGCGGAGGAGCCGAACACGATCATCACGCCGCCCTCCGCGATCTTGCCGTGAAAGGCCTCGACCATGTTGACGGTGCCGATCGCATTCACGGAGATGATCTTCTCGGCAGGAGCTCCCGCAGGCGAGAGGCCCGCAGTGTGGATGACCGTATCGACAACGCCCAGCTCTGCGGCGCGCGCCGCAAGCGCATCGACCTGCATGCGATCGCTCACGTCCACGACCAGCCCCTCGGCCTCGATTCCCAGCTTCGCAAGCGCCGCCTTCTCGGCATCCAGACGCTCCGCGGAGATGTCCGCTAGAAGCATCGCGTGGTCCTTGCCCAAGCGCAGGCTGATGGCGTGCCCCATGCCGCCGCAACCGCCTGTGAGCACGCAGATCCTCTTATCCACAATGATCATCTCCCCCTAGTCCACCAGCAGGTTCATCTCGTCCTCGCTCGCGCAGCCGTAATCGATGTAGACGATCTGGCCGCTCATGTAGCTGAAGAGCTTCGATCCAATGGCCACCATCGGCCAGCCCATCTCCTCGGGCGTCGCGTAGCGCCCGTCCCACGAATCCAGGTACAGGCTCTCGATCACCGCGCGCCCGTTCTCTGCGTTGCCGTCGATCTGGCGCTCGAACGCCTCTGTGAGGCCCGTCTTCGTGAGACCCGGTGCGATGGCGTTGATGCGGATCTTGCGCGCGATGAACGCATCGTCGTGCACGCGGCTCATCACGTAGCTGTGCTGGCACTCCTTAGAAAAGGTGTATCCCAGGTGCGTGAAATCGGAGTGGCCTTCGTACCACGCAAGAGCCTCGTCCCACGAGCCGCACTCGGCCAGCTCGAGGCACTCGTTCACGTGATCGCGCCAGAACTTGCCGCCGTTCGACGAGATGAACGTGACCGATCCCCAGTCGGCGATGCGCGGAAGCAGGCTCTCGGCAAGGTACTTGAAGCTCCAGAAGTTGGTGAGCTGCACCTCGAGCGCGTTGCCGCCTCCGAACTCATCGGCAGTTCCGTGGCAGAGGAAGAGCGCATCGATGTGCGTTGGCGCCGCGGCGATGAGCCTGTCGCAGCCCTCCTTGGTGGAGAGATCGCAGGCGACGGTCTTCGCAACCGCCAGATCGAGCGGCCGGCGGTGCGTGGTCGCCGTAACGTGCGCGCCAAGGTTGACGAGCAATTCCGCGGCGGCATGGCCCATGCCCGAGCCCGTTCCGGTCACCACCACGTTCCTGCCCGCGAATCCAAAGAGGTCGTTGAGTTCCATGGATACTCCTCGTGATATGCCGATCCCCGGGAGCACGCAGGCTCCGCGCTCCCGGGGAATCGCTGTCAAACGAACGCGTGCCTAGAAGCTGGTCCAGCCGCCGTCCACGTTGAGCTGGGCGCCATTCACGTAGTGGGCCTCATCGGAGATGAGGTAGAGGATCGCGTTGGCGATGTCCTCGGGCCATCCCGTGATGTTGTTGCCGTCCCAGTCCACGCCAAGCGCCACTGCGCCGCGCACGTTGTACAGCTCGTTGCCCTCGGGGTCCATGATGTCGCGGTCGGGCCACTTCTCCATGGCGTTGCCTAGGATGTCCGTCACGCAGGCGCCCGGGTTCACCACGTTGGTGCGGACGTTGCGGAAGCGGTAGCTGTGCGCAAGGTTGCGCGCGAGGCCCAGCACCGCATGCTTGGAGGTGATGTAGGCTGCGCCTGCGCTCGAGCCCACCTGGCCGCCCACGGAGCCCACGATGACGATGTTGGCTGGCAGTCCCTCGTGGTCCCACAGCAGTGGCAGGCAGTCGCGGCACATGCGGAAGCAGCTGTTCACGTTCACGTCCATCACGTAGTCGTACAGCTCGTCGTCGGTCTTGTGCGCAGGGCACATGAGGTCCAGCACTCCCGCGATGTACAGCAGGCTGTCCAGCGTGCCGTACTTCTCGCGCACGATGTCGATGGCGCGCTGGCGCACGGAGGCGTCGCATACGTCGCCGCCCACAAAGTCGATGGTGCCGGGACCGCCCTCGAGCTCCTCGTCCTCGACGAGCTCCTCCCAGGCCTCCTCGTTGAGGTCCAGCACCACAAGCTTGGCGCCCTCGCGATACAGCTTGCACACGGTGGCCGCGCCCATACCGCAGGCACCGCCCACAACCAGGATGACCTTGCCTTCATTGGTAGACATGAGTGTTCTCCTTTGGATAGTGGGCTCTGACTCTTCTCCTCGGGCGATTCAGCGCCGTAGGTGCTGCCGCAGCGAAGCGAGGACTGAGCCCGAGAGAAGAGCCAGAGCCCCTCCGGTCAAAGACGTGACGCTAGAGCCACTTGGGCTCGACGATGACGGCCGGGCTATCGTTGGGGCCGATGGTCACACGCGTGCCAACGGGACACCTCTTGGCATCGACCACGGCAAAGCCGATGTTCTTGTCAACGGTGTAGCCGTATATCATCTGCGTCACGTAGCCACGAGGCACGCCGCGCTTGCGAAGGATCTCCTTCTGGGCGATGTCCTCGTAGCTGTCGCGCTCGATCTCCACGCCCACGAAGGAGCGCGTCTCGCCCGCGGCGTGCGCGGCCTCGAGGGCCTCCTTGCCAAAGAAGTCCTTGTCCAGGTGCACCGACCAGCCAAGATTGGCCTCGTAGGGCGTGAGGCCGTAGTAGTCTTGGCGCAGCGCCAGACCCTTCTCCATGGGCAGCGAGCGCACGTAGACCTCGAGCGTGGTGAGGCGCGGCGCATCGAACGCGTCGGCCGCAGCGGCGATGGCCTCGGCCACGGCAGCCGAGTCCTCGCGCTTGCAGTAGACCTCGTAGCCCAGCTCGCCCGTGAAGCCGCCACGGTCCACCACGACGGCGATGTCGCCCACGTGCGCATCAACGATCTGGAAGCGCTTGAGCTCGTCAACTGACTGCCCAAGCAGCTTTGCCATCACCTTGGCGGAGTTGGGGCCCTGCACCGCATACATGTCCCATGCCTGGGTGTTATCGGCGTACGCGACCTCGAAGCCCTCACGGTGCGCGTCAAACCAGCGCACGGCGTGCGGGCCGTACAGCGTGGAGAGCCACCACAGGCCTCCACCACGGTTGAAGGCCACGAGGTCGTCGATTATCTGACCCTGCTCGTCAAGCATGGTGGTGTACTTGCCGCGACCCTCAGGCGTGCCCGCAATGCGGTTCACCAGCATCCAATCCAAGAACCGCTCGGCATCAGCGCCTGTCACCTCCACCAGGTCGTGGGTCCAGCGATACCACCCGGCGTTCTCGCGCACTGCCTTGGCCTCGGCGCGCGCAACCTCGTCTTCCTTGAACAGCATTCCCATCACTCCCCTCTTAGAGCGCTCGGTCGTCGATCTTGCGGCCCACGTTGATGATGTAATCGTCGTCGTCCTCGTCAATCCACACCGACCACTCGGGCGAGACGAGCGTGTGGCAGGCACCGTTCCACTGGGCCTCGTAACCCATGGTGATCTCCTCGAGCGGGGCCATCTCGAAGCGTCCCTCGAAGTTCTCCTGGCTCACGCGAATCTCGACGCCCTCGCCATCGAAGGCCTCGAACTCATGCGGCACCAGCTGGCAGCCCAGCACGGCGTCGATGTAGGCACCCATGACGCGCGGGTCGTTGTCGCCGATGGAACGCGGGATGTCCAGCCAGCTGCGCAGCCCCTCACGCGCGAAGAAGTCCACGAAGGAGTTCTTGCCGGCGGTGGCAAAGACGATCCTCAGGATGCGCTCGAACTCGTCGTCGTCCTCGGCCATGTCGCGGATGGCGATGAGCGGGAAGCTGATGGACCAGACCCAGCCCATCTGGGCAACCCAGTTGTACTGCCACTCCAGGCTGTTCTCCTCGCCAAAGGCCTGCACGTACTGGCCGTTGCGAAGGCCCTGGGCGTGGCTCACGCGGCGCTCGACTGGCGTGTCATGCACAGGCTGCGTGGGCTGGCCGCGGTGGTCAAGCCAGTCCTGGTGCTCCAGGTTGAACTTATCCAAGCGCTCGGCCACAACGCGGCAGTGGGGGTTGCCGCAGCCGCGGGCCTCGCACATGTTGAGGGCCACGTCATTGGTGATGGCACCATGCTCGCCACCTGCGGCGATGTCGAAGTTGGCCGTGAACATGGCCGTGGTCATGTTGCACATCTCGGAACCTACGATGTCCCACGGGCAGGAGTCAAGCTCCTTCTCCACGCGGTTCTCGGTGAACTGGATCACGCGGCCGGCCATGTCCTCGGCCTCGTCACCGTAGTCGCCCCAGATGCCGCCAATCCACGCGGAGCGCTTCACCAGCTCGGGGATGTTCCAGTCGGTGTAGAACTGGTCAAGGTACTGGAAGAGCTCGTCCTTGCCACCAGCGCACGCCGCACAGTTCATCATGTTGGCGATCTCGCAGATCTGTGAGGTGCGGTCCTCCCAGTCGTCGTTCAGGACGCGCATCACCTGGAAGATGTTCGCGGAAAACGCCGCGATGGTGCGTAGGCAATAGCTGTACGCCTCCCTCTCCGGGATGATCTTACCGAACGCCGTCTCCACGCCCCGATGCGTGTCGACATGTGCAAGCAGAGCCATGTCCTCTCCTCCTTTGCCGGTGCGGTCATGCGCCAGAAGCGCGCATGGGTACATACTGAGAGTGTGGGACGTGGCCACCGATTTCGCGAGCATACAAAATGGCGAAACGATACAGCGGTAACCCTACTATTTGCATGGCCATCAACCGTACATCGCACCGCGAACGGTATCGTCATGTCGCTGCGTTCATCTGCGAATGTACTGCCAGCAGAAACCGTCATACTGTAACACAACAATCAAAATGGCATCCTATGCCATACAATAGCGAGGTGCATCCACATGAAGCTGAGCGCCGAGGTGATCTTTGACAACCTTCCCGCAGGCTGGCACGCGCAGATGCTAGGCACGCCATCCACGGCCTTGTCCCTTGGGCGTCCAGAGCTCTACGAGAACGGCATGCGCGAGTTCCGGGCCGACCACCTCTATGTCCTTGCCGAGGAGCGCCTTCCCAAGCGCATACGCGTCTCGCCCCGCGCCGTTATCGTATGCGTAGGGCAGGGACGGCGCACGCGCTACTTTGCCGAGCGCTGCAGCGTCATCCTCATCCCCGACGCCGAGTTCTATGCGGTCTTCAATGCCGTGCAGCGCACCTACGACCGGCACGACGCCTGGGAGGCGGCGCTGTCCGAGATCATCAACGACGACGCTGACATCGATGCGATGCTCGAGCGTTCAGGCGAGCTGTTTGGCAACCCCCTTACGGTGATTGACGAGCAGTTCCGCTTCCTTGGCCAGTGGCGCCGCGAGGAGGCGTCCGACCGCCAGACCCTCGCCGCCCTAGAGACGAGCGCCGTCCTGAACCCCGAGGCCTTTGCCAGCTATATCTCGGAGCGCGACCTCTCCATGGACGTTGCCGAGCCCTTCGTGCTTGAGCTGCTGGGCACCAAGACCCTTAACGCCAACCTGCTTGACCGGGGTACGTACCTAGGCTGTCTTACCGTGTACTGCGAGGACCGCGACTTCACGGCAAGCGACATACTGCTAGCAGGCCACCTGGCCGACATGCTGGTTCGCGCCTTGCGCCGCAGGTCGACGATGCCAGACACCGACGACCCCTCCGAGCGGCGCATCCTCATGGACCTCGTTGAGGAGGTGCCCCTTGACGGGCGCGAGCGCGCGATGCTGGACGCGCGCGGCACCGACCGCACCTTCGTCTGCATACGCATCCGCCTCAGCAACCGGCTTAGCAAGCTTCCCATCGGCTATGTGTGCACGATGGCCGAGGGCGCCTTCCCTCACGGCATCGCCTTCGAGCATCACCACACGTCGGTGGTGGTCTTTGCCAACGTGGACGAGCTTCTTGACGAGACGGGCAGCTACCACGACGAGCTTCTGCGACGGCTGCATCCCTTCGTGAGGTCGCTGCAGGCAAAGGCCGGCATCAGCGACCCCATGCACGACCTCTCGCAGGCTCGGCTGTTCTTCCTGCAGGCAAGCACCACGCTCGAGAACGGCTCGCTGATTCACCCCGACCAATCCATCTACGTGTACCAGGACTATGCCCTGGTGGGGATGGTGGTAAACGCCCTGGGCGACATGCCCGTCGAGATGCTGTTTTCCGAGGGCTTCAGGCGCCTTGTGGAGCATGACAGGGAGTCGCAGGCCAGCTATCTCGATACCTTGCGTGTCCTTCTGGACTGCAACATGAGCATCACCAAGGCCTCCCGCATGCTGTACGTGCACCGCTCCACGCTCCTGGAGCGCATTGCGCGAATCAAGCGCGACCTCGACGAGGACCTGGACGATCCCGACGTGCGGCTGCGTCTGCAGCTCGTGCTGAAGGCCCTCTCCATACGTGACACCATGGGCGAGAGATAATGCGAGCGGCGACCGCCAAGCACAAGGTGCTGCGCGGTCGCCGCTCGGCATAGTGCCGTAAAGGCGTCCAAGCTAAGGGGACGTCCCAGTTACTCCTCGATGGCCCTCAGACGGGCGTCGATCTCGTCAAGATGATCGGCCAGTTCCTTGGCCTGCGGGAAGCTCGCAAGCTTGCGCAGGGTGAGGCCCATGACCATCTTCATCTGGGGGTCGGTGGTGAAGCCAGGCGAGTACTCGGTGATGATGGCCGCGGCCTCGGCGTTCTTAGAGAGCTTCCTGCACTTGTCGTCTACAGAAAAAGCCATGACGTCCTCCTTTTGGATCGATGTCGCGCACCCAATCGCGCCACACCATCACTATGCGACCCAGCGCGCCATGTCGATATCGTCAAACCAGGAGGGAAAGGATGGCCCCGTACCCTAACAACTGTAGGGTACGGGGCAAAGGACAGCACAAGACGATGGGTAGCCAGGCGCCGACGCGGCGCCAGCAGCCCGCTAGACGATGAGTCCGGTAATGAGGGCCACAAGCCCGCCAAGGAACATGGTTGCCGGCAGGGTGACGATCCAGGCCACAAGCATCTGGTAGCCGATGCCCCACTTAACCTTCTTGGCGCCGCGCGCAGTGCCGGCACCCATGATAGAGGTGGTGATGACCTGCGTGGTGGAGACCGGTGCGCCAAGGGCCGTCATGACCTCGATGGCGATGGCCGAGCTGGTCTCGGACACGAAGCCCATCACGGGCTCGAGCTTGGTGACGCCCGACCCGACGGTCTTCATGATGCGCTGGCCGCCGATGGAGGTGCCAAGTGCCATCGTGCCGGCGCAGAAGAGCTTCACCCACAGCGGGATGCCCGTGCCCTCCTGCAGCAGCCCCGCCGAGATGAGGGCGATGGTGATGATGCCCATCGTCTTCTGGGCATCGTTGTTGCCGTGGCTGTACGCCATGAACATCGAGCTTGCGATCTGCGCCTTGTGGAAGAAGGCGTTGCACCTCTTAAGCTGGATGTTGGCGCAGATCTCGTGCACAAGGCGCATGATGGCAAAGCCCAGCACAAAGCCGATGAGCGGCGACGTGAAGATGGGGATGATCACCTTCTGGAAGACGCCGCCCCACAGCACGTCCTTGAAGCCCCTGGTAAAGACGATAGTGGCCCCGATGAGGCTGCCGATGAGGGCGTGCGACGAGCTTGACGGGATGGCAAACCACCAGGTAAAGAGGTCCCAGATGATGGCGCCGACCAGAGCCGCGAAGATGACGTACAGGTCTAGCTGGACGTCCACGAGGCCCTTCGAGATGGTAAGGGCAACGCTCTCGCTCATGAGGGCACCGATGAAGTTCATGGTTGCGCTGCACACGATGGCCACGCGCACCGGCAGGGCGCGCGTGTACACCGTGGTGGCGATGGCATTTGCAGTGTCGTGGAAGCCGTTGATGAACTCGAAGATGAACGCAGCGATGAGCACGCAGACAAGAAGTCCGTTCATGGCCCGCCTCTTACGCGTTCTTCATGATGACGGCAAGCACCGTGTTCGTGATTGCCTTGCAGTAGTCAAGCGTGCGCTCCATCGGGTCAAGCAGGCTCTTCCACTTGAGGACGTGGATGGGGTCGTCGGGCTCGTTGAAGATGCGGCCGAGGGCGTTGCGGTAGATGAGGTCGCCCTCATCCTCGATCATGCCTATCTTCTTGGCCTGCTCGCGCACGAGCGGGTCCTTCTTGAAGTCATGGAAGTGCTCGAAGAGGATGACCATCTCCTTCATGCAGTCCACCACAAGCTGCGTCATCTGGGCAGCCTCGGGAATCATCACGTGCACGTCAAAGATGTCGTAGCGGGCCGAGGTGCCCTCGGCAAGGTCGCCCACCTCGCCCAGGTTGCGGGCGATGTCGTCAAGGTCCTCGCGATCGAACGGGGTGATGAAGCTTGTGTTCAGCTCGTCCAGGATGGTGTTCTCGTCGGCATCGCAGCGAATCTCGAGCGCGGCCACCTCGGGGATGCGGTCCTTCGTCTCGGGCCAACCGCGGGTGATCTCGTTCCAAAGGGTGACAGTAGCCAGCACGTCCTTGCTCAGGGTGTGCATCATGTCGTAGAACTGGTCTTCTTTGCGACTCACACGGCTCATGTCCACCAACTCCTATCGTCTATCCGAATTAGTGCAGAGCGCACGAACGGAGAACTATTCTACCAGCGGTCGCAAGATGTCTTTTGATGGGGGGCGAACGGTTGTTGCAGGGACGGCATCGGTAGCTGGACGTGTTTCTTTCGTGTCACAATTGCTACGGTTTTCGTTCACAATTCGACATCGCAACATGGAGCCAGCGCTACTCGAGGTTGGCGTGGCGCGTCATGAGCTCGGCGTTGTGGTCGCCCTCGCTGCGCGAGGCGATGTCGATGATGAGGGCGTCGCCTAGGATGAGCACTCCCTGCTCAAAGGTGCTGCCACCCAGCTGGACGCTCTTGATGCCGCTCTCGGGCAGCTTTGCCGTGTAAGCCTCCAGGTGCACTATGTGGTCGGCAAGCCGCCCGATGGGCGAGTCGGGACGCGTGGTGATGAGCGCCAGGCTGGCGCCTACGTCCTTGCACTTTTGCGCCATGACCGTCAGCGAGCCCGTCGAGCCCGAACCGCTGGCAATGATGAGCAGGTCAGAAGGGCCAATGGCAGGCGTTACGGTCTCTCCCACCACATAGGCGGTAAAGCCGAAGTGCATCAGGCGCATCGCGAGGCCACGGATGGCTAGAAGCGACCTTCCCGCGCCTGCCACGAACACCCGGTCGGCCGCCAGGATGCGGCGCTCCAGCTCGTCCATCTGCCCCTCGTCCATCGCGTCGAACGTCCGAGCCAGCTCGTCCGTGATGTCGCGCAGCACGTCCTTGATCTCCATCGTCAGCACTCCCCTCGCCCACGTGATACGCACCGCAGGCATCGTCTTCGTGTCCCTAAGCTTCGAGCAGTTCCTCCATGTGAGCCACCGAATGCTGCGGAGCTCGCAGATAGTCAAAGCGTGCAGGGTCTGCCACGTATGCCTCGTAGCACGGTACATCCGCAATGATGCCCAGCTCAGGGGCTTCGTGCGGCCGCAACGTCCTTGTGTTGGCCACGGGCTGCCACGCCTCGTTGGCAGCCACGCCCCAGCCATCGCCCATCCTCGTCACGCGAACCGCGAGGCCCCGGCGCTCACGGACCGGGCCGTAGAGAAGGGGCGTGTCGACCACCGCTATGTTCGAGAACGCGGAAGGGTCATCGCTCACGTTGATGGAGCCATGCCCCCAGAAGGGCGGGATGACGATGGCCTCGCCAGCATGTACGTCAAGAACGCGCACGACGTCGACAGGTTCTGCCCCGCACCCATCGGCAAGCAGGGCAGGGCTCTTTTGGAGCACGAACGCAACCTCGCCACACAGTACCTCGTACACCTCGGGATACGGCAGCGCCATGCCTTGGTCAAGGCCATGGTAGTGGCCTGACGTCTTGAACAGCTCCCCTTTGGCATCGCCCGGCAGCAGCACGGTGATGTCGTAGCGCAGGCCGCGAGGGACCCAGAGGGCATCGTCAGACACGCGCCGGATGCTGCGATACGCCCAGTACACGCGCTGGGCGAGGTCGCAGCCGCTCATGTCTGCGTAGAGGCCCTCCATCTGACCAAGCACCTTATCCGAACCGCCATCGCACAGCACGCCTTCGCCAAACGTCAGCTGGCCGGTCGCCTCGTCAAGCGTGATGTCCAGACAGGATAGCTCCAGTTTCATCAGGCTCACCTCCCGCATTGATTGCCCTGATAGCACTGTACGGCCTTTGCGCCTGCGTGCCACCAGCCCTTCGGCAAACGACGTAAGCGGCGGATAGGGTTTTCGGGGGCTCAGTTCCTGGAACCGCGCAAAAGGGCATACGTGGCATCGACGTTTTGCACGTTAACCGCTGTCTCTCGGTGCCAACCGCCAAAAGAGCCGCCCATTCCGGGCCTAGGTGTACAAAAAGCCGAGCCAATGCAACCCCTTGCCTTTTATTTCATTATTGGTTTTTTCAACTACCTGCGGTTTTATAAACTGACTAATACTCTCGACAGGTCACTTCAGAGTGTGGTGAGGTATTGGCCTCCGTCGAGGCTGGGGGCCTTTTACAAAAGTGCTGGTAGACGGAATATCATTATTATAATTTCTTTATTTATATGCACTGGCTCGGCTTTTTGTACACCAGGGTCAAAGGGCAAGGCCAAAAGCACCCCAAATGTCACTCAAATTGAGAGGCTTCCTTCTTCGGTGTGGCGCCGGTCGGACACCAAAGGGGCTCCCTTCCGATTCCACACCGGAAGGGAGCCCCCCTTGAGAAAACCTTTAGCTACGCGACTTACGAGAAGTCGGCGAGCTGCGCCTTGAGCTGGGCGATGGTCTGCTCGAGCTCGGCTGCCTGTACGCGCTTCTTCTGGATGACCTCAGGCGCCGCCTTAGCAACGAAGCCCTGGTTGGAGAGGGTGCGCGTCACGCTGGCAAGGTCCTTCTCGGCCTTGGCAAGGTCCTTTTCGATGCGCTTTGCCTCAGCCGCAAGGTCAACCAGGCCGCCCACCACGACAAAGATCTCAAGACCGCCGTCAAGCACGGTGATGGAGCCGAAGGGCTTGTCCTGCTGCGCACCAAGGGCCAGCTGGTCGACGCGGCCTACGCTGGTGATGAAGCCACGCTGGCGCTCGAGGATGGTTGCCTCGTCGGCGCTGGAGCGCACGCACACGTCAAGCTCGGTCTTGGGCGAGAGGCGATAGCGGGCGCGCGTGGAACGCACAGCGCTGACCACGCGGCGGGCAAGCTCGAACTCGCGCTCGGCCGCATCGTTCACGAAGCTGGCCAGCGCCTCGGGCTCGGGCCATGAGGCCATCATCAGGAACGGCGCGTCATGGGCGTCGAGGCCGCTGGCGGGCAGCGCATCCCACACCTTCTCGGTGACAAACGGGATCACGGGGTGCAGCAGGCGCAGCGACACGTCGAGCACGTACACCAGGTTGCGCTGCACCTGCAGGCGCTCCTCGGCGTCGCCGCCCAGCAGGCGGCCCTTGCACAGCTCGATGTACCAGTCGCACACCTCATTCCAGAAGAAGGCCTGGATCTCGCGGGCATAGTCGCCCAGGTTGTAGGTCTCGAGTGCCTGCGTGGCCGAGACCACCATCTTGGCCAGACGCGAGAGCATCCAGGCATCCTCGGGCGTCTCGGCAAGCGGCGCGCCGGGGGTGTAGCCTTCAAGGTTCATCTGCACGAAGCGGCTGGCGTTCCAGATCTTGGTGACGAAACCGCGGGCCTGCTCGGTGCGCGGGCTATCGACGAGCTCGTGGGTCTTGGGGTCGATGTTGGCGTCAAACTTCACGTCCTGGTTGTTGGTAATCAGCGTGAGCAGGTTGAAGCGCATCGCGTCGGCACCATACTTGGTCATGAGGTCCATCGGGTCGACGCCGTTACCCTTGCTCTTGCTCATGCGGCTGCCATCCTTGGCCAAGATGGTGGCGTAGATGTACACGTCCTCGAAGGGAATCTCGTCGCAGAAGTACAGCGAGCTCATCACCATGCGCGCCACCCACAGAGCGATGATGTCTCGGGCGGTAACCAGCACCTTGGTGGGATGGTGACCAACCATCTTCTCGGGATGGTCGGGCCAGCCCTGCGTGGCAAAGGTCCACAGCTGGCTGGAGAACCATGTGTCAAGCACGCCCTCGTCCTGGTGCACGTGATGGCCGCCGCAGTGCGGGCACACGTCCACGTCGTCCATCAGGGCGTCTTCCCAGCCACAGTCCTCGCAGGTAAACACCGGGATGCGGTGGCCCCACCACAGCTGGCGGCTGATGCACCAGTCCTTCAGGTTGTCCATCCAAGTGAGGTAGGTATCGGTCCAACGGGCAGGATGGAAGGTGACCTCGCCCGACTTCACGACCTCGATGGCGCGCTTCTTGAGGCGGTCCACCGCCACGAACCACTGCTCGGACAGCCACGGCTCAAGCGTGGAGTCGCAGCGGTAGCAGTGCATGACTGAGTGCTGGTGCTCATCAACCTCGCCCAGCAGGCCATGCTCGTCGAACCACTTCACGATGGCCTTGCGGCACTCGTCGCGGTCCATGCCGCTAAACTCGCCGTAGCCCTCAACGACCACCGCGTGCTCGTCAAAGATGTTGATCTGCGGAAGGTCGTGGGCCTGACCCATGGCGTAGTCGTTGGGGTCGTGCGCGGGGGTAACCTTCACGAAGCCCGTGCCAAAGCCGGCGTCCACGTGCCAGTCGGAGAAGATGGGGATCTCGCGGTTGACGATGGGCAGCATGACCGTCTTGCCCACGAACTTGGCCTTGTCGGGGTCCTGCGGGCTCACGGCGATGCCGGTATCGCCCAGCATGGTCTCGGGACGGGTGGTGGCAACCTCGATGTACTCGACGCCGTCAACCGGCTCGGTAAGCGGGTAGCGCAGGTGCCACAGGTGGCCCTTCTCGTCGCGGTACTCGGCCTCGTCGTCCGAGATGGCGGTGGTGCAGCTGGGGCACCAGTTGACGATGCGCTTGCCGCGGTAGATGAGGCCGTCGTGGTACCAGTCGCAGAACACCTTGCGCACAGCCTTGGCGTAGTCCTCGTCCATGGTGAAGCGCTCGTCCTCGAAGTCGATCGAGCAGCCCATGCGCTTGATCTGGCTGACGATGGTGCCGCCGTACTCGCGGCGCCAGTCCCAGCAGGCCTCCAGGAACTTCTCGCGGCCAATCTCGAGGCGGGAGATGCCCTCCTCCTTGAGCTTCTTGTCAACCTTGGTCTGCGTGGCGATGCCGGCGTGGTCGGTGCCCAGAATCCAGCGGGTGGAGAAGCCGCGCATGCGGTAGTAGCGCGTAAGGGTGTCCTGAATGGTGTCGTCCATGGCGTGACCCATGTGCAGAACGCCCGTCACGTTGGGCGGCGGGATGACGATGGTGCGGTCGCCCACACCCTTGGAGCGCTGGTAGCAGCCTGCCGCCATCCACTCCTCGACGAGCTGGGGCTCGACCTCTTGGGGATCGTATGTCTTTGGCATCTCTTCCACGATGACACCTTTCATGCTGAGTTGACATGCAAATAGACAGAATAGCACGTAAGGCCCCAGAGCTTGCGCTCGGAGGCCTGAAAACGCAGGATAACAGAAGACTTGTGGCCGGATGACTGCTGGATTGCGCAAGCATGCCGCCTGTACCTAACGTATCATGCGTCTCATGTTGCCCAAGGCACGTGGCACGTGGCCGAGCTGGCCCCATTACCCTGCTGAGGCTCTTTTCCAAGCCGGTTATCTCTCCACCCTAAGGAGCACCATGAAGGCACCTCCATAAGCGACCGGGCAGTCGCCTCTGAGACACGTTTGTCCTGCACAGACGCTTCCCAGCGCGCCTGCCCATCCTGCTTATGGAGGTTCGCCAGATGCTCCTCTACCACGGCTCCCCAACCCTCATCCCCGCGCCGTCCCTGTCGATGGCGCGGGGATACCGCGACTTTGGTTGCGGCTTCTATCTCGCCGAGGACGAGATCGACTCCCTCACCTACTGCTTCAAGGGCGACTCGTCCTTTGGCTTCCTCCACACCTACGAGGTGGACGAGGACTGCCTCCTCGGCCTGCCCGGCGCGCTGTCGTTCGACGACAAGGGCGACGAGTGGCTTCGCGTCGTATACGAGTGCAGGATGTTCGGCCATCCCACCTCCTTCGGCACGGACCCCGCCGTCATTGCGGGGCCAACCGCCGGCATGAAGGTGAACGACGTGTTCAGGCGGTACCGGAAGGAGGGGACGAGCTTCGAGGACTGCGTCGACGAGCTGCGGCGGAGCATCGTCACCGACAAATTCGGCATCCAGTGGTGCCTGCGGAGCACGGAGGCTGTCCAGATGCTCCACCTCATCGACCGGGAGCGGGTCTGGAGGGACGAGGAGTGTGGGCTCTAGCCGCTACCTTGCGCCACACGGCGGTACACAACTTGCCAACCGGAAGCCTTCGCAGCCATAAAAGGGCAGGATAGCCTGCCGACTGGCAACAGTTGTGTACCGCACGCACAGCCCACCAACCTGATACAGTAGGCTACGAGGCAAGGTGACGGAGGTGCGCATGGAGACGGCAACCGACAGGCTCAGGCTCATCCTGGGAGACGAGGGGCTGGAGCGGCTTGGCCAGGCCACCGTGATGGTGCTGGGCCTAGGCGGCGTGGGCTCCGCATGCGCCGAGGCGCTGGCCCGCGGTGGCGTGGGGCACCTCGTGCTGGTGGACCGCGACGTGGTGATGCCCAGCAACATCAACCGCCAGGCGCTCGCGTTCCAAAGCACCGTCGGCCGCCCCAAGGCCGAGGTGATGCGCCAGATGGTGGCCGACATCAACCCCGCCTGCGACGTGACGGCGGTACAGGCCTTTATTGACAAGGACCGCGTGGCCGGGCAGCTAGGCGCCCTCCCCCACCCCGACTACGTCGTGGACGCCATCGATACCATCGCCCAGAAGCTGGCCATTGCGGCGTGGTGCCAGGCGACAGGGCTGCCGATAGTCAGCGCCATGGGCGGCGCCAACAAGCTGGACCCCACGCGGTTGCGCTTTGGCCGCATCGAGAAGACCTCCATCGACCCCATCGCCCGGGTCATGCGCAAGGAGTGCCGCAAGCGCGGCATCAAGGGGCTCATGGTGCTGTGGAGCGACGAGCAGCCTCGCGAGGCGCTAGGCAAGCGCGACGCCATCGACGAGCGCGGCTTCGTGCGCGAGGGGCAGTCCATCCTGGGCACGATGAGCTACTTCCCGCCCATCATGGGCCAGATGTTGGCCAGCTACGTGATCCGCGACTTGACGGGCCTTTCCGCGCAGGGGGCCTAGGCCATGGAGCCCACCCTCTACGACATGCACTGCCACCTTGACTTCATGAGCAACGCCACGCAGGTGGCACGCGACGCCGCGTCCATGGGGCTGGCCATCTTTGCCACCACCGTCACGCCGCGCGGCTATCGCTTCTCGGCAAGAAACTACCGCGACGAGCCCAACGTGCGCGTGGGCGTGGGGCTGCACCCGTGGTGGGTGGCAGACGGCCGCTGCAACCTGGACGACATCGCCGAGGCCGAGACGTTCGCGTTCGAGAGCCCCCTCGTGGGAGAGGTGGGCCTTGACTTCTCGCCCGCACACGCCGACCCCAGCTCGTTTGCGCGTCAGCGCTGCGCGTTCGAGAAGATCGCACGGGCCTGCGCGGAGGGTGCCGAAGCGCGCGGACCCAAGGTGGTGTCCATCCACTCGGTGCGCTCGGCGACGGCAGTGCTTGACGTGTTGGAGCTTGCCGGCTGCCTTGAGGGCTGCCGGTGCATCTTCCACTGGTTCAGCGGCACCAGCGACGAGCTGCACCGGGCCGTGAAGGCCGGGTGCTGGTTCTCCGTCAACGAGATGATGCTGCGCACGAGGCGCGGCCGCGAGTATGCGCGGCAACTTCCCGAGGGCCGCCTGCTGCTGGAGACCGACCTGCCTCCGGGAGAGAACGTGCCGTTTTCGGCCCAGGAGATCGCGGCCTCGCTCGAGCGTACGCTCGCGCAGCTGGCCAGCATTCGCGATCGCGACGTGAGGGATGCCGTCTGCGCAAACTCGCGGGAGCTGCTGGCCTCCCGCTGAGGAGGACGCGAAGCAAAGTCGCCCGCCGCAAGCGTAGCACGCCTGCAGCGGGCCCTTGTCCACGTGATGGCGGGAAAGCCCGACGCTACTCGTCTACCTTGCGGGCGGCATCGGCCACCAGAAGGTCACGCAGCACCGCGTCGTTGCCCGAGAACTCGCTGGGCAGCACCACGGTATGGGCGCCACGCTTGGCAAACTCCTCCATCATGCCCACCCACTGGGTGAACTCAAAGAGGCGGTTGGCCTCCTCGGCGTCAAGCTCGGCACCCTGGATGACGTCGATGGACTCGCGGATGCCCTGGGCGATGGCCAGGCGCTGGCTGGCGATGCCGTGGCCCTCGGCCTCCATGGCCTCGGCCTTGGCCTGGGCTGCGACGACGGTGCGCTGGCGCTCGGCCTCGGCCTCGTTCTTGGCGCTCTCGAGGTCGTTCTTGGAGGCGATGATGCGGTTCATCGACTGCTGCACGTCGTGGGGCAGCTTGATGGACGTGATGAGCGTGGTGACGATCACGTAGCCGTACTCGCGCATCTTCTCGGACACCACCTCGTCGATGGCGCGGGCGATGGCGTCCTTCTCGGTGAACACCTCGTCGAGCTTGCGGCTGGGGATCTGCGAGCGCAGCGCGTCGGCAAAGTAGTCCTTCATCTGCGCCACGGGGTCGGTGAGCGTGTACAGGCTCTTGAAGATGCCCGAGGGGCCGTCGACGGGCTGGCTGTAGTCAACGTGGTACTGCACCGACACGTCAAGCTCGATGGTCACGTTGTCCTCGGTCTTGGCGTCGAAGGTGATGTGCTCGTCCTCGGTCATGAGTGAGACGTCGCGCACGCGGTCCACGATGGGCAGGCGCATGTGGAAGCCGGGGCCCACAATCTGGTGGAACTTGCCGAAGCGCTCGATGACGCCCACGTGCTGCTGCTGGATCACGTAGAACCAGCCCTGGTAGTTGTCATTGACCGTGCCGCTCGGGCGGGAGGCGCTGCGCAGGGCGGCACCAATGACGCGGGCGATGACAAGCAGGATCACGAGGGGCACGAGGATGGGCAGGAGCGTGTAGATGATACGGGTGGGATCCAGGAACATGGCACACGACCTTTCTGTCGCATAAAAACCGTACGGGCGATTCTATCCCATATGCATGGACGATGTGTTGTGCAATAGTAGCGCGCCGACACAGACAAGGAGGCGCAGGGATTGCTCCTCCGCGCCTCCTGACATTCGCTCTGTTGGGATGCCGCTAGGTGCCCTGCCAGGCGCCTTCAGACGCTCCCTGCGGCCTTATGCGGCCTCGTCCACCTCAGCCTCTGCCTCGGCGTCAGCAGCGGCATCGGTGGCCTCTGCGTCGTCGGTAGGCTCATCGGTGACGGTGCCAGCCGCGGCCATGGCCATGATGGTCTCGTTGCCGTCAGCACGCGCGCAGTCCTTGCACGGACGGGTGAGGCCGTGCTCGTAGGCAGCCGCGGCGTCTCCCGAGTATATGGTGGCCGAGTTGATGATGTGATGGCAGTTAGGGTTGAGATGGTACACGGTGCCGTGCTCGGTCCAGTACACGGTGCCGTTACCCAGCTCGATGGCGTTGGCCTGCATGGCCTCGAGATCCTCCGAGGACACGGGGTTGAAGTCAGCCGAGGTGCCACCGCCCAGCAGCATCATGGCCAGGGCCACGCCCACCGCGATGGTCTTGGTGCGCTTGTCGGCGTTCTGGTCAACCAGCACCAGAATCACGAACGGCAGGAAGGCGATGATGGAGAGGATGGCGCCAAGCTGGCTCTTGACGAAGAACTCGACCTTGTTCTTCTCGGAGGGCGGGTCGATGTGGTTGGCCTTCTTCCACAGCTGGCCGGCCACGATGATGCACACGAGGTCAAGCGCCAAGAAGACGATTGCCCACATGAGGGGCTCAAGCAGCGGCAGGCGCCCGTACAGGGGGCTGGACTGCAGCACGCTCATGGCGGCCAGCACCTCGAGGATGATGCCCACCACCCACAGCACGATGGCGATGGTGCGCTTGTTGCCTACCTCGCCCGTGGCCTGCACATTGTGCACCGTCACCTGGGTGGCGACGTCCTTCGCGTCGGTCACGACCGTCTGCTCGGAGATCTGCTGCCCCGAGTCGGCGTCGATGAAGACGCGCTTCACCCTGCGCTTGCCGTCGGTTTCCTCTGCCATGGTCTTGCGTCCTTTCGTCGGGCCACTAGTACCATTCGATGATACCGCGAGCACGTCACGGGTGACTCACCCGCCTGGCAAACGGCCTTCGGCTCTGGTAACGGGTACGCCCGCACAGGCACGGACCCTCGTCCTCGCCTGTGCGGGCGCATGCTTCGTGCTGGCTGACGGCGTCGCTAGGCGCTCAGCCCGTCAAAGAGCCGATGCTTGGCGGCACCCTCGCGCAGGATCTTGGGCAGCGCCGCGCCGCCCACGCTCTCCTTGGTTATCACCACGCCGGTGATGTCCAGGTCGCTGGGGATGTCAAACATGACCTGCTGCAGCGTAGCCTCGCAGATGGCGCGCAGGCCACGGGCGCCCGTGCCGCGCTCGACCGCCTGGTGGGCAATCTCGGTCAGCGCGTCCGGCTCGAACTCCAGGCGAACGCCCTCAAGCTCGAAGAGGCGCGTGTACTGCTTCACCAGGGCGTTGCGCGGCTGGGTAAGGATGTCCACGAGGTCGGACTCGGTCAGCTCCTTGGTGGCGGTGATCACGGGAATGCGACCGATGAACTCGGGGATCATGCCAAAGCTGTGCAGGTCCTGGGGCATGACCTGCTCAAGCAGGGCGTCCTGCTCCTCGTCCACCTTCTTGGCCAGCGTGCCGGTGAAGCCCACGCCCTTCTTGCCGATGCGGTCGGCCACGATCTTGTCGAGGCCCACGAAGGCGCCACCGCAGATGAACAGGATGTTGGTGGTGTCGATGTGGATGAGTTCCTGCTGCGGGTGCTTGCGGCCACCCTGCGGCGGCACGCTTGCCTCGGTGCCCTCGATGATCTTGAGCAGCGCCTGCTGCACGCCCTCGCCCGAAACGTCGCGCGTGATGGAGAGGTTCTCTGCCTTGCGGGCAATCTTGTCAATCTCGTCCACGTACACGATGCCCATCTCGGCGCGCTCGACGTCGCCGTCGGCCGCGGTGATGAGCTTGAGCAGGATGTTCTCGACGTCCTCGCCCACGTAGCCCGCCTCGGTGAGGGTGGTGGCGTCGGCGATGGCGAAGGGCACCTCGAGGAAGCGCGCCAGCGTCTGGGCCAGCAGCGTCTTGCCAGTGCCGGTGGGGCCAAGCAGCAGGATGTTGCTCTTGGCGATCTCCACGTCCTCCTCGTCCTCGGCCACCTGGTCGTTGCCCGTGATGATGCGGCGGTAGTGGTTGTACACGGCCACGCTCATCGCGCGCTTGGCGGCTTCCTGCCCCATCACGTACTGCGACAGCTCGTCGTAAATCTCGTGCGGGGTGGGCAAGTCGCGCAGGACGGGCTGGCCGTCGAGGTCGTGCATGTCCAGCGCCGCCTGCTCGGCCTCGGCGGCGGCGATGATGTCGCCGCAGGCCTTCACGCACTCGTCGCAGATGTACACCCCATTGGGCGAGGTGATGAGCTTCTGCACCATGCTGCGGGGCTTGCCGCAGAACGAGCAGTGCAGCGAGTCGTTGTCTTGCGCCATTCGCTATGCCTCCGCTTGGTCGGTGCGAGAGCTGATAACGCGGTCGACGAGGCCATACTCCATGGCCTGGTAGGCGCGCAGGTAGTTGTCGCGCTCGGTGTCGGCGTTGATCTTCTCGATGGGCTGGCCGGTGAACTGCGCCAGAAGCTCGTTGAGGTGCTGGCGGATGTACTTGGTCTCGTCGGCGACGATCTGGATGTCGGTCTGCTGGCCCTCGACGCCCGAGCTGGGCTGGTGGATGAGCACCATCGAGTTGGGCAGGCACATGCGCTTGCCCTTGGCGCCGGCAGCCAGCAGCACGGCGGCCATCGAGGCGGCCATGCCCACGCAGATGGTGGACACCTCGGGCTTGATGAAGTTCATCGTGTCAAGGATGCCAAGGCCGGCGTACACCTCGCCGCCGGGAGAGTCGATGTACAGCGAGATGTCCTTGTCGGGGTCCTGGCTCTCCAGGTGCAGCAGCTGCGCGATCACCAGGTTGGCGCTCTCGCGGGTGATGGGCTCGCCGATGAAGACGATGCGGTCGTTGAGCAGGCGCGAGTAGATGTCGTAGCTACGCTCGCCACGCGGAGTCTGCTCCACGACGTAGGGGATGAGCGGGATGTTGGTCGGGTTGTGCTGTAGCATGGTTTCTCCTCTTGTAAACATGCCCCAGGCGCAGCTGGCACCCGGGGCATGCGTCGGCTATGCGAGAGGTATGTACCCTATTCCGCGTCCTCGGCAACCTCAGGCTGCTCGCCGGCCTCGGTCTCCTCAGCCTCTGCAGACTCTGCGGCGGCGCGGCGCTCGGCGATCTCGTCCACGATGGTCACCTCGGCGTGCTCGACCAGCCAGTCGACGGCCTTGGAGCGGCGGATGGCCTCGCGGATGCCCGGCAGGCGGCCGTCAGCCTTGAGCTGGGCCAGGGTCTGCTCGGCGTCCTCGATGCCTGCCTTGGCGATCTCGGCCAGCAGGTCGTCCTCGGTGGCCTCGAGGCCAAGGTGGGCGGCCAGGGCGTCAAGCGCCATGGACTGGCGGGCGCGCTCGTCGGCCTGCTGCTGCAGGTCGGACATGAAGTCCTCGCGCTTGATGCCGCGGGAGGCGAAGTACATGTCAAGCGACATGCCCTGGCGCTGCAGCTGGCCCATGAGGTCGTTGGCGATCTCGTTCATCACCTGGCTGCGATAGGCCTCGGGGACTTCCTCAAGCACCAGCAGCTGGCCCATGGCCTCGACGGCGCGGTCCTCCTTGAGGCGCGGCAGGCTGGACTGCTTGTCGGCCTCGATCTCCTCCTTGACGGCGTCGCGCAGCTCGGCCACGGTGTCGAAACCGAAGCTGTTCATGGCAAGCTCGTCGGTGAGCTCGGGGGTGACGGCCTTCTTGATGGAGTTGAGGGTGACCTCGACGGAGAAGGTGTGCTCGTGAACCTCGTCCTCGTGCGTGTGCGAGTGGGTCCAGGTGATCTCCTTGGTCTCGCCGGCCTTCATGCCGACGATGCCAGCAACCAGCTCCTCGGGAACGCCCGAGCCGGCTGCGGAGAGGCTCATGGTGCGGTTCTTGCCGGCCAGGTGCTCGGCGCCTTCCTTGTTGGCGATGTCGCACGCGACGATGTCGCCCTCCTCCGCGGGACGGTCGGTGTCGTCGTCCTCGAAGGTGGTCTGGTAGGCAAGAAGCTGCTCGATCTGCTGGTCGATCTCAGCGTCGGTGGCCTCCGCGGGAGGCATGTTGATGGCCGGCGCGTCATAGCTGGACAGCTCGCACTGCGGCAGCACCGCGATGGTCATCTCGACCTCGTAGTCGGTGCCCTGCACCAGCAGCGCGGGGTCGTCGCCAAAGCTGGGCTGCTCGATGGGCACGAGGTCAAGCTCGTCAAGCACCTGCGGCTGCAGGTCGTTCAGGAGGTCGTTGGTGGCCTGGGCGTAGATGGCCTCGCGGCCGATGATGCCGTCGATGACCGGACGCGGGGCGCGGCCGCGACGGAAGCCCTGGAAGTTGTAGCGACGGGCGATGTCCCTATACGTGCTGTCGATGGCCTTGTCGACGTCTGCGGCGGCAACGATGACCTTGGCGACTACCTTGTCGGCCTCGGTCCTGTCGGTGGTGACGGTGATGTTCAACGTTCCTCCAGTGTCTCGTGCGCGGTATGGCGGCGCCATATGCCGCGCTCCGTGCGTTCCCAAAACTCTGCCATGGTGCGGGCGAAAGGGTTCGAACCTTCACGGGTTGCCCCACTGGAACCTAAATCCAGCGTGTCTGCCAATTCCACCACGCCCGCGCTTTGGCATACAGCCAAAAGATGATACCAGACGCCGCGTCGCGTCGCGCGGTGAGCATTGCTTTTCACATGAGCTGCAGGATGTGGGGACGGCGGGGCGGCAGCGGGGATGGGGACGGGCGGGACAGTGGGGGCGTAGCACTTTGTCCGCGCTCGGCGCGGACAAAGTGCTACGTCCCCACTGTCCCGCCCGTCCCCGCTAGCCACGTCCGGAGTGTACATTTAATTTCAGTTATTAGGACTCCGTTTTTGAGAGCCCGAATAACTCGAATTAAATGTACACTCCCCGACTGGCGCAGGTACTGCTACTACTTGAGCGCAGCCTTGATGGCCGACACCGAGGCGTCCGACACGGCCGCCCTGCCGCCAAACACGTACAGCTGCGCGATGTCCATCCGGTTGGCCTTCACGAACGTGGTGATGGAGGGGCTCTTCTCGTTTGCCACCAGCACCAGCACCGCGTTCTGTTTGCCGCACAGAGCTGCCCCGGTAAGCGCGTCCCAATACCCGCCCGAGGTCGCCACGCCCATGCCGTTCGCCAGCATCCCCTCGCCCAGGCAGAACTGCGCCACCGCCACCGACGTCTCGATGGCCGTCTTGCCCGAAAGGCGTCTGCACGAGGTGATGCCGATGCCCTTGAGCTGCGTCTCGACCGACGCCGGTATGGCTGCCGTGCCGCCTATCACCAGCACCCGGGTGAATCCACCGCCCTTCAGCGCCGCGAGCGCCGCGTCGGACAGCTTGCGCGCCGAGACGTTGTCGGAATAGGCCGTCAGGAAGATGGGCGCCTTCTGCGCATAGGCATACGGCGCCACCGAGAGCGCGTCCCAGTATCCGTTGGCCGTGGCCACGATGGCGGTGTGGCCCCAGGAGCCACTCCCCTTCTGGTAGATCTTGACGGCCGTGTCGGGAGCCGTCTGCCCGTAGACGCGCGTGGGCGTCACGCCGCTCGCGCTCTTGAGCTGCCCCATCACCGCGTCGCTCACCGCCGCAGGGCCACCCATCACCAGGATCCTCGTGGGCTTGAGGCGCTGTATCTCGGCCTTGGTCTGCGCCGAGAGGGCTGCCCTCTGCGTGATGAGCACGGGCGCGTCGCACACGCCCGCAAGGCCCGAGGCGGCAAGCGCGTCCCAGTACCCCTCTCCCGTGGCAACGATCACGGTGCCTCCGCGACCCGAGGCGAACCCGGCCCCAGAGCTGACGATGGCCTGCATGGTGTCGTAGGCGTTCTTTCCCCAAAGCCGCGTGACGGTGGACGCCTGCGAGGCAAGGGCCTTCTCGGCGGCCTCGAGCCTGGCCACGTCCACCAGCTTCTTCTGCGCGGAGGTGAGCGAGTTGTAGGAGGCGCGGGCCTCCTTGATGGCGGCGTTGTCGGCACGGGTGACGTCCGTGGCGTCGGGTAGCCCGTCAATCTTGGACTGCACCGCCGCAGCCGCGACCGCGTTGGCTGCCGCGGCCTGGTCGTCTGCCGAGTTGTCGGTGGGCATGGTGCCGTTCTTGGCCAGGTACACCGCCGCGTAGGCGTCCGCCTTGCCCCAGCCGTACTCCTCGTCGAAGCCCTTCGCGCCAAGGTCGGTTGCCGAGGCGTACAGGCAGCTCACGGCCTCGCTGGCCGTGAGGCTGGGCTTGGCGGCAAACTCCAGCGCCAGGATCCCCGAGACGAAGGGCGCCGCCATCGAGGTGCCCGTCATGGTGCTGTAGCCGTTGGTGGGGATGGTGCTGTGGATGTCGGTTCCCGGCGCCGAGACGTTCTTGTTGGACATGCCGGGCAGGTTGTAGTTGGAGGTGGCGTAGCGCACGAGCGTCGAGCCCTGTTGCTGCAGGTTCATGACGCTCACCACACTGGCCTCGTCGCCGGGATATTCGGCGTAGGGCAGCACGCCGCCCGTGATGTCGGAGTTGCCCGCAGCCGCGACGGTGACGATGCCCTGGTCGAAGGCCTCGGTCATCTTGTTGTTCAGCGCAAGGTCCACCTGGTTGGTGTTGACGCCCATGCTCACGTTGACCACGCGCACGTTGTAGGCCGAGGCGTTCTGTATCACGTAGTCGTAGGCCTTCACCAGGTTCTTGGTATTGAGGCTGCCGGAGTCCGTGGCAACCTTGATGAGCATGAGGCCAGCATCGTAGGACACACCGGCCACGCCCACACCGTTGTTTGCCTTCGCCGACACGATGCCCGCCACGTGCGTGCCGTGGTTGTAGTTTCTGCTGATGGGAGTGACGTCACTCGTGCCCGTCACGGCGTTGTAGGTTGCACGTACGTTGGCCTTGAGGTCCTCGTGCGAGGCCTGGAAGCCCGTGTCCAGCACGGCAACCGTCACCTGCCCGTTGCATCGCGCCAGGCCCCACGCTTGGTAGGCCCTCGTGCTGGTAAGCGCCCAGTCGCTGAGCAGGTCGTTCGTGACGCCCTTGAGCAGCGGGTCGTTTACCGAGACGGCAGCCAGCAACTCCTGGGCGCCAAGCTGGGGGTCGGCAGGGTTGGCTGAGGATTCGACGTCCGCACCGGTCGAGACGTCGGCGTCATCGTCATCGGCAGGAGTCTTGGCGTCTTCGGCTGGAGCGTCGGAGGGCTCGCCAGTGGGCTCGCCGACAGGCGTCTTAGCACCTTCGTCAGCTGGAGCCTCGGCGTCCTCGTCGATTTGGACATCGACGTCCGCACCAGTCGATTCCTCAGTGTCCTCGGTTGGTTCTTCGGCCCCATCGGTGGCCGAACCCTCGGGATCCTCGGCATCCTCGGCATCCTCGGCGGACGAAGCCTCGGCATCCTCACCGACAGACTCCTCGGCAGCTGCGTCATCCGCCGCGTTATCGACGGTGCCCTCGGGATCCTCCGAGGCTGGAGCCTGCACCTCGTCTTGTGCCGACGCCTCTGGCTCGGGTTCTTCAGGCATTGGGTTCTCGGCACCCTCGCTGATTGCCCCCGCCTCAGCGTCCGCCTCGCCCTCAGGTGCCAACTCCAGCGGCTCGGGCTCGGGGTCGAGCGCCTCCCCCACAATGGCACGCAGGTCAGAGGCATCGCCCGCCATGATCACGTACTCGAAGTTTGGCTGCGCGCCCTCGGCCACAGGCGAGGCAAGCAGCTCGTTGACCACGTCCTCGACGGTGGAGCCCTCAGCCACCTCGACCTCGATGAGGCCCGAGGCCAGCTCCTCCTCGCCCACCTCGTGGGCAACCACGCCCGGCGTCTGGGCAAGCAGCTCGTTGACCTCCTGGGCGGTGGCGTCCTCTCCCACCTGCAGCAGTGCGACGCCCTCAACGTACGCGGCCCCCTCGGGCATGGTGAAGACGTGCGGTTCCTCGTCAGTGGGCATCTCATCACCAGCGTACTGCGAGACGGCAGCCACCGCGTCCTGCCCAGAGCTCGCGTCATCTTGCTGTCTCTCAGCTGCCGCCTGCGCATCGTCCTGCGTCGCTGGCGAGGCCACGTCGGACTCCTCGCCCGCCGCACGCTCCAGCACCTCCACCACCGCGTCCGGCACGTCGTCCTCCCGCTGCACAGGCTTCGCGATGTGGCGATACGCCGCAAGCGTAAGCGCCAGCGCGCAGGCCAGGCACACGATGATGGTGACGATTCTTCTGAGGAGCGCCTTGGGCACGGGCACCTCCAGCGGTCGAAGGGCTAGACCAGTAGTATGCCATCTCGCCGCCCCCACTATCCCAAGTCCATATTTACAGGACTTGTGCGCCTGCCAAAGGGGGCGCTACCGCGGCACAAAAAAGGGCGGGGCACCACAACCGGTGCCCCGCCCAAGCAGTCGCTCTGAGCGCAAGCGCTACACGATGCCCTGGGCCATCATGGCGTTGGCAACCTTCAGGAAGCCAGCGATGTTGGCGCCAGCCACGTAGTTGCCCTCCATGCCAAACTCCTTGGCGGCGTCGTCGCACGCGTGGTAGATGCCACGCATGATGCCCTCAAGCTTGGCGTCAACCTCTTCGAAGGTCCAGGAGATGTGGCCGGCGTTCTGGCTCATCTCGAGGCCGGAGGTGGCCACGCCACCGGCGTTGGCAGCCTTGCCCGGGAAGAACGCGACGCCGTTCTCCTGCAGGTACTTGGTGGCGTCGAGCGTGGTGGGCATGTTGGCGCCCTCGCCCACGATCTGGCAGCCGTTGGCCACGAGCTTCTGGGCATCCTCAAGGTGCAGCGTGTTCTCGCGAGCGCACGGCAGCGCGATGTCGCACGGCACGCCCCACACGCCGCGGCCGTCCTCAGCGTGGAACTCGGCGTTGGGACGGAAGTCGGTGTACATGGCCAGGCTCACGCCCTTGTCGTTGCCTGAGCGCTTCTTGGCGTAGATGGCCTCGAGCGCGGCGACGTCCAGGCCCTCGGGATCGTACACCCAGCCCTTGGTGTCGGAGCAGGCCACGACCTTGCCGCCCAGCTGCTCGGCCTTCTGGATGGCGTAGATGGCCACGTTGCCGGAGCCGTGCACGACGACGGTCTTGCCCTCGAAGGAGTCGTCATGGCACTTGAGGTACTCGTCCACGTAGTACACCAGGCCGTAGCCGGTGGCCTCGGTACGGGCAAGCGAGCCACCAAAGGTGAGGCCCTTGCCGGTGAGCACGCCGGTGAAGGTGTTGGTGAGGCGCTTGTACTGACCGAACATGTAGGCAACCTCACGGCCGCCGACGCCCAGGTCGCCCGCGGGCACGTCGGTGTCCTCGCCGATGTGGCGGTAGAGCTCGGTGATGAAGCTCTGGCAGAAGCGCATGACCTCGTTGTTGGACTTGCCCTTGGGGTCGAAGTCAGAGCCGCCTTTGCCGCCGCCCATGGGCAGCGTGGTGAGGGAGTTCTTGAAGATCTGCTCGAAGCCCAGGAACTTCAGCATGCCCAGGGTGACCGTGGGGTTGAAGCGCAGGCCGCCCTTGTAGGGGCCGATGGCAGAGTTGAACTGCACGCGGTAGCCACGGTTAACCTGAACCTTGCCCTCGTCATCGATCCACGGCACACGGAACATGACGATGCGCTCGGGCTCGACGAGGCGCTCAAGCAGGGCCGCCTCCTCGAACTCGGGATGGGCATCGAGGGCGGGCTGGATGGTCTCGAGAACCTCGGTGGCAGCCTGGATGAACTGCGGCTGCTCGGGGTAGCGCTCCTTGAGCTCTGCAAGGACTCGCTCTGAGTACGTCATTGCAACCTCCTTTGTTCGTACAACATACGTACGGGTGTATAGGATACGAAAAGACGCGATACGCAACGGGGCGCGTAACGCTTCTTTTTTTCGAGTGAAATTTGCTTGACACATGGAAGCGGAAGCGGCTTGCACGACGGGCGTCTTCTCGCTTATACTAGTCGGGCGACCGGGGCGTGGCGCAGCTTGGTAGCGCATCTGCTTTGGGAGCAGAGGGTCGCTGGTTCGAATCCAGTCGCCCCGACCACGCGGGTGTAGTTCAATGGTAGAACTTCAGCCTTCCAAGCTGACCACGCGGGTTCGATTCCCGTCACCCGCTCCATAAAATGTTTTAGGGCTTCTCCTCGGAGGAGCCCTTTTTCGTGCGGGACATCTTGCGGGACATTCGTCTGCGTATTTGTGACTATGAGTGACAATGAAAGACAATAAAACCCCAGCTAAAGGCAATAGCTGGGGTCTCATGGTCATATGAAAAAGAGATTGGAAGGCTGAAGTTCTACCATTGAACTACACCCGCACGCGGTTGGAACAGTGAATTGCTCTATCATAGTTGCCGCAATAACGCTGCAGTTTCCATCCATTGAACACCATAACCCTGCGAACGGGTCTTGGGGTCAGGAGTCTGGAATGAATCTATTGAGTGGCAAGGAGCCCTTCACGAGCAGCGGTAGCGCCACGAGCTACACCATCACAGACTACTGGAGCTTCCAGTTCTCGAATGTCCTGCATGTTCCCGAGGAGGTCGCGGAGTTCCTCGTCGCCAAGGCGCTCGGCCTCGAGAAGCCCCAGAACAAGGACACGTGGACCCTCTTTGACATGAAGTACAGGGGCAAGCGGATCGAGGTGAAGGAGACGTCCTACTACCACTCCTTCAACGAGGCAGGCAAGGTTTCGTCGCGCCGCAGCTTCGGGATCACCAAGGCCTACGGTGAGGATGGAGCCTACGAGCGCCAGAACGACGTCTACGTGTTCTGCCTCCTGAAGGGCACTGATGAGGACAGCGCTTGGCCGTTGGAGCTCGGGCACTGGGAGTTCTACGTCTTGCCGACGTCGACCATCAACGAGATGTTCACCGACCAGAAGACAGTCTCGCTCTCGCGAATACAGAAGATTGCAAGTCCCGTTGATTGGGACCATCTCCGTGACGCCGTTGAAGAGGTCATCTCTGCGATGAGGTGAGTTGGTGCCGCCGCCCGGAGCAAAGCAGGCGGCGGCACCTCCCACTCAGCCCTGCGTCAGCACGTGCCAGGCTACAAGCACACCAGACAGCAGCCACATAATCACTCTCACGCACAGCCCCACAGTGAAGACCATCCCGATCAGCATGGCCACCACCATGGCTATGTCAGGCATCCCGTCGTCAGTCATGTCTCACCCCCATAGTTGTTCCGTCCACGTTGAGTCTCGGGCAGCACCCGCCCCGGTCATTGACCAGGTACTGCACATCCGTATCCGGGTCCACCAGCACGTACCACCGGATCACCTCGCCGTCGTAGGTGTAGGTGGGCGCCAGGCTGTCGTGCGTGACCTTGTGGGCGGACGCCACGTGCCTCTCCGCCTCGGCCTGCTCGACCTTCGCCATGCCGAAGTAGACGGACATCCTCAGCAGGGTGAGCATCAGCAGGCAGAAGGCTGCCGTCGCGAGGTCGCTCGGCACCCGCGCCGGCCTCCTAGGCGTCGGCCTGCGCCCCGCCATCAGGACCACGCCCCAGCGTTGGTACGTGCTCGTGGATCCGGACACCGACGTCGAGTACCTCGTCAATGACCGGGGCGGGTGCTGCCCTCGGCTGAGCCCCAATGGCACCGTGATTGGGGTGACGGGCGATGAGTGACGACGGGCTGCCTGGCGTGGCCATGGCGGTGGCTCTGTTGGTGGGTCTGGCGGTGAACGCGGCACTCTTTGCCAAGCTGCTCCTAATTGCGTTCTCGGCAGCGTTCGTGCTTGTTCAGTAGTTCGGTGGCGCCGTTCCGTTTGGGACGGCGCCATTTCTGTTAGGAGCTCGCACGACATATTAGCTTGGCGGACTTACCTGCTATTTGCATAGATTGCACCTACAAGTGCATAGAATTTGCCACTAACTCGTTGAAAACGGAGGATTTGTTGGAGGATTTAGGTCAGCATAACGCGTCCATCAACGGTACACAACAACGGGATGCAAGCGGAAAACCGCAGGATTCCAGTGCAAGAAAGCAAGTATTTTGGCAATTGTGTACCGCCAAAACGGAAAACCGCGAGTACCCGTGTCTTGGAATAAGCCAGATCCCAACGCAGCCCAGCCCGCAGCCCGCGCTCAGAGCGGCAGGGACGCCGCCCCAATCGCAAACAGCAGCGCCGGCAGCATGTTGGCCACACGCACGCGCTTGCCCCACACGAGATTCACGCCCACGCAAAAGATGAGCACCGACCCCACCAGCGATACGTTTGCCATGGCCGCGTCCGTCATCAGCGGCTGCAGCAGGCGCGCCAGCAACGTGACCGACCCCTCGAACGCCCCCACCGGAATGGCCGAGAACGCCGCGCCCTTCCCCATCGACGAGGTCATTACCGCGATGATGATGAAGTCCAGCACCGACTTGACGGCCAGCGTCGAATAGTCGCCCAGGATGCCGTCCTGGATGGCCCCGACAATGGCCATGGCCCCGATGCACACCGTGAGGCTCGCCGTGACGAACGCGCCCACGAAGCCTCGGTCACCCGAGTTGCCGGTCTTGGCCTTCAGCCACTCCCCAAACTCCTCGAAGCGATCCTCGATGCCCAGCAGCTCCCCCACCAGGGTGCCAAAGGCCAGGCACAGCACCACGAACATGGCCCTTCCACTGCTAAGGGACGCGCCTTGCACGGCAAGCATGCCCTCCATGGCCCCGGCGATGCCAATGAACAGCACGCTGATGCCGCACGCCATGTTGATGGAGTCCTGCTGCTGAGGGCCAAGGAACCTGCCCACCACCGAGCCAGCCAGTCCGCCGCCCACGATGGCGCCCATGTTGATGAGCGTGCCTAGCCCGACCATATGCGGCTCCCTCCCACGACGTCCGTAGCGATGCTACCACTACCGCGGTCTCTGCCTGCCCACATTGGCTATGATGAACCCATACAAGTTGACGGGGCGGAAGGGGCCTGCCATGAGCATCGCATTCTTTGACATCGACGGAACGCTTGCCGTGGGGCACGACGTCCCGGCCAGCGCCGAGGCGGCCCTCGCCCGCATGCGCGCGAACGGGCACCTCGTGTTCATCTGCACCGGCCGGCCCCGCGCCTACGCAGAGCGCCACTTTGGCAAGTACGCCGACGGGTTCGTGTGCAACAACGGGCGCCTTGGCTTCATGGGCGACCGTCATCTGCACGACCGGGCCCTCACCGCCGACGAGGTGCGCTGGCTGGTGCAGACGCTTGACGACGCTGGCTCTGGCTACGCCTTCCTGGAGGAATGGTGTGGCTACTACGGCGGCGACCCCGCCTACCGTGCCACCGCCGAATCGGTGTGGGATCCCGGCATGCTGCGCGACGGCGTTGACCCCGACACCATCCATGCCTTCAACTTCGACATCTACTTCGCCGATGCCGAGCATCGCAAGCGCATTGCCGCCGCGCTTGGGGACCGCTGCCTGGTGAACCCGCACGGCCCGCACCCCAGCGCTGACGTCACCATCGTGGGCTGCGACAAGGGCGACGCCGTGCGCGGCGTGGCGGAGTCGCTGGGCGTGGCCCTCGACGACGTGTACGCCTTTGGCGACGGCATCAACGACCTGTCGATGATTCGCGCGGCCGGGCACGGTGTGGCCATGGGCAACGCCGTGGACGAGGTGAAGGCCGAGGCGGAGTTCGTCACCACCAACGTGGACGACGACGGCATCGCCAACGCGCTCACGCACTACGGCCTGGCGTAGGCGTAGGCGACGGGCTAGCCCTCGTCCTACGCAAGGCCCAGCAGCTCGAGCGTGCGGGGGTCCAGCTGGCCGCCATAGTACTCGTCGATGACCCGCCTAAAAGCGGGGTCGGTGCCCTCCACCAGCGAAAACAGCGTCATGCACGAACGCACCTTGCGCGCGTCGATGCGCCCCAGCACCGCCTCGGCGTCGCGCGTGGGCAGCTCCAGCAGCGCCTCGCTCGCCGTTACCAGGCGCTCCCGAAGCGTGGGGTTGGCCAGATACGCGGTTGCCTCCTCGATGCCACGGACCCCGTAGATGTCGCACATCTCGCTTCGACCCAGGCCCTCTAGCTGCGGAAACACGTACCAGATCCAGTGGGTTACCTTGCGGCCGCGACGCAGCTCGGACAGGGCCACCTCGTAGGTGGCGCTCCATCCCCTGCCGCCGAAGTCCTGCGCGTCGATGAAGCGCGAGAGCTGCTGGCCTGAATCCATGTCGCTTCCTTTCGCCGTCCGACGTCCGCCGTCCGACATACGCCGCCCGCCTGCCGTGCGTCCGCAGCCCCGCCGTACGAAAAAGCAGGCCAGCACGGAGGCTGACCTGCGGATACTCTGGTCGGGGCGACTGGATTCGAACCAGCGACCCTCTGCTCCCAAAGCAGATGCGCTACCAAGCTGCGCCACGCCCCGAAGATGTGACAAGCATACCTCAAGCTCGTCCCGACCGTTTGGAAACCTGCGGCCCGGCCCGCCCGAAGCCGCCTGCCTTCGCGCCCCTACAGCGCCGAGGAGTCCACGCCCTCCACGCCGGCAAAGAACGCGCGCAGCGCGCTGGCGATGGCCTGCGCCCCGCCCTCGTCGCTGGACTCGATGTTGAGCGGCAGGATGGGGTCGTGCAGCGACATGCGCAGCAGGAACCACCCGCGTACGTCACCCGCAAAGTTGACACGCACGCCCTCAAAGTTGGGCGTGGCAAGGCTGGCATGCACCTGCTTGCCGGTGGCCTCGCGCACGGCGTTGGCGGCATGCTCGGGCATCCACGCCTCGCAGGCCGCAAGCACCTCGGAACCCTTGGCACGGAAGTCCTCGGCGGTGATGCGCATGCGCACCTCACGCGACTCGAGCGGCTCGTCCAGGCCCTCCACCAGCGTGGATATGCCCTTGCCCTCGCGCTTCAGCTCCGCGGCAGCGCACACGATGAGCGTCCCCAGGTAGGCGCCGTCGTCAAGGGCGTAGTTGTCCAGGAAGGCGGCGTGGCCCGAGGTCTCGATGGCAAGCGCGCAGTCCTGGCCTTCGGCCACCAGCTCCAGCATCTTGTTGATCACGTTGCGATAGCCACGGCGGTAGCGCAGGTGATGTAGTCCCAGGCCCTTCTCCAGGAAGGCCGTCAGCTCGTCGCTGGTAACCGAGTCGGTGACCACCGTGGTGCCGGGGTGCTCGCGTGCCACCAGCGTGGCCGCCAGCGCCACGATGGCGTTGCGGTTGATTTCGTCGCCGCGCTCGTCCACCGCCGACGAGCGGTCCACGTCGGTGTCGAAGATGATGCCCAGGTCGGCCCCGGAGGCCCTCACGGCAGCCGTGATCGACTCCATGGCCTGCTGGTTCTCGGGGTTGGGGATGTGGTTGGGGAAGCTGCCGTCCGGCTCCAGGAACTGGCTGGCGCTCACGTCGGCGCCCAGCGGCTGCAGCACCTGCGTGGCGTAGAACCCTCCCGAGCCGTTGCCGGCGTCCACCACGACCTTGAGGCCCGCCAGCGGCTGCACCTCGCCCAGGCGGTCGCAGATCATGGTGCGCAGGTGCGCCGCGTACAGGTCAAGCAGGTCAAGGCGCTGAGGCGCCAGGGGCTCGTCGCACACGGGCAGCTCGGGCTGCGTCGCCTCGGCCAGCTCGGTGATCTGCACGATGTCGGTGCTCTCCACTCCCCCGTCGGCCGTGAAGAACTTGAGGCCGTTGCGGTTCCACGGCAGGTGGCTTGCGGTTACCATGATGGAGCCGTCGGCCTGCGACTCGTCAAAGATGCAGCTCATGAACATGGCGGGCGTCGTGGCAAGGCCGCAGTCAAGCACCTGCACGCCATGCAGGCAAAGCTCGTCCACGAGCGTGGCCACGATGTCGGGGCCCGACAGGCGCGGGTCGCGACCCACCGCCACCAGCAGCTGGCCGGCCGGCTTGTCCACGCGAGCCGAGAGCCAGCGCAGGAAGCCACGCGCCAGCAGGCGCGCCGCCTCGGGAGTGAGGTTCACGTCCTCGCCGGGAACGCCCTCCAGCGCGATTCCCCTGATGTCGCTGCCGTTGCGCAGTGCCGCCAATCCCTTGTCGAAGCCCATAGCCCCTCCTTCTATGCGTCATTACCAGCTGATTGTACTGCATGCATCCGCTCACCATGTACGACCGTCCCATCCTTCGCCAGCGGCCTATACTTTTGATGTCGGCAGTGATTGGAGCATCCATGGCATCTGCGCATCTGGGACGCACGCTCGTCATCGCAAACCCAACCTCGCACAGCGGCAAGGGGGCCGCTGCGGCTCAGCGCGTGCAGCGCTTCTTCGAGAGCTATCGCAACGCCTCGAGCACCTTCGACCTCGAGCTGACGCACGCACCGCTCGAGGGTGTGGACATCGCCGCCGCGGCAGGCGGCATGGACACCGTGGTGGCTCTTGGCGGCGACGGGCTCATCCACGAGGTGGTAAACGGCCTAATGGCCATCGACCAGCGCGACCGCCCGCGGCTGGGCATCATCCCCATGGGCTCGGGCAACGACTTTGCCCGAACGTTGGGCTGCACGCCAAACAACCCCGACGCCTCCCTTGGCGAGCTGCTGGGCGGGCTTCCGCGCCTGATTGACCTTGGCCTGGTGCGGAGCGACCTTGTTCCCGAAGGTCCGGCACCCAAGAGCCCAGGCACCTACTTCATGGAGACGCTCTCGTTTGGCCTCGACGCTGCCATCGCCATCGACACCATCAACCGCCGCAGCGCTGGCACCAGCCAGGAGGGGTCGGCGCTGTTCCTCACCTCTAGCATCAAGATCGTGGCGGCCGGGTCCAAGGGCTTCGGCTGCACGGTGCGTATTGACGGTGGCGACCCCATCAAGCTGCAGTCGCTCATCTTCGCCATACAGAACGGCCCCACCTATGGCGGCGGATTCCGCATCTGCCCAGACGCTCTTCCCAACGACGGTACGCTGAACCTGTGCTACAACGTGAAAAAGCCGCCGGTTCCTTGGCTGATGGTGCTGCTGGGGCTTGCTCGCTTTGGGCGCCACACTCGCTCGCGCTCGCTGGTGATGGACACGGCCAAGTCGGTGGGCATCGAGTTTCCCGACGGCGACGCGCCTTGCCAGGTGGATGGCGAGCCCCTGCTTGGGTCGCGCTTCGAGGTGAGCGTAGTTCCCAAGGCGCTGTCGGTGATCGTGCCGTCGGGTTGCCGCTGGTAGACGCTGCTGGCGCCGGCGCCGCCCCAGCGCCGGCCCTTGGGCGCAAAGCATCGCGCAGATCGACGATTCTTTGTGCTTCGTAGTGCACCCGTGCGGCACCCCGCGCGACCCCGCGCCGCGCCACACAAAGCGAGCCCCTCATGAAAAGGGACCCCAGTTGCCCGGGGTCCCTCAGAGTTGCGACGATGCGCCAGGTGCTACTTGGCAGCAGCCTGCAGGGCGGCCTTCACCTCGGCGTCGGTCTTGTACTGCATGATCTTCTCGACCAGCGCGTCGGCCTCCTCCTTGGTCCACAGCGAGATGATGCGGCGGGCCTTCAGGATGGACGGGGCGCTCACGGAGAACTCACCAAGGCCAAAGCCGATAAGCACCGGGATGAACAGCGGGTCAGCCGCGGCCTCGCCGCACATGCCAACCATGATGCCGGCCTTGTTGCCCTCGGAGATGATGCGCTGCAGCGAACGCAGGACGGCAGGCTGGTACGGGTTGTACAGGTAGGCAACCTTGTCCTGGCCGCGGTCGGCGCACATGGTGTAACCGATGAGGTCGTTGGTGCCGATGGAGAAGAAGTCGCACTCAGCCGCAAGCACGTCGGCGATCAGCGAGGCAGCGGGGGTCTCGACCATGGTGCCGATCTCGATGTTGGGGTTGTAGGCGATGCCGCGGGCGTCAAGCTCCTTCTTGCACTCCTCCACCAGGGCCTTCACCTTGCGAATCTCGTCGATGCAGGTTACCAGCGGCACCATGATCTTGATGTCACCGTAGGCGCTGGCACGCAGCAGGGCGCGCAGCTGGACCTTGTACTCCTCGGGGTTGTTGAGGCAGTAGCGGATGGCGCGATAGCCCAGGAACGGGTTCTCTTCCTTCGGAAGATCCATGTACGGGATCTCCTTGTCGCCGCCCACGTCGAGCGTACGGATGATGACCGGCTTGTCCTTCATGGCCAGGGCGACCTTCTGGTAGGCAGCAAACTGCTCCTCCTCGGACGGAAGCTCGGTGGCGTCCATGAACAGGAACTCGGAGCGGAACAGGCCCACGCCCTCGCAGTCATGCTCGAGCGCGCCGGCAGCGTCGCTCGGGTTGCCGATGTTGGCCACGAGCAGCTTCTCGATGCCGTCAGCGGTCTTGGTGGGGATGCCACGGAAGGCCTCGAGGGCGGCCTTCTCCTCGGCCAGCGCCTTCGCGCGCTCGCGATAGGTAGAGAGGGTGTCAGTGTCGGGGTCGACGATGACGGTGCCCTTGCCGCCGTCAACGATGCACAGCGCGCCGGCGGTGATGTTCTTGGTGGCACCCTCGACCGACAGGACGGCCGGAATCTCGAGGGCACGGCAGATGATGGCGGCGTGGGAGGTGCGTCCACCGGTCTCGGTGACGATGGCGGCCACGTTGTCCTTGTCGATGTCGGCGGTCATCGAGGGGGTGAGCTCGGAGACGACCACGATCGAGTTCTCGGGCAGCGAGGAGAGGTCGACCAGCTCCTGGCCAAGGAGGAAGGCCAGAAGCCCGGTGCGCACGTCGGCGATGTCGGCCGCGCGCTCGCGGAACAGCTCGTCCTCCATCGCGGAGAACATGTCGTAGTACATGTCGTAGGCATCCTTGACGGCCTGCTCGGCGCACTTGCCGGCATCGATGTCGGCCGTGATCTGCTCGATAAGGCCATCGTCCTCGGCAAACTCCTTGTGAGCGCCCATGATGCCGGCCTCGGCCACCAGGCCGCGGGCCTGCATGGACTCGATCTGCTTGTCGGTCATCTCGATGAAGCGGGCACGTGCCTCCTCGTAACGACCCTTCTCAGCTGCGGCGTCCTCTACGGGATGCGGGGTGAAGGAGAGGTCGGGCTCGACTGCGACGCGGGCAACTCCGATGCCAATGCCGTCAGATGCGTTGACGCCTTCGTACATATGGGTCCTCCTAACAATGATGCTTGCTACCTACCGCTTCAAAAGGGCGTCGCCATGGCGACGCCCCATCTGAGCCTATACCTTGCCGCGCGCTATTCCTTTGCCTCGCGCTCGGCGATGATCTTCTCGAGACGCTCGACCACACGGTCGATGGTGGCGCGTTTCGCGATGCCCTTGCTGGCAGCGGTGGCGGTGCCACAGGCAGAGGCAAAGCGAATGGCGGTCTCGTAGTCGGCACCCGCATCGGTCTTGGCAATGAAGCCGGCAACCATCGAGTCGCCCGCACCGGTGGCGTTGACCAGCTTGATGCGGGCCGTCGGGCAGCAGTGGATCTCGCCGAACTCGTCATACAGCAGCGAGCCGTGGCCACCGCAGGACACGATGACGTTGGCAGCGCCGCGCTCGTGCAGCTCCTTCGCGAAGGGGATGCACTCCTCGGGCGTCTCGGGGTTGGCACCAAAGATGCGGCCGACCTCGTGGTTGTTGGGCTTGATCATGAACGGGCGCGCGGACAGCGACTCCATCAGAAGCGAGCCGGGGGCGTCCACCACGAAGCGGATGCCACGGCCGGCCATGCGGCGCATGATGATGTCGTACATGTTCTCGGGGAGCGACGACGGGATGGAGCCGGTAAGCACCAGTGTGTCGCCAGGCTTGATGCCGTCGAGGCGCTCCAGCAGCTCGTCGACCTTCTTCTCGGGAATCTTGGGGCCCATGCCGTTGACGATCGTCATGACGATACCGTTGAGCTTCACATTGATGCGGGTGAAGCCCTTGTCAAGCTTCACGAAGCTGCAGGTGACGCCCTTCTCCTGAAGTCGGCTGATGAGATAGTCACCGGTGAAGCCCGCAGAGATGCCAAAGGCAACGTTGCTGACTCCCAGCTCGTTGAGCAGCGTAGAGACGTTGATGCCGTTTCCACCGCAGTGGATCTCCTCGCTGGACGACCTGTTGGTGAATCCCATGTCCAAGGTCAGGGGATGCATGACGTAGTCAATTGCCGGGTTCAATGTCACGGTGTAAATCAACTTAGTCTCCTCTCAACCTCCAGTTGCCCACGATTATGAATGATTGGCGTCCCTCGGCTCGCAAGATTGTTTTACGAGACGGCAAGCGTTGCCTAAAAGCCGGCTATGTGGGAGAGGCAGCACAAAGTGGCCACGAAATGTTTGGTTTGTATACAATCTAATTTGGTGCTATAGTGCATCAAGAACGAAACAGCACCAAGGAGGTCCCATGCCCTACGAGCAACTTAGGCTGGAGAACCAGCTGTGCTTCCCGCTGTATGCTTGCTCGCGCGCCATCACGCGTGCCTACGGCCCACTCCTCGAGGAGTCAGGGCTTACCTACACGCAGTACATCACCATGATGGCGCTGTGGGAGTACGGGACGATGAGCGTGAAGGAGCTGGGCGGCAAGCTGCTGCTGGACTCGGGCACCCTCACTCCTCTGCTCAAGAAGCTCGAGGCACGAGGCCTGGTAAGGCGCACGCGCGATCGAAATGACGAGCGCAGGCTGCTGGTGTCGCTCACCCCTGAGGGCAAGGCGCTGGAGGACGTGGCGGCCAAGGTTCCGGGGCGCATGGCAAGCTGCGTGCCCCTCGAGGCCGACGACGCCCAGCAGCTGGCCATGCTGCTGGGAAAGCTGATGCGTGCGCTTGACCTGCAGGAGCAGCAGTAGCCTCGCAACGCGGGTCGATGCGGCGGTAAGGTTCGGCGAGTCCGCCTTTCGTGCAAGAGCACAAGTGGCACGGGCCGTTGGCCGCAGCCGAACCGGCCCCCTAATCGGCCTCCTAGGAGAGCGTGAACTCTCCCACCAGCCGGACGCTGCCGTACAGCCAGGTGCTTGGGCCGACGGGGTCGCTCTCCACGACCAGCGCGCCGCCCGGTTCGCGCAGCCGCACGCTGACAGGGCCGCCGCGCCTCTGGGCAAGCAGCATCCCCACTGCCGAGCTGCCGCTCGCGCACGAGCGCTCCCACACCACGGTGTCGCTGCCGGGCACGAAGACGAGCGGCTCCATGTCGCGCTCCGCGGTGCCCGGTCCCAAAAACATCAACCCGAGGCCGTCCGCGCCAAGCATTTGGCACCAGCGGCACACCAGGCGCACGGCCTCGTCGCGCTTTTCGCGCAGGTAGTAAAGCGGCGAGGACTCCTCTATCACCGCGTGCGAGATGCCCTCCATCATAACCACCGGCGTGAGGGCGTCCGCGCCAACGCGCACCTCGGGAGCCTCAAGCCGCACGAGCTGTATGCCAAGGGCCTGGGGCATGCGCACCCCCGCGTCAAAGGAGCCGTCCTCGCCCCTGCCCAGGCGCACCGCAACGGGACGCGAAGCCCCACACACCCGCAGCATCACCTCGCACGGCAGCTGCGCGGCCTCCCCCGCACGCAGGGCCCACAGGGCAGCCGTGCTCATCGTGGCGTTTCCGCAGAACTCTCCCCCGGCCATGCGCAGCTGGGCGTACGTGCCTTCCGACTTTCCTGCCAGCGGCGCCATGCGCACGAAGCCCACCTGCTCCACCTCGGGATGCCGCTCCATCACCCGTGCGGCCACCTCGGGCTGCAGGCCCACCGCCACCTCGTCCTCCACGAGGGCGGTCACGTTGCCGGTGGGGTCAAGGATGGCGTAGTGCAGCGGCCCGTTCACGTGCGTTCCCATGGTGCAGGCCTAGCGCTCGAACACCCGCAGGAACTGCTTGGTGCGCTCCTCGCGCGGGTTCTCGAACACCTCGTACGGGTCGCCCTGCTCCACGATCACGCCGCCGTCCATGAAGATCACGCGGTTGCTGACCGCCTTCGCGAAGGGCATCTCGTGGGTGACCACCACCATGGTCATGTGCTCCTCTGCCAGCTGCCTGATCACCTTCAGCACCTCGCCGGTCAGCTCGGGGTCAAGCGCGGAGGTGGGCTCGTCAAAGAAGAGGATCTCGGGCCTCATGGCCAGCGCCCGGGCAATGGCCACGCGCTGCTGCTGGCCACCGGACAGCTGGTAGGGATAGGCTTTGGCCTTGTCGGCGATGCCCATCTTGCGCAGCAGGTCCATGGCGGTGTCCTCGGCCTCCTCACGGCTGCGGTGCTGCACGTGAATGGGGGCATCGGTCAGGTTGCGCAGGATGGAGTAGTGCGGAAACAGGTTGAACTGCTGGAACACCAGACCGCAGTAGCTGCGGAAGCGGTGCAGGTCCTTCTGGGGCACGTACTCGACGCGGCCCGACGTGTCGGTGCCTGCTGCCCGCTCGTTCATGTACCAGATCTCGCCGCCGTCGATGGTCTCGAGGAAGGTGGCGCACCGCAGCAGGGTTGACTTGCCCGAACCCGACGGTCCAATGATGCTCACCACCTCGCCGCTGTCCACGCCGAAGCTGATGTCGGTGAGCACCTCGTGGGAACCGAAGCGCTTGCAGATGTTCTTCATCTCGACGATCATGGCAGGTTCTTCCTCCTTAGCCAGCCACCGTACATGAGATAGGCCGCCGGCCTACCGGTAGTAGTCCAGGACCTTCTCGATGAGCCCCATGCCAAACTCGACTGCGTAGTTGGCCACGAAGTAGAACACGCCCGCAATGAGGAAGGGCATGAACGAGGTCTGCGAGGCCGAAATCTGCTTGGCTAGGCTGAAGACCTCCTGGTAGGCAAGGGTGAAGGCCAGCGACGTGTCCTTTACCAGGGTGATCACCTCGTTGGTCACCGAGGGCATGATGCGCTTCACGACCTGCGGCAGCACGATGCGCATGAACGTCTGCGTGCGCGAGTAGCCCAGCACCACGGCCGCCTCGTTCTGCCCCACGGGTATCGACTCGATGCCGCCGCGATAGATCTCGGCGAAGTAGGCCGCGTAGTTGAGCACGAAGCCCAGCACGATGGCGGGAAAGCGCCATCCCGAGATGCTCCACCCAAAGAGGTAGTAGGGACCGAAGTACCACACCAGCAGCTGCAGCATCAGCGGCGTGCCGCGCATGATGGAGATGTAGGCGCCCACGAGGGCCCTCACCAGGGCGAACCGCGACTTCTTGAGCAGCGCCACCACCATGCCAAGCGGGAGCGACCCCAAGAGCGTCAGGACAAACACCCCGAAAGTCCGCAGCATGCCGACGGCCATCGTCGCAAGCATCGTTTGGAACGTCATCGTCAATCCCCATCCATCGCGGTTGCAACAAGCAGGTTGCCTGCCCATCGGTCGGTGGGTCAGGCAACCTGGAGGCAGTTAGGTGTGAGTGCCCGCTACTTGCCCAGGCACAGGTAGTCGTAGATATCCGGGTACTTCTGGCCGATGGCGTCGTAGGTGCCGTCGGCAACCAGGGCGTCAAGCGCGGCGTTCACCTGGTCGCACAGCTCGGTGTCGTCCTTGCGGAAGCCGATGGCGTACTGCTCGCTGCCAAGCGCCTCGTCCAGGAAGGTGTACTCGTCCTTGCCGCTCATCAGGAAGTTTCCGCTGGTCACGTCGATGGCGATGGCGTCGATGGCACCCGCCTGCAGGTCGTTGAAGGCGATGGTGTAGGTCTCGAACACCACGGGCTCGCCACCGTCGAAGGTCTCGCGCAGGGCTGCCTGGCCCTCCTCGTCGTACAGCAGGTCGTAGGCCGAGGTGGCCGTCTGCACGCCAACCTTCTTGCCCGCGAGGTCAGCGAGCGTGACGATGCCGGAGTCCTTCTTGACCATGATCATCTGGGTGTTGTCGGAGTAGGGCTTGCTCCAGAGGTAGTCGTCCTCGCGGCCATTCATGGTGAAGCCCGACCAGATGCAGTCGCAGCTGCCAGAGTTGAGCTCGCCGTCCTTGGCGTCCCAGTTGAACGGCACCGGCTCGTACTGCCAGCCGTAGTACTCGCACACGGCCTGGGCCATCTCGACGTCGAAGCCGCCAATCTCGCCGTCGTCGGTGCGGTAGGAGTAGGGCGGATAGTCGAGGTCGAAGCCGTGCTTGAAGGTGAAGGTGCCCTCGGGAGCGTCGGACGTTGCGTCGTCGCTCGACGAGGAGCCGCAGGCTGCGAGCCCGAAGCTGGCAACCAGCATGCTGGCGGACAGGAACTGGCGGCGGTTCAGGTTGGACATGGGCATCCTCTCTCTTGGGCGGCGATCTCTGTCGCCGCTTTAGGGCAGGTCATGGGGTGGCACTTTAGCGCACTACAGTAGCGTAGCGGAGGATTCCCGCATGCACAACGGCCCGAAACCAACGCGCAACGGGCCGATGCCGAGGCGCATGGGGACGGCGCCGAGGCACTAGGGGCAGCGCTGGCGCACAAAGCATCGCGGCTTCGAACGATCCTTTGTGCTCGGGGCAACCTGGACGCACAAAGCATCGTCCTATCGCGCGATTCTTTGTGCGTAGGGCGGGGCTAGCATGCAAAGCATCACGGCTTTGGACGATTCTTTGTGCGTGACGGTGCTGCGGCGCGCAAAGCGTCGCGGCTTTGGACGATCCTTTGTGCACGGGGACGGGGCCGAGGCACAAAGCATCGTCCTATCGCGCGATTCTTTGTGCGTAGGGCGGGGCTAGCATGCAAAGCATCGCGGCTTCGAACGATCCTTTGTGCTGTGGGGTTGCCACGCTGCCGCGCGGCGCCCACAAAAAGCAGGCCAACGACCTGAGCCGTTGACCTGCTGTCTTGTTTTGGTGCGCCAGGAGGGATTCGAACCCCCGACCATCGGATTAGAAGTCCGGTGCTCTATCCAACTGAGCTACTAGCGCATGTAAGGGAATATGGTACCACTTGCATCGCCTTGGGCGAGCGCGGCCTTACGCCTCAAGCGCGCGACGGCCAAGCTCAAGGCAACCCAGGATGCCCTGCTTCTCGTTCAGGCTGTTGGGAACGATGTAGTTGTCGATGTCGTCCAGCTCGGGCGTCTTCAGGTAGCCGTTGAGGTACGCGAGGAACTTCTTGCGAATCAGCGGGAAGATCTGCTCCTGGTGCGCCACACCGCCGCCAATGATGACCTTCTCGGGCGAGTAGCAGGTGACATAAATCTCGATGGCCTGCGCGATGTAGTCGGCCTCGAGCTCCCACACCTCGTCGCGGTCGGCAAGGTCGACGGCCTTGGCGCCCCAACGGGCCTCGATGGAGGGACCGGAGGCAAGGCCCTCAAAGCAGCAGGTGTGCTTGGGGCAGACGCTGTTGCCGGGGTCGTAGGGCAGCTTGTTGAGGAGGATGTGGCCCGCCTCGGGGTGCAGCATGCCATGCAGCAGCTGGCCGCCCACCATGACGCCGGCGCCAATGCCCGTGCCAACGGTGAAGTAGCACACCGAGTCAAGGCCCTTGGCGCAGCCGAAGGTTGCCTCGCCCAGGCACGCCACGTTGACGTCGGTGTCATAGCCCATGGGCACGTCGCAACCGGCCTTCATGTTGCCCAGGAAGTCGTAGTAGCTCCAGCCGGGCTTGGGCGTGAAGCAGATCTTGCCAAAGTCGGGGTTGTTGGGGTTGACCACGGTGGGGCCGAAGGCGCCGATGCCGATGGCGTCGACATTCTTGGAGGCAAACCAGGCCGCCATCTCGGGAACGACCTTCTCGGGCTCGACCGTGGGCATCGAGACCTGCTCCTCGATCTGGCCGTCCGCGGTACCCACCGCGAGGACCATCTTGGTTCCGCCGGCTTCAAGTGCTCCGATTCGTGCTGGCATTTTCACCAACTCCTTACGTGAAAAGTTGACATTTGCACACCTGTGAAAAGGATATCACAGAAAGCGGCAGACGCTATAGCCCTGCGGCGAGCGCTGCATATGCGGCGATAATCGTCTTCGCGTCCTTGATGGCCCCAAGACGCACCGCCTTCACCACATCAGCCACTGGCACCCACAGCACGTCGACGAACTCGTCGGGATCGGGATGTGCCGGATGGGTGGACAGCCCGTGGGCCATGAAGACGCGCGTGCGCTCGTTGGTGAAGCCTGGCGCGCCTGCCGACGACGCCACAAACTCCAGCCGCTCGGCTGTGAGCCCCGTCTCCTCCTCGAGCTCGCGGGCTGCGCAGAGGGCGGGGTCCTCCCCCGCATCGATCTTGCCCGCAGGAATCTCCAGCGTCATGCGCCCAAGCGCCACGCGCCACTGCCGCACCAGGCACATGCGACCGTCGCGCACGGCGCACACGCCGGCCCCACCGTGGTGCCACACGATGTCGCGAACGCCCGGAGTACCGTCGGGCTGCACGACGTCGAGCTGCTCCACGCGAAAGATGCTGCCCTCCCAGCGCGGGTGATGGGCCACCACGCGCTCCTCCAGGCTGTCGTTGGGAAGCGAGAACGCGTGCCGGATGCTCTCGGGTAGTCGCTCGTCGGTAGCGCGGTCCATGGCTCAGGCCTCCTCGGGGCTGGGCATCTTGTTGAAGATGGTGCCGCGCATCAGCGACGCCAGCCCGTCGCTGATGGAGATGACCTCGGTGTTGCCGTCGTCGTCCCACGTGAGGCCGCTTACCAGGAAGTCGCCGTACAGCTTGGTCTTGCCCATCACGCGGTTGAGCGGCTTGCCGTGCTCGCGGCCCTCCGCGTCGTGAATGATGCAGAAGGTGAGGATGCGCACCGTCATCCACTCGTACTGGTCGGTTCCCACGATGGACTCGAGGTCGTCGGGCACCTTCACGTCCACGAAGGTTGGCTCCTCGCCCACCTTATACAGCATCATGCGCACGTTAACTCATCTCCCACATGAAAAAGGGCCAGGCCCGAAGGCCTGGCCCCAGCTTTGGTACGGGCGTTGGCTACTGCTGGCCAAGCATGCCGCGCAGGGCCTCCAGCATGGCCAGGAGCTCGGACTGCGAGGGGCCGCCGTTGCCGCCATCGTCGGCGAGGTTGTCCTTCACCAGGCTGCCCAGCTCGATGAAGCCCTTCTCCACGATGTTGGACACGTGGATGACGAAGCGCCAGCACTCGGAGCCCACGGAGCCCTCGAAGATCATGGCGTCGCCGTCGCAGCTGATGGTGTTGTCGCTCTGGTCAAGCCAGAACTTGGCCCAGCGGAAGCGCTTGTTGAGCTCGTTGAGCTTCACGAGCACTGCCGGCACGTTCTCGGCCGTGCAGCTGGCGAAGTCCTGCGCCACGAAGTGCACGCAGGGGATGCCGTCAACGTCGGGCTCCTCGTCGAAGTCGACGTAGATGCGGGTGCGGTGGCCGCCGTCCTCCATGTGGCTGCTGGCGGCGAAGCCGATGCGCACGATGTTGTCGCTCTCGTCGACGACGGTGTAGCGGCAACCCTTCTGATCGAGATACTGCTGGAACTCCTGGCGAAGCTGAGCTGCGGTGGCCATGGGCCCTCCTTAAGATGACGTCCTTCACAACATGAAAGCTATTCTAGACCTGATGCCTGCGAATGTGTTGCGAAACGCGGAACAACCTACGAACGGTTACGGCACCGGCCCTGTCAGGAGCCAGAAGGGGGCGCTCCCCTTCCGGCCCCCTTCGCGCTATGCCTCGGGAATCTGGTCGCGCACCGACTCCCATACCTGCAGCAGCTCCTCGCCGGTCATGGTGCTGCGCTCGCTCAGCTCGGCCACGAAGGCGTCGATGGCGGGGCGGCAGCGCTCGATGCGCGCCTTGGCCGCCACGAAGCACTCGTCAAGCACCTTGCGCATCTCGAAGCGCACCTCGTCGGGAAGCGTGGCGAGGTCCTTGGGGGCGCGACGGCCGCCCGCGTACTGCACCAGGCCCGCCTCGGACATGCCGTAGGTGGCAACGTAGCGCATGGCGATGGACGTGGCCTTCTCGAGGTCGGACGAGTTGCCGGCAGAGTAGGATCCCAGGTACACGTACTCGGCAGCCATGCCGCCCAGCAGGCACACCATCTCGTCACGCAGGTCTGCGCCGGTGGGAAGCGACACGCCGCTGCCCTCGTGCTGCACGTAGCCCAGGGCGCCGTTGCCCTCGTGCTCGATGGTGATCAGCACGATGTCGGTCTTTCCCGTGGCGTCAAGGCGGCACACGGCGTGGCCCGACTCGTGGATGGCCACGCGGCGCAGGGCCGCGGCCTCCTCGTCGTCGGTGCAGTCAAGCACGTCGGTGGCCGAGATCTCGCACAGGCGCTTGATGGTGGGCAGGTCGTCCTTGGTGATGAGGGCGGGGCGCTGTGGGTCGTAGTGGCTGGCGTGCACGGAGATGAGCTCCTGGATATAGCGATCCACAAAGCGGCCGTTGCCGAAGTTCTCGACGCTGTGGAAGTACTTGAACGCGTCGCGGGCGCCGTCCTCCACGCCCTCGCCCAGCTCGAGGCCCGTGGACGCCATCTTGCGGCGGAAGATCTCCAGCAGGTCGTCGGCCTCGTAGTCCTCGAAGTCGAAGGTGTAGCCGATGCGCGAGGCAAGGCCGGGGTTCTCGTCGATGAAGGCGCGCATCTCGTCGCGGTAGCCGGCAAACATGACCACCAGCTCGCCCTTGTGGTCCTCCATGGCCTTCACCAGCACGGCAAGCGCCTCGCGGCCGTTCGAGCCCTCCATGAGGGCGTAGGCCTCGTCAACAAACAGCACGCCGCCCATGGCGCGCTCCAGTGCCTTGCTGGTCTCCTTGGAGGTGCCGCCCATGCGCGAGCTGATCAGGTCCTTGGCCTCCAGCTCCTCGAAGTGGGCCTTAGGCACGGCGCCGATGTTGTACAGCACCTTGCCGATGATGCGCGCCACCGTGGTCTTGCCGGTGCCGGGGTTGCCGCGGAACACCATGTTGAGGTTGATGTCGGGCATGGCGAGGCCCTGCTTGTAGGCCACCTCGCGGAAGGCCACGGTGCGCTCGAGCGCCAGCACCTCCTCCTTCACGGTCTTCATGCCCACCAGCGGCCCGAGCATCTCCTCGGCGGAGGCGGCCTCCCAGTCAAGCGCGTCGAACATCTCCTGACGCGTGGGGACGTCGGCCTCCTGGATGGTGAGGTACTCGTCGGAGGTGTTTACCGTGTCGCCACTCAGGCGGTCGGCATGGCTCACGATGGCCTTCTGCAGCACCTCCATCACGAAGCGGCCGTTGCCGAAGCTCTTGAAGCGGCTGAAGTAGTCGAAGAGCGGGCGCAGGCGGTCCTCCACGCCCTCGCCGATGGTCATGCCGGCGCGCGTGGCGTTGAGGCGGAAAATCTGCAGCAGCTCGTCAACGGTGTAGTCGTCGAAGTGGAAGGTGTAGCCGATGCGCGACGCCATGCCGGGGTTGGCCTCGATGAGGCTCTGCATCTCGTGCTCGTAGCCCGCCAGCACCACGATGACGTCGTCCTTGTACTGGTCCATGTCGTTGACCAGCTGGGCTACGGCCTCGGCGCCAAAGCCCACCGAGTCCTCGCCCTCGGGCATGAGCGAGTAGGCCTCGTCGATGAACAGCACGCCGCCGAGCGCCGCCATCACGGCGTCGTGGATCTGCGGGGCGGTGTGGCCCACGTACTTGCCGATGAGGTCCTTGGCCGACACCTTGTGGCAGCGGCTGGTGCGGATGATGCCGATCTTGTACAGCATGGTGGCGATCATGTCGGCCACCATGGTCTTGCCGGTGCCGGGGTTGCCCTGGAACACCATGTGCATGTTGGTGGCGGGAAGCTTCACGCCGTGGCCCTGGGCGCGCTTGCGGAAGATGGCGAAGCTCTCCAGGCCCTTGATGGCGGCCTTCACCTTCTCGAGGCCCACGATCTGGTCAAGCAGGTCGTCCAGCGACGAGCTGGTGTAGCGCTCCTTGGGCAGCACCAGCGAGCCGGTGGCGTTGGCCTCCTTGGACAGGTAGTCGGCGAGCTCGTAGCCGCGGAACATCAGGAGGTCGGAGTTGAACTCGACGTAGTCGAGGAAGCGGGCCTCAAACTCGGAGGTTACCTCGGCACGCAGGTCCTCGTCGAGGTTGGCAAGGTAGGTCTTGAGCACTGCCTCGGTGTCCATGCCGCTCAGCGTGATGGAGTTCTCGCCGAAGGTGGGCTCGAGCACGGGGTTGCCGCGCACGATGTTGGTTACCTCGGCACGCGTGCCCACCAGCAGCACGTAGCGGTTGTCAACGATGTGGCTGAGCGCGGTGATGAACAGCCTCTGGTCGCGCTCGGGCATCTGCTCGGGCAGGGGCGGCCATTGGTTGAGCTTGTCCAGCACGATAAGCTGGTTGGTGGCGATGACGTTGTGCTCGTTCTTGCCAGGCGCCTGGAGCGAGCCCACGACGCCACGTGCCAGAAGCGAGATCGGCGCGCGCTGCACGGCACTCTCGGACTCCAGCTTGCCCAGGCTTACCAGCAGCTTGGTGAGGTCGCTCAGGAACTCGTCCAGGTAGTAGTCGTCATCCACGATGATGGCGCCAGAGAAGTCGTCCTCGCGGGGGCTGGAGATAAGGCGGAAGGGCCGCTCAAGGCCCTCGGTGCGCGGCAGCCACTTGGCCATGAAGCGCGCGGCGTCCAGCTCGGACGGAGCCGCCGACTGAAGGGCCGCAGCCGCGCCTGCGTCGGTTTCGGGGGTTGCGGGGGCGTCGCCGCCCGAGCTGCCGGTGCTGTCGCCGGAGCCACCGTCACTTCCGGCTGCAGGGCCGCCACCTGCAAGAATGGCACGAATCTGCTCGACAAGGTTGGGATCTACCTCGGCCATGGTTATCACGCTCCTTATGTCTAGGCTTAAGCCCACCTATCATACGCCATTACCCGCCCATCGCACATAGCGAGGATGGCGTCAGCGCCAAACGTTGTTCTACTCCGCATGAGACCTCGGCAGGGGCGCAATGCCTAGCTGTGCAAAGAACGCCCGCAGCTTGCGCTTGCCGGTGTTGCGGTTCCATGGCACCGCGCCGCACGTCCTCGAGATCCCAGGACCCAGCACGTCCGGCGCCACGAAGCCCTCCGCCTCGGCGTCATGCACCGCCATGGCCCGCGCGCTCAGCCTGCCGCACAGCACCCACACGCCGTTTACGCCCTCTCCCGGTTGGCCCCCCGTCGCGTTGCTCGTGTGCGTCAGATACTTGTCCACGCACTCGGAAAGCTTTCCCGTGGGTCCCATCACGACGCTCCACGGAACGTACTTCGCGTCCACCAGAAAGGTGCGCTCGCCTGCCGCGTCGCGAACCACCAGCACGTAGTCGGGTGTCCACGCGCCGTTGTCGATGATGTCCTCACCACCAAGCCGGTGCAGGACGATGCCGTTCTCCTCGCGCGAGCTGCCGTAGATGACCGGCTGGTAGTACAGGTCCACCTCCTCGCGCCGGCCGTTCGCCAGGCGCACCAGGTGGTAGGTGTTGGCACAGCGCCACTCGTTCTCGTACTTGCTGTAGGTGCGCGCGAGGCTGTAGCGGAAGCGCTCGATGGGCCTGGGACGGTCCATGTCCTCGCGGAAGCCCGCGTCATGCAGCCAGGTGAGCATGCGGTGCAGCGCGTAGTACTCAAAGAGGCGGTCGGGCTTGATGGCGTACAGCGACACGTCCGAGCGGTCGGCGCTCTCCTGCGACGCGGTGGCCCACGTGCTCATGGCCTCGTACAGCTGCGCGTAACGCTCGTCCTCCGCATACAGGCGCGTGAGGCGGGGCAGCTCGAAGGCACTCTCGTCAACGGCGTAGGCGCCGCCCACGAAGTCATCGAAGTCCTGCAGCGCCAGCTGCGAGCGCTCCGCAAGGTCGGTGGCCTCAAGCAGCCACGACGCCTCCTGCGCGCGCTGCCGCTCGAAGAGCGACCTGACGGGAAGCGTCTGCTCATGGCCGCGGCGTACGCCAGCCTCCGATATGACCGTCTGCAGGCGCTTCAGCAGCTCGTCCAGCTCGGCCACCGAGTCAACGAGGCCCAGACGCACCTGCTCGGTCCGGACGGCAACAGACGACAGCAGCGCACGCACTGCCCGGTTCTCGTCGGTGTCGAACGAGCTGGCGCGGTCGGGGTCGTCGGTCTCGTTGGGGAAGCTGTCCCCCTCATCCTCGAGACCGTCGTACACGAGGTCAAGCGTCTCGCTTGCCGTGCTTAGCAGGCGCGAGAGGGCCGCGTGGGCCCAGTCGGTGTCGTCGTCGGCCGAAAGCGCCGCCTCGTTGCCGTCAAGGCGCTGGGGCGAGAACATCCATTCGCTTGCCTGGTTGCCGTTGGCCTCCACCAGCGTGCGGTACATCTCGCCGACGTTGCCCTCCTCGGCGTGGTCGCCTCCCTGCCCACCGACACGTGGCTCGTCCAGGCACACGATGTCGTGCGACTCGAACAGCGCCTCGCGGCCGTCGCGAAACTCGATGCGCACCAGCACGCGCGCGATGCCGCAGGTAAGCGAGAACGGGTTGGTGTAGGCAACGTCATAGTTGTCGGGGCTCACCACGAAGTCGTAGCGGTAGGTGGTGCGGCCATGCGAGACCATCGAGGGCTGCCACTGGCACAGCATCCACAGCTCCTTGTGGTCGTTCACGCTCACCACGGCGCGCCTCACATATGAGGTGGTCTCCAGCCTGAAGCCGATGCTGGCCTCCTCGTCCTCCCACACCGGGGCGCCGTCAAACAGCTTGATGCGCACACGCTGCCGGCCCTCCACCTCTTCCAGCGGGACGCACAGCGTGGGCTGGCCCTCCCTTGCAATCTCGAGCGGGCTTATGGAGACGACATCCTCGAGGCCGGACACTGGCATGGGCCACTCCAATCGACGTGGTGGGAGGAGCATCCGCACGTAGGCGGGCATGTTAGGCACGATAGCACGGCACGGGCGGGGCCTGTTGGACAAGGCCGCCCCCACGCCGTGCAGCACCGCGGCCGTCAGGCAAAGATGGACCCGTCCAGGATGCGCGGCGTCTCGATGACGGCGGCGCGGTCGTAGGCGTAGGGGTCGTCAGCCAACTCGATGCCGCGCGTCAGCAGCTCCTCGTTGCTGCAGATGTAGCAATGCAGGCGCAGCTTGGGTGACTGGTGCACCTGCCACTTGGCCACGATGCCCAACCGTGCCAGCTCGCGGCATTCGTCGATGGTCATGCCTCGCCACCCCTGCGAACGGTAGAACGCCATCCAGCGCTCGTGCTCGAGGGCGGCCAGCGCACACACCACCGGGAAGGCGGCGCGCAGCTTGTCCTGCTCGTCGCGCATCACGCTGTTAAGACGGGCCTTGGTGCCGGTGACCTCGTTGGCCACCACGCCCGTATGGGGCGTAAGCAGCTCGTTTGCGCCGTCGGCGTCAAACGAGAGGATGCGCATCCACCGGCCCATGTCCAGCCCCTCGCCTACCAGGTCGCCCTCCGGGCCAAACACCTCGCGCGGGTCGATGCCCAGGCACCACAGGCGGTAGGGAATGTGGCGCACGTTGGCGCGGTTGGACAGCTTCTTGATCTCGTAGCCGGCGTACTCCTCCACCACGGCGGAGCGCAGCACACGGGCGTCCACCCCACGGTGCAGGCTGCGGTCCACCTGGTCTTTCTGGTCCTCCGGCCAGCCGCGGTTCTCGTCCCACACCTCGCGGTACGCGGCGTTCATGGCAAGGGCGTAGCGCTCCCACGGCTCGTCGATGATGTTGTGGTACGAGAACACCTCGCGCGTCATGCCAAAAGGCTCCAGGCGGAAGGCCTCGTTGCGGTCGGAGGTCATGCGGTCGGCCGCGCGGAAGATCTCGGGCGAGTTGACCAGCGGAAGGATCATCGGGTACTCGGCGCGGTTGCCGTCCTCGTCGATGGGCGGGTCAAGCTCTCTGCGGCGTAGCATGTCGTCGAAGATGCGTCGCAGGGACAACGCCACGTTAAGGTTCAGCTGGTCGTCGCCCATCGTGGTGACGGCATAGATGCGCGCGTCGTGCGGCACCGAGCGCACGATGTCCTCGAAGAGGCCAGAGAATGCCTCGGCCTCAAAGATGGTCACCACCTTGTCGACCTCCTGGCGCTCCTCGCCCATCAGCGTGGTGTTGCCGGACTCCTGGGAGGACGCCTCCGCCTCGGGTGACGGTGCCTCGCTGGCGGCAGGGCTGGCGGTGGCCGCCCGCGACGTCGCCACCTCCTCGCTCATCATCTCGGGGCAGGTCGAGCCAAGCAGGTCGCCGATGGCGTTGCCCCGCTGGTCGATGCCCCAGATGCGCATCTCCACGCCGCGCATCCGCCCAATCCAGTAGGCCGTCTTGAGCACCTCCAGGCCGTAGGAGCCCAGACCCGCCACGATCACGTACAGCTTCTGCATGGCGCCTTCGTCGGTGCCCATGCGCATGAACTGCTCCGCGAAGGCGTCCTCGTCAAAGATGGGCCGGTCAAGCACGCCAAAGAGCGGGTGACGCGTCAGCAGGTCGTACGCCTGCTCACGCGCGCGGGAGATGAGGCGCACCTCCATGGACAGGCGCACCTTGCGGATGGCGGCAAGCTGCTGGCGGGCATCGTCGTCCTTGGGGCCATCCCCCGACTCGCCGTGCACCAGCGAGTCGAATACCAGCTCGTTCTCGGGGTTGTCGTGCATGCAGTACACGCTGAAGCGCGCCGCCTCGGCACGCGCAGCCTCCACCTGCTGGTCATCACGCACGTCGACGCCCTGAAGCGCCGAGGCGGTGATGGTCTCGATGACGTCGATGGCCGACTCGACGTTCTTTGCGCAGTCGTCATCCAGCAGCAGGCAGTACACGTGGTCAAACCGATGGCGGAACGTGTAGAACATGACGGTGCGGTCGCGCTCGAGATCGCCCAGCACGTCGGAGGATGAGCGGGGCGTAAGCAGCACGTTGCCGCGGCCCTCGTCCTCCAGGCTTTCCACCAGCTCGGAATGCTCGTCGCGCTCCGTGCCACTCACGCCGCACATCATGACCAGCGGCTGGTTTCCCTCCTGGCCCTGAAACGTGCGCAACACGTCACGTGCCAGCGAGAACGCGGGGTCGCCCAGGCCCGTCACGAGGTACACGTCGCGATGGCCCATGCGCATGAGCACGTACTGCCAGTTGCGCAGCAGCTCGCGGAAGTGCGTGAAGGCCGCGGTGGCTGCGGTGAGCGGTGCGGCAAAGCACAGGGTAACCAGCAAAATCGCGTAGGCGTTGGTAAGCACCGAGACAAGGACGGCTGCAGCCCCGGTGGCATCCCCGGCGCCCAGGGCCTCGGCCGCCGCGTCCACCGTGCCGCCCACGTCAGCCTGCATGCCCACCGAGAGCAGGATGTTGTAGGCGCTCTCAAAAATGCCGCGAATGGCGCCCATGGGGTTGCCCTCAAGGCAGTAGGGCAGGCCGTAGGCCACGTAGTAGGTAGCCAGCAGCGAGCACATCACGTAGATGGTCGCGACGAGCGACGCCTTTCCGGGACCATCCTGGGGCAGCGTGCGTCTGAACTCCATCATGGCACGAACCAGCAGCACGACGGCGCAGGCAAGCAGCGCGCACCACGCGACGGCGGCGAAGGGGCTGGCAGAGAGGCCCGCCATGAGGACGCCGCCCTGCCACAGCAGCACGCAGGCAACGGTCACAAGAACAAGGAACACCACGACAGGCAGCATGGTGGGCACCACCTCTCCGGTCGGGAAATCGCAGGAACCCAACGAGTATAGCACCCCAACCGGGGGCCCTTGGCTTGCCAACGGGTTGGGCGCGGTGTCGGAAGCGCGGCGTGGTTGCAGCGCTCCCGGCACCTCGCGGACCTCCGCTGTCGGAGGCGCTCCCAACAGGCAACGGGCTCCGCACGCGAAGGAGGGGCACGATGGCGCTGGCCACCGTGCCCCTCCCGTCAAGCCGACTTGGTCTTGCTCGCCTTACTGGCCGAGCATCTTCTTCAGAGCATCGATCATCCGCATCAGCTCCTCCGGGCTGGTGTCGTCGCTGCCGTCGCCACCACCGCCGTTGTTGACGTTTACCACGAGGTCGCCCAGCTCCTCGTAGCCCCTCAGCACGATCTGCGACACGTGCAGCACGTACGACAGGCACTCGCGAGCCGAGGTGCCCTCGAAGATCATGGCGTCAGCGTCGGCGTTCAGGTAGTTGTTGCGCTTGTCCAGCCAGAACTTGACCCAGCGGAACTGGGCGTTCAGGTCGTTCAGGCGCACGATTACGGATGCCACGTTCTCGTCGCTGCAGCGGGCGAAGCGCTCGGCCTTGAAGTGGACGCACGCGATACCCTCGGCATCCGGCTCCTCGTCGAAGTCGACGAAGATGTCGGTGACAAACGAACTGGACTGGGAGGAAAATCCCAGGTGGACAACGTTGTTGGCCTGATCCACCACCTGATAGCGATACCCGCGGGTATCAAGGTAGGCGGTGAACTCGTCGCGGAGCTGCGGTGCGGATGCCATGCTGACCTCCCATTGACACGGTTGCTTGAACTGCGCACCACCTTAGCAGTTGGCGGCAACCGCCTTTGCGCAAACTCTGCAAATGGGGGCAAGCCAGCCTGCGATGGCGTCAGGGCCTCACCATGCTGTCGTCCGCATCGACGTAGGCCAGCCGGGGCTTGCCCTCGAGCGGCACGGCAAGCACGCCAAGGCGGTGCCGGTAGCACGCAAGCCCATGGTGTCCCTCAAGGCGGGCCTGCACCTCATCGCGCACGACGTCGCCACGGCACTTGAGCTCCATGACGCCAAGCCTCTCGCCGCGGGCACGCGCAAGCAGGCCATCCACCGCGGCAGGGTCGAAGCCTTCCACAAACCAGCCCGTCCGTCGATACCAGTCGCACGCGCTCCCCACATGCTCGGGCCAGGGGATGGTGGGCAGCATGTCGTAGATGCCCACCTGGCCAAGGTCGGATGCCGAGAAGCCAAACCAGTCATGCGCGACGTAGGCGGGAAGCCCGGTCTGGTCCAGAGACCACGATCGCCCGAAGGTGGCGTCTATGAAGCAGTAGTGCCCGTCGAGGCAGGCGATGTTCCAGGCGTGGCCCATCCCCCGCTTGCCGTTGCTCACGTACAGGCACTCGATGCCCAGGCGCTGCAGCAGGTACTGCACCATGGCGGCATAGCCGGCGCACACGCCCCAGTGCTCGACGAGCGGGCCGCAGATGGTGCGGCTGAAGTCGCGACCGTTTTGCCAGACGCCCGTCGCGTCGGTCCCGGCACGCGCGACGCCCTCCGTGTCCTCCTGGTAGCGGACGCTCCGCACGGCAGTCTCGTATACGTAGAGGGCCTTGTCCCAATCGGTGCCGCCCGTGGGGGCATGCGCGAGCAGCCGCTCTGCCGCACAATCGACGCTTGCCTGCTCGCGGACGATCTCCTCGTCCGTGAGGTCATAATACTGAATGGACCAGCTTCCGTCGTCCACCTGCATGATGGGGCCCGCCAGCCAGAAGAGCTCCGGATGGTCGGCTACGGCCGTCCAGTCAGCAAAAGACGTGCCTTCCGGAAGGGTCGCCTCGTGCCTTTGCACGGCACCCACCACGAGGTCGTAGCGCACCTGTGCCTGGGGGTCCAGGCGATTGCGCCGATAGTAAGGGCTGCGCGGAACCACCATGTCCATACCTCCTGTCTGCCGCATACGGTTGATAGCCACGATGAGCCGCGCGTCGTTGTCGCGGGTGAGATGCACCCGTCCATCATAGAGCCCGGCGACGCATGCGTCAGGCCACGCCGACCGGACGCCCCCAGCTTAGCGCGCAGCCCCACCGAAGGTTGTCGAACGTCGCCATTGCGGGCGGCACAGAACGAGAGCCAACCTGTGACATATCGCCCGCGCCCAGCCCGCTCTGCTATCCTTGTGCCCGTCGGCCGAGCCCTCAGCCGCCCGGCACATCCCAGGCACGCACATGCATCGCGCCACCTCGAGGAGGCCCCATGCCCGAACACCACAGCTTTGACGCGCTGCCCTACCAGACCGACAAGGAGACGTACCTCTCGCTCGAGGCCTGGATGATCGGTGACCTTCGCCCCGACCTCTTCGTGGTTGCTCCGTCCATCCGCGACGTGGGCGAGCGCGAGCTGATTCGCGAGCTGGCGCAGGCCTCATACAGCCAGCAGGGCTTCCGCGACTCGCCACGCAGGCACTTCATCTCGCGCACCTTCCCCCGCCAAGGCAGCGAGGCCCGCTACGCGCAGTTCGTCGATGAGCCCTTCGACGTCTCCGAGATCACCGACGGCTTCTTTGGGGTGGACGTCATCGACCTCACGGAGTGGCTAGGCGCAAACCTCGCGGCTGAGTTCACAACCTGGAGACGGCTCACCGACTACGTCATCGACCATCCGGAGACCGACTTCGTGTTCATCGCCTACACCGATGACGCCCGCGAGGCAGATCCCCTCGTGCGCGCCATCCGCGAGACCTGCGCCATCGGCATCGAGGTCGTACGCCTTGACTACCCCTCCGTCGAGAGCCTCACGGCCTCGTTCTACTCGCAATGCCCCGGCAAGTACCTTGGGCTGGAGGACTACGTGCGGGAGCGCATCTCGCAGCTGTGCGCGCATGGCAGGCGGCCCAACCACTCCTTCATCAAGTCCTGTGCGCTCTCGAGCCTTCATGAGTACTTCCAGATCGAGGAGGGGCGCCTCGCGCTGGACACGACCTTCGACCGGTTCGAGAGGCTCACTCCCCTGCCCGCACGCACCAAGATCATCGGCTTCTAGAGGAGGCGCCCCATGCAGCGGCACTTCGCAAGCGAGGACGAGATTCGTTCCTGCACGACAAACGTAGACATCAACGGTGCCATCCGCGCCCTGAACGCCGACCTTGGGTGGAAGGCCGCCCAGGACCTGTGCCCCGCCGGCGGCCCGGTCGTGCACTGCAACGCCGACGGAACCGTGCAGGTGATGAACGACGACTCGCACTCCGTGACCTTCGCCTCCACCGGACGCGGCAAGACGAGGCGCTTCGTGTACCCCACCCTGTTCTCCGACATCTGCGCGGGAAACAACCTGGTGGTCAACGACATGAAGGGCGAGATCTACGCCACCTGCCGCGGCTTGCTTGAGCTTGCGGGCTACACGGTGTACGTGCTGGACCTGCGCGACACCGCCCACAGTCCCAACCGCTACAACCCGCTGGACATCGCCTGGACGGAGTGGAGCATGGGCCGGCGTGACAGCGCCTTCCTGTACCTGCGCAACTTCGCCCTCTCGATGTTCGACACGCTTTCGCAGACCACCAACGACGCCTTCTGGCCCAACTCGGCCGTGGACTACTTCATGGGACTCACGCTGGGCATGCTTGAGTCGGGCGTGCAGCGCGATGAGTTCACGCTGGAGTCCGTCGCCATCATGGACCGCGTGGGCAGCGAGCGCGACATGGGCGGGACCAAGCTCAAGAAGTTCTTCGAGCGCTTCCCCTCCGACAGCATCGCCGTACAGAACGTGAGCGGAACCGTCAACGCGCCAAACGACACGCAGGCCTCGATCCTCTCGGTGTTCCGCTCGCCCATGGCGCTCTACGCCGGCCAGCGCGACCTGATGGACACCCTCAGCCGCAGCGACTTCGACGCGCGCGAGCTCTCGCAGCTGCGGCGCGCCCTGTTCGTGATCTCGCCCGACGAGACGCACGCCTTTGGCCCGGTGGTGGTGGGCATCCTCAACCAGGTGATGTCCGCAATGATCAGCCTTGCCCAGCGCGAGTATGGCGGCACGCTGCCCAACCGGGTTGACTTCATCCTTGACGAGATGGGCAACCTCCCGGCGCGCATCCCCGACATGGAGGCGCTGGTATCGGCGTCGAGGTCACGAAACATGCGCTTCCATCTGGTGCTGCAGTCTGCAGCGCAGCTGGCCAACGTGTACGGAAACGAGCTGAAGGACGTCATCCTGGATAACTGCGACACCTGGGTGTACATGGGCTCGCGAGGGCTGGACTTCCTCAAGCGCATCAGCGAGCTGACAGGCGAGGTACAGCTGGAGTCGGGCCGCGTGCGCCCGCTGCTGTCGGTCGAGAAGCTGCAGCATCTGGAGACGCGCGACACCGAGACCGAGACGCTTGTGTTCCTGTCGAGCCTGAAGCCTTACGTGACGCCGCTCAAGGACGTTGGGCAGTATGCGCGGCCCGTCGAGCCTACGGCCGAGCCCAGCGTGAAGGAGCCTATCGAGCGGAAGGTGTTCGTTTTCCCGGATGACCGTAGGGACGATGGGTGGCAGAGGGAGCAGTTTGTGTTTCCCCACCGCCCGCCGAGGCCGTTGGATCCGCCCCCTAACCGGAGGGCTGGCAGGAGGCCTCTGCCCGACTTCCTGGGTCTTGACGAGGATGGGGACGGGGACTCCGACGACCTTGACATCGACGCGCTGATCCGCGAAATCGACCAGAAGATAGCCGAGCTGGAGGCGGAGGAGGCAGCCGAGGCAGAAGGCGCCGACGCAGCAGAGGACGCTGGGGAGGACGGCACGGCAGCAGCAGCCGAAGGGAGCGCCGACGAGCAGGCATAGCGGCAGCTGGGCATGCAGCTCGAATCAGAGGCAGACCGAAAGTGACGGAGGGTAGGTAAGCGATGGGCAATGACGCGCAGGTAAACCATGATGCAGGCACGTTCTTCTACGCACTTAACGACGACGGCCACGCCGTGGTCACGTCCTGGCAGGACAATGGGGCCGAGGCCTTCGTGCCCGCCGAGGTAGACGGCCACCCCATCACCGAGATAGGCAAGCACGCCTTCTTCAAGCGCCATGCGCTCCGCTCGATCACGCTGGCGGAGGGCATCACCAAGGTTGGCGATGGTGCCTTCTTCGACTGCCGAGCCCTCGACACGGTATCGCTGCCCAACACGCTCAAGGTAATCGGCCCCCAAGCGTTCGAGTGGTGCGCGTCGCTGAGGTCGATCGCGCTTCCCGCGAGCCTCGAGCGCATCAGCGAATGGGCGTTTTCGGGCTGCACCGCGCTTGCCTCCATCGAGCTTCCCGATGGGCTGCGCCATCTCTATGGACATGTGTTCAGCGGCTGCACCTCGCTCAAGTCGGCCACGCTGCCTGCTGGTCTTGACATGCTGGAGGACAGCGTGTTCGACGGGTGCGCGTCCCTCTCGGCCATCTCGCTTCCGGACGGACTTTGGAGCATCCGTGCCTGCACGTTCAGGGGATGCTCCGCCCTCAGGGCCATCGCACTGCCCGAGGGAATCGAGATCATCGGCGACCGAGCCTTCCAGAGCTGCACCTCGCTCACCTCGGTGAGCATCCCCGCCAACGTCAGGCTCATCGGGCGCTGGGCCTTCATGGACTGCACGGCACTTGGCTCCGTCACGCTGCCCGAGCGGCTGGAGACCCTGCGCACCGCGGCATTCAAGGGCTGCACGTCGCTGCGCTCGGTCATGCTGCCGCACGGCATGGTGCGCATGGAGGAGGACGTCTTCGAGAGCTGGACCTCGGTCCAAATGCGCTAGCTGCGCCTTTCGTCGCGCTTGGGCATTCGAACGTCCGAGCCGCCGACTAGTGCCGGCGAATCTCGTTGAGGAGCCAGGCTGCCTCGCCCACCAGGATGGCCGTCAGCGCCAGCTGAAGCAGCACCTTCAGCCCCGAGGTCTTCTCCGTGGGCGGAACGTACTTCCCTATCAGGTCCAGGCCGTCCAGCAGGGCCGACACGATGGCCACGACCGTCACGGCGTTGAGGGCGCGCTCCATGCGGCGGTCGCTCTCGCGCTCGGCCAGCTCCTCGGCCTGGCGGGACTCAGCCTCGTCGTCACGCCGCATCTCGCGCAAGGCGCGGATGGGCTCGCCTGCGTCGCGGTCCATCTCCCTCAGCTGCAGCTCGTTTGCCACCGCGCCGTACAGCGCCTGGTACTGCTGGGTCTCGGACACCCGCGCGAACACGAAGTTGGCGCGGAAGATCTCCAGCTCGTGGCGAAACGCCTCAAGCTGCTCGCGATTGCGCTGCTCGCCCGCGCCAATCTTCATCAGCAGGCGGTAGTACTCGTACTTCTGGTGAAGAAGCAGCAGGTAGAGAAACTGGTAGTGGTGGGTGAAGTTGTTGCGGAAGCCATCCATCACGAAGGCCTTCGCGTCGTCGGTGTCGGCGCGCGAGGGCATGGTGAGGCACGCCACCGCCTCGGGCGAGTACGACCAGGCCGTCGTCTTCGAGGCCCAGTGCATCGAGATGGGCAGAGAGTGGCGCCGATCGTAGTCGAAGGTGCGGCGGTAGGTGTTGCCCAGGTAGAAGAGGAGCCGCTCGGCGTCCACGCCCGCGTCGTCGGGGATGGATACGTGCAGCAGCACGTTCATGTGCTCCTTGCCCTCGCTCGCGTAGAAGAAGAACCGCGGGCCAAAGGAGACTCCGGTGCGGGAGAGCACCTCGCCACCGATGGACGTGAGCGGGAGGCCACCCTCCGAATCGTGGGCCACCTTGGCGATTGAGCCAAACTCGCCGCCGCCTACAGGAACGATGCCCTGCCTGCGCACCTTCTTGAGGTTATAGAGCAGGTCGGCCACCATGTAGGGGTCGTCGGTCGCGAAGCGCAGCTTGAGGATGAGGATGCACACCGATGTGCTGAAGGCGCAGCAGAACACGTCCTGTACGTCAAAGCGCCTGTCGCCCTCGGGGTCGGGCAGGCTGACGGGTGCCGGCTCCCACTGGCGGGAGCGGCTGAAGCCAAGTTCGATGGTGGTGGTGCGCGTGAGGCGATACACGTGACACTGGCAGTCCGGCGAGGATCGGTCGTACTTGTCGCCGATGTAGCGGAAGAGGTAGCTGGGGCGTTCGTCCACCGCCTCCCAGGCCTCGGACTTCTCGAGAGCGTCAACGAAGCGCGAGTAGGCGGTGTCGTCAGGGAGCGCTTCGTTAACGAACGGCAGGTAGCAGTAGGCTACGTTGTAGCTTTTCGCGCCCTTGGATGGGTGGGCGCCCTTCCTTCTGCCCATGTTTCAGCCTTTCGCATCGCATTCGCGGAGCCGTGCCGCAGGGACACTATAGCAAAGCTGGTGGACAGCGGCGCTGGCTCGCAGGCGGGCGCCGGCGCAAAGCATCGCTTCAAACGACGATTCTTTGTGCTCGCGGCAGGCTGTCGGTGGGGTACGGCGAGGCGCTGGCGCCAGCGCGAGCGGGATGTCGCCGTCAGTCAGTATGCTCGATGATGAGCTCGGCAGAGCCCTCCTCCAAAGCGTTGTACTCATCAAGGTGGACATGGGCACCAGGCTGCTCGTTTGCCAAATCAGTCAGTATGCTGGCCAGGGAGAGCAAGCCCTCCCGGTTGGCGGACACGACAACCTCACCCTCGCGAACAACGGCGCTAATCTCAAATCCATCCACCCACCGGATTCGCACGACGCGCTCCCTCCCCCATCGCATCCACGGACATGAGCAAGCCATGCCATCGTGCCTGCCGACATTGTACGGCACGGGCCCGCGAACCACCGCCTGCGCACGCTCCCCTCCTTTGACCGTACCCATCGCGGCACACAAAAAGACAGGCGTCGCGTGACTGGATGCGTCGGCAAACACGGGCCATAATGGAACCACGCCTATGCCCACGCCCGCGTCCGTGCCAACGCCCGTGTCCACGCCCGCACCCACGTCCACGAAAGGATGCGCCATGCTCGCCGACTACCACGTTCACTGCATGTTCTCCGACGACTCCTGGTACGACCCCGCGCAGGTGGCGCACGACGCCTGGAAGCAGAACCTCGACGAGATCTGCTTCACCGACCACGTGGACTACGGCATCAAGCCGGACTGGGACCAGGCGCTCTCGGCCAAGGTGATGTCTGGCCAGCGCGTGCTGAACGTGGACTACGACGCGTACTTTCCCTGCATCGCCCAGCTGCGCGAGCAGTGGACCGGGCGCCTCGTCATTAAGACGGGCCTTGAGTTTGGCGTGCAGACGCACACGATTCCGCAGTTCAACGCCCTGTGGGACACGTGGGGCAGCCAGCTTGACTTCACGCTGCTCTCCATCCACCAGGTGGGCGACCAGGAGTTCTGGACGGGCGAGTTCCAGGAGGGACGCACGCAAGAGGAGTACAACCACGCCTACTACCAGGAGCTTTATGACGTGACCACAGGCTTCGAGCATTGGAGCGTGCTGGCGCACCTCGACCTAATCAAACGCTACGACCCGGCTGGCATCCTGGACTTCCCGGCAAACCGCGACCTCGTCGCTGCCACACTCGAGCACGTGATTGCGCAGGGCAAGGGCATCGAGCTCAACACCTCGTCCGTCCGCTATGGGCTGAAGGACAGCCAGCCCGCCGAGGAGGTCCTGCGGCTGTACCGCGACCTGGGCGGACGCATCATCACCTTGGGCTCCGACAGTCACGCGCCCGAGCATCTTGGCGCCTACCTGCGACATTTCCAGAGGTACTTGGCATCGCTGGGCTTCGAGGGCTTCTGCACCTACGACAAGATGGTGCCCACGTTCCATCCATTCGAGGGATAGTGCCAGGCGAGCGCCCCTACCCCAGGCTGCGATAGACCGTCCAGAGGAAGGCCTCGCGGCTTGCCATGGCCTCGTCAAGCCTGCCCGCGCGCACCAGCGAGACGTACGTTGCTGCGGCGATGGCTTGGCAGTTGACCTGCCGCGCAGGATTGAACTCGATGTCGGTGAAGGCGTCGTAGGCGCACAGCTGCTGGGCCAGGGCCGGGTTGGCCATGAGCGCCCGGATGTACAGCCAGCGGTAGAAGGCGTCCTTTGGCTTGGTGGGCCACATCTGGCCAAGGAAGGAGAAGCCCGTCAGGCGACCGCTCTCACGTAAGCGCATGTCGCGCTTCGCGTCTCTCGGCGTTGCGTCGTATAGGTCGACGTAGGGCCCACCGTTCTCAAAGACCTTCCCGCCCTGAAAGGCGCACTCCATCGGGACGTCACGCCCGTCGACCGACATGGAGAGGCTGAAGGCAGACAGGCGATTCCCAAGCTCCACCTCTCCCTTGGTCGAGATCTCCAGCACCCGCCTGTCGGAATTGCGCCTCAGGTAGGCACCGTGCAGCGCGTGGATGCAGCGCCGCTTTTGGGCGATCGAGAACCCGCCGAACCACTCGAACTCAACCTTGACTGGCATGACGTACGGGGCAACCTCGCACGTCTCGTACACGAACCGCTCGGCCATACGATCTCCTTTGTCCACGGCGTAACGTAGTCAGTTGCGGCGGCCCGACCTGAACGCCTCGACGTGCCGCTCCAGCGGGACGAAGCCCTTGGCAACCAGGCGCTCGCCCTGGCGGTTCACGATCATCGAGCGGCCGCCGCGCGCGGGGTCCCACACGTAGAAGCCATCCACCTCGGGCAGCTCCTGCACATGGGCCCTGACCTCGTCCTCGTTGATGCCCAAGGCCTCGACGGCCATCGCAACCAGCGTCTCGTCCATGCTCGTCCCCTATCGCTTGCTCATGTCCCAGCGAACCACCGCGCCCATGTCAGTGGGCGGCCAAGGGCTCACCGTCGCGTTCTGTCCGTCCACATAGTACACGTCTCGCCCGTTTGGGGTGTACGCGTTGAACCAGTGACCCGAGCCCACGGCGCGGTCGACACCCACCACCACGTGGCCACCCGGGCCTAGGCTCCTCACGTGCGCCTCGATCTCCTCGGGCGTGGCCTCCACCTGCTTGAGGCCCGTGTGCGCCTCCATCTCTGCCACCGACAGCGTCCGGTCGCTCGCCACCGTGTCGCCGGTCCCCTCAAGACGGTCCCACACGGCGGCCGCGCAGGAGCCGCAGTTGTTGTTGTACGGGTAGTCGTCCAGCTCGAAGGGATCGTAGTTGGGGTTTACCTCGTGCAGGCGACTCTGCAGCTCCTGCAGGTCGGCCTCGTACTTGGCCTCCTGCGCCTCGGTGATGTCGGGCACCTTGCCCTCAAGTGGCGAGAAGTCGACCAGCTCCTCGTCCTCGGCAGCCTCCGGAGCCGTACCGGCAGATGGCTCGAGCAGCTCAGCATCGGGGCCTTCCGCAAGACCGTACGCCTCGCCGTCCTCAGCCACATCAAGCAGCTCGTCATCGGCGTCGTAAAGCTCGTCTCCGGCATCGAAACCCTCGTCGAGGCCATCACCCTCGTAGTCGTCCATCTGTCTCCCTCAGCGGTCGTTCGCTTGTGGCGAATCAGGTCGGGGCACATCCACCATGTGGCGGGTCACTCGGGGCGACGGATGTCGCCGTAGGCCTGCACCGTGCGCATCGTGCTCACGCCTCCGCTGTGGCGGCAGGCATCGTGGATGCTCGTGGGCACCAGCTGCATGGTGGTCCCGTCGGTGGTCTCGTGCCACGTGAGGCCGTTCGACGTGCGCCAGCTCTCGATCTCGCTGGCCATGTCGGAGCGGAGCTGGGCCACCTCCTCGGGCGACTTGCCTTCCACCAGACCGGGGTCCTGCTCGATGGCGCGGTCCACCAACGCGTTGTCGGCCTGCGCGAAGTTGCCCAGGTCGTAGTTGGGGTCATGCGACGTGCCGGCGGGACGCCGGTCGCCATACTCCCAGCTGGGGTTGGCACGGTCGGTGGTCATATGGCCTATCTCCACCTCGCAGCTCATGTCGCCATACGGGGTCTCGTGCTGCGTGAAGGGCGAGAAGTCGGGCTCGCCGTTCACGTACTCTACGGAGTCCTGGCCGTACTCGGCCATAGCCGCGCGGGCCTCCTCGGAGCTTGGCACGAAGGCGGAGTTGCCACGCTCGCCCTCGAAGGTGCCCGTGGCCTCGGTGGGAAGGTGTGGCGTTCCAAACTCGGGCTCATCCAGGGTTGGGTCCTCCTCCGGGATGTCCAGCTCGCCGTTTTGGCCCATCTCGGCAATGACGGCCTGCTCGTAGGGGGTGTTGGACGTCGTGGTGAAGTCGATGTCATCCCAGTCGTCACTGGGGGCGTCGCTCTCGCTCACGTCGCCCTCGGTAACGTCCGCACGCCCGGCATCGTCGATCAGCTCGGTGTCGGGACCGTCGCCCGCCTCGGGCCCATCGTACAGCTCGGTCTCCTCGGAGTCGCCGCGGTCAGCGTCGTCGTACAGCTCGGTGTCAGGTGTGTCGGATGCGTCGGACGTGTCGGGCGCATCGCCTTCGAGGTCGCCCTCGGCCCCACCGTCATACAGCTCGGTATCAGGTTCGTCAGACGCGCCATCCCTCTCCGAACCGTCATACAGCTCGGTCTCGGAGCTGTCGCCCTCGCCGGACGCCTCGTACAGCTCGGAGCTTGCGTCGAGGCTCGCGTCGCCGCCTTCGTAGCTCTCGGCTTCCGAGCCAGAGCCCTCGTAGCTGCCAGCGTCGTAGGAGCCAGAGCTGCTGGATTCGTAGCTGCCAGCGTCGTAGGCGCCCGTGCTGCCCGAGTCGTAGCTGCCACTGTCCGTGCTGCCCGAGTCGTAGCTGCCGCTGTCCGTGCTGCCGGAGTCGTATCCACCCGAATCGTATCCGTCATCCATATGGGCCCCCTTACCAGGGAAGTGTCACAAAGCGCTTCCTACGTTCCTGCCAGTTTCGCGCCTCGGCTTATGCGCAGGTTGCACAACGCCTAGCCAAGCTCCATGTAGATGTTGATGAGCCGCTGCTCGGAGCGCTTGGGAAGCTGCCAGCGATCCAGCAGGCAGGCCAGCACGCAGGCGCGGTCGGCAGGGCTGCGCGTCTCCCAGCCGGGCTCCTGCGCGTCCAGCAGGCCCCTGACGCCGCTGTCCACGGACCCGGCCTTGCACGACCGCGTCACGCTTGGGTCAAGGCGGTCGGCCAGCCGGTCAAACGCGCGCGGGTCGCGCAGGCGCACCAGCACGTCGGCCGGCCTCCTGCCGCAGTGCCTCCCGCAGCGACGGCACACCTCGGGCATGGTGCCGGTGAGCGACGCATAGTCGGGGTTGCCCGCAGCCTGCACGCCGTTGTGCGCGGTGGCCGCCAGCGCCTCGGCACGGCCCGCCCACTCGCGTCCAATCCTCACGAGCTCGCCCGCATATGCCGGCCGCACCAGCTTGGGTCGGTTGTCGCCCTCCGAGTACACGGCAGCCACACCCTGCCTCAGCGACGCCAGCGCCTCCACCTGCTCGTCGCGCATATGCATCGACCCACCCACCAGCTCGCGCTCGTCAACAGCCACGATGCGGTGCGCGATCTTGAGGTTGGTGTTCTTGACCAGGTCGGGAGCCAGCTTGGAGGGAATCTGGTCGGCCACCACGAAGCCCTGCCCCTTGCTGCGCATCTCGGCCAGCAGGTTGCAGAAGAACTCCACCGCCGCGCCGCGCGGGTCGGCATCCTCGCCCGTGCCGCCCTGCACGTTCTTCAGCAGGCGGTGCGCCTCCTCGATCAGCATCACGTGGCGCAGGCCCAGCTGCAGGTCGTCCTGCTGGCGACGCACCTCCAGCAGGTTCACCAGCAGCAGGCTGATGATGAAGGCCTTCGCGTCATCGTCACCGATGTCCTCCAGCTCCACCACCACGCGGCCCTCAAGCAGCTGGTCAAAGGGGAACGACCGCGCCACGTTGAGCGTGGCGCCCTTCGACCCGATGCGCAGCGAGTTGATGCGCGCCTGCAGCGACCCAATGAGGTCGCGACGCATCTTCTGGTCGTACCCCATGACGTCAACCACCTCGGGGATCTTGAAGTACAGGTCCTCGATGGTGGGATACACCTCGCGGCCGGTGCGGTTCACGTCGGCCTGCACGTCCCAGCCGCAGTCCTCGTAGATCTCGTAGATGGCGCGCTCCAGCACGTAGGGCATCGGCGTGTACATGATGAAGCTGGCCTTGAAGGCGGCGTATACGAAGTCGATGTGCGTCTGGATGGGCACACGGCGCCGGCGCCCGCCGGGGCCGGTCACCGACGCACACTCGAAGGGGTTGATGCACAGGCCGCGCGCGCCGGGCTCGCTGGAGCCCACGCTATATACCTGCAGGTCATCGAAGCCCATGCGCCACAGCTCCCAGTACTCCTTCTTGGCAGGCTCCACCACCATGAAGGGCAGGCCCCGCCTGGTGGCGAGGTCGTGCAGCAGGCACTTGAGGGTGTTGGTCTTGCCCGATCCCGTAAGGCCCACCACCAGGGCATGGCGGTTCAGCTCGTCGGAGGGCAGCGCGTAGGCGTTTTGGGTGGGCCGCCCCGCGTCAAGGATGCTGCCCACCACGAGGTCGCCCGAAACCTCGCGGTCCACGTCAAAGGCCACGTCGTCAACCACCGCGAGGCCCGCCGTGTCGGTGGCGGGCAGCGACGCGTACACCGCCAGCTCGCGACAGGAGAGCAGCGTGGCATAGCGGGGGAAGGCCTCGTTTCCCAGATAGGCCGCATGCGTGAACTCCCAGCCGTCAACCAGCGGCACCCGGGCGTCGTCGTGGCGCACCACGGCATGCACCACCTCGGGCTCGGAGCCCGCGCCGTAGAAGGCCGCGGTAAGCAGGCCGCCCAGCAGGCGCGCGTCCTCGGTGGTGCTGGCAGCATAGTTGCAGACCACGCACCACTCCCCCGAAGCAGCGTTCTCGAACGAGTGCTCGCTGAAGGCCTCCACCTTCTGCACGTACTGCTCGGCCTGCACGTAGCGCTGCTGATAGCTGAGGGTCTCGCTGTTATCCGAGTCGGTGAAGGTTACCTGCGCAAGCGCGCTGCACTCCGTCGCACGAGCAAGCCAGCGCTGCTGGCGACGCACCGTAGCCGCAACAGGCTCGGGCTGCGCAAACACCGCGTACACCCACGGACGTCCCGCCATGCCTCGGATGACCGCATCTACCTGCGACGGGTTTGTCGGGTCGTCATACCCCACCGGGTTGCCCCGCACGAAGCCGCCCGAGGCGAGGTTACCGCCATGGATGTCGTGGTAGGAGCGCACCACGGGGTGCCCCAGGTCGTTGCTGGCAAGGCGCATCTGCGGAAAGACGCCCAGCAGCATGCCCATGAGCACGCCCATGTGCTCTTGGTCGGTGCCCACGTAGGTGGAAAGCGCCTTCCCGTCGCTTGCCAGCACCAGCGAGAAGGGCATGGCCACAGACGAGAGCCCGTGCATGAGCTGGGCCATCGACTCCCACACAGGGCGGGCGTCCTCGTCGCCAAACCTGCGCGACACCTCCGTCACCTGAACGTAGGAATGGTAGGGCGCCTGGCGCGGCGCGATGCGTGCGGGCGTCTCGGCGAGGGTCATCTCCGTGAGCATGCGGCCGTATTCCTGCATGATGCCATTGCCAAACATCTGCAGTTCGTTTCGGTCCATGGCGTTCCTTCCGACGTTGGGGCGATGCAATGAGGCCCCCGGGAGGACGTCCCGGGGGCCAAGGCTTGGGGCTTAGCGGAACATGAGTCCCAGAAGGTAGACGATGGCAGCCAGCATGATGGCGGGGGCCGCTATGGTCTCGACCACGCCAAGCAGGCCGTCGCCTAGGGCAACGGCAACGCCACCAAGGCCAAGCGCGTTGGTCATGGCCAGCGTGATAAGCAGGCCGATGCCCAGGATGGCGATGAGGGGGAAGTTGCCCCGCAGCAGCATGATCTGCGCCACGGTACCCATGTGCGACAGGATGATCGCCCAGATGACCCCCACGATGGCGGACACGCCCAGCCACGTGATGAGGAACGATCCGATGCCGCCGCCGATGTACGCCAGCAGGTCTAGCCCGCCAGACGCCAGGAAGGCCACGATGCCCGCGAGCAGGGCCGTAACAACCATGGGCATGACGGCGCGCTGGAACCTCACGTAGGTGCGGGTGTTGCCGTTGAGCACGGCGATGCGGCGGGCCATCAGCACGCCGTTCTTGTAGCGGCCGGTCACTTCCACGTCGGCATTATCGGTGAGCTGCATACCGCCGGAGATGGTGCCGTGCACGTTGACCGGCACGTCGACGTAGGTGCTCGCAGGCGCTCCCTCGGCGCGCACGCGCACGGTGAAGCGGTGCACGAGGTCCTCGAAGCGCTGGCCATACACCACGGCATCAACCAGGCGCTGCACGAAGAATCGCCGGTAGAGGCCGGCCTCCACCTCGGAATTGGAGTAGTTGGACACCTTGCCGCGGATGGTGGTGCCGGGATCGGGCTGCGCGGGTGCCTGTACCGGGGTGGCCTGCGCGATGGGGACGGCGGGGACGTCGTGCCGGGGATCTGCCGTGACGGTACCTTCGGCCGGGCGGTCGCTCGTGTTGGAACGGGTGAGCGGTCGTCCCACGACCGGCGCGGTGGCGGTGGGCTCGTCATCCCACGTGCCGTCGTTAGGGAGGGTGACTGTGTCGCCATAGGTACGAGAGCGCACGTTCTCCTCGTTGTCGCGCCTTCCGGCGTAGAGGGTACGGGCGCCACCCAGCGTGGGGCGACCTACCAGGTCGGCGTCAAAGACCATCTCGCCCAACAAGCGGGCGCCGCAACGGGGGCACGTGGTGACGCTGGAGTCGGTGGTATAGGGATGCCCCTCGCAGTTGGGACAATAGTTGATAACGACCATGCCACTCTCCATCCATCTGGCTCAGCCAACAGGCAGACCACACGAGCAAAACGTTACAGCCCAGCATAAGTGGACCAAAAGCCGCAGCTTGCGCAACGTGGGAAGCCTGCTTTTAGGGCTGATGCGGGTCCCGCCTTATGGTACGTCTTGGGACGTACCATAAGCCCCTCGGAACCGCGCAAATCGGGCAGGGGCCCCGCTAGGGTACGGCTCGGGACGTACCGTAAACCCCTCGGAACCGCGCAAATCGGGCTGGCGTCCCGCTAGGGTACGTCTCGGGACGTACCCTAGCGGGCCCGCCCGGATCCGCCCATATCCTCATGGCGTTCAGGTTGTTGCGCAATCCCGTGCAATTCGCGCCGTAGAATGGGTATCATCTTCTTGCGCCACGGGTGGTGGCGCTCCCCTTGATGAGACCTACAGTACAGGGTCTCCGGGCTTACCAGATTGGAGAGGCGACATGACAGGACGTGGTCATCCCAAACGTTGACGGACCTACGGTCTGTGACGCCTCTCAGATTCCCCAGATGTGAACCGACGGCATGACAGGACAGTCATGCCGCGACGCGCCGACAAGGCGACGCCGGACATCATAGGCTCGTGGGAATCGACCCCGAAAGACGCAGGCACTGCCCCCTGCGAGCGAGCGGTCCGGTGTTTCACAAGGATCGTCCGCGCGCCGGTCGATTGCAGCGATGCTGCAGAAAGGGGAATGCCCATGTCCACGAAGGCAACGAAGGTAAGCGTAGCCGCCGCACCGTCCACCCACTCCCAGCTTGTTCGCGAGGCCACCCAGGCAGCCCAGGACGCTGCCGCCGCTTCGCAGCGCGCCACCCGGGCAGCCAACGTCGTGCGCAGGGCCGCGGCCCTGGCGACCGAGGCGCTGCGTGGCGCGCGCGACGCGCAGCAGGCGGCCGACGAGGCACGCGCTGCCGAGCGCGTGGCCAGCGACGCCGCAAAGGCTGCCCGCTCCGCCGCGGCGGGGGCGGCCCGCGCCGTCAGGTCGCTGGACGACGAGGTGCTGTCCACCGCCATCGACCGCTCAGCCCACTACGTGGTGACGTACAACGGCCAGCTGGTGGCGACGTTCCTGAACGAGGACGACGCGCTGCTGTTCGAGTCCGAGCTCGCCGACCTTGACCGGGCCCACGGCGTGACCACTGCCAAGTGCGAGGTGCTCGTGCGTCGCAGCGGCCACCGCGTGGGTGGCTTCATGGTGACGGCCGGGAGGCTCTTCGCCTTCCTGCGCGACGAGGCTGGCGAGCGCAAGGCTGGCGGAACGGCGCCTCGGGACTAGCTCCTGCATGTGCTGTGACCTCGCCTTTGTTGGCGAGTTACAGCCTGTCTTGCGAGGGGCGCCTCAGTCGGGGCGCCCCTCCCCGCTCGGGCCAGAGGTGATCTACCAGACCGATTCTTCATCTTTTTTCAAATTTCTCTTGCAAAGTCCGTAGGTTTCGATACAATTATCTAGCTGTGCAACGCAGTTGCCAACATGGTGGGTGTAGCTCAGTTGGCAGAGCGCCTGACTGTGGCTCAGGAGGTCCAGGGTTCGAGCCCCTGTACCCACCCCATAACTGAATATGGACCGGTAGCTCAGCTGGTAGAGCAGGGGACTCTTAATCCCAAGGTCCAGGGTTCGAACCCCTGCCGGTCCACCACGAATCTTCGCAGGTCAGACATTTGAGGTCTGGCCTGTTTTCGTTTGTGGCGCTTTTGCTCCGAGCACGTTCGCCACGTGGCGCTTTTGCTCGGAGCACGTTCGCCAACGCTCCCCCGCAACACAAAAGGCGCCACGGACTCACCCGTGGCGCCCTGCAGTAGCGTTTGCATGCTCCTGATGCTGGAGCTCCTAGAACTTAACCGTCCTTGGCTCGGTGGTGAACGACGAGAAGGTGGCCTCGCCGTCAACGATGTAGTACACGGCCGTGTTGCCGTCACCAGCCTTGTACATGCGCTGCAGGCCGGGGTTGGCGTCAAGCATGGACTGCTGCGCCTCGATGCGCGGGTCCTCAACCAGCTTACCCCACACGCGAATCCACGTGCCGTTGGCAAAGCCGCAGATCTCGAACTTGGGATTGGCCTCAAGCTGGTGCGCGACGGGCTTCACCTTGCCGGTCTGGATGTACAGCTTGTCCTCGAAGATATGGGCAGTGCCAAAGGGGCGCACGCGCGGCTGGTCACCGTCGACCGTTGCCAGATAGTACGTGCCAACCTGCTGCAGGAACTCGCAGACCTCGTTGATGGCTGCCATGAAATACCACCTTTCCTCTTGGGATTGTCGACACCCCTAGTCTAGCGCAACGGCGCAGGCCGTTGGCCTGCCCTTGGACTGGTGCCTGCAAACAAAGGCCTAGCGGCCCAGCTGGTCCCTTCCCTACCCGCGCGGCTGCTGAAACGGCGCCTCGGTCTCAAGCTGCGGGCTCATGAAGGAGGGCATGCGTCCCTCCCGCGCCGCCGCGGCAATCTCCAGCAGGGCGTCCGCCACGGCGTCGTCGGCCGAGGCACCGATGTGCCAGCGCGCGTCGCGACGCACCGCCGGCACCGCATTGGCAACCGCGACCGAATTGGGCACCGAGTACAGCATGTTGAGGTCGTTCTCCTCGTCGCCAAAGGCCGCGACCTCCTCGAACTCAAGCCCGAGGTGGGCCGCAAGCAGGCACACGGCGGAGTCCTTGCCCCAGCCGCCAGGCAGCAGGTCGATGTAGTTGGGGCCTGGATACACGAGGTCGAACTGCGGACAGGCCCGCGCGATGGCTGTGCGCACCTCGGCGCGCGACGCCACGCCCGGCCCATGCCCCACGCGCACGTTGGCCTTGTAGTACTGGTGGTCCGAGACGCCGTCAACCACGTGCGCGTCGTTCCAGAACGCGAGCCCGTAGCGGTCAACCTCCTCCTGCGAGGTGGCCACCAGCTCGACCTGATGACCCTTGTACAGGCCGATGGCGTAGCCCTCGAAGCTGCTCACCACCTCGGCCGCCCGCACCAGCGCGTCGTGGTCGAGGTACTGCGTGTGGATGCACTCGCCGTCCACGTAGATGCGCTGCCCATTGGAGGTGATGGCCGTCTGGAAGCAGGCCTCGTCGTCGCAGAAGAGCTTGCGGATGGCGCTCATGCGCCGACCGGTCACGACGGAGAACTCCACCCCGGCAGCCTGCAGCTCGTGGATGGCGGAGATGGCGTGCTCCGTGGCATGGGGCCGCCCCACCGCGATGAGGGTGTCGTCAATGTCAGTGACCACAAGCTTGATCATGGGGCTCCTCCGCTCGTCAAACGAAACAGGGGCCAAGGAGGACGGTCCTCCCTTAGCCCCAACAAAAAGGGGCCAGAAGGGACGCTCCCCTCTGGCCCCGTGGCGTTACACCAGCAGCTCGGCTATCTGCACCGCATTGGTGGCCGCGCCCTTACGAATCTGGTCGCCACAGCAGAACAGCGTAAGCGCGTTCACGCCGTCGGGGGCCGAGGTGTCCCGGCGGATGCGGCCCACGAAGACGAGGTCCTGGTCGCTCGTCTCCAACGGCATGGGATAGCGCAGGGAGGCAGGGTCGTCCACGACGCGGACGCCCGGCGCCGCGCTCAGGATCTCGCGCGCCTCGTCCGGCGTGATGGGCCTCTCGAACTCGGCCGTGATGGACTCGGAGTGCGAGCGCATGATGGGCACGCGAACGCAGGTGCAGTTGACGCGCAGCGAGGGCAGGTGCATGATCTTGCGCCCCTCACGACCCATCTTCAGCTCCTCGTCGGTGTAGGCATCGTCCTTGAAGCTGCTGATCTGCGGGATGAGGTTGGCAGCCAGTTGGTAGGCAAAAGGCTTGGTGTCGCCCACCGGCTCGCCGGCGGCAAGGGCAGCCATCTCGCGCTGCAGCTCGTCAAGGCCGGGCTTGCCGGCACCCGAGGCGGCCTGATAGGTGCTCGCGATGATGCGCGTGAGGCCCGCCGCCTGGTGCAGGGGCCACAGCGGCACGAGGCCGATGATGGTAGCGCAGTTGGGGTTGGCGATGATGCCGTTGTGCCACTTCACGTCGTCGGCGTTGATCTCGGGAATGACCAGGGGCACGTCGGGCTCGAGGCGGAAGGCGTGGCTGTTGTCCACGCACACCGCGCCGCGCTTCACGGCCTCGGGCAGCAGCTCCCTGGCCGTGCCGTCGCCAGCGGCGCCCAGCACGATGTCGATGCCCTCGAATGCCTCGGGGGTAGCCTCCACAATCGGCACCTGCTCGCCACGGAACGTGACGGTCTTGCCCACGGAGCGGGCGCTTGCCAGCGGAACCAGCCGCTCGACGGGATAGTTGCGCTCCTCAAGGCACTGCAGCATCTGCTGCCCCACGACGCCCGTCGCGCCGAGGATGGCCACCACCTTGTTGCTCATTGCACCGCTCCCCTCTGCATGTTGACCATCTCATTGGCAACAAACGCCTGGTAGATAACGTTGATGGCGCGATCGAAGTCCTCGTTGTTCACGCCCATGATGATGCTGATCTCCTGCGAGCTCTGCGTGATCATGCGGATGTTGATGCCCGCCTCGCCCAGGGCCCCAAACACCCGACCCGACGTGCCGGGGCGGCGGCTCATGTTGCGGCCCACCACCGAGATGAGGGCCAGCTTGTCGATGACCGTCACGCTGTCGGGCTTGAGCTCCTGCTGCAGGTCGTTCACGATGTTGTAGATCTTGTCCACCACGTCGGAGCCGTTGACCACGATGCCAAACGAGTCGACGCCCGTAGGGATGTGCTCGACCGACACGCCATACCGCTCGAACACGGCCAGCGCGCGCCGCACGATGCCCACCTCGTTGGACATGTGCGCCTTGCTCACGTGCACCGCAAGGAAGTCCTTCTTGCCGGCGATGCCCGTGATGAGGTGCTCCATGCTGCCTTCCTCGGCAGTCTCGCGGATGATGGTGCCCTGGCGGCTGGGGTCGTTGGTGTTCTTGATCTGGATGGGGATGCCCACCTCGCGCACCGGGAAGATGGCCTCCTCCTGCAGCACCGACGCCCCCATGTAGGACAGCTCGCGCATCTCGTCGAAGGTGATGCGGTGGATGGTGCGGGGGTTCTCCACGATGTGCGGGTCGGCCGCAAGGAAGCCGGACACGTCGGTCCAGTTCTCGTACACGTGCGCGTCGATGCAGCGCGCAAGGATTGCGCCCGTGATGTCACCGCCGCCACGCTGGAAGAGCTTGATGGTGCCGTCGACGGTTGCGCCATAGAACCCCGGCAGCACGAACGAGCCCAGGCGCTGCACGGCGTCCTTGATGGACGTGGCGGTGCGCTCCATGTCCACCGTGCCGTCATGGCGAAACACCACGGCATCGGCGGCGTCAAGGAAGGGAAGCCCCAGATACTCGGCCATGAGGCGCGCCGTGAACCACTCGCCGCGGCTTACCACGTACTCGGGCGAGAGGCTGGTGATCACCGACGAGAACTCCTCGAACTTCTCGGCGATGGGGTACTTGAGCCCCAGCTCGCGCGCGATGTCAACAAAGCGCTGCTCGATATCCTTGAGCAGCTGGGTGCAGTCGACATGGTACGCCACGTGCGCGTTCACCAACAGCAGCAGGTCGGTGAGCTTGTTGTCGCCCGAGAAGCGCTTGCCGGCGGCGGAGACCACCACGAAGCGCCTGTCGGGGTCGGCACGAACGATGTCGCGCACCTTCTTGAACTGCGTCGCATCGGCGACGCTTGAGCCGCCGAACTTTGCAACCTTAATCATGTGCTAGTCCTCCTGGGGAAGTAGTGCGATGAGCGAGGTGGGGTCGTCTGCAAGCGCCTCGTCAAGGATGGAGCGGGCCTCGGCCGCGGTACGGTTGCGCATGACCCAGGCACCGCGAGCGAAGGGGATGGCCCCTGCGGGGGCTGCGGCGCTGGTACGCAGCACGTAGTCACCCGCAAGGAGCGATGGGTCGTAGTCAAGCTGGCGCGAGAAGTCGTAGGCAGGGCGACGGCCGTCGCGCAGGTCAAGCAGGTCCTGCACCATCGCGTTGCCCGTGGGAAGGCTGCCCGCGCCTTGGCCATAGAACTTAAGCTCACCAACCGTGGCGCCCTCCAGGGTGACGAGGTTGAAGTTGGAGGGGACGTTGGCCTCAAGCGAGCGCATGGGCAGCGCCACGGGCTCGACGGACACGGCGTAGCGCCCGTCCCTCTGCACGGCGCGGCCCAGCAGCTTGACCACGCGGTCGCGCCCGGCAAACAGGCGCATGTCGGCCTTGGTGAGGTTGCGGATGCCCATGACGGGAAACTCGCGCACGCAGCAGGTGCGGAAGGCGACGCTGGCCGCGATGATGGTCTTGTTCTTGACGTCGACGCCGTCGACGTCGTCGGAGGGGTTGCGCTCGGCGTAGCCCAGCACCTGGGCGCGGGCTAGCACCGCGGAGAAGTCCTCCCCCGTCTTGGCCATGGTGTCAACCAGGTAGTTGGTGGTGCCATTCATGATGCCCGAGATGCGCGTGACCTCGTCGATGCGCAAGGCCTTCTGGATGCTGGCGATCCAGGGGATGCCACCGCCGCACGTGGCCTCGATGAGCAGCGAGGCGCCGCTGGCCGCAGCCTGCTGCGCGAACTCCTCGAAATGGGCCGCCACCACGGCCTTGTTTGAGGTGACCACGCTCTTGCCCGCGGCAAGCGCGGCCATGATAAAGGTGTGGGCCGGCTCGATGCCACCCATGCACTCGACGACCGCCTCGATGGCGGGGTCGTTCACAATGTCATCAAAGCTCGAGGTCATACGAGGGTCGCTCAGGCGGTCGGGAAGCTCGAGGATTCGCGACACCTCCATGCCTTGCGTGCAGGTCGAGACGATCTGGTCTACGCCACGTCCAACCACGCCATGGCCAAGCAGGGCAATCTTCATGAAGGTCCAATCGTTTGTCTTTCGATACTGTGACGCAACCGCGACATGCGCATCGGTGAGGTTATGATACTTGCAATCACCGCATCATGCGAGCACGCGAGGAGAGACAGTGGAAATGTTCTATCACAGCACGAGGGACGCTGGCGATTCCGTAACAAGCAAGCAAGCAATACTCACCGGCATCGCGCCTGACGGTGGGCTTTATGTGTCGGACCAGCTTGGCGCAAGCCGCCTCGACCTAGGCCGCGTCTGCGCACAGGGCTACCATGCCACGGCGTGCGACGTGCTGGGCACGCTCCTTCCCGACTACACCGCCGACGAGGTGCGCTCCTGCGTGGCCGGCGCCTACGCCGACAACTTCGACACGCCGGCGGTCACGCCCCTTACCCCCTTGGGCCAGGACTGGCTGCTTGAGCTGTGGCATGGGCCCACCTGCGCCTTCAAGGATGTGGCCCTGCAGATGCTGCCGCGCCTCATGTCGGTAGCACGCGCCAGCGAGGGCACGGCGGGCGGCGTCATGATCGTCACCGCCACGTCGGGCGACACGGGCAAGGCCGCCCTCGACGGCTTCGCCGACGTTCCGGGCACGGGCGTCACGGTGTTCTACCCGGCAGGCAAGGTGTCCGACGTGCAGCGCCTGCAGATGGTGACGCAGCGGGGTGCCAACGTGGCCGTGGCGGGCATCCGCGGCACCTTCGACGACGCGCAGACCCAGGTGAAGCGCATCTTTGCCAACCAAGCCTTGGCAGAGCGCCTCGCAGCCCGCGGCGTGGTGCTCTCGAGCGCCAACTCCATCAACGTGGGACGCCTCGTGCCACAGGTCACCTACTACTTTGACGCCTATGCCCAGCTGGTGAAGGCAGGCAGGGTTGCCGCGGGCGATCCCGTCGACTTCTGCGTGCCCACCGGCAACTTTGGCGACGTGCTGGCAGGCTACTACGCAAAGCGGCTCGGGCTGCCCGTCGGCACGCTCATCGTGGCGTCCAACACCAACAAGGTGCTCACCGACTTCATCGAGACGGGCACCTACGACCGCCGCCGCGACTTCGTGAAGACCATCTCGCCCTCGATGGACATCCTGGTGTCGTCCAACCTCGAGCGCCTGCTGTACTACCTCACCGACGGAGACTGCGAGCAGGTGGCCTCGTGGATGGGCCAGCTGTCCGCCACCGGCACCTACACCCTGCCTTCGCACCTGATGGACCGCATGCGTGAGACCTTTGCCTGCGGCTTTGCCACCGATGACCAGACGCGGGCCACCATCCGCTCGGCATGGGATGACCACGGCGTGCTCATCGACCCGCACACCGCCGTGGGAGCCTGCGTGCTGGGCCGCCTGCCGCACGAGGGGCGCGAGCGGGTGTGCCTCTCCACGGCCAACCCCTACAAGTTCTCGGCCGACGTGCTGGCGGCCCTTGGCCACGATGTGGATGGCCTCGACGGCTTTGCCTGCATGGACCAGCTCGAGCGCCTGACGGGCGTGCCCGCGCCGCGGCAGCTCTCAGCGCTACGTACCGCCGAGGTGCGCCATCCCGACGTCTGCGACCAGGACGAGATGCTCGGCTTCGTCGAGTCTGCCTGCGCGAGGGTGTTTGCATGAGCGAAGCGCACGACGCTCGGCGCGTCACGGTAAGCGTGCCTGCCACGGCGGCCAACCTTGGGGTTGGGTTTGACGTGCTGGGCCTTGCGCTCGACCTCACGGCGCAGTTTACCTTCGAGCCAAGCGGCCAGCTGGCCATACGTGGCTATGACGACCCGGCGGGGCCCGCCGCAAACCTCGTCTGGCGCTCGTATGTGGCCGGATGCGAGGCGCTGGGGCTGGATCCGCACCTCCTTACCATCGAAGAGCGCTCCCCCATCCCCCGCTCCGGCGGTCTGGGGTCAAGTTCGACCTGCATCGTGGCGGGCATCGTGGCGGCACAGGTCCTGGCCGGCCGTGACATCGACCGCAGCCTCACCCTCAACCTGGCAACCACCCTAGAGGGCCACCCCGACAACGTTGCGCCTGCCGTGATGGGCGGGTTGGTAAGCTCGTACGTAAACGACGGCCAGACGGTAACCACCCGCTGGCCCGTGGCTCCCAACCTGCGGTTTGTTTGCCTTGCACCGCCCTATCGCGTGCTTACGAGCGACGCGCGCCAAGCCCTGCCGTCCATGGTGCCCATGAGCTCGGTGTCGTGGCAGGTGGGCCGCTGCCTTGCCATGGTAAGCTCGCTGGCGTCGGGCCGCGCCGACCTCATCCGCGACTGCTGCCACGACCGCATCCACGAGCCCTACCGTGCGCCGCTCATCCCCGACTACGAGCGCCTGCAGGACGTGGCCCTCGAGGCGGGGGCCATCACCTTCCTCATCTCGGGGTCGGGTGCCGCGATGCTTGCCATCTGCGATGGCGACCAGTCCGCTGCGCGCGTCGAGGCAGCCTCGCTGGCCGCCATGCCCAGCCTGTGGGCACGCACCATGCGGGCAAGCGAGCGCGGCGTGTCAGCCCGCTAGTGCGACAAGGGGCCGGAACCCCGTTGCGGTGTGTACCATGCAACGGGGTTCCGGCCTTGTTCTATGCGGTTTACAGTGCGGCCTTGAAGGCGGCCAGCAGCTCGTCAAACTCCTCGTAGGCAGGCAGATCGGGGTTGTCGGCCTTGATCTTGTCGGTCGAGCGGAACAGGAAGCCCGCCTTGCTTGCGCGGATCATGGCCAGGTCGTTGTACGAGTCGCCGGTGGCGATGGTGTCGAAGCCGATGGACTGCAGCGCCCGCACGGTGGTGAGCTTCGACTGCTCGCAGCGCATGTGGAAGTTGCGCACCATGCCCGCCTCGTCCACCTCCAGCGAGTTGCAGAACAGGGTGGGCCAGCCAAGCTTTGCCATGAGCGGCTTGGCAAACTCCTCGAACGTGTCCGAGATGATGATCACCTGCGACAGCGTCCTGAGCTCGTCGAGGAACTCGCGCGCTCCGGGCAGCGGGTCGATGGTAGCGATGACCTCCTGGATCTGTGGCAGGCCCAGGCCATGCTCCTCGAGGATGCCCATGCGCCAGTGCATCAGCTTGTTGTAATCGGGCTCGTCGCGGGTGGTGCGACGCAGCTCGGGGATGCCGCTTGCCTCGGCAAAGGCAATCCATATCTCGGGAACGACGACGCCCTCCATGTCAAGGCAGCAGACGTTCATGCAGGTCTCCTTTCAATAATGCAACGAGAGGTCGGAGCGTCCGTCACAGATACCTAGCCTCCGAGGTAGGCCTTGCGCACGTCGTCGTCGTGCAGAAGGTCGGCGCCCGTGCCCGTCTTGGTGACGCCGCCCACCTCGAGCACGTAGCCGCGGTCGGCGATGGAGAGCGCCTTGCGGGCGTTCTGCTCGACCAGAAGGACGGTGACGCCGTCGTCATTCAGGCTCTTGATGATGTCGAAGATCTCGGCCACCAGTATGGGCGCCAGGCCCATGGAGGGCTCGTCAAGCATGATGAGCTTGGGCTTGCTCATGAGCGCGCGGCCCATGGCCAGCATCTGCTGCTCGCCGCCCGAAAGCGTGGCGGCCAGCTGGTGGCGACGCTCCTTGAGGCGCGGGAAGCGCTCGTACACCTCGCGCCGCGTCTCGCGGGCCTCGTCGTCGGGACGCGTGAAGGCGCCCATCTCGAGGTTCTCGCGCACCGTAAGGTTTCCGAACACGCGGCGCCCTTCGGGGCAGAGCGCGATGCCCCGCTGCACCATCTTGTGTGCCGGCACGCCCACGAGGCTCTCGCCCTCGAACTCCACTGAGCCGCTCCGTGGGCGCAGGATGCCCGCCACGGTGTTGAGCGTAGTGGACTTGCCTGCGCCGTTCGCACCGATGAGGGTGACGATCTCGCCCTCGTTCACCTCGAACGAGACGCCCTTCACGGCATGGATGCTGCCGTAGTACACGTTGAGATCACTGACCTCGAGCATGCTCATTGGTACCTCCTGCCCTTTCCGCGCAGAGCCGCGTCATCGGTCTCCTGCTTGCCGAGATAGGCCTCGATGACCTGCGGGTTTGCCTGGATCTGCTCGGGTGTGCCCTTGGCGATGATCTTGCCGAAGTTGAGCACCGCGATGCCCTCGCACACGCCCATGACAAGGTCCATGTCGTGCTCGATGAGCATGATGGCGATCTGGAAGTCATCGCGGATCTTGCGGATGTTCTCCATGAGCTCGGCCGTCTCGGAGGGGTTCATGCCGGCGGCCGGCTCGTCAAGCAGCAGCAGCTTGGGCGCGGTGGCAAGCGCGCGCACGATCTCGAGGCGACGCTGCGCACCGTAGGGCAGCGAGCCCGCGACGGCGCCGGCCTGGTCGGCCATGCCGAACACGTCAAGCAGCTCGAGCGCACGGTCGTGGAACTCCTTCTCGGCGAGCCAGTGGCGCGGAAGGCGGAAGATGCCACTCCACATGCCGCATTTGACCTGGTTGTGCAGGCCGATGCGCACGTTCTCCTCGACCGTGAGCGAATCGAAGAGGCGGATGTTCTGGAAGGTGCGCGCGATGCCGGCCTGCGCCACCTGCGGCGTGGTCATGTTGGCGGTGTCGATGCCGTCCAGGATGATGGCGCCGCGCGTGGGCTGGTACACCTTGGTGAGCAGGTTGAACACCGTGGTCTTGCCCGCGCCGTTGGGCCCGATGAGGCCCGCGATCTCGGTCTTGCCCACGGTGAAGTTGAAGTCCTCCACGGCATGCAGGCCGCCGAAGTCGATGCCAAGGTGCCGGCACTCGAGGATGGTCTGGCCCTGGTCGCGCTCCGGTATCAGCGAGTCGGTGGGAAGCGGAACCATCTTGGTGGCTTGGCTGGCCCTCTTCGGGACGCCCGCCCTTGCCTGGCCCTCACCGGCCGCCGCGCTCTGCGCCTTGTAGGTGCCCTCGTTTCGCGCCATCAGGCATCGCCCCCCTTCTCTGCGTCAAGCACGAGGTCGTCGTCATCGCGCCTCCTGCGCACACGCTCCACCACGGACTGCAGCGTAGCCTGCAGCGCACGGTTGTTGGAGACCAGCATGACCATAATGAGCACCACCGCATAGATGAGCATGCGCAGGTCGCCCAAGAAGCGCAGCTTCTCGGGCAGCACCGTAAGCAGCGTGGCCGAGATGATGCCGCCGCGGATGTTGCCCATGCCGCCCAGCACGACGAAGACGAGGATGTTGATGGAGGTGTTGAAGTCGAACTTCTTCGGGACGATGGAGCTGTAGTTCATGGCATAGAGCGCGCCGGCCATGCCCGCCAGCGCCGCGGAGACCACGAAGGCCATCAGGCGGTACTTGGTGGTGGAGATGCCCACGCTCTCGGCGGCGATGCGGTTGTCGCGCACGGCCATGATGGCACGGCCAGAGCGGCTGTTAACCAGGTTGAGCACCACAATCAGCGTGAAGATGATGAGCAGGAAGCCGAAGGTGAAGGTGGAGAGGCGCTCGATGCCCGTCGCGCCCTGCGGCCCGTTGATGAGGATCTTGCCACCCGCCTCAAGCGAGAGGTCGTTCGCGTTGCGCATGCTCACGTGCAGGCCCTCGGAATCCCAGCCAAGCCAGAGGTTGTTAAGCAGGTTCTTGATGATCTCGCCGAAGGCGAGGGTGACGATGGCCAGGTAGTCGCCCTGCAGGCGCATGACCGGCACGCCCACGAGCACGCCCGCCAGGGCGGCGGCGCCGCCGGCGGCAAGGCTAGCCAGCAGGAACCGCAGCGCGCCGTTGGCCACAACGCCAGAGAGCAGCGACGATACCACCACGCCCGTGAAGGCACCCACGCTCATGAAGCCGGCGTGGCCAAGCGACAGCTCGCCCGAAATGCCCACCACGAGGTTAAGCGAGATGCCCAGCGAGATGTAGGCGCAGATGGGGATGAGCAGGCCCTTCGTGGAGCTGCCGATGGCGCCGATGGAAGAGAGCCCCTGCATCACCGCAAAGGCGACGATGACCATGCCATACGTGATGAGGTTGGAACGCGTCGTCTTGTCCATATTCCTGATTGCGTCCATGGGCTACACCTTCTCCGGGACGAACGTGCCCAGCAGGCCTGCGGGACGAACGAGCAGCACCACGATGAGCACGCCGAACACGATGGCGTCGGCAAGCTCGGTGCCGATGTAGGCCTTGGCAAAGATCTCGATGATGCCCAGCAGGATGCCTCCCAGCATGGCGCCCGGGATGGAGCCGATGCCGCCAAAGACGGCGGCCGTGAAGGCCTTGATGCCGGGCAGTGAGCCGGTCGTGGGCATGAGGGTGGGATAGGCCGAGCACAGAAGCACGCCGGCGATGGCGGCAAGGCCCGAGCCGATGGCGAAGACCATCGAGATGGTGGCATTGACGTCGATGCCCATGAGCTGCGCGGCGCCCTTGTCCTCGGAGCAGGCGCGCATGGCCTTGCCCATCTTGGTGCGCTGGGTAAAGAGCGTGAGGCCCACCATGACCGCGATGCAGGTGAGCACCGTCACGATGGACAGCGGGCTCACGTTAAGCTGTCCGCCAAAGAACGAGAGGGTGGGCAGCTTGACCACGCTTGGGAAGACCTTCGGGTCGCTCTTCCAGATGAGCAGGGCCGAGTTCTGCAGGAAGTAGGACACGCCGATGGCGGTGATGAGCACGGCAAGCGACGGCGCCTCGCGCAGCGGCTTGTAGGCCAGCCGCTCGATGACGATGCCCAGGCAGGTGCAGCCTGCACAGGCAAGCACGACTCCCACCAGGGGCGGAAGCCCAAGGTACTGCACCGCGCAGAAGCACAGGTAGCCTCCCACCATGATGATGTCCCCGTGCGCGAAGTTGAGCATCTTCGCGATGCCGTAGACCATGGTGTATCCGAGCGCGATGATCGCGTACACGCTTCCCAAGCTCACGCCGTTTATCACGTTGGTCAGAAGGCCCAAGGTTCCACCTCCTTCATAAGGGGGAGGCCGTCGCAGCGGAGCGGCGGCCTCCCAAAGCTACAACCAGCGAACCATTCTAGTTCATCAAGACCTAATCCATCGAGACGTAGACGCCGTTCTGGATGACCATGCCCTTGGGCGACTTGGAGACCTCGCCAGTGGCGGACCAGGTGGCCTCGCCGGTGAGGCCGGCAACCTTGAACGAGGGGTCGGTGAACTGCGCGATGAGGGCCTCGCAGAGCTCGGGGGCCGTCATGTCGGCGGTGAGGCCGGCGGCCTGGATGGCAGCGGCGACGGCCTTCACGCAGTCGTAGGCGTCGGCCGCAAACTGGTTCGGGTCCTCGTCAGAGCCGGTGAGCTCCTTGTAGGCAGCCACGAAGTTCTGCGTGGCCTCGTCATCGGCGGACGCGACGAACGGGGTGAGCAGCATGACGCCCTCGGCGAGGCTGGTGTCGAAGCCCTCGAGCGTGAGGATGCCGTCCATGCCGTCGACGCCGAAGAACTTGGGGGCATAGGCCTGCTTCTGGGCCTCGGCAAGGATGAGCGAGGCGGGCGTGTAGTACATGGGAAGGAACAGCAGGTCAGCGCCCTTGGCCTTGGCGTCGCCCACCTGCACGGAGAAGTCGACCGTGTCGTCGGTGAAGGTGGTCTCGGAGACAACATCAAGGTTGAGCTCGGCTGACTTCTCCATGAACTTGTTGTAGATGCCGGTGGAATAGGCGTCGGCGTTGTTGTAGATGACGGCGATCTTGGTGCCCAGGCCCTGCTCAGAGATGTACTGCGCGGAGGCGATGCCCTGGTTGGGGTCGGTGAAGCACATCTGGAAGACGTTGTCCTTGGCCGGCTCGTTGGTGCCCTCGACGCCGCCGATGACGTCAACCGAGGAGGCGGACGGGGTCAGCTGGAAGATGCGGTCGGCGTTGGTCTCGGCCGAGACGGCCACGCACGGACCCGTGGTGGTGGTGCCCACGAGGATCTGCATGCCCCAGTCAAGCAGGTTGTGATAGGCGTTCACGGACTGCTCGGGATCGTGGGCGTCGTCCTGCCAGTTGAGCTCCATGAGCACGTCACTCGATGCGTTGAGCTCGTTGACGGCAACCTGTGCGCCAAACTTGGTAGCCGTGCCATAGATGGCCGCGGCACCCGTGGTGGGGCCGATGCCGCCAACCTTGAAGATGCCGGCATCGGAGAGGTCGGTGGTGGGCTCGTCAGAGCCGGCGTCGGAGGCGCCACCACCGCATCCGGCAAGGATGGCAGAGCCAGCGACGGCACCAGAGAGCTGCAGGAAGTTGCGACGCGAAATGTTGGCCTTCATGTTTCTCTCCCTTCATAGAAGACCTAATAGAGCATGTAAATACGATAGTTTTGCGCGTTGCGGCAAGGGCCGAGACCCCCCGATGGTTTATTTCGCTGAAACATCAATTTCGATATCTGAAACAAAGGTGGGGCACGCCGTCGCAAGGCATGGGCGCTGCGCATTCTGACACCTGAAGCGGCAGCATGGAAAGGCGCCACCTCCCTTTGGGAAGCGGCGCCCTGACGTGCGCACTTGCGTTGTGACGTAGCCTTTAGGCCTCCTTGGCCGCGGCCTCGCGCCGTGCCATGTGACGCGGCACGTGCTCGCCCTCCTGCACGGCGGGCATCTTCTGGCTTCCGCCCTGGATGACCGTGAGGAATTGGTGCGAGCTGCGGCGGGCCACCGGCGAGGGGTTGCGCGAGAACTCGTCGTCGATGAGGTAGTCCACGTAGGTGTTGGTGTCCACCACCTCGGGATGGCCGGCGGGCGTGCGGAACGGGATGAAGCCCGTGGGCGCCTCGAGGTCGCCGGGCTCGTCAATGGTGTCCAGCCCGCCGATGACGTCGTGGAACACGGCCGGAGCCTGCTGCGTGAGCTGCTCGTCCATGGCCTTGAGGGCCATGTCCCAGATGTCCTCGCCGTCAAGCTCCGCGGCGCTGCGGTGCTCGGGATAGACGCCCACGTCCACCTCGGCAACGTTCTTGGAGATGTAGGCCGACCTCGTCTCGCCCGCCGAGGGCCTGCGCGGCTCGACCGGCTGGGCCGGACGGGACGCCATGAGGTCGTAGGAGGACGCGACGGAGTTCACGTCCTCGGCCGTCTCGAGCGTGAGGTCCTCGACCCCGCGAATCGAGGAGCCAAGGGCGGCGTTCCACCAGCTAGTCCCCACGTCACCCACGGTGCCGTCGGCCCGCTCGATGATGGGCATGTCGTCAAACATGTTCGAGGTGCCAAGGCGCGACGCAAGGACGCTGGCCACGCCCGACGCGCGCGACGTCACCTGCTCGCGCAGCGACTTGCGGCGCACGTACTCCTCGGCCACATCACCATAGTCCTGTCGGGAATCGTCCTGCGCAGCCTTGGGCTCGCTGGCTCCAGACGGTGCGGGCTCGGCGGGCTCGGCCTCGGGAGCCTGCACGCGGATGATGCCCGATGCCTCCCACTCGCGCACGCCCATGTGCCGGGCACGCCGCCTGACCTGCGAGGAGCTGGGGGTGGGATCGGCCTGCGCCACAGGCGCCTCGTCCACGGCCTCCTGCTCCGCCTTGCCCCCGTGCGCCTTCGCCTTGCGCACGGACCTCAGGCTGAGTGCCACGGTGAACGCTGCCGTGGTGAGGGCGGCACCGGTGATGCACCCCAGGCCATAGTGGACGTACGGGGCCATCTCGCCAGTCGTGAGCTGCTCGACGCTCAGCGCATATGCCCCGTTGGGAAGCATTGCCGCCACAGCCGCCGCCACGCCCGCATATACGGCAGGATTCCTTCTTGCTACGCCCATGCTAAGCCAGCACCTCCTTGGCTGAACTGCCGTCGGGTGCACAAACAAAAGACGTATGCCGAACGAGCTTGCGCCACGGGGCGCTTCTTTCGTGCTTGACACCGGCATGCTGCGTTTTAGGTTTGTGTACCGTCGTGTCGTGATGCCCTGACCCTTGAGGGCTCAGGCACATCTCACTATATACCTGCATTTGTTCTGGATGCAAGCAGTTCTTTGAATGGTCTGGAAAAGACACGTTGGCGTAAGAGCCCACCCGCAAGCAGGCCATACGCATGGCAAAGAGCGGGCGACAGGACAGGTGCCTGCCGCCCGCCCGGGCCTAGGTCTTGTGGGATGACGCGACGCTATGCGCCTACGTAGTCGGTGTGCTGGGCCTTCTTGGCCGAGCGGATCAGGAACTCCTGGTTGGTGCTCGTGGCCTTGAGCCCCTTCACCAGCGCCGTAGTGGCGCGCTCCACGCTGTTCATGTTGGCCAGGATCCGGCGGATACCCCACACGAACGGCTGCAGCTCGGCATCGATGAGAAGGTCCTCGTTGCGCGTGCCGGAGGAAACCGGGTCGATAGCCGGGAAGATGCGCTTGTCGGCAAGGTCGCGGTCTAGCTTGAGCTCCATGTTGCCGGTGCCCTTGAACTCCTCGAAGATGACCTCATCCATCTTGGAGCCCGTGTCCACGAGGGCAGAGGCCAGGATGGTGAGCGAGCCACCGTTCTCGATGTTGCGCGCCGCGCCAAGGAACTTCTTGGGCGGGTACAGGGCCGCCGAGTCGACACCACCCGAGAGGATGCGCCCACTGGCCGGGGCAGCCAGGTTGTAGGCACGCGCAAGGCGCGTGATGGAGTCAAGCACCACCACGACGTCCTCGCCCTGCTCGACCAGGCGCTTGCCGTGCTCGATGACCAGCTCGGCCACGGCCGTGTGGTTGTCGGCCGGCATGTCGAAGGTGGACGCCACCACGGTGCCCCTGATGGAGCGCTCCATGTCGGTGACCTCCTCGGGGCGCTCGTCCACGAGCAGGCAGAAGAGGTGCACCTCGGGGTTGTTGGCGGCGATGGACTGGCAGATGCGCTTGAGCACCGTGGTCTTGCCCGCCTTCGGGGGGCTGACGATGAGGCCGCGCTGGCCTTTGCCGATGGGGGCCACCAGGTCGATGGCGCGACCGGTAATGGAGTCCTTGCCGTTCTCCATGACCAGGCGCTCGTTGGGATAGATGGGCGTGAGGTCGCGGAAGCGCGGGCGGTTGCGCAGCTGCTCGGGCAGCACGCCGTTCACCGTGTCGATGCGCTGCAGGGGCGGGTACTTGTTGCCTGCCCTCGCGGGCCCCAGCTGGCCAACCACCCAGTCACCCGGACGTAGGCCGTAGGTGCGGATGAGCTGCTGGTGCACGAAGGCGTCGTTGTCACCCGGCATGTAGTTGCCGGTGCGCAGGAAGGCGTAGCCCTCGCTCTGGAAGTCGAGCACGCCCTCCACCGGACGGAAGCCCTCGGCGAGCGCGGCAGCCTGGTAGATGGCATCCACGAGGTCCTTCTTGCGCAGGCCGACATGCTCAACCCCAAGCTCGTCGGCCTTGATGCGCAGGTCGGCAACCTTCAGCTCCTCAAGCTCCTCGCGCGTGAGGCTAGGCTCGGTGGCCTGCTCCTGGCCACGACGGCGGTTGCGCTTGCTCTGGTTGCGCTTGTTGGAGGCCTGGGCACCCTGCTGCTGGCCCTGCTGCGGCTGCTGGCCCTGCTGACGAGGCTGCTGCACCTGCTGCTGCGAGGCGTCACGCTGCCCGCGGCGACGGCGAGACGTCCGTTCCTGGGCCGGCGCCTCCCCCGCCTCGGCCGGACGCGCGTCCGCCTCGGCGAGCGTGGTGGCAGGGGCCTCCCCCACCACCGACGAGGCGACCGTCGCCTCCTGCGTGACGCGCGTCATCTCCTCGATGCTGGTCTGGCCCTCCGCCTCGTCGGCATGGGTGCGGGTGCGGCGACGACGGGTGCGCGGTGCCTCGACGGCGCCTGCAGGCTCCTCTGTCGGGGCGTCCTGCTGCGCTGCCGTCGGCTCGGACGGGGCGACCTCAGCAGGCGCAGCGGTGGCCTCGACAACAGCGGGCTCCTCGACGGCCACCTTGCGAGGCCGGCCGCGACGGCGGCGTGGCGCCTCCTCTGGCGCAGGCTGCCCCTCGGCCTCGGCACCTTCGACCGCCTCGGCAGGCGCTGCCTCGGCTGCACCGTCGCTTGCCTGCGCGGCCTTGGTGCGCCGACGGCGCGTGGGCTTGGGAGCCTCCTCGCCATCCGCAGCGGCTGCGGGGGCGTCTGCGGGATCGGCCGCGGCCTTGGTACGCCGACGGCGCACCGGCTTGGGCGCCTCCGTGGCGGCCTCGTCCTGCTGCGTGACCGGCGCCGGGACCTCGGCCTGGACCTCGGTGATGGCTTCGTCTGACATGTGTTGCTCTCCTATCTGGCGCCGGGACGCTTCCGGACGTGGCTAACCGCAATGCTGCCTCGGCCCGACCCGTCATCCCATAGCTTCGTTCGAATGGCACGAAGCCCATGGCTTCGCTACGAACAGGTGAATGCGTCTTCGGTTATGAGGGGTGGCTTGGTGATGCGTCAAGCTCGCACAACCCGTGCGAACGATGTGAAATACTAGCACATCCCCTATGGAATGGCAAACGGGTAAACCAACAAACCCAAGGTAGCGCCAAGGTTGCTGACGCGACGGGGCCCGCCCTACTGCTTCGTGCGCAGCCGGCGCCGAATGATGAGGCCGGAGATCTGTGCGTTAATCTCGTCGGCGATGACCATGCCCTTCTCGGTGAGCAGGACGCGACCCGTGCGGCCGGGCTGGCCGTCCATGCGCTCCACGATGCCGTTGTCCCCGAGCGAGGCAACCGACATCGACACGGTGGGCTGCAGCAGGCCGAGGTCGTCCACCAGCTCGGTGATGGAGCGGCCGTCCTCGCCGCCCAGCCAGAGCCCCAGCACAATGAGCTCGCCCGCCATGCAGTTGATCGAGCCCATGGCGTCGACGTATTTACACATGCGCTCGGGGCTGATGCGGGCAAGCGCCTGGCCCACGCTGATCTTGCCACACGTCTCGCGACAGAGGCGCGCCGCACACGCAGACCCCTCCTCCGTGACCTTGCACACGACGTTGCGCTTGTCGATGTCGCCCTTCAGGCGCTCGATGAGGCCAAGCTTGGACAGGTGCTTGGTGCGGTGGGTCATGGTTGGGCGCAGCGAGCCCTGGTACTCCGCTATATCCGAGGTCTTGAGGGAGCCTCCAGCCACCTGCAGGCGGCACAGGATGGCAAACTCGGCGAAGGTCAGCCGATAGTCGGTCGACTGCTCCTGTCGGACCAAGTTATATGCCCTGCGAATAGACAGGTATTCACGGAGCTCCATCGGGCCTCCAGACGTACGGTCTTTCGAGATGGACCATGCGATTGGTTGGCAAGCGACACCAAAGGGAACGGTATGTCACCTATGGCTCACCCAAAAGACGCGCTATCCCAAACACGATCATCGTCGAATTGCACATAATCGCGGCAGTTGCAAATCGAAAGGTACTATAACATCCTAGAAAAAATCAAAACATGCGTAAAGAGTTAACGCATACGAAAGAACAAGCCCCCAACATGTCCATATAGAATGAGGCCGCCCGATGCGTTGATGCACCGGGCGGCCCGTCCATGTCTATCCCAAATCGGCTGTCGCTACATCACGTCGGGAGCCGAGACGCCAATAAGGCGCAGGGCGACCTCGAGGTTGATGCGCACGGCATCGCACGCCGCAAGGCGGGCACGCGACAGCTCGGCGTCAACCGGACGGCCCTCGCTGGGAAGCACCTGGCAGTTGGAGTAGAAGCCGTGAAAGGCTGCTGCCAGCTCCTCGCAGAAGTGCGTGATGCGGAAGGGGGCGCGGTCACGCGCGCACCCTGCCACGAGCTCGGGGAACTCGGAGAGCTTGCGGGAGAGCGCAAGCTCGGAGGCGTCGGTAAGCAGACCCAGGTTGACGTCGTCGCCAATCGCCTTCGCGGCCACCGCATCCATGCCCATGGCGGAGGCCTCGTCCTCGCTCACGCGGGCGGCGCGCCGCAGGATCGAGCAGATGCGGGCGTGCGCGTACTGCACGTAGTACACGGGGTTGGTGTTGTTCTGCTCCTTGACCTTCTCGATGTCGAAGTCGATGGTCTGGTTTGACGAGCGGCTGATCAGCGTGTAGCGCGTGGCGTCGACGCCCGCCTCGTCAACAAGCTCCTGGAAGGCGATCATCGTGCCCTTGCGCTTGGACATGCGCACCGGCACGCCATTGCGCAGCAGGTTGACGAATTGCCCCAGCAGGATTTCGTACTTGCCCGGGAAGCCCATGGCGTCGGCCACCGACTGCACGCGCTTGATGTAGCCATGGTGGTCGGCACCCCAGATGTTGATCTCGTAGTCGGCAACCTCGAACTTCTTCCAGCAGTAGGCCACGTCGGACGCGAAGTAGGTGTACTCGCCGTTGCTCTTGATGAGCACGCGGTCCTTGTCGTCGCCAAAGTCGGTGGAGCGGAACCACAGCGCGCCGTCGTCGGTGCGGTACAGCAGGCCCTTGTCCTCGAGCATCTTGAAGGTGCGGTCGATGTAGGAGGTGCCCGTCTCGTCCTTCTCGTAGAAGGTGCGCTCGCTGCGCCACTCGTCGAAGTCGCAGCGCACCTGGTGGCAGGTGTTCTTGATCTGCTGCAGCATCATCTGGTAGGAGCGCTCGTTGAACTCGGGCAGGCGCTCCTCCTGGGGCACGTCCACCCAGCGGCTGCCGTCGGCCTCAAAGAACTTGGCCGCGATGTCGATGACGTAGTCGCCGCCGTACGAGTTGCCACCAAGGGCCTCGTTGAAGGCGTCCATGTAGGGATGGTCGTCGCGCTCGTCATGCTCGTCCTCGACGTAGGCGTTGCGGTCGGCCAGCAAAAACGCGCGTGCCTCCTGGATGCCGACGCCCTGCGCCTCCATGACCTCGACCAGCTGCAGGTAGCGCTTCTCGACGGACTTGCCAAACACCTCCATCTGGCTGCCGTGGTCGTTGATGTAGTACTCGCGCTGCACGTCGTAGCCGGCGTGCTCCATCACGTTGCACAGTGAGTCGCCGATGGCGGCCCAGCGGCCGTGACCCACGTGCAGCGGGCCGGTGGGGTTGGCCGAGATGTACTCGACCTGCGTGCGCAGGCCCTTGCCCTCGTCCACCTTGCCCCAGTTGGCGCCTGCCTCGCGCACAGCGCGGAACACCTCGTTGTTGGCAGCGGAGCTAAGGTAGAAGTTGACGAAGCCCGGGCCCGCCACCTCGACCTTCGCGATGCGTGGGTCGGCCGGCATGTGCGCCACGATGGCGGCGCCGATCTTTGCCGGCGCACAGTGCGCCAGCCTTGCCGAGCGCATGGCCACCGTCGACGTCCAGTCGCCGTTGCCGGAGTCGGCGGGTCGCTCGATGCCGCAGTCCCCCACCTCGAACTCGGGCAGGTCGCCTGCTGCCTGGGCGGCGGCAATGGCTTGCTTGACTAGCTTCTCGATGGTCTCGAGCATGCGCGTACTCCTTCTGTCGAACGGACGTCGATCGCGTGCGGCAGCGCGTCCGCACGTAACCCACGAGTTTAGCAAAACAGCGGGGCACCACAGGCCGGGGCGGGGCCCTTCCCACGGTGCCCACATGCGAGCGCCACCCAAGGCGGGTGGCGCAGGATGGCGCATGGCGACGGCTGGCCCCTTGGCGGGCGCCCGTCGCGGCTCCCTATGCCTTCGCCGCGCGCGCCAGGTCCTGGCGCAGGTCTGCCAGGCCAGGCTCAAGCCCCACGGGATAGGCCTGAGGGTTGAGGAAGCGCCGCACCGCTGGGTCAAGGTGCATCAGCGCCTCGCGGCAGCGGGCCTTCGCCGCCTGGATGGGCTCGGGCTCACCTAGGCGGACACCGTCCTCTACCAGCGGAACCAGCATCTCGACGTAGTCACGGCCCGTCATGTCGTAGGTGGTAAGCGGGTCAAGCACGTCCACGATGGCGGTCGAGCCCTCCCGTGCCACCTCGTCCACCACGATCATGTCGCCGATGGGGCAGCCCATCTCGTCGTAGTAGCGGCGTATGTGCTGCACGCCGGGCACCGTGCGCTTGTACAGCTGCTCGGAGAGCTTCATCACGGGGCGCCACGACTGCTCGCCGGCAGCGCGCGTGGCCGAGAGCTTGTACACGCCGCCCAGCGAGGGCTGCGGGTCGCAGGTTGCCAGCTTGGTGCCCACGCCAAACGAGTCGATGGGGGCACCCTGCGCAAACAGCGACTGGATGGTGTACTCGTCAAGGTCATTCGAGACCGAGATCTTCACGTAGGGCAGGCCGGCCTCGTCGAAGGCCGCGCGCGTCTCCTTGGAGAGCTTGGCAAGGTCGCCGGAGTCGATGCGGATGGCCGCCAGGCGCTCGCCGCGCTCCTCCATCTCCTTGGCCACCGTGATGGCGTTCTTGATGCCCTGGTGCACGTCGTAGGTGTCAAGCAGGAACACGCAGTTCTTGGGGCTGGAGGCCGCGAAGGCGCGGAACGCCTCGACCTCGCTGGGAAACGCCATCACCCACGAGTGCGCGTGCGTGCCAAACACGGGGATGCCGTAGATGCGGCCGGCAAGCACGTTGGAGGTGTTGGTGGCGCCACCGATGTAGGACGCTCGCGCCACGGCAAGGCCGCCGTCGGGGCCCTGCGCACGCCTCAGGCCGAAGTCGGACACGGGATGCCCCTCGGCGGCGTGCACCACGCGCGCCGTCTTGGTTGCCACCAGCGTCTGGAAGTTGACGAGGTTAAGCAGGGCCGTCTCCAGCAGCTGGCAGTCGATGACGGGGCCGATGACGCGCACCATGGGCTCGCGCGGAAACACCAGCTCGCCCTCGGGGATGGCGCTCACCGAGACGCGCATGCGGAAGTCGCGCAGGTAGTCAAGGAAGCCCTGCTTGAACATGGCGCCGCCACCAGGCGCCTGGATGGATGCCAGATAGGCGATGGCCTCGTCGTCAAAGCGGAAGTTCTCGACGAGGTCGGCAATCTGGCCCATGCCGCACGCCACGGCATACCCGCTGCCAAAGGGGTTGTCGCGGAAGAAGACGTTGAAGCACCCCTCGCTTTCCGTAAGCCCCGACTCCCAGAATCCCTGGGCCATCGTGAGCTCGTAGAGGTCGGTGTTGAGTGCGACGTCGGTTGGCTTGGTCTGATCGGTAAGCGCCATATGGAAACCCCCTCGCATCGTGTGGCCAACGCGGCCACGTCTGACGGGTCGTACCTGCATGCACAAGAAGAGGGTAGCACTTGGAAGATTTCTACACATTAACGTAATTGGCGCGCTCTCCTTTACGCTATGCTGGTTATTGCATTTATTTTCGTACCATCTGGAGATGGGAATGGCTTCACAGGGCACCATACGCGTAACGCGCGAGCTTAGGCCGCGTCCGCTCATCGGCATCTGCTCGCGACCCGGCGCAGAGGGAGAGCGCATCTCGGCCATCGGCACCTTCTATGCCGATGCCGTTCAGGAGGCGGGCGGCATACCGGTGGCCCTGCCATACGGCTTCCAGGTGGCCGCCATCGCCGACCAAATCCTCGAGCGTCTGGACGGGCTTCTGCTTACCGGCGGCGGCGACATCACGCCTGACGGCTTTGGCGGCAGCCCCTATGCCAAGGGATGCCGGGCCAACATCTCCTACCTCAGCGCCGAGCGCGACGTCTTCGAGTGGGCAGCCGTGCTGGCCGCCTGGAACCTCGACCTTCCCTGCCTGGGCATCTGCCGCGGAATGCAGGTGATGAACGCGTCGTTTGGCGGCACGCTGGTGCGCGACATCTCCGAACTTGGCGCTGGCCGCCTCAACCACGCCTGCTTCTTCAGGGGCGACGAGGTGATTCACCCCGTGCACATCGAGCGCGGCACCCAGCTGGCGCGCATCCTGGGCGTCGAGGAGCTGGGCGTGAACTCGATGCACCACCAAGCCGTGAAGGACGCAGCCGACGGCGCGCGCATCACCGCCTGGGCTCCCGACGGCACGCCCGAGGGGCTGGAGTTTCCTGAGCGCACCTTCTTCGTGGGAGTGCAGTGGCATCCCGAGCAAATCAGGAACACGCCGCAGCTCTTTGAGGCCTTCGTCGACGCCGCGCACGTACGGATGAACCGCGGCTAGCCCACGCGAGGCCGGCGTGCCCAGCCCCGCGAGCCAACCTGTGCCGGCGCCCCGTCAGAAGTGGCGGTAGCGCGGGAAGACGTCTGACATCTGGGGGTTAAGCGCCGTGGCGTAGGCCATGAAGTAGTCGTCCGTCATCGACGAGAGGTAGTCCACCGCAGTAAGCTCGAGGTCATGCTGCCAGTCGTAGGCCTTGCCGTAGTGCGACAGCCACTCCCCTATCATGCGGATGTGGTGGCGAAACACCGGCGCCTCCTCGCGCCCGGCGGCAAGGTCATCAATCACCTGCAGGTACATGCCGGCAAACGATTCGCGAATCTGCGGCGAGAACTCGCCGTTGACTTCGGCAGCACCATAGATCTTCTCGTAGTTCTCGCGCTTGGCGCGCCGCATCTCGGCAAACGCCTCCTCGCTCATGGCAAGGCGTGCTTTGCCCACGCTGTGCTCCACCACGTCGGCGATGAAGGCCGAGAGCGCCCAGGCGTTGTAGGCGCCGCCCAGGCCGTCATCGAAGGCTGCCTCGCCACACAGGCCTGCCCTGATGGCGTCCTGGCGGTCCTTCCCCACGTAGGCAATGATGTCGGCCACGCGCACGGCGCAACCCTCCAGCGTCATGGGCCGAAGGTGCGAGATGGCGGCGTCACCCTGTTGCCAGCATCCCTCAACCATGCGGTCGAACGCCTCGAAGCCATCGAGGTCGCTTGTGGCCAGCACCTGCTGCTCAAACTCGCCGTTGTGGCAGATGACCCCATCCAGCACCTGCAGCGACAGGTTGCGCCCACCCAGCACGTCAAGCACGCGCACGCTCTGCACGTTGTGGAAGAACCAGCGCCCGGTGCGCTCGTGATAGATGGCGTTGAGGAAGCGCTCCCCCGCATGGCCAAACGGCGTGTGGCCGATGTCGTGGGCAAGGGCGATGGCGTCGATGAGGTCACAGTTGAGGCCAAGCGCCGAGCCGATGTCGCGCGCAACCCGGCTGACCAGCTGCACGTGCAGGCCGCGGCGGCAGAGGTCGTCGTTGGCGCGGAACGAGAACACCTGCGTCTTGCCCGCCAGGCGGTTGTAGGCAGGCATGTGCAGGACCTTTTCGGCGTCGCGTACGTAGGAGGGCCTGAGGGGAGTGTCCTCGTCGTGCTCGGCCGCACGGCGGATGGCTTGGGAGTTTTGGCAGGCGAAGGGGCTGAGCTCACCTGACCTGCGAATGTGCGCTACCTGGGCCTCTACCTCGGGCGAGAGCGTCGTGCGCACGGTAGGCGCGAGTGGGTTTACAAGAGCCATGCGAGCAACCTCCTGTTGCAAAGGGCTGCATCTGTGGTTTTGCACATCATATGCCACGCGCCGGTCATTATTTGCCGGCTTCCTGAGGGTGGCCTACGCGGACACCTCGATCGGGGCACCCAGCGAGCAGAGCTCGCCCACATGGCCCAGGGCGAGGCCCAGGCTGCGCTGCAGGGCAAGCGAGGCCTCGTCATCAGGTGACACCTTGCACCACGGCACCTGCCCGCGCTCCAGCGACTGGTTGACCTTCGCGGACTCCAGCGCCTGGCCCCAGCAGTTGCCACGATGCCCCTCGAACACCTCCAGCAGGCCGAACGACCCGTCTGGGTGCTCGCCCACGATGCCCACCAGCTCGTCGTCCTCGAAGCCGCCCAGGAAGTCGCCGCGGCGCAGGGACGCCGCCAGCTGGTCGTCCGAGAGGACGTCGGATGCGCAGTGCGCACGGACGACCTCGACAAACGACTCGTCCAGCACGCGCACCTCCTTGTCGATGGGCATCCGCACGGGCGCGCTGCGGCGATACACCGCCACCCGACAAGGCGCTGCGGCCAAGATCCCCAGCGCACGGGCGGCAGGCTCTGCGAGGCCCGCCCCAAGCACGTCCAAGCACGGGGTGTCCACCAGCATCGACACCACCGTCTCGCCCAGGGAGGCGTCCGGGGCATACGCCATGCTGCGACCGTCGTCCACGCGCAAAAGGATGCACCCCTCCTGGGCAAAGAGCACCTTCCCGATGCCACGGCGCAGGGTCTCGGCAAGCGGGAGGGCCACGCGAGGCGCATCCTTCAGAAGGCGGAGCGCCCGGACGCGCAGCATGTCGTCGTATTCGGTTGCCTCGAGGTCCTCGGCCCCAAGGCCCTCCATGGCAAAGCGCAGGCGACGGGCCATCTGCGCGGCGCCCAGCTGATTGGGGTGCCCGTCCGCGTCGGCCAGCGCCGACGCATGGCGGTCATGCAGCCTCAGGCCGTCAACCAGCTCCATCTGGCTGTGCGCGGCGGCGTTTGCCGCAATCATCGAGGGCACGCGCTGCCAGCAGCTCTTGGGATGCGAGGCCGAGGCCTGTTCGTCGTGCCAGGGGGGCGTGCACACGTAGGTGGGCACGTCGGGCCAGGCACGCGAGACCTCGTCCAGATAGGCACGTATGTCGGCTGCCACCTGCCGCGAGCGGCATGGCTCGTAGCGGTAGTTGTCGCCCAACGCCACCACGATGGTCTGCGGGTCGACGAGCTTGGCCAGCCCAAGCAGCGTCCCCGGCTGGAACACCTGCCCGCCGACGCCCTGGTTCACCACGTCCAGCCCAAGGGACGTCGACAGCAGCGACGGCCACGCAATTGCCGGGTCGCCCGCCACGAATCCCTGGGCAACCGAGTCCCCCAGCACCAGCAGGACCTCGCGCCGATCGACCGGCCGGAGGTGCGACCCGTTGCCCCACAGGCGCCTCACCGCGCATCCCCGCAGCGCCGGGAGCCAGATGCGCACGCGATGCTCGTCGCCGAAGCCCGGCAGCATCATGAGGTCGGGGCTGGGTGCCGCGTCGGGGTCGTCAAGCGAGAAGGCGACGACGCCCTCGGGCTCGTCGGGCATGCGAGCGTCGAGGTGCCTGCCGTCAACGTCGGCCGATATGCCGTCAAGGGGGCCGGCGGTTCCCGCTGCCCGGCGAATTGGGTCAAGCACCTGCCGCGTCCCGGTGGGCTCGTCGTCCAGAAGGACCTCGAGGTACACCTCGGTCGAGTCGGTGTCAAACTCGATGGTCACGCCCGCCGTGGTGCGCGCCATCTGGCGGTAGAGGCCCGGGTGCCATGCCTGGCACGACCCCAAGGCCCGCACCTGCTCGGGAGCGAAGCGCCAGGGTCTGGTCCAGCCTCCCCACTCCTCAGCAAGGCGGACTGCGCCATGTACCAGGTCGTGGGCCTGCTCGCACACCAGAAGGCCAGCCTCCTGGTCACGCAGCAGCATCTCCTGAAGGCGCATCGCGGCCATGGCTACCTGCCGAACACCATCATGAGGATGGCAAGCGCCGCGACGACGGCGATGCCCAGCAGCACCATCTTCTGGCCCACCGGCATGTTGAGGTCGTCATCGGGCTCCATGAGCCTTGCGTTGCGCTCGCGAATCTGGCGGTCGCGCTCGTCCAGGGCGCGCTCGCGCTCGGAACGCTCGCGCTCGGCGCGCATGCGGGCCAGCTCGGCGCGCTCGCGCTGTGCCTGCTCGGCAGCCTCGCGCTCGGCGCGCTCGGCACGAAGGGCCTCCAGCTCGGCGCGCTCCTCGTCGGTGAGCGGGGCGTCTGATGCGGACATGGCAGCTCCTTGTCATGGGCATGCCGGCGCGTGGCCGGCAGTAGCGTCTCGTGGATTGGGCAGTTGCTAGTGTACCCCACCTGCGGCTTCGTCAGCCGGCGCGAGCACCCCCGTCGCGTCGAAGGCTGGCACGAAGCTCTCCGACACGGTGCCCCCCTGCTGCCACCACATGCGATCGAAGCCCAGGTCGTCGGCATGGTCAAGCACCAGATCGTACTCCTCGTCGGTGACGCCGCGGGCAAGGTTGCCGCCACGTGCGCGGCACTCCTCATTGGGCGTGTACTGGTTCATCACCGAGAGGTCGACGTCGTTGCCGCAGAGGTCCCACACGTCGTCGAGCACGCGAAGCGAGTCGTCGGCATGGCCAGGCAGCACCAGATGGCGCACCACGATGCCGCACAGCATGCGGCCGGGCAGGCCGTCCGGCCCGTCGGGGTCGGCAAGCCTACCGCCGTGCGCGCGCAGCGAGGCAAGCATCTCGGCAAGCGAGGCGTGGGCCACCTCTGGGTAGTCTGGTGCCGAGGAGAGCTCGCGCGCCAGGCTGGGCGAGGCGTACTTGTAGTCGGTCAGCCACACGTCCACCACATCGGAGAGCGCCGCCACCAGCTCGGGGCGCTCATAGCCCGAGGTGTTGCACACGATGGGCAGGGTCAGGCCCATCTCCCTTGCCTGGCCCACCGCCTCTACCACGTGCGGCGCGAAGTGCAGGGGCGTGACCAGGTTGATGTTGAGCGCGCCTTGGGCCTGCAGCTCGAGCATCATCTGGGCGAGGCGGCCCGTGGTGACCTCAAGTCCGAAGCCCTCCTGCGAGATCTCGTGGTTCTGGCAGAAGACGCAGCGCAGCGGGCAGCCTGAGAAGAAGATGGTGCCGGAGCCTCGCTCGCCCGAGATGGGAGGCTCCTCCCAGAAGTGCAGGGCCGAGCGAGCGATGCGCAGGGTTGCCGTGGCGCCGCAGACGCCGGGGCGGCCCTCGGTGCGCCGCGCGCCGCAACGGCGCGGGCACAGCTCGCAGTGGTCGTATGCAGCTGGGGTGAGGTCCATGGCGGCCAACCTTTCTCTGGAGATTCCAGCTGAACACTGTACCACGGGCGCGGGCGGGCTGTCTGGGAGCGGGCATGCCTCAACGGTCCCGCGCTGGGACGGTTGGGTCACCAACGCCCATGGCCATGAGAGACACGGACCCTGCACTGGAACCCCGCACCCACAAAAAAAGACGCTCCCGAATGGAAGCGTCCTTCAGAGTCATGGTGGAGATGAAGGGACTCGAACCCTCGGCCTCAGCGTTGCGAACGCCGCGCTCTCCCAGCTGAGCTACATCCCCATGTGAAGTAGTGCAAACGATATTTTGGCTCTGTTGAAAGCGCCTGTCAATGAAAAACTTGCGCGTCACAAGAGGCGCACGGCGTCGCACCGCCCCCGCCCGGTGTGTGCCACGTCCGCGCAGGCACCAAACAAAAAGCCGCCTCCCGCAGCACGATAATGAACCCACCTTCATAAGGTGGGTGCCCTCATCGCGCGTTCCAGCTTCCTCAACAACGGAGGATCCCTGTACTGAACACGAGATTTTGGGCTCCCTGATGTAACTTGTCGGTTCACCCAGTTTGTGCCGCAGGAGGTCGACACCAACAACTATACGCATCCCTCCTCGACAATACCAGTCTTGACATGTGGCCACGACGCGGCAAAATGAGATTGTTCGGCCTGTCCTTCGGTACAGGTCGTTTTTTATGCTCGCGACGCCCCTCGGAAGAGCCCAGCCAGCCATGGGGTATCATGCTAGGGTACCGGTTGCCGTCGACGGGGAGGAGAGAGGCGATGCTGCGACCGTGGGTCCCATACCTCAGCCTCTTCACGGCTGCCTTCGTCACGGTGCTGGCAACCACGCCGCTGGCCCGTGCCTTCGCCTGGCACATCGGCGCGGTGGACCGTCCCAACAAGCGCCGCGTCAACCGCGTGCCCATCCCCCGCATGGGCGGCATCGCCATCTTCCTGGGCATCGTCGCGGCGTTCTCGATGCAATACGTGGGCACCATGTACCTTGGCTGGCCCATGGTGCTACAGTCGTCCCCGCACCTGCACCTCAACTACTGGTACCTCGTGGCGGCCTTCTTCGTCATCTTCCTCACCGGCCTAGCCGACGACAAGTGGTCGCTCAGCCCCAAGAAGAAGCTGGCAGGCACGATACTGGCAGCAGCCATCGCCGTCTCGGGCGGCCTAGTGGTGGGCGTCATCGTCAACCCCTTCACCGACAGCCTCCTTGACGTGGGCTGGCTTGCCTATCCGGTGACGGTTGCCTACCTCGTGAGCTTCGCGCACGTCTTCAACCTCATCGACGGCCTCGACGGCCTCTCGTCAGGTATCGCCTGCATCTCTGCCACCACCATGTTCGTGCTGGCCGTGATGGCCGATCGCATGGACGCCGCATCGCTGGCGATAGCCATCACTGGGTCCACCTTGGCGTTCCTGCGCTACAACTTCAACCCGGCGTCCATCTTCCTGGGCGACTCGGGCGCCCTGCTCATCGGGTTTGCCCTGGGAACCACCTCGCTGCTGTCGGTCACGCGCATCGCGGGCCTCACCACCATCATCGTGCCCCTCGTCATAGCCGGCATCCCCATCATCGACACCTTCTCGGCCATCGTCCGCCGCAAGCGCGCCAACGTGAGCATCGGGCAGGCCGACCGCGGCCACATCCACCACCGCCTCATCGACGAGGGCTTCGACCAGCGCCAGGCCGTGCTGGTGATGTACCTGTGGACGACGCTTCTGTGCATGGGAACCTTCGTGATGACCCAGGTTCCCACCATCCCGCGCATCGTCATCTTCGTCGTGCTCATCGGGGCGTCAGCTGCCTTCGCAGCCCATCTGCACCTCTTCCAGCCCGTGCTGCTGCACCATCACAACCCCGTGACCGGCGAGGACGAGCTCATCGGCCCGCAGGACCCGGCGTTTCACGCCGAGGAGCAGCGCCTCCGCGAGGAGCGCGGCGGCCGCCACTTCCGTCGCCCACAGGGCGAAGACCCCAGCACAAGGTGACCTCATGACCAAGACCCTCTACCTCATGCGCCATGGCCAGACCTTCTTCAACAGCCGCGGCATCATCCAGGGCTGGTGCGACTCGCCCCTCACCGAGCGAGGCATCGCTCAGGCAAAGCTCACGCGCGACCACATCGAGGCGCTGGGCCTCACCTTCGACCACGCCTACTCGTCGTCGGCGGAGCGAGCCTGCGACACGCTCGAGGTGGTGACGCGCGGCGCCATGCCCTACGTGCGCACCAAGGGCCTGAAGGAGTTTCACTACGGCGAGCTTGAGGGATGCCCCTACGGGCTGTTTGCCGCCGTGGGCAGCCCGTATGAGAGCTACGGCAACTGGCTCGTGCAGTTTGGCGGCGACTCTGAGGCAACCGTGGCGGCACGCATGAACAAGACGCTCGCCGACATCATGGAGCGCGAGGACCACGAGCGCGTGCTGGCCGTGTCGCACGGCGCCTGCATACGCTGCTTCACCAGCTCGTGGGACCAGCACAACCTGGTGCATGTGAGCAGCGTTAGCAAGAACTGCTCGCTGTACACCTTCACCTACCAGGACGGTACGTTCTCGCTGGTAGACCTTTTCGAACCGGACGACTCGGTCCTAAACTGCTAGGGCCGCCACACGCCACGGCAACGCGCACGCACGTCACACAAAAGGGGCCCGCAGGCAATCCTGCGGGCCCCTTGGCATGGCTATCGATGCGGTGCTACTCGGCGGCGAGGGCCTTCTTGGCAACCTCGGCGAGGGCCGCGAACGTGGCCTCGTCCTCGTAGGCGATCTGGGCCAGGACCTTGCGGTCAAGCTCGACGCCAGCGAGCTTCAGGCCGTGCATGAACTTGCTGTAGGAAAGGTCGTTCATGCGGGCAGCGGCGTTGATGCGCTGAATCCACAGGCCGCGGATGTCGCGCTTCTTGTTGCGACGGTCACGATAGGCATACTGGCCAGAATGCTGGGCCTGCTCCTTCATGCCGCGGAAGGTGCGGGAACGAACGCCATAGTAGCCCTTGGTACGCTCGACCAGGGTGTTACGCTTCTTGTGGCCGGCGACTGCGCGCTTGACTCGTGCCATATATCATCACTCCTCAGAAAACGATTGGAAGGGCGCGAGGCGCCTACTTGTTGCCCATGCGTGCCGAGACGACCTTGACGTCGGCGGGAGCCAGCTCGGTCTCCTGGCGGAAGCCGCGGATGCGCTTGGGCGACTTCTTGGTGAGGATGTGGCTCTTGAACGCCTTGCCGCGCATGATCTTGCCGCTGCCGGTCTTGCGGAAGCGCTTGGCGGTACCCTTGTGGGTCTTCATCTTGGGCATTTCTCTACTCCTTCTACTCGGCGTCGCCCTCGGGCTGCCTATCGAAGGCACCCTTGATCGGGGCGACGAGCATGTGCATGTTGCGGCCCTCCATCTTGGGCTGCTGCTCGATGGTGGCATAGGGCCTGAGGTCCTCGGCCAGACGGTCGAGCACCATGCGTCCCTGCTCCGGGTGGGCCATCTCGCGGCCACGGAACATGATGGTGATCTTGACGCGTGCGCCGCCCTTGAGGAAGCGCAGGATGTGCTTCTTCTTGGTCTCGTAGTCGCCGTCGTCGATCTTGGGACGGAACTTCATCTCCTTGACCTCGACGCGTGCCTGGTTCTTGCGCGCAGCCTTGGCCTTGCGGTCCTGCTCATAGCGATACTTGCCGTAGTCCATCACCTTGCACACCGGGGGATCGGAGTTAGGGGCAATCTCCACAAGGTCGAGGTTCTGCTCGTCAGCGATGCGCTGGGCGTCGCGCAGGCCAAAGATGCCCAGCTGCGAGCCGTCCACGCCGATGAGGCGACAGGTACGTGCGGTGATCTCGTCGTTGATGCGAGGGCCCTCTTGCTTAGCTATCTCGTTCACACCTTCCTTCCTGCGCGACGCTGGAGCATCGCGTTCGCTGTGCGGCGTTGCCGCCGCATAAAAAAACTCCCGGCGCATACAGCATCCCGGGAGACAATGCCCGCACAAGGCGGGAGGAGAATCCGTTGTCTGACCAGGCAGCTGCCTTGTTGGCGCCACGAGGTGGGGGCACACGCTCTGCCCCGCTTCATAAACACAAGTTGGTATGATAGCCCCCTTGTGCACGCGGCGCAAGGGGGCTCTTGAGACCACACATCTTCACGAAACCCGCGACGGGCGCGCCGCCGCATCCGGCAAGGCGACCGCCTACACCCTGATGCCGATGTCGGCAAGCATGCCCGCAAGGCCCCGTCGTGGCTGGCTGCGGTCGGGCAGCTGCGGGAAGTCGTAGGCGGCGTAGTGGTTGCCCTCGATGATGGCGGGGCCGTCGGCGGCAATGGCCACGTCCCAGCCGATGTAGCCCACGGTGGGGATCACGCCTGCGGCGCTCTTCACCAGCTCGCAGGCTTCCTCGAAGAACGGCACCTCGAAGCCCTCAAACCGCACGCCCGTCATGGGGTGCTCCTCCGCCAGCGCCTGCGTGTTGGTGTGGCCGGGCCCTACCACGGTGCCGGTCGCAAGGTCCATGTGGCAGGCAAAGCCGCCGTTCTCGAGGTTGTCCACAAACTTGCCGTGGTTGCCCGTCTTGAGCACCGCGTACAGCAGATGCGCCTGTCCCTGCCACCACACCGTGGCCATGCGCATGCAGTTGACCGAGTGCGGGTAGAGGCGCGACATCTCGGGATGCTGCACCAGCAGGTCCTCCACCACGCCAAACCCCTGCTCCGGCGAACGCAGGTAGGCCATCGCCTCGTCCACCGAGCCAAAGTCGGCCAGGCGCAGCTTCTCGATGCCCTTGCCGCACTCTCCTTCGCTTGGCTTGGCTATCACGTACTCGCGGCTTGACAGGAACTGGGAAAGCTCCTCATCCGATGCCGTGGCCAAGTCAAGCCACCCGCGCCGCAGGTAATTGGAGAAGTGGGCGTAGAAGCGGCTCTTGTCGTCGAAGATCTCGGCGTCCACCGGATCGTTGATCATGTCGTCGAAGCGCTTGTTGCGCAGGCGGGTCATGTAGGTTGCGCGCTGGGCGTCGTCCATCTCGTAGAACTCAAAGATGAGGTAGTCGTAGTAGCCCGCGCCAAACTTGCGGATGCAGTGGATGATGTCAAGCAGCAGCATCGCCTTGGGCTTGCCGCTGCGCTCGTGGGCCTCGTTCACGCAGCCCATGAGCTTGTCCAAGCTCATGCCTGACGCAACCCGGGCTAGATAACGGAGGCTGATCATGTGGTCTCCCAGTCAGACGGCCGTGCGTGTGCCACGCACTTGGTGGCAGGTGAACACTATGTCCCAACGGGAGCATGACCTCGTGAAAGCGAAACCGAACGTACACAGCGCCGCCATCGTTTGCAGACATATTTGAATCTGATTTAAGGTTGCTGCACAGGCAGCGCCACCATGGAGCCGGAAACGGATGCGGCCGCGCCCTATCGGGGCACGGGGAAGCCGAGGGCTTCCTCGAACGTGGGCAGCATGCCCACCCCATCGGGATGGAAGGCGGCGTTCTGCGGCATGTCATAGCCCGGGATGAGGTTGCCCTCCACCAGCACGGGGCCATCGGGGGTGATGGCAACGTCCCAGCCCACGTACCCCACGCGCGGCTCCACCATGGCGGCCTCCAGGCACAGGTCCACTGCCTCGCGGTACAGGGGGATCTCGAAGCCGATGATGGGCAGGCCCGACTTGGGGTGCACGTCTATGTACGAGGCGCTCTTGTCATGGAAGCAGGGGTAGCGCAGCACGCCGTCATCGTCCACCCACGTGTACATGCCACCGCTTGACACGTTGTCCACGAAGCTGTTGCCCAGGCCCATGCGCACGAGCGAGTACACGTGGCGCGGACCGGACTTTGTCACCAGCGTGACGATGCGGACGGTGTTGATGCTGGTGTCGCACAGGCGCGCCATCCCGGGGTGCTGCACGATGCCCTCCTCCAGCAGCAGCTGGCCTTTGGCAAGCAGGGTGTCGCGCAGCTCGGTGGGGTTGGGGGGCAGCGAGCCTCCCTCAAGGCGCTCGATGCCCTGGCCGCCGAAGCTGTCGGTAGGCTTGGCAAACACCGTGCGGTGGTCGCGCATGAAGGCCGCCACCTCGTCGGGCGTGGAGGCCTGCACGTCCAGCCAGTCACGGCCCACGAAGCGGTCGAAGGTCTTGAGGAAGGCCACCTTGTCCTCGAAGACCGGGTAGAGCGAGCGGTCGCACAGAAGGCGCGTAAGCGCGATGTTGTGGCTCATTGTCATGTAGGTCTTGCGCAGGCGATCGGGCTTGCCGGCAAACCCGTTGGACACATACTCCTGGTACCCGATTCCATAGCGCAGGATGCAGGCTGCCATGTCGGCCACCACCACCGGCGTGGGATAGCCCGACTGCTCATGCACCTTCCGCGCAAGCTTGAGCATCCTGCTCACGCTTCCCGACTGCGCACGGGATATGAACTGCTTGGCTTCGGAAACGAAATCCATGGGACGTCCTCCAGACGAACAAGGCGCGTGGCGAAGATGCGCACAGCACAGGCGCGATAGCGTGAGGTAGCCAACAAGGTGGCGGCAGAGGTTTTTTCGAGAACACTCTAGCACAGTCTTTCAGGCTAGTTTTAGATGCGACCGTCGTGCCGCGGCACCGCATGCCGGGCGTTGCCACGGTCACGACAGCCACGGCTGCGCCATACTGCGCAAAGCAGGTATGGCCGAGGAACCCACAACCTGCTATCATGCAGAGGCGTCATACGCATGCCCGAATGGCGGAATTGGCAGACGCGGAGGTCTCAAAAACCTCTTTCGAAAGGAGTGTGGGTTCGAGTCCCACTTCGGGCACCAATGGTTACACTAACCCCCTATCTTCAGGGGGTTTTCTTTTTGGTCGATCGCGCAGGGACTCGAACCCGCGAGGGCGGCACATGCCCGCTGGCATGTGCCGGGGCGGAGCGCCTGAAAGGCGCGCAGCCCGTCGAGCGCCGCCACAGGCGGCGCGGCGAGTCCCACTTCGGGCACCAGTCATTTCGGCCCCCTGTCTTCAGGGGGTTTTCTTGTGCGCGACTTCACAGGAACTCGCCGGCCCATGGACGTCGTTACGGTACGGCCGGAGACGTACCCAACGGCCCGCACCCCCCAGCTACCGCGCCTGCAGGTAGGGGTTGGTGGCAAGCTCCACGTCCATCGTGGTAACCGGGCCATGCCCGCACAGCAGCGCGGTCTCAGGCGGAATCTCCCTGCTCAGGCGCACGAGGGTGCGCATCATGGTTGCGTGGTCGCCACCCACGAGGTCGGTGCGGCCGCACGAGCCGGCAAACAGCGTGTCACCCACGAAGCACACGCCCTCGGCACTCCCACCACCCAGAAGCACGATGCCGCCCTCGGTATGCCCGGGAGCCTCGAGCACCCTGAACGTGGCGGTACCGACGCGCAGCACGTCGCCCTCACGAAGCAGCTGGTCAGGCGCCGGGGGGTCGTCCACCTCAAGCTCGTCTCCCATGCCGGCGCGGTAGTGCGACGACAGCTCAAGCGCCCTCGCGGCGCCATCCGCATCCATGGCCGAGATGGCCCACGGGGCACCGCAGGCCTCAACGAGGGCCTTGACCCCACCCACATGATCATGATGGCGGTGCGTGGCCACCACAAGCCTCACCTGCACGTCCGCAAGTTGCTGGGCGATGCGCGCGCCCGAGGCACCGGGGTCAACCACCAGGCACTCGCCCTCGCTCACATAGGCGTAGCAGTTGGTTTGCAGCATGCCTACCACAAACTGCCTGACCTCGTCGGACATGCCCCTCCCCCTTCGCGTTGCCCGCGACGCTACGAGCGCTTCGGGCGCTTCTTCGGCTGGTTTGCCCCCTCGCCGGGCATCAGGCGGCGCGCGTTGTAGACGGCCGGAACCTGGTTGACCGTGGCCAGCAGCGACCCCAGCAGGCTGGCGTCGGAGATCGCCACCGTAAAGCGCAGGCGCGCCACGTCGTCATGCACGTTGGTGGAGGCCGAGAGTATGTTGCCGCCGGCGTTGCCAATGGCGATGGTCACGTCGGTGAGCAGCCCCATGCGGTCGTTGGCCTCAACGACGATCTCGACCTGGAACTCGGTTGCCCCGGAGGTGTCCCACTCGACATCGATGATGCGGTCGGGGTCGTTCATGAGGTCGCGCACGTTGGGGCAGCTGGCTCGGTGCACCGACACGCCGCGGCCACGCGTCACGAAGCCCACGATCTCGTCGCCCGCAACGGGGTTGCAGCAGTGCGCGAGGTGCACCAGCAGGTCGGGATCGCCCTTGGCGATGACGCCGCAGCTGCGACGCCGCCTGCGGTCGGAGGAGTTCTGCGCCGCGCGCCGTGTCTCCGCGAGCGCCAGCAGGCGACGCTCCTCGGCCTCGGCCGCCTCGCGCGCGGCCTTCTCCTGGGCTGCGCGGTACTCGGGGTCGTCCTCGAGGATGATGGCCTCGATGCGGTTGGCCGCCTGCTTGGCCGAAAGCTTACCTCCGCCGATGGCCGCGAACAGCGACTCGGTGCTCTTGTGGTCAAGGATGGGCAGGGCCTTCTCGATGGCCTTCGCCACGCGATGCGTGGAGATGCCGTACCCACGTTTACGCAGCTCGCGGGCCAGGTCGCTGCGCCCCTGCTCGGCGTCGTCGGCCTTCGTGGCCGTGGCGAAGTACTTGCGGATCTTGGCCTTGGCCCCGCCCGTGGCCACGATGGACAGCCAGTCACGCGAGGGCCTCGCGTTCTTGTTGGTAAGAATCTCCACCCGGTCGCCCGACAGCAGCTGCGTGGACAGCGTGACCACCGCGCCGTTCACCTTCGCGCCGACGCAGTGGTTGCCCACCTCGGTGTGCACGGCATAGGCGAAGTCAAGCGGGGTCGAGCCCTTGCGCAGGCTCATCACGTCGCCCTTGGGCGTGAACACGAAGATCTCGTGCTCGAACAAGTCGACGCGCAGGGTGTCCAGGTACTCGTCGGCGTCGGAGAGGTCCTCGTCGGCCGCCCAGTCAAGGCTGCGGCGGATGTGGCTGATGGTGGCGTCCACCGAAAGATCGGCCGCCGACAGCTGCCCCAGCGAGTTGCCCGCGCGCTTGTACAGCCAATGTGCCGCCACGCCGTACTCGGCCGCCTCGTGCATGTCAAAGGTGCGAATCTGGATCTCGACCGGGCGTCCGTCCGTGCCAATCACCGTGGTGTGCAGCGACTGGTAGCCGTTGGACTTGGGCATGGCCACGTAGTCCTTGAACCGTCCCGGCAGGGGGTGCCACAGCGAGTGCACCGCGCCAAGCACCGTATAGCAGTCGCCCACCGACTTGGTGAGCACGCGCAGGGCGATGAGGTCGTAGATGTCCGAGAACTCCTTGCCCTTGCGCACCATCTTCTGGTAGATGGACCAGAGGTGCTTGGGGCGGCCCTTGATCTGGTAGCCCGTGATGCCGCTGCGCACCAGCTCGTCATCGAGGATCTTGATAGCCTCGGCGGTGTCCTGCTCGCGCTGGGCGCGGGAGTCCTGTACCATGCGCGCCACGCGCTCGTACTGCTCGGGCTCGAGGTAGAAGAAGGCAAGGTCCTCAAGTTCCCACTTGATGGACGAGATGCCCAGGCGGTCGGCCAGCGGGGCGTACACGTCCATGGTCTCGCGGGCCTTGAACTGGCGCTTCTTGGGAGGCAGCGCCGCAAGGGTGCGCATGTTGTGCAGGCGGTCGGCAATCTTGATGATGACCACGCGGATGTCGCGCGACATGGCCAGAAACATCTTTCGCAGGTTCTGGGCCTGCTTCTCGTCGATGGACGAGACGTTCACCTGCGTGAGCTTGGTGACGCCGTCAACCAGCTCGGCCACGGTGGCACCGAAGCGGTCGGTGAGGTCGGTAAGGGTGGCCTCGGTGTCCTCTACCGTGTCGTGCAGCAGGGCCGCGCAGATGGTGTCCTCATCCATGTGCAGGTCGTTGGCGAGGATGAGGGCAACCTCCACGGGGTGGTTGATGTAGGGCTCGCCTGAGCGGCGGCGCTGGTCCTTATGGAAGGCCGCCGCAAACTGGTAGGCCTCCTCGATCTTTTGGATCGCGGCCGCGTCAAGGTACTCTGCGCAGGTGTTGCGCAGCACTCGGTAGTTGTCGGCACTGGGTACCGGCCGCGCCTGCTTGGCCGCGGCCTCGGCGGCTGGTGCGTCCTGGCCCATGATGCGCCCCCTATCCCTCCACGACCTTCCCGAAGCCGGGCGTGATCGGCCTGTTGATGCGGTCCAGCATCTCCTGCGGAGACGCCGCAAGCGCCCAGTCGCGGAACGCCATGAACTCGTCACGCGACCGTAAACCTTCAAGATAGCGTATCGACTCCTCGAGGTCTACCCTTCGCGGGGTTTCCACCATCGAGATGCGCCGGGCCGAGCCAAATCCCGAGGTCTCGAGGAAACCCAGCTCACGGAAGATGGCGACGCCGCACGACACCGCACGGTCGTCAAGCACCGTGTGGGCATCGAAGGCCAGCGCCTGTTGGGCGATGTCGGCATTGGCAAGCGTGAAGGAGCTCGACCCCTCGCTTGCGGCGTGCGCCCCGAGCGAGCGCAGGGTGCGGTAGAGCGTGACCAGCTCGTCGCGCGAGGGCGCCCCGGAGGCGATGATGCGCTCGTTGATGCGCGCGTCGCGGCTGCCAAAGAGCAGGTGTACGCAAGCCGGCGCGCCGTCGCGGCCCGCACGCCCGCTCATCTGGTTGAACTCCACCTGGCCGAAGGGCATGTGGAACAGCACCACGTTGCGGATGTCGGGAAGGTTGACCCCCTCGCCAAAGGCGCTGGTGGACACGATGCACGAAAGCGTGCCGTCGCGGAACGCCTCCTCGACGCGCGCCCGGTCGGAGCGCGTGAGGCCCGCGTTGTAGAACGAGATGCGCTGCCCCAGCTCGGGGATGGCCTGGCGCAGCATGCGCGCGAGCGACACCGACTGCTCGCGCGAGTTCACATACACTACCGTCTTGGCGCCTGACGCCACGATGGACACGAGTGCCGCCTCGCGGTCGCGCAGCTCGCGGCAGTCGCGCACCATGAGGTTGGAGCGGACGCTGCGGTCCACCACCACGTCACGCACGTCCACGGAGAGCAGCCGGCACACCTCGCGGGCCACGTCGGGCGCGGCGGTTGCCGTGACGGCAAGGGCCCGCGGGCCGCCCAGGCGCTCCAGCACCTCGGGTAGCTGCAGGTAGGCGCTTCGCGAGCCGCCCTTGGCCGTACCCGCGTGATGCGCCTCGTCCACCACGACGAAGCCCACCCTGCCCGACTCGGCGAAGCGGTCGGCATGGATGGCCAGAAACTCGGGAGTGGTAAGCAGCACGTCAACCAGACCCGTTGCCAGAGCCGAGAACGTGGCGTCGCGCTCGTCTGAGGGCGTCTCGCCCGTAAGCACCGACACACGCATGCCTAGCTCGGCGAAGACGGCCGTGAGGTGGAAGGCCTGGTCGGCCACGAGGGCCCGCAGCGGGTACACGAACACGCTGGCCTTGCCGCGCAGGATGGCCTCGCGCGCGGCGTGCACGTGGAAGATGAGCGACTTGCCACGACCGGTTGCCATCACTGCCAAGGCGTTATGCCCGGCAGCAAGCACGTCGAGCGTGGCCTGCTGTGCTGCAAGCAGCTCGTGGTTGCCAATCATCTGCTGCCTGAGGCGGTCAGTCAGCTGCTCGCTTGTGAGGGTGGCCAGGCTCTGGCGTCGCTCGAGCGCCTCGACAAGGCGGTCGTCGTGCCGCGAGGAGTCAGCGTCCTCGCGCCTCACCTGGATGTTGACCCCAAGCGCCTTGCCCTGCGTGCCGCCCGTCACCTCGCACACCACGGCCGTGTAGGTGGCCTCGTGCGCATCGATGACCGGGGCCAGCGCGGCCGATATCTGCCTGCGCAGGTAGCCCACCTTGGCGCCGTCGGCGTCCAGCACCTCCAGCGCATTGGGGTCGGCCACGTTGGTGGCATCCCGCCTGATGGTGAGGGCCTGGCCTGCCGAGAGCGTGGCCACCACCGACTGGCGCCCCTCAAAGGTGACGCCCACCACCTTGGTCATGAAGCTGCGCGCCTCGGCGATGCCCGCGTACTCGTCGCGCGAGAGCACCTCCTCTGACTTCGAGAAGATCTCGTCGGCAAGCGACGGGCTGGCCTGCCCCACGGGGGTCGGCGCGTCGCGATAGATGATGTCGCGCACCATCAGCTTGGGCTTGGTTCGGCCCTGCCAGGTCTCGTTGACGGCCTCGAACACGAGGTCGACCGCGCCATCGCACTCGACCGCGCGGTCGATGTTGGGCGTGCGGAACATGATGGCAGGCGTACCGAAGACGCCGTCGGTGGCAAGGAAGCGCAGGTGGTTGCCCGTGGTGCCTACGCGAGCGCGGTTGCGCATGCACACGCCGCACACGCCCAGCAGGGGCTTCTTGTTGCCCTGGCCAAAGGGCTGCAGCACGTCGAGCGAATCGATGCCCTCACAGGTCATCTCGCTTAGGCTCACGAGGGCCGTCACCTCGCCGCGCGACTCGAACTGCTCGGGCGGAAGGTCGGCCATCACGCTCTCAAGCCGGTCGCGGAACGCGTCGAGGTTGGATGCCTCGCAGGTCACGCCCACCGCGCCGGAGTGCCCGCCAAAGCGCACCAGCAGGTCGGCGCACTGCTCGACCGCATGGAAGAGGTCGACCGTGCCCACCGTGCGGCCCGACCCGCGCGCGATGCCGTCGGAGATGGAGAAGAGGATGGCCGGCACGTGATAGCGGTTGACGATGCGACTGGCCACGATGCCCTTCACGCCCTCGTGCCAGCCCTCGCCACCCACCACGATGACGCGGCTGCCGTCGTAGGTGGCGTCCACCTTGGCAAGCACCGACTCGGTGAGGTGCGACTCGATGTCGCGACGCTCCTGGTTGGTGCGCTCCAGGCGCCCCGCCAGCACGGCGGCCTCGGCAGGGTCGTCAGAGATGAGCAGGTCGAAGGCCACGTCGGTGTTGCCCATGCGCCCGGCGGCATTGAGGCGCGGGATCAGCGAGAAGGGCAGCTCGTCGGCCGTGACGGTGGAGAGGTCGATGCCGGCGGAGGCCGCCAGCGCCACGATGCCGGGACGGCTGGTGCGGCGCATGCGGGCAATGCCGTCGGCCACCAGCGAGCGGTTCTCGCCGTCAAGCTGCATCATGTCGGAGATGGTGCCCAGCGTGGCCACCTCGGTGTACTCGCGCCACAGGTCGGGCATGCCAAGACGGCGCCCAAGCTCGCACACCAGCTTGAGGGCGACGCCCGCACCGGCCAGCTCACGCGAGTAGCAGTCGGGCGAGATCTTTGGGTCGGTCACCGGTACCCCCGTGGGCACGAGGTCGCCCGGCTCGTGGTGGTCGGTCACCACCACGTCGACGCCCTGGCCCACGATCCACTCTACCTCCCTGCCCGAGGCGATGCCGTTGTCCACGGTAATCAGCAGGTCGGGCGAGCAGGTCTTGGTGACGCGGGCCAACGCCTCTCTGGAGAGGCCGTACCCCTCGCCAAAGCGGTACGGGATGAAGGGGTACACCTCGCCGCCCATCCTGCGCAGGGCAAGGGTGAGCAGGCAGGTGGCCGTCATTCCGTCCACGTCGAAGTCGCCAAACACCGCGATGCGCTCGCCCGCAGCCAAGGCGCGCTCCACGCGGTCGGCGGCGTCGGCCATGCCGGGGATGTCCAGCGGGTTGGCCCAGTCGCGCTCGAGGGAGGGCGACAGGAAGCGTTCGGCCTCGTCGGGGTCACAGATGCCCCGCGCCACCAGCACGCGCGCCACAAGCGGTGCGACGCCTAGGTGCTGGGCAAGCCTCTGCTCGGCCTCCGGGTCCTGCGGCAGCAGCTCCCAGCGCCTGCTCTCAAGAAGGCCCGCCATAGCTACTCCCCCACCCAAGACGGGAGGCTGGCGGCGCATGCAGGCGCCCCTACGGCAAACGCGCCTATGCGCGATGCGACCCTGTGGGCCATCGTTGTCGAGATCATGGGGAATCATCCCTTGTCAAGGCATGGGCGCACAGGCGCCCTCGTGTTTATCAACACGAGTGTACCAGTCTTGGCAGACACATGTGCAGTTATGTGCGAGAAAAAAACGGCCGCCCTCGCTCGCGCGCCGTTCGCACGCCGTTCGCGCGCCGCCCTTACCAGTCCTTGGCGGCGGGGCTGTCCATCCACTGCGACACGAACTCGCCGTAGCGGCCCTCGATGATGGCCGTACGTGCGCGGCGCATGAGGTCAAGCAGGTAGTAGATGTTATGCATGGACAGCAGGATGGACCCCAGCATCTCCTTCTGTCGCACCAGGTGGTGCAGGTAGGCGCGCGTGTAGCCCCCCGTGCATACCGGGCAGGTGCACGCCGCGTCAAGCGGGCCGTGGTCGTGGGCATGGCAGGCGTTCTTGAAGTTGAGCCTGCCCTGGCTCGAGAAGGCCGAGCCCATGCGCGCCGTGCGCGTGGGCAGCACGCAGTCAAACATGTCGATGCCGCAGGCCACGCCGCGCACGAGCGTGGTGGGGTTGCCCACGCCCATGAGGTAGCGCGGCTTGTCCTTGGGCATGTGCTCGGACACAAGGGGGGCCAGCGTCTCGAACATCACCTCGTGGCTCTCCCCCACCGAGTAGCCGCCGATGCCAAAGCCCGGGAAGTCGCCGCACGACTGCAGCTGCGAAAGCGACCGCAGGCGAAGGCCAAGGTCCATGCCGCCCTGCACGATGCCAAAGAGCGCCTGGTCAGGTCTGGTGTGCGCCTGCCAGCAGCGCTCGGCCCACATGCTGGACAGCTCGACGGCCCGCTCCACGAAGGGACGCGGCGAGGGGTAGCCGGGGCACTGGTCAAGCTGCATCACGATGTCGGCGCCCAGCAGCTGGGCGATGCGCATGTTCTCCTCGGGCGTCCAGAACACGTGGCTGCCGTCGTAGTCCACGGCGCGGAACTCGACGCCCTCGTTGGACAGCTTCACGTAGTCGCCGTGGCTGAACACCTGGAAGCCGCCCGAGTCGGTAAGGATGGGCCCATCCCAGCGCATGAACGGATGGAGTCCGCCCATCTCGGCCACCAGCTCGGCCCCCGGCCGCATGGACAGGTGGTAGGTGTTGGCCAACAGAATCTTGGTGCCAAGGTCATGGAGCGTGTCGGTAAGCAGGCCCTTTACGGTTGCCTTCGTGCCCACCGGCATGAAGATGGGCGTGGGCACGTCGCCGTGGGGGGTGTGCAGCACGCCGGCGCGCGCGTGCGTGGCCTCATCCTGGGCCACGATGTCATAGGCAAACCAAGGGCGGCCGTCAGGCGCCGTGGCACCGTGGTCCTCGTGGTCAAACTGCTCGTACGTCGGTCTGTCCATGCGTCCTCCTCGTCGCGCCGGCCGTCCTCGCCAGCCGTCCTAGCGTAACGCAAGAAGGCGCGCCTCCGGATGGGGACGCGCCTTCCCTCACACAAAAGAGAGGGCCCCGCGCCGGTGCGCAGGACCCTCTCCCGTCAGGTCATCTGATCAGAGGTGACGTGAGTCTACTCGCCGAAGCCGTTGTCAACGAGGGCGATGAGGGCGTCGAGGGCGGCCTGCTCGTCGTCGCCGTCGCACGCGATCTCGACGTTGGTGCCGCAGCCGAGGCCAGCAGCCAGGATCATCATGATCGACTTGGCGTTGACGGGGGCGGTGTCCTTGTCAAGGTTCTTGACGGTGACAGCGCAGCCATACTTCTTGGCCTCGGCCACGAAGACGGAAGCGGGACGGGCGTGAAGGCCGGTCTGGTTGATGATCTTAGTCTGCTTGGAAACCATGCTGCACTCCTTCTTGTCGGTCGGTGGGAGCAAACCACGCTTAACTCCCGAAGCTAGCGAACATAGTAGCAAACATCGTCACGGACATGGACGGTTTTTAGTCCGTCCATCCCCTCTGCGGTACCCATTCGCCGCCCATGTGAGAAAATGGCACCAACTTTTCACCACTGAGAGAAGACGTGTCCTGCCGAAGGGAGGCCACGATGGACGAGAGCGACGTGACCGAGATGCCGATGGACGAGGCTGTCGAGACCGTCGAAGTGGGCTTGGAGGCCGTCAAGGAGGCCGAGGTTGAGGTCGAGGCCGCTCCCGAGCCCAGCCCCATCCAGGAGGAGGCTGCCCAGGACGCTGGGGAGGCCGCCGTGCCCCAAGAGGCAGCTCCACCTGAGGAGGCCACCATCCCCGAGGAGCCCGCTGTGCCTGAGGAGCCCCCCGCACGCGAGGATGCGGCAGCGTCCTTCGCCAAGGCAGGCAAGGGCGCGGCCGTGGCCGCGGCAGGCGCCGCACGCCACGTTGCCGAGGGATTCGCCGCCATTCGCGACGTGAGAACCGCCGCTCGCCAGCGCTCCACCGCCCAGACCGAGCTCAAGGCACTCAAGGCCGACCTCGCCGACCGCCAGGGCATCCTACAGCACCGCCTGCAGATAGACGGCGACTACGAGCGCATCGTGGCCGAGTCGACGTCGCAGCTTCAGGCGGCCCAGGCCGAGCTTGCCGAGGCCCAGGCAGACGCCGAGGCACTCCAGGCCGAGCGCTCCCAGCTCTTCGACCAGCTGCAGGCCACGCGCGCCCGAAACGAGGAGGAGCTCCGTCCCTACAAGAACTCGATGGACGCCGCCAGAGGACGTGCTGACGACGCGGCAGCTGCGCTCACCGAGGCCAGGCGCACGGTGCGCTCGGCAGAGACGCAGCTGAGCGACGCCACGCGCCGCCGCGACCAGCGCCTCGCCTCGGCCAACCGCACGGTGGAGAACGCCCAGGAGCGCCTACGCCGCGTGCAAGCCGAGATTGACAAGCTGCAGGGCGATCCCGACGCCCCCACCACCGCGCTGCCCAAGATGCGCGACGAGCTTGCCGCCGAGCGTGCGCACCTTGACACGGCACGCGAGGACGTGAGCCGCGTGACGGCTGAGTGCCAGCAGATGGTGGACACGGCCCAGGCCCAGCTAGCCGCCCACAGGCAGGTGCTGGCCACCGCCGAGCGCCAGGCCGAGGACGCGAAGGCCGAGGCTGCATCCAAGCGCCAGGAGTACGAGCGCCTGCACAAGCAGGCCAAGGCCCAGGAGGACCAGATCTCTGACGCCATGGACGCACGCGACAAGTCGATAGCCGCCTCCCAGCGCAACCAGGCCGACATCGCGTCGCGCATCTCAGCCGCCCAGGACGTGATCGACGAGGCCGTCGACATCCACTCCACCCCCGAGGTGACGGCCCAGCTTGCCGAGCAGGTACAGGCGCAGCAGGCCGAGGTGGAGCAGCGCGAGCAGGAGGTCCACGAGCTTGCACAGTCGGAGAAGCGCCTGCGCAAGGCCACGCGCACGCGGCGCATCGCCTTCTTCGCGGCGCTCATCGCACTCGTGCTCCTGGTCATCCTGCTTGTGTGGTTCTTTGGCTTCCGCAGGTAGCCCTACACGATCAGCATCGCGTCACCAAACGAGAAGAAGCGGTACCGCTCGGCAATCGCCTGGCGATACGCCTCCATGATCTGCTCGCGCGTGGCAAACGCCGACACCAGCATCATCAGCGTCGAGCGCGGCACGTGGAAGTTGGTGACCATCGCGTCCACCACGTGGAACGTCGAGCCCGGCATGAGGTAGAGGCTGGTGGTGGCGTCAACGCGCTCCACGATGTCACCGCGGCCCGTGGTGGCAGCCGAGTCGGCCACGTCCTCGAAGCCCCGCGCCACCAGAGGCGGCGTCGCTGCAGGCGCATCCTCCTCGAAGGCGCTCTCCAGCGAGCGCACCGACGTCGTGCCCACCGCAATCACGCGATGGCCCGAGGCCTTTGCCTCGTGCACCGCGTCCACCACGGACTGGGGCACGTGGTAGCGTTCGGTATGTATGGTGTGGTCGCGCGGATCATCCTCGGTGACCAGGCGAAACGTGTCGATGCCCACCTCCAGCTCAACCTGGGCCCAGCGCACGCCGCGCTCGCGGATGCGCTCGATGAGCTGGGGCGTGAAGTGCAGGCCCGCCGTGGGCGCGGCAGCCGAGTGTTCCTCGTGCATGGCGTACACCGTCTGGTACTTCTCGGGGTCGCCCTCGTAGCCCTGGATGTAGGGCGGCAGCGGCACATGGCCGGCGGCGTGTACGGCCTCGTCCAGGGTGCGTCCGCCCACGGGCTCGAACCTCACCAAGCGGCCACCGCGGCTTCCCTCCACGAAGTCGACGACCGTGCCCGTCAGCACCACTGGCGCCCCCTCGGGTGCCAGCAGCCCTCCCGCGCGGTACTCAACCACCGCGCCCTCCTTGAGGCGCTTGCCCGGGTTGACGAGGCACTCCCACATGCTTCCCAGCGGGTCCAGGTCCTCGCGGCGGCGCAGCAGCAGCGTCTCGGCCACGCCTCCGGTGCGGGCCTTGCGGCCCACCAGGCGTGCCGGCATCACGCGCGTCTGGTTGACCACCACGAGGTCGCCAGGCTCAAGGTACTCCACGATGTCCGTGAAGGTGCGATGCTCCACGCGGCCGTCCTCGCGATGCAGCACCAACAGACGGCATGAGTCACGCGGCTCGGCCGGTGCCTGCGCAATCAGCTCGTCGGGGAGTTCGTAGTCGAAGTCGTCGGTTCGCATGTTGCTCCAAAGGGTCCTCGTACTGTTGCGTGCTTGATTGTATAGCGCGTGGGCTCCGCTGCCCAAGGTGCGACGCGCACCAAACCGAAGCACCATGCCTTGGCTTGCGGGCGTAGCCGGCTGCTCAGCCTGCATGGGCCGCCGCCCGCGCGGACCGCGCCGCCTTGCGCTCGTCGCGCGCCTCGTGCCGTTCGATGGCGGCCTCGGCGGCCGAGAACCGGCAGCCGCAGTAGTTCTGGCGATACATGCCCAGCTCGCGCGAGCGGGTGGTGGCCTCGGGATAGTGCGGCCTGAAGTCGCGCCACACAGGCGTCAGGCCATGGGCCTGCGCAAGCGCGTGCAGCACCTCGCCACACACGTCAAAGAGCTGGTACGGCGACACCACGAGCGTCGTCGATATGTGCTCGATGCCCAGCTCGCATGCCTTGCGGCAGCTCTCGGCAAGGCGCAGGGCATAGCAAGCCCGGCAGCGGGCCTCGCGGTCGAACCCGTGGGGCGCCACCCCACGCTCCCAGGCCTCGCGGTCGTCTCCGGCCACGACCACCTGGACGTGGGCCACGTCGTCGGCCCATGCCTGAAGCGTGCGCAGCCTGAGGTCATGCTCGGCAATCGGCTGGATGTTTGGGTTGGTCCAGCAGATGATGGGTTCGAAGCCCTCCTCGCGCAGGAGCCGCACGGGCTCCAGCGAGCAGGGCCCACAACAGGCGTGCAACAAAAGCGGCGTGCGGTCCATGGTGCCTCCTCCCCCATCTCGCCGTCACGCCATTGTAGCGCAGCCGCCCGACACGGCACGACCAGCACCCACCCTCCCGCCCGACACCGGCGACACCGCCCCTCCTTGATGACGGCAAGGCCCACACGATGTCTGCGCCAAGCTGCCCGGTTTGTGGGATACTAGATAGGTTACGCACGCTACCACGAGAGGGGTTCCATGTCCTCCGACAACCGTCCCAGCTTCCCCGCACGCGCCATCATCACGGGCGGCATGCCCTATGGCAACAAGAACCTGCACTTCGGCCACATTGGCGGCGTCTTCGTCCCGGCCGACTTCTTCGCGCGCTTCCTGCGCGACCGCATCGGCCGCGAGAACGTGCTGTTCGTCTCGGGCACCGACTGCTATGGATCGCCCATCATGGAGGGCTACCGCAAGAAGGTGGCCGAGGAGGGCTACGAGGGCTCCATCACCGACTACGTGCGCGCCAACCACGACCTCCAGAAGGAGGCGCTGGACGCCTATGGCATCTCGCTCGACATCTACTCGGGCTCGGGGCTCGAGCCGGCCAAGCCCTTCCACGCCCAGCTCAGCCACGACCTCATCTCCCGCCTGTACGAGCGCGGCTACCTGCGCAAGATGTCCACCAGACAGTTCTATGACGTCGAGGCGCAGCAGTTCCTGAACGGCCGCCAGGTGGTTGGTCGCTGCCCCGTGCAGGGCTGCAAGAGCGAGAAGGCCTACGCCGACGAGTGCGACCTGGGCCACCAGTTTGATCCCGAGGAGCTCATCTCGCCGGTAAGCCAGCTTACTGGCACCAGGCCCGAGCTGCGGCCCGTTGACAACTGGTACTTCGACCTACCCGCCTTCCGCGACGACCTCGAGGCGCTCATGGACGAGTGGGACGCCGACCCGCAGGTGCGCGCCATCGTCACGCAGACGGTGCGCGAGTCGCTGGTAGACCCGGTCATCTATGTGCAGGGCAAGTTCCGCGAGGCCTTCGACGCCGTGGCGGACCAGCTGCCGCCGCACACGCTAACCGAGGCCGAGGGCAACCAGTCGTCGTTCCAGGTGGCCTTCGCCAACTGGCAGGACCGCGACGCGGCCCGCGAGGTGCTCGAGGGTGCTGGCGTTCGCTTCCGCACCGGCAAGACGCTGCTGCCCTTCCGCCTTACCGGCAACATCGACTGGGGTGTGCCCGCGCCTGACCTTGAGGACGTGACCGGTCTCACCGTGTGGGTGTGGCCCGAGAGCCTGTGGGCGCCCATCTCCTTTACGCAGACCGCGCTTGCCACGGCTCCCGAGGGCCGCTACAGCTCCACCGACTGGCGCGACTGGTGGTGCGCCGACGACGCGCGCGTGTTCCAGTTCATCGGCCAGGACAACATCTACTTCTACTGCATCGCGCAGCCCGCCATGTGGAAGGCGCTTGGCTGGGGCCTCTTCCAGGACACCCCCGTGGCCAACTACCACATCCTGTTCATGAACAAGAAGGCCTCCAGCTCGGGCCAGATCAAGCCGCCCATGGCCGCCGAGCTGCTTGACCACTACACCGCCGAGCAGCTGCGCTGCCACTGGCTCTCGCTTGGGCTTGACCAGAAGGCCGTCTCGTTCTCGCCCAAGGCGTTCGACACAAGCGTCAGCCACAAGGACAAGAAGACCGGCCAGGACGTGCTGGTGCGCGACGACCCCCGCGTGGTTGACCCCGCCCTCAAGGAGAGCGCCTTCCTCACCAACATCTTCAACCGCCTTGCCCGCAGCTGCCTCTATGGCGTGGCCAACGCCTGCGATGGGCACCTGCCCGTGTCGCAGCCGCACCCCGAGGTGGTCGAGGAGTGCCGCGAGGCCACGCTAGCCTTTGAGCGCTGTGCCCACGGCTTCGACGCGCATGGTGCCCTTGCCGTGGCCGAGGAGTTTGCCCGCGCGCAGAACAAGCGCTGGGGCGACGCGAGCAAGGCCGCCAAGGGTGACGACGAGGCCTACGACCAGGCGCTTGCCGACGCGTTTGCCGCCCTGCGCACGGTCACGCTGCTCATGCACCCCGCCGTGCCCTTCGGCTGCGAGCTCATCTGCGAGTACCTGGGCTTTGAGAAGGACCTCTTCTTTAGCTGGGAGCACGCCTTCGACACCCCGGCGCAGCTCGCCGCCCTCCTGGGGCAGACGCCCGAGCAGCACGCCGTGGTGGCGCTGCCGCCACGCTTCGACTTCTTCAAGAAGCACGAGAGCCAGAAGTAGCGAATCGTCAGCGCCTGCGCCAAGGACTTCTATGCAAGGAGAGGACGTGCCATGATCCCAAGGGTGCCCACACCCTACCGCACCACCGCCTACGGCCGCCCGACGGCGCCGCTGCATCTGGCGCGGCGCATCGCCACACCCGACGGGGCACAGATTGCCACCTTCGTGTATGGACCGGCAGGCAGGTCGCTGCGGGAGCTGCTGGACAACGACCCCGTGCTTGCCCTGCACGGCAACGGCGGAAGCCACGGCAGCTTCGTGCGCGTCATCGACGCGCTGTGCACGGCTGGCCTGGGCGTCATTGCCGTGGACTCCCGTGCCCAGGGACAATCCAGCCGCGGCACGCTGCCGCTTACCTACGAGCTTCTGGCCGAGGATGCCCTCTGCGTGCTGGATGCTCTCGGCGTGCAGGGCGTCCACGTGGTCGGCCACTCTGACGGTGGCATCGAGGCACTGCTGCTGGCACGCGACCATGCCGACCGTGTGCTGTCCATCGTGGCGGGAGGGGCCAACCTCACGCCCGAGGGCGTGATTGACGACCCCGCCTGGGACACGCCCGGGTCGGCTGCCACCAACCTCGCCTGGGCAGCCTACATGGCAGAGGGGCAAATTCCTGCCGAAATTGACGCGACGCTGCTTCCCAGCGCGCAGGAGGCCCAGCTCTCGGGCGAGCTCCTCCAGCTGATGCTGGACCACCCGCACATCGAGGCCGCCTCGCTTGGCAGCATCAGCTGCCCCACGTGCGTGCTGGTGGGCGAGCACGACTGCATCACCCAGGAGGAGACCCACGCCATAGCCGACGCCATCCCCGGCGCGCGGCTGGTGGTGGTGCCGGCCGTGGGCCACAGCCTGCCGCGCCTTGCGCCTGACAGCGTGGCGCTGCAGGTGCTGACCAACGTGCTGCTTGCCCGCTAGGAAAGGCGGAGGCGCTCGGAGCACATCCCCCACGCGGGAACATCCGCACACAGACGAGGGGCAGGTCCACGCAGGTCCTGCCCCTCAATGCGCTAGGTTAAACCAACCGCAGGTCAGAGGCCCATCATCGCCCCGCCGTAGGTCATGGCCATCATCAGCACCAAAAACGCGAAGGCGTACGGGGCAATCTTGCCGATGATCTCGCCGTCCTTGCCCGAGAGGTCGCAGGCCGCACAGCCGATGGCCACGTTCTGCGGCGAGATCATCTTACCCGCCGAGATGCCCAGCGAGTTGGACGCCACAAGCCACGTGGGGTCGACGCCGATGGACTGCGCCGCCTGCAGCTGCACGTTGCCAAACAGCACCTCGCTGGAGGTGCCCGAACCCGTCACGAAGGTGCCCAGAGCCCCCAGGAACGGCGCTACCAGCGGGTACAGCCCGCCAAGCGAGCTCACGAAGAAGGCCGCGATGCTAGCGATCATGCCCGAGTAGCCCATGATCTTGGCCACCGAGAGCACGCCCAGCATGGTGAGGATGGTCTTGGACATCTGCTTGACGGTGGCCCCCAGCACCGACACCATCTGCCTGACCGGGCAGCCCTGGATGAAGCCGCCGGCGATGCCGCACAGCAGGATGAGGACGCCGGGCGTGTTGACCCACGAGAAGGTGAGCGTGGCCGGATTCTCGCCCGAGTACACCTGCACCTGTGTCTTGATGGCCGAGAGCGGCTGCGAGATGAAGGGCACCAGAGAGCTGGTAAGCAGCAGCACCACGAAGATGAGGATGAAGGGCGACCATGCCACCAGCGCGTCGTGCAGCGTGATGGGACCACGGCCCGCGGCAACCTTCAGGCGCTCGCTTTCGGGCACGGGCGTTCCCTTCATGCGCAGCGCCATGAGGAAGGTGCAGGCCAGCGAGCAGACGGCGCCCACCACGTCGGGCAGTGCGGCGCCGATGAAGCGCGCAGCGACAAGCTCGGGGATGGCAAACGAGAGGCCTGCCACCAGCGTGATGGGCACCACGCCCTTCAGCGCCTTGGGGCCGCCGCCCACCAGCATGACCATCAGGAAGGGGCACGCGATGACGAACGGGAACACCTGCAGGGCCTGCGTGAAGGCGAGGTCGGTCTCGACGATGCCCGTGATGGAGGCCAGCGTGGTGGTGGGAATGCCGATGGATCCGAACATGGTGGGGGTGCCGTTGGCGATGAGGCACGCGAGGATGGCGACGATCGGGTCGATGCCCAGCGCCATGAGCATGCTGGCGGGGATGGCGACGGCGGTGCCAAAGCCCGCCATGCCCTCCATGAAGTTGCCGAAGCACCACACGATAAGCAGGGTGAGCACGCGGCGGTCGGACGACACCGAGGTGAGCATGCCCTTGATCTTGTCCATGGCGTGCGTGCACACGGTGAGGTTGTAGGTGAAGACGGCGGCGATGATGACGATGACGATGGGCCACAGGGCAAAGAGGCAGCCCTCAAGCGCGGCGGTGGCCACCTCGCCAACCTTCATGTGCCAGAGCGCCATCGACACGACCACCGCGACGGCAAGCGACTCGAAGCTGGCCATCCAGGCCTGCTGCTTGAGGGCGATGAGCGCGATGATGAGCCAGATGATGGGCGACAGGGCAAGCACGAACAAGCCGAACGACTGAAGCATGCGGCCTCCTTTGTTTGCGCGGGCGTACCTTCCCATCGTAGCGTTACGGGGCCACGGCAAAGGGGTCGCAACCACAAGCGGCTGCGATTGGGCACGTGGCGGCATCGGATCTGCTTGGGGCAAGAATGGCTTGTGCCGTCAAGCCTAGCGCCATGCGAAGCCCAAGTCGTCGTGGGGTTCTTGGGCACTCCCCCGCCACCGTCCCCACAATGGCGTATCCTTATCCGGCAGCACAACCAAGCAAGAGGAGGCACCATGCCCTGCACCACCCTACTCGTCGGAAAGAGCGCGAGCTACGACGGATCCACCATCATCGCCCGCAACGAGGACTCGCCCGACGGGGAGTTCACCCCCAAGAAGCTGGCTGTCATCCACCCCGACCAGCAACCGCGCACCTACCGCAGCGTGCTCTCGCACCTCGAGCTGCAGCTTGGCGAAACCCCGATGCGCTACACGTCGGTTCCCAACGCGCTGGACAACGAGGGCGTGTGGGCCGAGGCAGGTGTGAACGAGCGCAACGTGGCCATGAGCGCCACCGAGACCCTCACCACCAACGAGCGCGTGCTGGCCGCCGACCCGATGGTTGAGCTGCGCCCGGGCAAGGGCACGCCGGGCGAGGCAGACTACGTGCCCGAGGTGCCCGGCGGCATCGGCGAGGAGGACATGGTCACCCTCGTGCTTCCCTACGCCACGAGCGCCCGCGACGGTGTTCGCCGCCTTGGCGCGCTGCTCGAGCAGCACGGCACCTACGAGATGAATGGCATCGCGTTTTCGGACGTGGACGAGATCTGGTGGATGGAGACGGTAGGCGGCCACCACTGGATTGCCCGCCGGGTACCTGACGACTGCTATGTGACCATGCCCAACCAGCTGGGCATCGACGCCTTCGACCTCGCGGACGCCGAGGGCGCCCAGGTGGAGTGCATGGCAAGCGCCGACCTGCGCGCATGGATGACCGAGCACCACCTTGACCTCACCCTGCGCGACGAGGGCGAGCCGGCCGACGTCTTCAACCCGCGCGAGGCCTTTGGCAGCGCGAGCGACGCTGACCACGTGTACAACACGCCTCGCGCCTGGGCCATGCAGCGCCTCCTCAACCCGCGCTCCAACCTGTGGGACGGGCCCGACGCCGACCTGCGCCCCGAGGACGACGACATCCCCTGGTGCCGCACGCCCGAGCGCAAGATCACCATGGAGGACGTGAAGCGGGCTCTCTCGCTGCACTACCAGGGCACACCCTTCGACCCCTACGGACGCGCGGGCAGCGACGCCACCCGTGGCCACTACCGTCCCATCGGCATCAACCGCAACGGCCAGCTTGCCGCCATCCAGCTGCGGCCCTACGAGGGCGAGGCCACGCGCGCCATTCAGTGGATGGCCTTCGGCTCGAACCCCTTCAACGTGCTGGTGCCGCTCTTCGCCAACGTGGACGAGATGCCCGAGTACCTGTGCAACACCACGGCACAGGTGTCCACCGAGAGCTTCTACTGGGCAAACCGCCTGGTGGCGGCCCTTGCCGACCCGCACTTCAACGAGTGCTGCGCGCACATCGAGCGCTACCAGCTGCACGCGGGGGCGTCTATGCAGGCCCTGGCCAACGAGGCCACCCGCAAGGCCCGCGGCATGGGCTACGACGAGGCGGCGCCCGAGCTTGCGCAGGCCAACCAGCGCATCGCGGCGCTACTGCGCACCGAGACCGACGCGCTGCTTGACAAGGTGCTATTTGCGGCAAGCCTTGGCATGCGCAACTCATTCGGACGGTCGGACGGCTAGGCGGGGCCACATAACCGCAGCATGAGAGGGCGCCCTGCGGGGCGCCCTTCGTCTAGCTGGCATCTGTTGCGCCTGCCTTGCCCGCCTACAGCGTGAGCTCGGCCGGAAGCAGCCCGCTTGCCTGCGCGCGCAAGGTGCAGGGCCCCTCCCCCAGCCGCACCACCGCAAGCGCGCGGCCATGCCTGAGGGAAAACGTCCCCTCCAGATATGACCGCTCGGACTTCTGGGCCGCACTGCCAAACGACAGCAGCTCGCCGCCCTCCACGCTCACGCTCACCTCGCGGTCGACGCCGCCCTCAACGATGCCCTCCGGGTCGCAGGCGCACACGTCCACGAACACCACCGAGCCCGGTCCGTCCTGACCGGGCATATGTCGTGGCTCGCGCGTGAGGCGCAGGCCAACGGGCTCGCCAGCGCTTCGCAGGTCGGCGCGACCCACCGTATGGCCGTCGCGGTCGCACGCAAGGGCCACAAGCGTGCCCGGATCGTAGTTGACCTTGAAGGTGGCCAGACAGTCCCTAACCCGCTTCGTGCCCACATGCCTGCCGTTAAGGTACAGCTTGGCAAACGGTGCCCGCGTGTACACCTCCACCACCGTGGGCGTGCCCGTGCAGCCGCGCCAGCTCCAGCAGGGCACCGAGTTGGTACCGCGCCATGGGGCCTTGACTGGGTGGGGCAGGGTGCAGGGCCGCACGTACAGAAGCGGGTCGGCCACTTCCCACACCACGTCGGCAAGCGCGCCTTCGCCGTTGGGATTGCCAATCAGGTCAAGCGCGCCGGTGTCGGCGCAAAGCCAGGGGAAGGGCTTGTTCACGGGATCAGGGTCATCCGACCAGCCCGCCAGGCTGCATTCGCCCAGATAGTCGATGGCCGTCCACATGAAGTCACCCACCACCTGCGGTATGCCCTCCACCAGACGCCAGTTGCGGGCCAGGTCGTAGGGCATCGTCTCGGAGCCCATCACGGGTCGGCTGGGATTGCGCTGTAGGTCGCTGCGATAGCGTCCGGAAGCGTAGTTGTAGCCCGCCAGGTCAAGGCAGTCAAAGAACGGAGCGTTTGCGGCACCCACCATGGGCGTGCGCGAGATGAGGTCCATGACCTGCCCCATCTTGGACACGTAGGTGTTGTACAGGAGGCTGGCGTTGCCACCCACGCCGCCGTCGGCGTTGCCAGCCTGCTCGCCTTCCTTACCGTCGCCGTTGAACGAGCCCATGCCAAGGCTCGTGGCAAACAGGATGGTGGGGTTGACGCCAGCCGTCACCGGACGCGAGGGGTCAAGCTCGTGCACGCGTTCCGCAAGCATGCGGGCGCAGGCAACGCCGCGCTCGTCGCGAGGCTCGGCATTCTCGTTGCCGATGGAGTACATGAGCACGCTTGGGTGACTCATGTCCTTGCGCACCATGGCGGCAAGATCGGCCTCCCACGAGGTCTCGAAGTCGCTTGCGTAGTCGCAGGGGTTCTTGTGCTCGTACCACATGTCGGCAAACTCGTCCATCACGTACATGCCCAGATGGTCGCAGGCATCAAGCATCGCCTTCGAGATGGGGTTGTGCGCCGACCTGATGGCGTTGAACCCATGCTCCTTAAGCAGGGCCACCTCGCGCCATGCCGCCTCGGCGGGCTCGGCTGCACCAAGGATGCCCTGCGTGTGGTGCACGCAGCCACCGCGCAGCAGCACCTCGCGGCCATTCACGCGAAGTCCGAAGGGCCCCCACGTCACGTCGCGGATGCCAAAGGCCAGGCGCTCCTCGTCCACCACGGCACGGCCCCATCTCAGGCTGACGCGGCATTCGTAGAGGTTAGGCTCCTCGGCGCTCCACAGCCGTGCGTCGGGGATGGCCAGCACCACGTCCGTGCCCTGCCCTGCGGCCACCTTCACGCCGTCGCGCCACACCGACACCAGCACATCTCCCTCGCCCTCAAGCTGCGTGAGCACGCGAACCTGGGCCACCTCGGTGGATTCCGTGGTTACCCGCACGCCCCCAAGGGCGATGTGGTCCTGCTCCTGCACGTACAGCCGTGCCGGACGGTACAGGCCGCTGCCCGAGTACCATCGCGAGTTGGGCTGGTGGGAGTTGTCGGCAACCACCGTCAGGACGTTGCGGCCACCTGGCGTAAGATGCGGCGTGAGGTTGACGTAGAAGCCGGTGTAACCGTAGTCGTTGTGTGCGACCTCCGTGCCGTCAACCAGCACGCTAGCCTTCTGGTACACGCCCTCAAGCTCGAGGGTCACCACCTTGTCGGCCCACTTTGGGTCCACGTCGATCACGCGCTCGTAGCGATACGTGCCACCCGGGAAGTATGCACCGGCGTTTCCCGTCACCGCCTGTGCCGAGCGCTCCTCCGAGAGCATGGCGTCGTGTGGCACCCGCACGGCCTTTCCCACCTGAAAGTCGTCGCTGCTACGGTACAGCGTCCATCCCTGGTCCAGCTCTATGGTCCTGCGCATGGCACCTCCCACTTGGCCCTCTATAACGCAACGGACGCCGCACCCACCCTCCTCAGCGACGGGAGCGGATGCGACGTCACATGTTCTTACGCCTCTGCTTGCCTACGCCAGCTCGGCAACCACCTCGTCGGTGGAGGCGATGCGCGAGCCATAGCACTTCACGAAGTGCTCGATGCCCGCCTCTTGGGTGCCGCATAGGAAGGTGCGCGTCGCATCCTCCACCACGATGGTCTCGTAGCCCAGGTAGTAAGCGTCGGCCAGCGTGTGCAGCACGCAGATGTTGGTGTCCTCGCCTACCGCGACGAGGGTCGTCACGCCCAGCTCGCGCAGCAACAGGTCGAGGCTGGTGCCAAAGAAGCCGCTGTAGCGGCGCTTGGGAACGATGAAGTCGCGCTCGCCCGAGCCAGCCCTAAGGGCGGGGTTGGGAACGGCGAGGCCCTTGATGCCGTGATCGCCCCACAGCTCGAGCTCCTTGTCGACCCCCGGGATATGGGCGTCGTCACAGAAGATGACAGGCATGCCAGCCGCGCGCGCCGCGTCCACCACGCGAGCGGAGTTGCGCACCACGCGCTCCTCGTCGGGCGTGGGGTTGTACACCGTGTCCGTGCCCTCCGTGACCAGCACGTCGATGACCAGGACCGCCGTCGAGTTCCTGTCGATTGCCATGGCACTCACTCCTCTCAGACAAAGACGCCGCCTACGCCAGCGCAACGCCTCCCATCCACCCCCAGCGGGGCGTGACCGAACCGCTGTAGTTGGCAACCCAGTTGCTGAGGCTGGTCGTGTTGATGTAGCCGATGTTCTCCATCACCATGCCGCCTCCAATATATACTCCCACATGTCCGTAGATGGCGCCAAGGCCGCCCGTGGGATACGTGGACACGGCCACGATCATGCCGGGCTCGATGGCGCTCATGTCGGACAGGTAGCAGTAGGAGTAGTAGAGGTCGCAGGCGTTACCGCCCCACGAGCCGATGCCCGCGTTCTCGAACACGTCCTCGACCCACCACGCGCAGAGGCCGGCGCCTGGCGAGGGCGTGGAGTAGCAGGCGTTGATGACTGCCTGCTGCGAACCCGTGGCACCCTGCGTGAAGTTGCTGGGGTCAACATAGGTGCCGCCCGAAGAGGAGGCTGCGGCAGCGGCTGCCGCAGCAGCGGCCGCGCGCTCGCGCTCGCGCTCAACCGCAAGCAGCTCGTCGTCGTGCTGGGCAATCAGCGAAAGCACTTGGTCGCTCAGGCTTGCGAGGCGGTCTGACACCTCTGCCTTCGCGGCGTTGGTGGCATCAATCTGCTGTTGCTGCAGGGAGTTGAGCTCCTCGAGCTCGGCGATGCGCTGCTCAAGCTCGGCCTGCTGTGCCTCGAGCTGGGCCCTCTGCTCCTCGAGCTGGGCCTTCTTCTCCTCAAGCTCCTCCTTGAGGCTGCGGATGTCCGCGATCATGCGCGTGTCGTTCTGGCTGATCTTGTCCAGGTAGTAGATGTTGGACTCAAGCTCCTCGAACGACGAGGCAGAGAGGAGGATCTCGATGAAGTCGGGGGCACCCGACTTGTAGGCGCTCGAGATGCGACGGGACAGCACCTGCTGCTTGGCGGCAAGCTGTGCCTCCTTCTCGGCGATCTCGGCCTCGGTCTGGTCGATCAGCTCCTGCGTCTGCCGGATCTGCTCCTCAATCTGAAGCTTCTGCTCCTGTGTCTGGTAGATCTGGTCGAGCGTCTGGGACTGCTCGATCATCAGCTGCTCCACCTGCGCTGCAAGCTCGCGCAGCTCGGCCTCGACGGCGTCGGCCTCGGCCTGGGCAGCCTCGAGCTGCGCCTGGGTCTGGTCGGCCTTTGCCTGCAGCTCTGCCTCGGTCTCGGCGATTGCCTGATGAGGTGCCGCAAGCAGCGAGCCAGCGGCCAGAAGCAGCTTGAGCGCCTCGCGGCGAGTGAGTGTCTTTTCCTGCGTCTTGGGTTTCACGTCATCCCCTCGTTCGTTGAAGGTATGCCTGGGCTGTCGAGATTCCCCTTGGCTGCGTCCGGGCAGCCGCAAGGTCTCATGATACCACGTAGCCTGAAAGACCACGCCACTCGCAACCACGAGTCCAAGGAAAGCGGCTCCCCTTGGACGCCCTTCGGCATCCTGCACGTGCAGTAAGGTACCCATCGTAGGCCAGCCTCGTTGCCGTCCATCGATTCTTCAGCCAATGGACAGAGGCCCTGCACAGGCTTGAAAGGCATATGAAGACGCTCAAGGCCGTCCAGAGGGCCACGGCGAAAGCAGCTACCACGGGCCCATGAGCCTTTGCATCGTTGGCCCACCGATGGTTGCCGTCACCACGAAGGCCACCGAGATGGCCGGCCCAAAGGGAAAGGCATGGCGCGACCTGCGTGACGACTGCGGCGCGCCTTGGCTGCGAAGAGGCGAAAGCAGGTACCAGGCGATGCCCAGCACACATGCCACCATCACGAGGTACGCCCCGCGCATCCACCCAAAGAACGCGCCGCCCACGGCAAACAGCTTGAGGTCTCCCCCACCCATGCTCTCGGTACCCAGAAGGCCATCGAGCACGACCACCAAAAGAAGCAGCGGCACCACCAGGGCCACGATACCAGCCAGCGAGAAGGCAAGGAGGGACGCGGATGGCCCAAGGCCCTGCCGAAACCAAACAAACAGCAGGTAGACAAGGCGAATGAGGAGCGCCGCCGCTATGCACTCGCGCGGGATGACCCATGCCGCGAGGTCGGTAAGCGACGCCACCAGCAGCACGAATGCCAAGCCCATCAGCTGGAGCGCCTCGGCGCTTGGCCCGTAGCACATGCCAAGCGCCACGTAGGCAGCCGAGCATGCCATCACGGCCATCCACCGAGGTACAGGCATGTCCTGGGACGCACCGCCCAGCCGTTGGGCAATCAGCCGCCCGGCGACAGCGTGCGCCAGGCTACCCGAAGCGGCCCCGATCGCCATCAGAGCGCACGGAAACGAAAGGGTACTCAGCATGTCTGCACCTCCGGCGGCCGTCATTGATGGGAAACCCAGCATAGCAACCGCCAAGACGCACGGACAAGGGCCCAAGGCCCATGAAAGGGCGCACTTAGGCATATTCGTGTCGCGTTCCGCTACCGTGGTAGCCAATTGCGACATCCCACGGCCACGCCAGCCAGAAGCCCTACAGCACCTCGTTCATGGCGCCAGAGCGAAATCCCTCGAGGTCAAGCGCCACATACGCAAACCCAAGCTCCTTGAGCCGTCCGACCACCTGCATGCGCAGCTCGTCCTGCGCCAGCCGTGCCACGTCGCCTGTCGGCACCTCGATGCGCGCAAGGTCTCCCCTTGCCCCGTGCACGCGGACGCGCAGCTGCACGAACCCGAGGTCGTGCAGGAAGTCCTCGGCCTGCTCCACCCTCTCAAGCAGCTGCGAGGTTATCACGTTGCCGTAGGCGAAGCGTGACGCGAGGCAGGCCGCCGAGGGCATGTCCCAGGTTTCAAGCCCCATCTGACGAGACAGCTCGCGAATGTCTGCCTTGGTGAGGCCCGCCTCGCGAAGGGGGCTCCTAACCCCCAGCTCGGCGAGGGCGCGGATGCCCGGACGGTAGTCTCCCTCGTCGTCCACGTTGGACCCATCCACCAGGCAGTGGATGCCCTCTTCCTCGGCAACCTTGGACAAGGCTGTGAATATCTCCTTCTTGCAGTGGTAGCAGCGGTCGGGAGGGTTCTCCGCAAAATGGGGAAACGTGAGCTCGTCCACCTGCACCACCACGTGCCTCATGCCACGCTGGACGCACAGCTCATGTGCACGGTCGACGTCGCGCCTCGGCACCACGTGGCCCGACGACGTGACCGCCACCATGCGGTCGCCAAGCACGTCGTGGGCGATGCATGCCAGCAGCGTGGAGTCGACCCCACCCGAGTAGGCCACAGCAACGCCACCCATCTCGCGAAGGATGCCCTCGAGCCTCGCGCGCTTGCTCTCCAAGTCGGTCATAGCCACCCCCTATCTGATACGTTGGTGCGACATTGTATGACAAGAAGGTGCGCAAGTGCCACAATGGGGCCTAGGAAATGGAGGGATGAGCATGGAACACCAAGACCTTCATGGGCTTCTTGCCGCGGTCAGGGAGGGGACGATCTCGGTGGCTGACGCCGAGCACCGCCTTTCGCAGGCCACGTTCGACGACCTTGGCTACGCCAAACCCGATCTTGACCGGGCACGCAGGCAGGGCGTCTCGGAGGTGATCTACGGCGCGGGAAAGACGGCGGCACAGATTGCCGGCATCGTGCGCTCGCTCAGGGCAGGCGGCAACAACCATCTGCTGGTCACGCGCCTAGACGCCTCGAAGGCCCAGGAGCTCTCGGAGCTTCTTGACCCGGCCGACGCCGATGAGTTCGATTACCACGAGCTGGCACGCCTCGGCATCGTGGGTGGCATTCCCACGCCTGATGGCCAGGGGTACATCGCTGTGTGCGCGGCGGGCACCAGCGACCTGTACTGCGCCGAGGAGGCGGCCCTTACGGCAGAGATGCTGGGAAGTCGCGTGACGCGCCTCTACGACGTTGGCGTGGCTGGGCTTCACCGGCTGCTTGTGCACACGGACGAGCTGCGCGGCGCCACCGCCATCGTGGCCATCGCCGGGATGGAGGGTGCGCTGGCAAGCGTAATCGGCGGCCTGGTGCCCTGTCCCGTGATAGCCTGCCCTACCAGTGTGGGATACGGAGCCTCGCTAGGCGGTATCGCGGCGCTGCTCTCGATGCTCAATTCGTGCGCGAGCGGCGTGTCGGTGGTGAACATCGACAACGGGTTTGGCGCCGGCTACCAGGCGGCGCTCATCGACCACGTGGGATGCGACGGGAACAGGTGCGACCGCTAGCACCGGGCGTACGCGTGACAGGAGGAGGAAGCATGGGAAGGACGCTGTATCTGGACTGCTCGGCTGGCATCAGCGGCGACATGGTGGTGGCGGCGCTGCTTGACGCGGGTGCAAGCGAGGAGGGCCTGCGTGCCGCGCTTTCGGGGCTGGGCGTGGACGGCTTCGAGGTGCGCGTGTCGCGACGCACCGTGTCGGCTCTTGACGTGTGCGACTTCGACGTCGTGTTGGATGCCGAGCACGATGGCCATGACCACGACATGGAGTGGCTGTATGGCGACCTCGATGGCGAGGACGGGCACGAGCACCATCATGACCACGAGCATCATCATGACCACGAGCACGAGCACCATCATGACCACGGCCACGGCCACGCCCACCACCACCATCACGAGCACCGCGGACCCAACGAGATCTACGCTATCATCGATGCCGCCAACCTTCCTGCCAGCGTCCAAGAGCTGTCGCACCGCATCTTTGACATCGTGGCAAAGGCCGAGTCGAAGGCACACGGCATTCCCGTCGACCAGGTGCACTTCCACGAGGTGGGCGCGGTCGACTCCATCGTTGACGTCGTGGCTGCGGCCTGGTGCCTCGTCGACCTTGGCGTGGACCAGGTGGTGGTTTCGCCGCTCGCCGAGGGTCATGGCCGCGTGCGCTCCCAGCACGGCGTGCTGCCCATCCCTGTGCCGGCGGTCGCCCACATCGTGGCTGACCAGGGGCTCGTTCTCACGCGCAAGGACATAGAGGGCGAGCTGGTCACCCCGACGGGTGCCGCCATCGCCGCCGCCTTCCGCACCACCGACCAGCTGCCCGCCTCTTATCGCATCGTGGCCACGGGCACCGGCGCGGGCAAGCGCGCCTACAACCCTCCCAGCACGGTCCGCGCCATGATCATGGAGGATGCCGAGGTCGCTCCCTCCCCCACCACCTGGGCCATCGAGGAGCCGCACCTTTGGAAGCTCGAGACCGAGGTTGACGACTGCACCGGCGAGGCACTGGCCCACGCGCTCGAGTCGCTGTACGCCGCTGGGGCGCTCGAGGCGCACTACCTGCCCGTCTTCATGAAGAAGGGGCGCCCGGGCTACCAGATAGAGGTGTTGTGCGCCGAGCGCAACATACCGGCGCTTGAGCAGGTCATCTTTGAGGACACCACCACCATCGGCATCCGCCGCAGCCCGCTATGGCGCACCGCGCTGCCGCGCGAGGCTGTGACCCTCGAGACCCCCTATGGCACAGCGCTGGGAAAGGCCGTGGTGCTTCCCACGGGCGAGCGCAGGACGTATCCGGAGTACGCCTCGGTGGCACAGCTGGCACAGGGGTCAGGGGCGTCGTACCAAGAGGTCTACCGCGCGGTCATCGCCGCAGCCCAGACCCACTAACCGCACGAACCTAACCTCACGAGCAGAAAGGGCCGGAGGAAGCGTTCCCTCCGGCCCTTATCGTTACCCTTATCGTTGCCCTTATCGTTAGTCCTCAGCGCTTCGGCGCCGTCTCGAACCACTCCAAAGTGCCATGGAAGCGGTCATTGTCAGTGATGGCTATGCAGGCGACCGCGCCCTTCTTGAAGGGCAGGTCCTCTCCGGTAAGCTGATACAGCATCTCCCGCATGAAGGGGATGTGGCCCACGGCCACCACGATTCCCTCGCCCTCCGCGGAGAGCTCGGCCAGGAACTCGTCGTCATCCTGCTCGTACAGGCTGTCATGCAGGGCAAACTCATCGGGGTCGATGCCCAGGGCCTCCCCTGCGACCTCCGCCGTCTGCAGGGCGCGGACGGCCGGGCTCACCCACAGCGATACGTTAGGCTCGTCGCGAAGCGCCGCGAAGATGCGGGGATAGGCCGACTTGAGCGCCTCGAGGCCCCTCGTCGTGAGCCGACGTGACTCGTCGGTACCCTCCGGGCCATAGAACTCGGCGTCACCGTGACGAACCAGTACGAGCTTGCGAATCATGAAGACCTCCTCCTTGCCCCGCCGCTGCGGGCGTCGAACATGCGAAGCGCCACGATGACCACGATCGCGGTGGCGATGGCGCCAAGCAGCACCAAGATGACCTCGACGCGCGAGTCGTCACGCACCTCCTCCACGGGCGGCAGCACGTCCTCGAAGGGGCCTTGGGGGACCGTGGAGAGCGGGATGGCCACCCCGCCAACAAGCGCAACGTCAGCAGAATCCTCCTTGCGCTGCTTCTCTCTCTCGAACTCCTCCGTGTCGGCTGGCAACTTGTCCGAGTCCTGCTCGTCCTCGAGCGGCTCCTCGGTCTGGTCGGCTGTCTGCTGCGTCTCGTCGCTGGCATCGACGGCCGACGTGTCGTTCTCCTCTGTCTCGTCCTTCGGCGCCTCGGGCTTGGCAGGTTCCTCCTGCGCGGCAGGGTCCTTCTCCCACAGGGCGGTCAGGGTCACGTGCTCCCCGTCCTCGCTGGCAAGGCTGTCCAACACTGAGCCCGGGGCGTGCACGTTGCCATCGTCGTCCTGCCAGCCAACGAACAGGTACCCGTCGCGCACCGGGCTGGGGATCACGATATGCGTGCCCACCTCAAGCTGGTCGGCAGGAGGCTTGGAGACCGTCGCGTCGCCAATCACCAGCGCGCCGCCTGCCAGGTCATACGAGAGCGTGTAGGAGTTGCGCCGCCACACGCCATACAGAACGATGTTGGACGAGTCGTCGCCAAGCACCTCGGCGCTGTTGTACGCACCGGGAGCCAGCACCAGCCCGCCACGGACCTCCCAGCCAAGGAAAACGTACCCCTCGCAGGCAAGCTCGGGCAGGGCGACCTCGCTCACGCCATACTCCAGCGAGGCCGATGCGGGCGCCTCGCCCGCCCCCTCGGGATAGAGGGGATCGAAGCTCGCCGTGATGGGTGTGGCCGTCCAGGTGGCCGTGAAGTTGAACACCGAGCCGTTCGCGGCAGGAGGCATGGTGCCTATGTCGAAGAGGCGCGTGTCGGAGGAGAGGCTGGGAAGGTCGGTGACCCACCCGGTGAACGTATGCCCCAGCCACGAGGGCGTGGGCAGCGGCACCGACTCGCCGAAGGCGCACTGGATGGAGCCGGACTCCACCGATCCACCCGCGGGATCAAGCAGGATCGTGTAGGTGTTCGCCTCCCATACGGGGTACAGGATGAGTAGGTCGACGGATATGTCGCTCGCAAGGATCGTGGCACCGTCGGCATAGAAGGTGCCCTGCTGGTCCACCCATCCGACGGAGTGGTAGCCGGGACGAGAGTATCCGTTGGGAGCCAGTGTGGTGCTGCCGCCAGCCTCTATCGTCTGGGGGTCCATGTAGCCCTCGATGGTCTCGTCCGTCGCCTCGTACACGATCGTGACGGGAGAGGAGGGCTCTTCTTGCTCGCCGGTGTCATCACCAGTGTCGTCGCCGTTGCCGTCACCGGTGTCGTCGTCGCCGGACTTTTCATCGCCAGAGGTGTCATCGGAGCCGTCAGGGTCATCATCGGATGACGCATCATCCGCGGCGGACTCAGCCTCGGCAGTCTGGCTGGACGCCGCATTGGCCTGCTTTGCCCAGGCAGCCTGCGGGTGCGAGGTCGCCACCGACAGGGCCACCGTGAGGGCCAGCACCAACCACATGAGAGTATGTTCACGCTTCATAGTCATGCATACCAGTGTACCCCACCGTCAAGACAGGCATCAATCGTACATCTAGCTGACGCCAACCCAAAGTGGCAGGCTCCCGCCCTTGCATCGCCCCTGCCAAGGCAAATGGGGCGGCTCCCCTGGCACGTTGCCACGGGAGCCGCCCCAGCTGGATGCAGCGTCAAAGCCTACAGGACGTGCACGTCCTTGGGCCCGAACTGCACGTAGGCGGTGTCGCCCACCTCATAGATCTTGTGGTTCTTGGGGTTGAAGTCGGTGATCTTGACCAGCGTGCCGCCAACCATCACCTGATAGTTCTGGTAGTTGCCCATGAAGCGGGACAGCGTGACCTTGCAGCGCAGCGCACCTTCGTCGGCCAGGGTGGCAGACTCAGGACGCAGCACGAGCACCACGTCATCGCCAATCTGATGCTTCGCGACATCGGCGATCTCCACCTGATGCCCCTCGATATCGGCGACGCCCGCGTTGCCGTCCTTCTGGGTCAGCTTGCCGCGCAGGAAGTTGGACTCGCCGATGAAGTCGGCCACGAACTCGTCAATCGGGCGGTAGTACACCTCGTGCGGGGTACCAATCTGGTCGACGACACCCTTCTTCATGATGATGATCTGGTCGGAGATTGCCATGGCCTCGGACTGGTCGTGCGTGACGTACACGGCCGTGATGCCGGCCTCCTGCTGGATGCGGCGGATCTCGTTGCGCATGTCAACGCGAAGCTTGGCGTCCAGGTTGGACAGCGGCTCGTCGAACAGCAGCACGCCCGGCTCGATGACCAGGGCGCGGGCAAGCGCGACGCGCTGCTGCTGGCCACCGGACAGCTGGTTGGTCATGCGGTTCTCCATGCCCTCCAGGCCAACCAGGCTCAAGATGTTGGTCACCTTCTGCTTGATGGTGGCCTCGTCCATCTTGCGCAGCTTCAGGCCATAGGCCACGTTGTCAAAGATGTTGTAGTGCGGCAGCAGGGCGTAGCTCTGGAACACCATAGCCGTGTCGCGCTTGTTGGGCGTGAGCTCGTTGATGGGCTCGCCACCCAGGTAGATCTCGCCCTCGTCGGGGCTTTCGAAGCCGGCGATCATACGCAGGATCGTGGTCTTGCCGCAGCCCGAGGGGCCAAGCAGGCAGATGAACTCGCCCGGCGCGATGTCGATGTTGGCGTCATGCACGGCATAGAAGTCCTTGCCGGTCTTGGGGTCCTGGTAGATCTTGGAGACGTGCTCGATCTTGACGCCCTTCTTTTCCTTTGCCATCTTAGGCCTCCTCTTGTGCCTTGCTCGTGCCGAAGTACTTGATGAAGATGTTCATTCCCAGCACGGCGGTGTAGGTGATAAGAATCAGGACCGTGGAGAACGCGCACGCCACGGCATACTCGCCACGGTTGGCGTACTCGTTGATCTGCACGGTGATGAGCAGGATCTTGGGGTTCACGACCAGGATGACGGCCGAGATTGCCGTGATCGAGCGCACGAACGCCGTGACGAGGCCGGAGAGGAACGAGTCCTTGATGAGCGGCAGCGTGACGGTCATGAAGACCTCGAAGCTGTTGGCGCCCATGTCGTAGGCCGACTCCTCGATGGACTTGTCGATCTGGCGCAGCGCCGAGATGCCCGAGCGCGTGCCGGTGGGCAGCGACCTCACCACGAACACGATGATGAGGATGGCGGCCGTGCCGTACAGCCACTGCAGGACGCCGGTGTGGAAGAGGCCGTTGGAGTAGCCGCGCACGAAGCCGACGCCAAGGACGGTGCCCGGCACGGCCATGGCCAGCATCGAGGTGAACTCGATGAAGCCACGCAGGGCAAACTTCTTCTTGACCACCAGGTAGGAGATGATCATCGAGAGCAGCGAGGTGATGGGGCTTGCGATGAACGCCATGATGAACGAGTCGGTGAAGGCGTCGGCACCGCGGTAGTTGTTGAACACCTTGAGGTACCACTTGTTGGTGAGGGTGTAGTTGCGGCCCCACGTGGTGATGACCGAGCCATACGGCACGCAGATGTACATGGCGATGACGAAGATGGCGATGGCCGAGCACATGATGGTGAGCGGCACGCGCACCGACGTGTCGGTGATGAGCATGCGCTGGCGGCTGGCCTTGCCCGAGAGCGTGGCCGTGGCCTTGGCCTCGAGCACGTACTTCTGCACAAAGAACATCACGAACGTGATGGACAGCAGCACGACGGCCATGGCCGCGGCGCCTTTCTTGTCGTAGTTGCCCGTGATCTGCATGTAGATGGCGGTGGCCAGCGTATCGACGTTGCCGCCGATCATCATGGGGTTGGCGAAGTCGGCGATGGACTCCATCACGGTTACCAGGAAGGCGTTGCCCAGGCCAGGAAGCAGCAGCGGGAACGTGACGGTGGTGAACACCTGCCAGCGCGTGGCGCCCATGTCACGCGCGGCCTCCTCGAGCGAGGGGTCGATGTTCTTGAGCAAGCCCCTCAGCATCATGTAGCAGACCGGGAAGAAGGTCATAGTCTGGATGAGGATGATGGAGGGCATGCCGTAGATGTTGGAGTCCTGGATGCCCAGCAGCGTCTTGGAGATGATGCCCGAGCGGCCGAACAGCAGAATCATGGACAACGACAGCACGAACGGCGGCGACACGACCGGCAAGATGGAGACCACCTTGAACAGGCCGCTCATGAACTTGGTGCGCAGCTGCACGTACTCCTCGACGTAGGCAAACAGAAGGCCGATGAGCGTGGACAGCACACCGGTCACCGCACCGATCTCGAGGGTGTTGACGATGGCCATCTTGAAGTCAGGCTTGGCCAGGACCTTCTGGAAGGTGGACAGGGTGATTCCGCCCGTGTCGCTGACCAGGCTGTCGACCAGCAGGATGGCGAGCGGGTAGAGGATGAAGAGCGCCAGGAACGTGACAAGCACCACGATGGTCGTCACCATAATGGGGTCGGCCAAGAGCTTCTTACGATCCAACGACGCACCTTGAGCAGTTGCCATAGGGCGTCCCCTCTCATCGATGGCTGATAAAGAAGGAGCGGACGGATGGGGGTTCCCATCGCCCGCTCCCCATCAAAACTCAAACTGCGGCACTAGCAAAGCGCAGCTCGATGGGTACCTACTCGGTCTTGAAACGGTCGTCGCCGCCGCCGAGGGCCGCCATGACCTCCTCCTTGTAGGTGGCAGTGTTGGCCATCATGTCGGCGAAGTCGAAGTCCATCACGTTGTCGGGGTCGACACCCATGTCGATGGCGATCTGCGGCTGCTCGGCGTTGTCGATGACCAGGAACTGGTAGGAGCCAACCTCCTTGGCCTGGTTGACGCACTCGGGGGTGAGCACGTACTCAAGCCACAGCTGGGCCGCGTTGGGGTGAGCGCAGCCCTCGAGGCCTGCGGAGGCGCCAACCTCGTAGGAGGCACCCGAGCTCGGGGCAACGAGGCCGATGTTGTCATAGCCGTTGTCCACGATCTGGTAGATGCCGTCGTGCAGGAAGTTGATGCCGATGGTGCACTCGCCGATGCCAATCGACTTGGAGGGGCCGCCGCCCGACTTGGTGTACTGGGCGATGTTCTTGTCGAGGTCGACCAGGAACTGGATGCCCTCATCGTGGCCGTACTTCTGGATGACGGTGTTGAGGATCAGCTCGGCCGTGGAGGCGGTGTTGTAGTTGGAGCTCCAGATGAGGCCCTGGTACTTGGGGTCAAGCAGGTCGGGCCAGTCGGTCGGGCCCTCGATGCCCTTGGCCTCGAGCTCCTCGTTGTTGGTGAGGAAGCCCAGAATGCCCATGTAGATGCCCACCCAGGTGCCGTCAGTGGAGGTGAAGTTGGGGTTGGTGATGTGGCTCAGGTTGGCCGGCGAGGCCTTCATGAGCAGGCCGCCGTTGGCTGCCTGCACGTAGGACGTGCAGCCGCCGCCGAACCACACGTCTGCCGACGGGTGGCCGTTCTCCTCCTGGATCTTGGCGAGGACCTCGCCGCCGCCCAGGCGCTGCCAGCTGGTGGTAATGCCAAAGAGCTCGGTGAACTTGTCGCATGCGGCGATGATGTAGGGCTCCTCGCAGGTGCCGTACACCACGAGCTCGCCCTCGGCCTGGGCAGCCGCGACGAGGTCGGCGTCGTAACCCTCGACGCCAGCGGCGCCACCGTCAGAAGCGGGAGCATCGGAATCGGACCCGCCACCGCCGCAGCCCGCAAGCGCGAGGCCGGCCAGAGCGGAAGCGCCCAGGAAGTCCCTACGAGAAACGTTATGCATAGTACTCTCCCTTGCTTACTGCGTGCGTAGCACGCACGCAACCTTACGGATGAGTTCATAGTGGACGTTTGCAAAACGCCTTCGGGGAAAAATCGACAAACGGTAGCGCGCATGCCTTGGAAAGGCGTTCAGGTAAGTGCATGCATTATTGATATCCTGCGCAAAGAGTCCAGCAGGCGGGCGTCATGGTGTCCGCCATTTGTGCGTACAATGGCTCCTCGAATGAAAACGTCCGCCTGCTTATATACAATCGTCCATATATTCGCAGCTCCGATGCCAACCTCGCGATGAAGGGACCTGCAACCATGGACGAACGCATCACCATGCCCATCTGGTACGCGGCGATACCCGTCGCTGCCTTCGCCTTGCTTGCCTTTGCCTCGGTGGGCTCGTCGGACGACGACTTCGACACCATGCACGGCCGCTCGCACGGCACGCACGTATGGCCCGCGCCCTTTGGCATCGCGCTTGCCCTCATGGCCGTATGGTGCGCGCTGGGCAAGTACGAGGGAACGCTTCTTCCCCTGATTGCTGCCTCTGTCGTCGCCCTCGCGGGGGGCCTGGTGGCATCACGCCGCGATGTGGTCGTCTCGTGGGCCTATGCCGAGGGCGACGGAACGCGCGTCGTGGTACGCGACGTCGCCTGCCTGCTCGTCGCCATCGTGTGCAGCGTGCTCACGCTCGAGCTCCCGTGGAACGACACCTTCCCCCTCCTCCACCCCACCTCCCTCGCCATCGAGTGCGCCCTGGTTGCCGGCCTGGTCTGCTCGCTGTACTTTCTGGGGCAGCGCACGGGTGGCCTATCAGCCCTCGTGGTGATCCTGGCCTCGCTGGCAGGAATCGTGGAGTACTGCCTCATCCGGTTCAAGGGCGTGTCGCTTTTGCCAAGCGACCTGCTGGCCGTGCCTACCGCCTTCCGCGTGAGGGAGACATACAGCCTTGCCATTGACGGACGGTGCCTGATGGGGCCCCTCACGGCGTGTCTTGGCCTCTGCGCGCTCTCGCTGCTTGGGCGGCCCGCCGCCCCGCGCACCGACTTGCCGCACATCGCCCGGGCACGGCATTCTGCCCACCTTGCTGGCAACCAGCAGCAGGCCACCGCCAAGCCTCGAAGGCTCGCTCGCGTGCTGCGCGCACTGGCCAACCTTGCCATCGGCCTTGCCTTGGCTGCCGGCGTGTCAGCCGCCGTCATCGTGCCCAACTACATGGACGACCTCGGCGTCGAGCTTGACTATTGGCACACCGTCGACAGCTACAAGGCCAACGGGTTCCTCACCGCCTTCGTCGCCGCAGCCCAGGACTTCCCCATCAAGGCTCCCGAGGGCTACACGCGCGCAAAGGCAGCCGAGGCCCATGTGGCGCTCACCGAGCTCTACGACGCCGAGATTGGCCCAAGCGAGCGGCGCCAGGCGGCCACCGCCCAGTTTGATGCCGAGAAGCCCACCATCATCGTGGTCATGAACGAGACCTTCTCCGACCTCTCTGTCTACGACGGCCTCACGGCAGGCTATGAGGGCCCCACGTACTTCCGCTCCATCAGCGACGCTCTGTGTCGCGGCAACTTGGCGGTATCGGTAGTGGGCGGGGGAACGTGCAACACCGAGTTCGAGTTCCTCACGGGCAGCTCGCTTGCCTTCGTTGGCGCGGGCAAGTATCCCTATGCGGTCTACCGCATGAAGGGCGACAACCTCGCCAAGCAGCTGGGCAACCTGGGCTACATCACCCATGCGGTGCACCCCGCCGACCCCACCAACTGGAACCGCCTCGAGGTGTACGAGGACATGGGCTTCCAGAACTTCCACGACGGCTCTGAGTTTGAGGAGGCGCCCGTGCTGCACATGGGCGCCACCGATGCGGCCACCTATAACAAGGTGCTCGAGCTGCTCAAGCTTGACATCCGCCCGCAGTTCATCTTTGACGTCACCCTGCAAAACCACGGCGGATACGGCATGGACGACATCCCCGAGGAGCTGCTGACCAGCTACCGGCCCACGGCAGATGTCGACGAGGAGACGGTGAAGGAGCTCAACGAGTACCTCAGCTGCATCGACGCGTCCGACCGCGACCTCGAGGCCTTCATGGGCGAGCTCTCCAAGCTTGACCGCAAGGTGGTGCTCGTGTTCTTCGGCGACCACCAGCCGTCCTTCGCCCCAAGCCTCAACGACCTCCTCATGACCGACGACCGCGAGCAGGACCACAAGCAGAGGCAATACCAGACAAGCTACTTCATCTGGGCAAACTACGACGTGGCAGGCATCGACCAGGCAAGCGCGGCAGACGACGTGAGCGCCGACATGTTGGCGGCCCTCACGCTTGACCTCATAGGGGCGCCGCTCTCGTCGTATCAGAAGGCGCAGATCGCCGCGCGACGCGACGTCCCCGCCCTCAACCTCTTTGGGTACCAAGGGGCCGACCGCGTCTGGTACGACCCCGACGAGCAGTCCGACTACCTCGAGCTATATCGGCAGATTGGCCTGATAAACTACTCCAACTTCGGGTCTAAGGTGAGGCTCATCGGCTAGGTTAAGACCCGTCGGCTTTCACGCGCAGATAGCAAGCGCGCCCCATGGGATGAGCCATGGGGCGCGCTTTGCGTTATGGGACGAAGCCTGGATGGAGGCTAGCGAACCTCGACGCACTTCACCAGCAGGTGCGAGTCGGCATGGTTTCGCTCATGCGAGAGGAACCACCCGTCAACCTCGTTGAAGAGGATTCCGGGGCTGTCGGCCTCGAAGTACCGCTCGTGCTCGTCCACCAGGGCACGATACAGGCCACTCATGTACCATCCGTTGCGGACGGACTCGCAAACCTTGATCTCACGGTTGCACATAGCGCTAACGTTCTTCATTGTCAATATCCTTTCGGTCTAACGGCTCTTTTTATCCGGTGGATTGCTCAACCGGACTGAGGTATATTACCCGAAAGGATTCGCGGAGGCGCGAAGGCGCCCCCGATGCCACAAGTCGCACATAAGCGCAGATAAACCGCCCTATTAGGAGGACCCGCGCAGTGCCTGCGGCACCGCACGGGTCCACCTCATGCCAGTTAGGGCACAGCGTCAGTCAAGGTAGTTGGCGTGCTCCGTCACGTGGAACCGCTCCCAGATGCCACGGATGCCCTCGTCGGGAATGCCCGCATGGCGCGAGGGATACAGCTGCACGTTCAGCCATGCCTGGCAGCACAGCTCCGCCAGCTCGAGGTTGCCAAAGAGCTCGGGAAGCGTTCGCCCCGAGCCAAAGATGCCATGGAACGCCCAGACCACGATGCGGTGGTCGCGCATCTTGTCCAGGGTGAGCGCCGCCATCTCGCGCGTGCAGGGCACGCACCAGTCAACCAGCCCCAGCCCATCGGGCAAGAACAGGCTGGCCTCGGGAATCATGCGCCACAGGGCCAGGTTGAACTCGCGCTCGTCAAGCGGCCCCACATGCGTCATCTCGAGGATGGCGCGCGCATGGTTGTGCATGATCACGCGATGCTGGGGGTCGGCCTCAAGGCGAACCGCATGAGCCGCAAGGTGCGAGTCAAGCTCGCCGGTGGGCCGTCCTCCCACAAAGCCGGCAGCCACCTCGTAGCAGTCGCCCTCATGAGGCACGTAGATCACGCCAAGCAGGTGGTCGGGATCATCCTTCAGCGCGCGAAACGCCGAGCCTGTGGCCGTGACCAATATGTAGCGGCCACGCACGCCGTCAGGAATGCCCTCAAAGGGCACTACCCGGCCGGTTCCCGGCTCATACCCAAGCGCCGCGACCTCGTCGTCGGCAAGGATCACCGACACGTTGCCGCCTCCGCCAGGGGTCCAGCCCTTCTCCCACATCTTGTAGCACAGGTCGCAGGTCTCCCCCACGAGCGGCAAATCGGTCCAGCTTCCCATTGCCCATCCCTTCTGCCTTGCCTTTGGCTAAGTCATGGCGCGCAACGGCGCCTCGTTCCCTGTGCCAAGCCCCGCAGCCGCGACTGCCGCGGTGCCACGTACGCCCCTAGCCCTGGGCTGCCTCGCCCTGGGCCGAAAGGCCTCCCTGCACCTGTGCCAGCAGCGCGCTTGCCACCGGGTCGGTTCCCGCCAGCACGATGGCGTTGAGGAAGATCACGTCGTCCACGTCGTTCTCCAGCACAAAGTCGGGAATCGACTGGCTGCTGTAGCGGAAGTCGATGACCCACGTGGTCTCGTAGTCGTCCACTAGAAGCGGCACGAAGGCGCAGCCATACGAGTCCTTGACCACCAGGCACGTCGAGCCGTCCTGCTTGTTGGGGTTCACGATCTTGCTAAGCGGGCGATCGCCCGAGATGAAGCAGTTGTACTTGGAGAAGTCAGCCCACTCGCTCACGTCGGTGATGACGTCCACGTCCAGCTCGTTGCCCTCCTCGTCCCAGACGGTCATGCGGTTGGTCGAGTTGGGAACGTAGGCGTCCACGTAGTCGGGGTTGAGCTCCATCTCGTAGTTGCCCACCTCCGAGTAGAAGGTGCCCAGGAACCCATCGAAGGTTAGGCGCTCGCGGCCCATGATGTCGGATGGCTCGACGCCCTTATCCTCGCAGAACGCCAGGTAGGCGTAGTAGGCGCCCAGCTCGGTCCAGTGGTGGTCGGTGCGGAAGTAGATGTACTCGTCGTTGTGCTCGCGCAGGGTGTCGTATACGTTGATGCCGTGCACGGAGTCGTCATACAGGCTGATGAAGTAGCGGATGGCCTGGCGCTGGTCGGTGCCGCCCAGGTCCGCGAGGGTCTGCTCGTCAAGCACGGCGCCGGCGCTGGTGGGGGCGATGATGGAGTACACAGTGGCCTGGTCGCCCACGTTTGCGGCACAGGTGTTTATGGCTTCGGCGTACAGCTCGACCGACTCCTGGCTGAAGTAGTAGATGTTGTAGGCCGCGCCGCCGTCCACATAGAGGCCCTTCATGATCTGGTCCTGGATGGCCTCGGCCATGGCGCGCTCGGTGGGCACCTCAACCGGGCCCTCGTCACGCTTGGTGTGCTGCCCCTCGGCAGGAAGGTCGTCCGCCTCGACATTGCCCCCCACCAGCTGGGTCTTGGGCTGGATGCCATAGAGCGACTTCATGCGGTTGCCGGCTCCCACCAGCACCTCGCGCAGCGGATAGGTGTCGCCATACCACAGCGAGAGGTCAGAGAAGAACGAGCCGTCAAGGAAGCGCGCAACGCTTAGCTCCGGAAAGGGCGTCAGCTCGCGCTTCTCAAGCTCGGAGGTGGTGGGACGCGCAAAGAACAGCAGCCCCACAAGGCATCCCAACGCAAGGAGGGCGCCACAGGCCTGCACGGCCAGCTGGCGACGCCGAGCCAGGGTGCGACCGCGGCGCGTGAGCGAGGCGTCGCGAGGGCCAGCCGGGGCCTTCCGTACAGCGCCGGCGGGCCTTTCTGCCTGATGCTGCTGGGCCTGGGCAGAGTGGGCGACGGGCGAGCGCCTCGTTGCCGCGCGCTGCCCCGTAGCCTGACGCCGCGTCGCCGGGGCAGCCGGCATCACGGCGGTAGCGTCGGCTCCTGTGCCATCCTGCCGGACGTCGTCAGCCCGCAGGGCGCGCATCTGCGAAGTAGTTTCAAGGCTTTCGTCTGCCATGCCCAAACCCCTCTCAGGCAAATCAGAACTGGAAGTAGATGAACGGGTTGTAGCTTGCACCAGCCAGCGCCACCACCGAAACAAGCAGCAGCACCGCCGGCAGGACCATCTCGCCGATGCTGTAGGCCGTGAAGATTGCCTCGTTGGAGCGCGCCTTCATGCCGATGGTGCGATGGAGCCACGTGCCAAGGCCCGTGCAGGCAACGATGCTCAGCACCAGCAGGTAGGCATTCTGAAGAAGCGTGGTGCGCACCGACAGCGACGTGAGGCCCTTGGCCCCGATGCCTACCATGCCCGCAAGCACCTGCCCCAGCTCGCCGAAGTTCTCGAACCTAAACAGCACCCAGCCCACCATCACCACCAGCAGCGTGAACGGGTGGCCAAGCACGCGCGGCATGCGGCCGCGTACCACGAACTTCTCGAACAGCAGGAAGGCAAGGTAGTAGGCACCCCACAGAACATAGTTCCAGCTAGCGCCATGCCAAAGGCCCGTGAGCAGCCACACCACCGCCATGTTGCGCACGTATGCCGGAGTCGAGCAGCGGCTGCCGCCCAGGGGGATGTACACGTAGTCGCGGAAGAAGCTGGACAGCGAGATGTGCCAGCGGCGCCAGAAGTCCTGCACCGAATGGGCCTGGTAGGGATGATCGAAGTTCTCGAGGTAGTGGAACCCCACCATGCGGCCAAGCCCGATGGCCATGTCGGAGTAGGCCGAGAAGTCAAGGTAGATCTGCAGCGTGTAGAACACCATGCCCAGCCAGTACCCCGACACCGACTGCGGACCCAGGGCGCCCACGGGAATGAGCGCGTCAGCCACGTTGGCACACGAGTTGGCAAGCACGGCCTTCTTGGCCAGGCCACAGCAGAAGCGACGGACGCCCAGGTACACGTCGTTGGCCGTGGCGCTGCGGTGGTCTATCTCGTTGGCCACCGTCTCGTAGCGCACGATGGGGCCGGCGATGCACTGGTGGAAGCACGAGCAGTACAACAGCAGCTTCCAATAACGCGGCTGTGCCGCCACGGTGCCGCGGCGCACGTCGGCCACGTAGCTGATCAGCTGGAAGGTGTAGAACGAGATGCCGATGGGCAACACCGGCGAGAACACGTCGCCCTCGCCGCCCGTCAGCGCCTGCACGTTGGCCAGGATGAAGCCCGTGTACTTGAAGAAGGCCAGAAGCCCCAGCAGCACCACGCACTCCAGCGCCAGCAGCAGCGACTTCTCGCGCTCGGTGCGGGCCGTCTGAATGAGCAGCGCCAAGGCCCAGCTTACCAGCGCCTCGCCTGCCAGCAGCGGCAGATAGCGCGGGCCGCCCCAAGCGTAGAACACCAGCGACGACACCAGCAGCACCACGTTGCGATACCTCGTGGGAACGAGGTGGTAGGCGGCCAGGGTGACCGGAAGGAATATGAAGAGAAACGCAAGACTCGAGAAGACCATTGCGGGACTTGCCCCCTAGTTGCTCGGGTATCGGAAGGCAACGCGAAGCCACGTGCATATATGGTAACAAAGCGATGGTGAAACGGCGCACTTGGACACGCGAATGTCGGCATACGCTAGAATAGGAAGCTCGAAAAACTGACGTGGGCAAGCCAAATCATACACGGGAGATGACCACCATTGGCTCTTCACATGTACGCCGACTCCCCTGAGCGGGGGGCTAACCGCAAGAGACTGGGCATCGCCATCGGCGGCGCCGTCGCAGCCGTGGCCTTGGTGTACGGCATCGGCGTAGGCTACTTCTCCAGTCACTTCGTGCCCGGCGCCACCGTGGGCGGCGTCAACGCCTCGTGGCTCTCCGCCGAGCAGCTGGCCGCCCTCGTCGACCAGGAGGTGCCCTCCTACTCCACGCGCGTGGTGGGATTTGGCGCCGACTTCACCATCTCGGCCCCCGACGTGGCCCTCACGGTAGACAGCACCTCCTACGCCAACGAGGCGCTTGCCCTCTACGACGCGCGCCTGTGGCCGTTCGACGCCATGGCGCGACGGGCGGTCAACCCCGAGCTGGGCGTGTCCTTCGACGAGGGGCTGCTTGACGAGTGCGTTGCCCAGGAGGTGGCCGCCTTCAACGAGACGGCCGAGCCGCCCACCAACGCCACGGCCACCTACGACACCGAGCAGGGCGCCTTCGTAATCGTGCCCGACGCCCTGGGCACGCAGCTTGACACGGCCGCCGTCCAGCAGGCGGTCTCCCAGTCGCTGCTCGAGCTGAGGGGTGCCACCGCGCTTACCAACGACCAGCTGCTGCAGCCCACCATCACCAAGGACGACGAGCAGCTGCAGGAGGCCACGGCCTACGCCAACCAGGCCATCTCCAACCCCATCGTCATCACACGCGACGGGTCCGAAGTTGCCACGGCCGACAAGGACCTGCTGAGCGACTGGGTAAGCGTGGACTCCGACGACACGGGCACGCACATGGTGGTAAGCCGTGGCAACATCGGCAACTGGGTTGGCGAGAACCTTGGCGGCCTGAGCGGCTCGGACGAGGTGCACGACTGGCAGCTGGACAACGCGGCGTTGGCAACCGACCTCACCGCGCAGGTGCTCGAGGCAAACGGCGGCACGGTGGAGGCACCCGTCAACCTCACGCAGACGCGTCCCGAGGAGTCGGAGGGCGCCCGCGAGCGCGGCCGCCACATCGACGTGAACCTGACCACGCAGTACGCCCGCCTGTACGACGAGAACGGCAACGTCCTGTGGCGCTCGTACATCGTGTCGGGCAACACGGCCATGGGTCACGGCACCCCCACCGGCGAGTTCGAGATCAACTCGATGGAGACGGGCGTGGTGCTGTCAGGCCTGAACGACGGCGTGGTGCTTGAGGAGGGCGAGGAGCCCAAGCCCGAGGACTACTACAATAGCTACGTGAACTACTGGATGTGCTTCATCGGCAACGACTACGGCCTGCATGACGCCACCTGGCGCTGGGACAGCGAGTTTGGCGGCGACACCTACACCTACAACGGCAGCCATGGCTGCATAAACCTGCCCTACGAGCAGGCCGAGCAGCTGTTCAACCTGGTGCACGTGGGCGACAAGGTGGTCGTGCACTGGTAGCCAACGCCTACAACGAGCAACAGGGCCAGTGGGGACGTCTCCCCGCTGGCCCTTTCTTTGCTGCGGCGGAAGCGATCTGAGCAGGGCCGCCGTCTATGCAAGAGGGCCAGAAGGGAAACGGCTCCCCTTCTGGCCCTCCAGGCGTTTCCTGCGCTTTTGCCTACGACGCGATGTCGTTCCAGTGCAGCAGCTTGAAGCCGGCACCCGAGATGGCGTCCTCTGCCGCGGTGCGGTCCTCCGGCTTGATCTTCAGCACGTCGATGGCCTTGTTGCCGTCGGACAGGAAGCAGTAGCCGTACTCGATGTTCACGTTGGTCGAGCCCAGCGCCTCAAGGAGCTCGGCCAGGGCGCCCGGACGGTCAGGCACCTCAACGGCCAGCACCTTGGTCTTGGTGGCGCGGAAGCCTGCGTCCTCCAGCACGTCGACGGCGCGGAACACGTCGTTGCAGATGATGCGCACGATGCCGTAGTCGCTGGTCTCGGCGATGGTGAGCGCGCTCATGTTGATGTTGGCGTCAGCCAGGGTGCGGCACAGCGCCGCAAGGCGTCCCTCGGTGTTCTCGAGGAACACGGTGAGCTGCATAATCATTACTTATCGTCTCCCCTCAGGTCGATGACGCGCTTGGCCTTGCCCTCGCTGCGGGCGATGGTCTTCGGTTCCACCAGCTTAACACGGATGCCCACGGACAGAGCTGTCTTGAGCCGCGACTGGATGTCCTTCTGCAGCTGTTCGATGGCGCTGATCTGGTCGAAGTCGAAGTCGGGGTTCACCTCCACCTTGAGGGTGACCACGTCGAGGTGGTTCTTGCGGGTAAGCTCGATCTGGTACCAGCTGGCCACCTGCGGGAACGTCTTCATGACGTCCTCGATCTGGCTCGGGAACACGTTGACGCCGCGGATGATGAGCATGTCGTCGGTGCGTCCATGCAGGCGGTCAATGCGGCGGTGCGTGCGGCCGCAGGGGCACTCGCCGGGGATGATGCGGGTGATGTCGCGGGTGCGGTAGCGCACGACGGGCGTGGCCTCGCGGTCAACCGTGGTAATCACCAGCTCGCCCCACTCGCCGTCGGGCAGGACCTCGCCGGTCTCGGGGTCGATGATCTCGGCTACAAAGTGGTCCTCGGCCAGGTGCAGGCCGTTCTGCTCCAGGCACTCCACCGCCACGCCCGGTCCCATGGTCTCGGTGAGGCCGTACACGTCGAGCACCTTGTAGTCGAGCTTCTGCTCGAGCTCGGCGCGGAAGTTGTCGGAGAAGGCCTCGGCACCGTGGATGCCCGCGCGCAGGTGGAAGTCCTTCTTGGGGTCGAGGCCCATCGCGATGGCCGTGTCGGCGATGTGCATGGCGTAGCTGGGCGTGCAGCACAGGATGGTGGAACCCATCTCGCGAAGCACGCGAATCTGGCGCTCGGTGTTGCCGGCGCTCATGGGGATGGTGGTGCAGCCTGCCTGCTCGCAGCCGTAGTGCGCACCCAGGCCGCCGGTGAAGAGACCATAGCCGTAGCAGATATGGGCGATGTCGTCGGGGCCGCCGTCGGCATACCAGATGCCGCGGGCAAAGCAATCGCTCCAGATCTCGAGGTCGTGCTCGGTGTAGCCGCCCACAGTGGCGATGCCGGTGGTGCCGGAGCTCATGTGGATCTCGCGGATGTCCTTCATGGGCACGGCAAAGAAGCCGTAGGGGTAGTTGTCACGCAGGTCCTGCTTGGTGGTGAAGGGCGCCTTCGCAAGGTCGTCCAGGGACTCGACGGCGTAGGGGTCAAAGCCTGCCTCGTCAAAGAGGTCGTGATAAAACGGCACGTTCTCGTAGCACGCGATCACGGTCTTCTTGACGCCCTCGAGCTGGAGCTGCTCCAGCTGCTCGTGGGGCATCGTAAGGATGTCCTGAGGCTTCTTCATGGTCCTACCTTTCAAATGTTTGGGGAAATCCCCCGGAAGGGAACGCGCCCCCTGCGCGTCCGAGACATAGTAACCCGCGAATGTTACGGCACGGCAAATGCTTGGTAAGCGGGATTTGTCTAGTTGGGTCCGCGACGTTACGGGATGGACGCCACGGCATGCCAGAGGGCCGCCTGCGCCAGGCATGCGCCCATCTGCGCCGCAGCCCTGGCGCAGCGCATGGATGCTGGACCGAGCGACCTGGCTAGTGCCAGGTCATGCGCATGCAGCTGCTCACGCTTGCGTTGCGCAGGCGCTCGGTGAAGGAGCAGGGCATGGCCCTAGACAGCCAGATGGCAAGCCTCATGGCGCCCCATCTCATCTCTGCGCGCATCGTGTGCTACACCTTGCCCTTCGTCTCGGGAGGCATGATCTCGAACGGAAACGTGCCCGCACGGTTGAAAGCCGTGATGAACATGCGAATCGCGTTTGAGGGTGTGGTGCCTATGAGTTCTGTCGCCTCGAAGAACCGGTCCTTCTCGGTGGGGAGCACCTTGGCGACGATTGGGGTCATCTTCTCGCTCATGAGTCCCTTTTGCTGCGTTTGCGGTATTACTTAGTATGTTTTTGTTATACCCTCGCCGCAACATGATAGCAAAAGGCCTCCGTTGTGGAGGCCTCGTCGTCAGGTTTTTTCTATTTGGTCCGCGGTTGGTCGGCCAGATGCCCGTGGCGGCTCTGCTACCAGCAAAGCCGCCACCGCGCTAGGCGATCGTCAGCCGGTCAGCACCCTCTATCAGGAGGTTCGAGCGATAGAACGCGCTTAGGGCCTCGATGCCCCACATGGTGTCGCGCACGCCAGCGGTCTCGTAGGACGAGTGCATGGCCAGCTGCGGCAGGCCGATGTCCACGCCATGCACGCTCACCTGCAGGTTGGACAGGTTGCCCAGGGTCGACCCACCCTCCTTGTCGCTGCGGTTGGCAAAGGCCTGCACCGGCACGCCCGCCTCGCGGCAGATCGCGGCAAACGCGGCCCGGCTAAAGGCGTCGGTGGTATAGCGCTGCATGGCGTGCTCCTTGATCACCACGCCCCCGTTCAGCCTAGGACGGTTTCGCTCGTCGGCATGCTCGGGGTGGTTGGGATGCACCGCATGGGCGTTGTCCGCGCTCACCAAGAACGACATGGCAATGGCCTGCAGGTAGTCCGCCTCTCCCCTGCCCAGGGCCGCGTTTGCGCGCACCAGCGTGTCATGCAGAAGGGTTGACTTGGCCCCCTGCTTGGTGCCCGACCCCACCTCCTCGTTGTCGAAGCACACGAAGACCGACACGTCGTGGTCGTTCTGGGACGCAAGGAATGCGCGCAGGCCCGCGAAGGCGCACTGGAGGTCGTCCAGGTGCGGCGCCGATACGAACTCCTGGGCAACGCCCCACACGCTGGGCGCCTGCCGGTTCACCAGGAAGAGGTCCCACGAAAGCACCTGGTCGGGGCTTACGCCCAGCTCGTCTGCCAGCATGGCCACGAAGGCACCCTTGCCCAGCTCGCCCGCCGAGAAGAGGGGGCACAGGTCAACCTGGTGGTTGAAGGCGAAGCCATCGTTGACCGCGCGGTTCATGTGGATGGCCACGCTGGGGATGAGGGCCACGTCGCGGTTGGGGTACAGAAGACGGCTCTCCACGTGGCCATCCTGCTCCACCATCACGCGGCCTGCCACCGACAGCGGCCGGTCAAGCCAGGTGTAGTCGATCATGCCTCCGTAGGGCTCGACGTTCAGGCGCAGGTAGCCCTCGGGGCCAGAGAGCTCGGGGGCGGCCTTCACCTTGAACGAGGGAGAGTCGCCGTGCGCCGCCACCATCTGGAAGTGGTAGCTGTCCAGCGACGAGCCCACCTTCAGGGCCACCACGCTGGAGCCGTTTCGCACGGTGTAGTACGAGCCGCCGGGCTCCATGGTCCAGGGCCTGTGCTCGGGCAGATAGGTAAAGCCAGCAGCGTCAAGCTCGCGGCGTATGGTGGCCGCCGTGTGGAACATGCTGGGGCTTGACCCGATGAACGCAAGCAGGTCGCGAGTGGTGGCTAGGTGGTCCATGGTGGTCCTTCCTGTACGGCGGGACGTACCGTCGCACGTGCTGCAGCAATCTTCAGTGCTCCTGCCAGCGTAGCGTTTTGCCGGTTGCACAGGCGCCCTCATCAGCCCGATTGCGGCGATTTGCTTGAATTGCTCATGCATCAGCGTATCCTTTATGGTTGCAGGCGCCTTCCTTCGGCGCATCCAACCATCTTGGGGGAACGTCATGCCTCACGACATCATAGCGGCCGCAAGCCAGTTCACCACGTTCGGCATCTTCGTGCGCCTGGGCATGGCCTGCATGGCGGGCGGTCTCGTGGGTATCGAGCGCGACGCCCGCAACAAGGGTGCCGGCATCAAGACGCATGTGCTGGTGTGCGTTGGATCGGCGCTTTGCATGCTGGTGGGACAGTACGTGTACCTGCAGATTCCCGGGTCGGCCGACATCACGCGCATCGGTTCGAGCGTCGTGTCGGGCGTGGGCTTCCTTGGCGTGGGCACCATCATCTCGACGGAAAACCGCGGGGTGCGCGGCCTCACCACCGCGGCAGGCCTGTGGGCATGCGCCTGCATCGGACTGGCGGCTGGCGCCGGCTTCATCGCGGGCGTGCTGGTGGCCATGCTCTACGTGATGTTCACCCTGCTTGTGCTGCGCTACTTCGACAAGGCGCTCAACCGCCTGTCCCGAGACTTCGACCTCTACGTCGAGATTGACGAGAACCACAACGTGAAGCACTTCCTGCACGAGCTGCGCCGCATGGACGTCAGCTACACCAACGTGCGCTTCACCAAGAGCGCGGCCCCTGGTGACGGGCCCATCGTAATGCTCTCGTGCCAGTCTGACCGGGTGGCTCAGCGCGATTCGGTGGTTGAGTCCCTGCGTGACCTTGAGTACGTGCGCTACCTCGAGGACTTCTGACGCAAGGCCCGGCTCACGGGCCCAATGTGCAGGATTCGTGAACCCTTCCTCACTCGAAAACTTAGTTAGCTGGCGCATTTCGCAAAGCGGTTCAAGTCGATGCTGGGAAAACATGCGTTAACTGGCACAAAACCGAGTGCCTTGGCCAGTTAGGCGTCAGTAATTGGCAAGTTTCGTGCAAGCTCCCTCACCCATCATGGCCCCTACGTTCGTGACCAAAACGAAAGGGGCATACATGCTGTACGACGACATCATCCAGCGCTGGCCATCCACCGAGGAGCTCGCAGGGATACTCGGGGCCATCAAGCTCAACGACACCGTGCTGTTCGAGAAGGCATCCGAGCTGTTCAGCGAGGTCGTCGATCCCGAGGTGGCCCATGAGGAGGACCCCTCCAAGGAGGATTGCGACCGCTGCAACATGGCGTTTTCGGAGTGGGTGCTGTTTGACTATGACCTGGGGCTGGGATATAGCGTGCTGGAGCGCATGGCCCATATGGACGCGTCGCTGGTCGACTTTGTCACCACGCAGTTCTTCTCGAGGTTCTGGGTGATTTCGCAAGACCCGGAGCACGACGTGAGCGTGCTGCGCGACCTGCGCACGCACGAGGACTTCGAGGTGCACTCCCACCATATCGCCAACCAGCCGCGCTGGGCAACGGGCACGCTTGGCACCCGCCTGGCCTGCGTAAACGACGAATGGCGCAGCGTCGGCAGGCTCAGCCTGCACGACAATGCGGCAAGCGAGCCCGGTCCCGCATCGGCATATCCCATGGGCAGGGGCATCCACGACCGCTACGCCTTCATCGAGAACGTACGGCTGCTCTACGGCCATGAGGGGGACCTGCGGGACACCATCCTGAGCGTGGAGACCTACGTCTGAGCACGGGCGTCTGGGACGCCTCGCCTTGTTGCGGCGCGACCCCAGGCACAGGGCAGCCCACCTCGCGGTGGGCTGCCCGCGACGCGCTAGTCAAGTATCTGCATGCGGCCCTCGACGTGCGCATCCAGGTTCTGGTGCGTTGAGAAGTACTCCTCCACTATGTTCAGGAATGAGCTCGCCACCACGCAGGGCCTCATGTTGGGCTCCACCTCATCGAAGGGCACGCCCAGGAACTCGTCGAAGTTCGCGAAGTGGTACTCCTGCAGCGCGATGGTCAGCATCTGGTCGTCGCGGATGGCCTCACCTTGCCACGTGAGCTCCTCGAGCGTGTGCGTGGACTTGCGCCAAGTGAAGTGGAACCCGCGCGACACCTGGTAGAACTCGGTGTGCCCCAGCCAGGCGTCGTCTCGGCAGATGTGCGTGACGATGCGCCTGAGCTGGGCGCCCGTCACCTTCACCATCCATATGGCATCGTCAAAGGGGGTGTTCTCCATCATGTCCTGAACCTCAACCACCGGGCCCATCGCCTGCTTGCGGATGGCGCCCGAGCCCATGAACATGATGTCGAAGCTTGAGTCGACCTGCATGATGTCGGCATAGAGGTTGCCCATCTCGGTCTCCTGGTTGCGCTCGGGATGGGTCAGCTCGCGTGCGAAGTAGGTGATGACGCGCTTGTACTTGGCGTCGGTCTCGGAGCGGTAGTGGTCGAGAAGGTCCGCCATCACGGTGTCGGTTGGGGCCGTGGTCTCGTCGATGGGCTCGCAGCGCCACTGCACGTCCAGAACCTCGTGCTCCACGTTGTCGACCTCGATGTCGAAGCGCCCGATCTGGCTGGTGCCCTTCCCCACCTGCACGATGGGCACGCCGTTCACCACCTCCATCTGGTCCATGAAGGTATGCGAATGCCCGCCGATGATGAGGTCCACTCCCCAGGCGGGGCGCAGCTGAGCTGCCAGCTCGCGGTCCTTCTCGATGCCGATGTGGGTGAGCAGCACGGTGAGGTCGGCGTCGCGATTGCGGTAGTTGTCGCAGATGACGCCCACCTCGCGTGCCGCCTCACGCACGTCCACGAAGGTGCCGATCACCTTCTCCTGCTTGGTGGACGCGATGACCTCCTCGGTGAGGATGCCGATGAACAGCACCTTCATGCCTCCGATGCGCACGGTGCGGTACGGCACGAACAGGCGCGTGTTGTTGAAGGTGACGAAGAGGTTGGCGTTGATGATGGGAAAGGTGGCGCACTTCTCAAGGAACAGCAGATGGGCAAGGCCGTAGTCCACCTCGTGGTTGCCGACGGTGGTGACGTCGGGAGCCAGCAGGTTCATGAGGTCGATGGTGGAGAGGCCCAGGTACTCCGAGTCGATGATGGAGCCACGGAACATGTCGCCTGCCAGCGCGTAGAGGACGTGGTCCTCCTCCATGCGCGCCTGCTTCACGAAGCCCGCAAGGCGTGCGAGGCCACCGACCTCGCGCCCGTCCTCGACATGGGGCAGGAAGTCGCCATGCATGTCGTTGTTGTGCAGGATGGTGATGTGCTTGGACATGGCAACCTCCCCGGGCGTGACTTATGTGCATAGGACAAATGATACGGGACGTGGCGCATGTACGGTGAGACACGTGTCCAAATCCGGCGTGCGTCACATGTGGCGACGCCACAGTCGGATGCACACGTTCGTGGCCTTCCGGGGCCCACGAGCTGGCAGATTGCGCCATCACATGTGAAGCTGTGAAAATGCCCAGATTGGCAGTTGCATCGAGCGGCAACTTAGACTATAGTTTCCTTTGCTGCCAACGCAGCCCCCAAACTAAGGGCGCTTAGCTCAGGGGGAGAGCGCTTCCCTGACACGGAAGAGGTCACAAGTTCAAATCTTGTAGCGCCCACCAAATTTTCGCAGGTCAGAGGCTTAAAGCTCTGGCCTGTTTTCGTTTGGCACCACATCTGGCACCACATTGGCCCCAGCCCCCTATGGTACGTCTCGGGACGTACCCCAGCGGCGCAGCTATATAATCAGGCGCAGTAGCAGGAGCTTTGTGCCATTTTGGCCCGAGCCTTTGGAGGAGCCACCATGCGCAACCCACGCATCCGAGCCTCGTTCATCGCCAAGATATGCCTTGCCTCGCTGCTTGGCCTCGCCGTTCTGTGCAGCCTTGGCTGCAGCTCGTCCGAGCCCACGCTGGCAACCGCAAAGCCGGGCGACGTCATCACCTATGGCCAGTACTTCGTCGATACCGACGATGAGCTGGACGACCTCGAGTGGATCGTGCTTGCCAACGAGGACAACCGCCTGTTCCTTCTGACCAAGGACATCGTGCTGTATGCACCCTATGCCTACGCGGATGACTATACGGAGTACACCGATCCCGAGGAGCCTTGGAAGAGCAGCCAGATCCGAGAGGTGCTGAACGGCAACCTCTTCTATGGGACCGCATTCACCGAGGAGGAGCAGGCAGCCATCGAGACGCTCTCGGACGATGCCGGCGAATACAAGGTGTTCCTGCCCGGGCAGTCGGAGGTGCTCGAGTACTTGTCCGAAGACCAGTACGGAGCCACGTACACCCCTTATGCCGAGTCGCTGCGCAGCATCTCGTACGAGGGCGAGGATGGCGAGATATGGAAGGCCTTTGAAGACCGCATCGGCCAAGCCTGGGTGCTGCGCGAGACGCTCGAGGAGCGGCCCACGTCGGTCATGCTGATCAGCGAGAGCGGCACGCCAATCTCCGGCTTGAATGACGATGACGGCAACCATCTCCTGAGCTTCCCCATCCAGGGGCACTATGGCATCCGTCCCGTCATCATCGTGGACGTGCCCTAGCGGCATGCTCGGATAAGCAGGTCAGCTGGCCTGCGCATCGCACGCGTTTCGCAATTTGTGTCTGGTCGCTCCCCTATGCTTCTCCCAATTGCACGACCAAGAGAGGATGGGCATGGGCAACATGGACACCAACGGCACGTATGCATGCAACGTCGTCATCGACCTTGAGTTCACGCCAGTTCCCAGGCAGTACTGGCGACAGGGCCTTCGCCACGAGATCATCGAGGTGGGCGCCGTAAAGCTTGACCCCAGCGGTGTCGTCGCGGGCGAGTTCTCCCACATGGTCAGGCCCACGCTGGCACCCAGCGTCGCGGGAGAGGTATTTCGCCTCACCGGCATTGGCAACAGGGACGTTGCGTGCGCACGTCCCATCGGTGCGGTGCTCCAAGCACTGAGCGCATGGATCGGCCCCGAAAGGGCCCGCATGGTCACCTGGAGCAAAAGCGACCTCAGGCAGATACGCGAGGAGTGTGCCGCCAAGGGCATCGACGTGCCCCTGCCAAGCAGGTGGATGGACATCCAGCGCCTGTACACGCACCTCATGGGTCTGAGCCGGGGCCGGATGGTCGCGTTGTCTGACGCCGCCGAGTGGTTTGGCATCACCACCGACCACACGTCGGCCCATCGCGCCCTGTACGATGCACAGATCACGGCAGAGGTCTTTCGCATGATGGCTACCGGCGAGTGCGCCCAGCATCGCGCCAGGGTTCAGGAGGAGTTGCGGCACGCGCTGAGGGAGCCGCCGTGCAAGGCAAGCATCGCCGAGCGCTGTGGCGGCCTGGCCGACCTGCTGGCAAGCCTCAAGGCGCAGGAGGCCGCCGCGTAGGCTTCAAGTCCAGCAGCAACCCACGCAGGAAGAAGGCGCATCCCCATGCAAGAGGATGCGCCTTTCTTGGGTTCTGTGGCTCTGTGGCCCGTTGGCCTAGGCGCTATTCGGCATACACGGCAAGCATGAGCGGCACGGTAATCGTTGCGCCAAGCACCGACTCATATGAATGCATGCCCGACATCACGCCGTAGAACGTCATGACGTCATCCTCAAGGATGCGGGGAGAGCCGTCGGACGCCTCGTAGTAGACCATGATGGTGTCAGTCCAGTAGTACCCGGTGTCGGTGACGTTCACGCGCAGGGTGTACTCGTTGCCATCCTGCATCACCTGGATGACCTCGCCGGTAAACTTGGCCTTCCTGCCCTCCCAGTCATCCGGGTAGCGAGCGACATCCTCAAACGAAGGAGACTCGCACGAGGCGACGTAGCTGGACCTCAGCTCCTCGTCCGAAAGGGTGTAGGTCTCGGTATCAAGCACCTTCCCACAGACCGTGCAGCTCCTGGTCCTCTCGCCCTCGGTGGACCCACCGCCAAGCGTAGGCTCGGCCTGCTTGGTTACCACCCAGTCACCGGGGGTGTGGTCGACCATGTCGAGGGCCTCGGTCTCGGTCTTGCCGCAGTTCTTGCACTCCCTTGCGCGCTCGCCCTTCTCCGTGCAGGTTGCCTCCTTGGTGGTGTGCCAGTCGCCAAACTCATGGTCAACCATCGGTATCTCGCGAGTCTGAGCCTGGCCGCATCGGTCGCACTCACCCGACTCGACACCAGCCTTCGTGCAGGTGGCCTCGGTAGTGACCACCCACTTCGTGACGCTGTGGCCCAGCGCCTCGCCTTCGGTCTCGTGGCAGCGCTGGCACGTCTTGGCCTCGGTGCAGGTTGCCTCCTTCCAGTCGTGACCTAACGGCTCACCTTGGGTTCGACCGCAAATAGAGCAGATGGATGGCTCGGTGCAGGTTGGCTCTGACCACTCGTGGAAGCAGATGACATGCGTGCCGAACAGCACAGCCATCACGAGCGCCGCCGCCACGACACCCAACCCGATGCGGCCCGTGTTCGATGAGAGCAACCGTGCAAAGAAGCCGCCCTTTGCGCCCGGCTGAGCCCCGCCACCAACGCCTGCTTCCGGCATAGGGGCTGCAGGCTGCGCTGCAGCATCCTGATACTGGGAGAACTCAATGGCAACAGGCTGGGCAATCGTCTCGTCAGCAGGAGCCATCGGGGTCTCGACCTCAACCCCCTCGGTCCCCACGGTCTCCGTCTCTTCGGGCTCTGACCGGTCAGGACCACCAGACCCCTCGTCGGCAGCGTCACTCACGTCTGGAGCCTCTAGCTGCTGCGAAGGCTCTTCCGGGCCCTCGTAGCCAGAGACGTTCTCGCCTTGATCCTCGTTGGTGTAGTCATCGATGCTCATTCGACCCTCCTTGTGTACAAACGCCTAACGCCTTACTGGTAGATTTTATACCAAGACCCCTGGCTGGCGGGCGATACAGGCCATGCCAGGGCATGCCTTCGCCGGCCGGGGCGCGCGACATGGATAGACCCTCAAGCAGACGCTTTACCTGCGGCAATAGGGTTGCCATCCCTACCTCCCCTGTTGGATTCAGCCTGCTGAAAGCCTAACAAGGCCACCGGACATTAATTCCTAAAAGCATTCCGAGGGATTCGCTCGAAGGCACGCGACGCGTCCGTAGCCCTTCGAGGGGAACGCGACGCGCTCGGAACAGCTACCCTATAGACACGTGAAACTGCTGCCTGTCGACGGCAGCATCAGGGAGTCGGACGGTAAGGAGGGAACATGAACATCGAGGAGTTCAAGGCGGCGGCAAATCTGGCAGTTTCCATGACCAACAAGAGCAGAGAGTGGCAGATCAACATAGTGGCGATAAACGACGGAGCCCAGTACCGCTCAAATGAGTGTCGTGCCCAGCAGCTTCTTGAAGACCTGACCAAAGCCTCTCCGTACCTGCTTGTCCATCGCATTAAAAACACGTACGGCACGACGTGCCACATCATTCCCGTCTCGTCCATCGTGTCGATTCGGGTTGACGTGAGGTAACGCGGCTTTCGCAACGGATGCGCCTAGGCGGTCTCTATGATGCTGGCGTCGTAGGAGCAACCTCCGGTGGAAGGCGCCACCCGTGAGCGCATCGCATGCAATGAAGGATTACCGAACCGAGATGAACCACATCGTGCGCAGGTCTGCCCTGCGCACGCACGACTACCTTGACGGCGCCGACGACGTGCTGGTTGCCACCAGCGGACGCGCCACCAAGGCGTACCGTCGCATCCTGCACGCCGACAGGGACTGCGTCGGCCTCAAGCGCAGGAGCGGCTCGTAGCGCATGCGATCCCTTGGCGCCGCCCCTTTAGGCGCTGGCCTGGCCAGCAAGGGTGCGCGTAGCCATGCCCGTGGGGTCCAGCACGACCTCCCAGCTTGCGGGATTGCATGGATACCAATATGAGGTGAACTCCTCGTCGTCAATGACGCCCTCGTAGATGGGCTGCTCTTTGCTGCAGGGCCAGTAGTAGCACCGACCGCGCGTAAGGCCGAAGCGCAGCGGGTCGCTGTCGTACTCGTGGCCCACATAGCGCACCACCGACCAGTCTTCCTTCACGTTCATGCGGCGGATGGTTGCGGCCAGCCGCTCAAGCGCGCCAACAAGATCGGGCCGCGTGGCACGATGCTTCTGGGCATACCCATCAAGCAGGGCAAAGTACTCCGCATAGCTGGACATGCCGTAGGGAATGATAAGCGACGCCCGCTGACCGTCGTCCACGATGCCCTCTGCCTCGAACAACGCCTGCTCAACCTCGTTGAGCTCGGGTGGGTACGAGAACACCTCCCCGCCATGCGCCTGCAGCCTGGGCAGCAAGCCATACGCCTCGTGCTCCTTCGGGATGTACGGGCCCGTCGCCATCTCAAACACGTTGTCCATCGTGACTCGTCCTTTCGCCCAGCGCACACGTTGTCGCGGGCAAGCCGGCTAGGTACGGCTTCCCTCAAGGGCGAGCCTATCACGCTCACCGGACATTAATTCAATTTGCAGCTCGAAGCCCCTTTGGCCCGAAGCCCGCGCGCGAGCGAAAACAGCACGTAGCCGATGGTCACACCCAGCGTGTTGAGCAGCAGGTCATCCACGTCGGTTCCGCGTGAGCTGAAGGGAAGCTGCAGCACCTCGATGCACAGCGACACGAGCATGCCCGCAGGCACGACCTTCCAGAACCGGTCAAGCCTCGGCCACACGATGGGCAGGACGATACCCGTGGGCACGAACATCGCGACGTTGCCTATGAGGTTTATCAGCAGGTCCCTCGTGGTCTCATACCACAGCAGCTGCTTGAACGGTACGAGGTTCAGCCGTAGCGGAAGCATCTCGGCAAGGTCGAAAACAAGCGGCTGCACCCGGCCATCCACCCTTGAGAACGGAAAGAAGGTGAAGCGTAGGATCACCGCCAGGTTCACGTACATGAGCAGCAAGCGCGCCTCGTGCCCCCAGTCCACGCGGTGCCGGCGCATGCAGACTGCAACGCGCACGGCAAGCCATGCCACGGCAAACAGCACCTCACCCTGTATGAAGGAAATCGTGACCATGGTACGACTGTACCACGTCACCATGGGAAAGGGGCCGAAGGGTGGTGTCCCCTCGGCCCCTCGCCTGCCTAGAAGCCAGGGGGCGCTTACTCCCCTCGGCCAGTCCATCCTTGTGGCTAGCCGTTGCGCTGGGCCACGCGGGCCTGCCACTCCTCCTCGGTCTCCTCCTGCACGATGACGATGCCGCCCTGGATGACGACGCGCCTGCCCTCAACGTCGAAGTAGATCTCCTGGTCGTTGTTATCGAGGTCGAAGGTGCCGTGCCACTCCTGCAGCACGTCGCCGTGCTCGTCGTACACGGTCACCGTGCGCTCGAGGCCACCGGCATTGCGCAAGAGCGATGGGGCTGCTAGCCCCCATCGACCGAGCGCCAGAGGCCCAGCAGCGCCACACCCGCCTGCCAGGTGCCTAGGCACAAGGCCACGAACGACACGCCAAACAGCACGAGGGTCCAGCGAAACGCACGCAGCGTTATGGGGTGGCCCTCTGGGTCACGGAAGCGGCGCCACATGACTAGTGCGGCGTTGGCACAGCCCAGCACGCACGCCAGCATGGCGATGACCAGCAACGGAAACGCCGGGCTGGTTATGACGAGGGCCGCCGCCTCGAACGCGAGGTACAGCACCGCGACGGCAAGCGCGACGGGCCAGAAGAAGAGCAGTATGAGCATCACGATGGAGAAGCCGGCCATGAGGGTCCCTTCCGACGTCCCAGCGACATATCGGGTGTCCAACAAAACGAGGCGACGTGCAGAGTATAGCGCAGCTGCGAAGGGCGAGGGTCTCGCCAGCGGCGCCTACGTGCGGGCTATCAGGCCCCCGCCAAGGCACGCCAGGCCATCGTACACCACGGCGCTTTGGCCAGGCGCCACCGTGCGCATGGGCTCGTCCAGCGCCAGGTGGCAGCTGCCCTCCCCTGCCGGCTCGACATGAGCGCGGCGCAACGTGCCCGTATGACGGGTCCGCACTAGGTACGATCCCGCAGCAGGCGCCTCGCCCGCAATCCAGCGGCAGTCCTCGAGCGATAGCTCGGTCGTCCAGAGCGCCGGGCAGTCGCGGTCTGCCGTGACGTACACCACGTTTTCCTGCGTGTCGGTGGAGACCACGTAGCGCGCTGGCCCACCACCCAGGTTAAGCCCGCGACGCTGCCCCACCGTGAAGAGGAACGCGCCGTCGTGGTGGCCCAGCACCTTGCCCGTCTCCCACTCCACCACGTCACCCGACCTGCGCTCGAGCGCGTCCAGCAGAAACGTGCGCAGGCCGACCGGGCCGATGAAGCAGATACCGTCGGAGTCGGGCTTGTTCTCTATTCCCAGGCCACGCTCCGCGCACATGCGGCGCACCTCGGCCTTGTTCTGGATGTCTCCCACGGGAAAGAGCGCACGGTTGAACACGTGCCCGTCCACGCGCCACAGGAAGTAGGTCTGGTCCTTGTGCTCGTCGCAGGCTCGATACAGCTGCGCAGGGCGACCGTCCTTGCCATGCCGCACGCGGGCATAGTGGCCCGTGGCTACGTAGTCGGCACCCTCGGCAAAGGCGCGCTGGGCAAACGTGCCAAACTTCACCGTCTGGTTGCACATCACGTCGGGGTTGGGCGTATAGCCACGCGCGTACGAATCCACCAGGTAGTCCACCACGGTGGCCTTGTACTCGGCCTCGCAGTCCCAGACGTCCAGCTGGATGCCCAGGGTTACGGCCACGCGCTCGGCATCCGCCAGCTCGTCGGCCCACGGGCACCGAAAGCCGGGTAGGTCTCGCGACCAGTTGCGCATGTAGATGCCTCGCACGTCATAGCCCTGCTCAAGCAGCAGCGCCGCCGCCAAGGACGAGTCGACGCCACCGCTCATTCCCAGGAAGACGCGACCGCCCGTTTCCCGCGCGCTCATGACCGACCTCCCGTCTGGGCGTCAAGGCCTACGCGCTGGCACTCCTCGTGGACGCAGGCAACGATGGCCTGCGCCGCATAGACAATGTCGTCGCTGGTGGTGGGCCTGCCCAAGGTGATGCGCAGGCTGCCCGCCGCCTCCTCCTCGCTCAGCCCGATGGCCTGAAGCACGTGGCTCACGCGCATGCGGCTTGCCGCGCATGCGCTGCCCGTGCCCACCGACACGCCCTGACGCTCAAGCAGGACCACCAGGCGACGCGCCTCGAGGCCCGGAAACGACACGCTGAGCAGGCCAGGCAGTCGGCGGGCGGCGCTTCTGGGACCCGGGGTGATCATCCAAGGAATCTGCTCGCGAAGGGACCGCTCAAGCTGGTCGCGCAGCTGGGCAAGGCGACGCGCCTCCTGCGCACGCAGCTCGCTGGCCAGTTGCAAGGCACGGGCGAACGCTACGGCGCCCGCCACGTTCTCGGTACCCGAGCGCACGCCCGACTCCTGGCCACCCCCGCGCACCAGCGGCCGCAGCGGCACGCCGTCGGCCGCCCACAGAAGGCCCACCTGTTTGGGGCCATACAACTTGGCCGCCGAGAGGGTGAGCAGGTCAACCCGAAGGCTGCTCACGTTGACCGAGAGGACGGGTGCCGCCTGTGAGGCATCGGCATGCAGGTAGAGCGGGGTGCGCTCCCCATTGCGCAGACGACGGTCACGCTCGGCGGCAACCACGTTGGCAATCTCGCGGATGGGCTGGATGGTACCAATCTCGCCATTTGCGAGCTCTATTGACACGAGGGTCACCTCGGAGGTGAGCGCGGCCTGCACGTCGCGCGGATCTACGCGGCCGTCTGAGGTGACGGGCACAACCACCGCTCCGCGTGCCTGTGCACAGGCCAGCACGCTCTCGTGCTCGATGGCGTCAACCAGCACCGGGCCATCGGTGGCGGCAAAGGCCAGGTTGTTCGCCTCGGTGGCACCTGCGGTAAGCACCACGTTGCCCGGCCTTGCACCGATGAGGTGCGCAAGCGTGGCACGGGCCTCCTCAAGTGCCACGCGCGCCTGGCGTGCGCGTGCATAGGGTGCCGAGGGGTTCTCAAATCGCTCGGACAGGTAGGGCAGCATGGCCTGCACCACCTGCGGGTCCATGGGTGTCGCAGCGGCATAGTCGAGGTATGCCTCGTGTGCTGGCATGCTCGATGCGGCAGGAGGTGTTGACATGGCAGGCTGTGCGGGCATAGGGTCCTTCGCTTCAGGGCTACGGCATTGCACAAACAGGATAGCGCACCGGGTGGCGCGATGCCCCGCGCGGCACGCCAAGCAGCTGGAGCATCTGCACGAATCGTGACCGGTCTGCCACGTCTTGGGGTGTGAGGCGCAGAAGGCGCAAGCGCCTCGAGGTGACGCGCTCAACATGCGGTGGGTCAACGTGCTGCCCCTCTTGCGCGGCACCGGCATTCGGCGCCTTGGCACGCGCGTCGAGGTCATCTTCCTCCAACTGCGCAGCCATGACCACCTCATCGGCCAGCCTCCACGCAAAGGTGACCCAAATCCCACCCTCCTCCATGAAGGGGTCGTCGATGAAGCATCGCAGCTCGGGAAGCATGAACCCCTCCTCGATCATCGCTGCACGCGCGGCCGACTCGTCAGCATTTGCCGCACGCGCATCCGCCCACACCACCGCCCAGCGTGCAATCTGCCCTTCCAGCCCATCACCCGCGTCACCCAGCTGGGCATACAGCTCCTCCCTCGCAAGCCCAAGCACCCTCAGGGCCGAGTCGGCAAGGGCAAGGGCCTGCGGAAACGGTAGTTGGCAGAGGCAGTCTGCAACTGTCTGCGCGGCAGGGGTAAGCATCACCCCGTCAACCACGGTGGGGCTGGCGCACTGGATGGTATGTCGCTGGACGAGAGTGCTTCCCTTAGACCTGCCATTTCTTTTCACGCACACGTGAACGGGCACGATGTCGCCGCAGCCTGCGTCCAAACCATAGGCAAGGGCTGCCGAGAAAAGACAGAATACCCAGCTTGGATGGTCGTCAGCCAGCGTTCGGATGATGCAGCGCACCTGGTCTGCCTTCGTAGCCTGCTCCCACTCTTGGGATGGGGCGAACATACCCCTTGCTGGCACCACGTAGTTGCCCTGCTGCACCTGGCGTTCAAGCCGTCTGCGCTCCGCGTTCGAGGCGGGACGCACGCAGCGGCGGGAGACGCCGATTGACGGTGTCGACCGGCGTGGGACACAGGGAATACTCGCGTTGTTCGTAACGGCGGGCAAGGTATTGTGTGTCGGCATGTGAGGTGCCCCCTAAGATATCGGACATCGCGTGCGACCTCAAAGCATAGCCACCTGACCTTGCATTTCTTTGGCACCTGGCTGACCCATAACTGGCGGGGGCGCTCGTCTTGCCTGCAAGTTTGGAAGCGCAGCCGCTGGCAGCGAGGGCATCACGCCATCACCGCACATCCGCGATTCCTTGAAGCTTCGGTCTTTCGGGACATGCGCCCTTCAAATCTCACACACATTTGGGATGTGGCCCACAGTCCCCACCCTAGGGGCGACATGTGGGTCATGGGGTACATCTACAGCCGTACCCTAACGAGGCACGTAGGCCGATTTAGGGTCCTTCTGGCCGCTATGGTACGTCCACAGCCGTACCCTAACGGATCTGGAATGTGGTGGAAGTGCTCGGAGCGGGCACAGCCATCTGCCACTAGTCCGACATACGAAGCAGGGCCGGAAGCTTTTGCTTCCGGCCCTGAACCATCTTGGAGGCGACGTCCAGATTCGAACTGGAGATGAAGGCTTTGCAGGCCTCTGCCTTACCACTTGGCCACGTCGCCGTGGTGATGCATGGAGCGGGCTACGGGGTTCGAACCCGCGACCTCCACCTTGGCAAGGTGGCGCGCTACCAACTGCGCTAAGCCCGCGAACGCAAGGAGTAGTATGCCTCATATCGCCCCCTGATGCAAGCATGAATTTCAAATTGTTGGCCAATTCTGAAGACCGCAGGTAGCGGGCTTGTTATCGCGGCAGTAGCTTCACGATGCGCACGCAGGTGCCCGCTCCCGACGGCTTGGGGGCAATCTCCACCGAGTCGGCAAGCAGGCGCATCAGCGAGATGCCCCTCCCCCGCTCGGCATCGGGCTCGACAGCCTTCGCGCACTGCCGCGTGTCAAATCCCTGCCCACAGTCGCTCACCTCGATGACCGCGCGGTCACGGAAGCACGAGACCTCCACCAGCGCGAACCCGCCGGCATGGTCAACCGCGTTGCCGATGGCCTCGCCTACGGCCAGCCCAAGGTCGAAGGCCTCGTCGGCAGTGAAGGGCATGCGGTCGATCAGGTGCGCCACATGGGCACGCGTCTTCGAGAGGTTGTGGGGGTCTATGCGCAGCACGGTGCGCCATATGGGCAGCGTGCCCACAGCCAGCTCGGGAACCTGTGGATGGCTTCCCAGCTCGGAGATGGGAACGAAGTCGACGATGCGCGCGATGGAGAGCGCCCTGGCCACCGACGCCGACACGTTGGTAAGCGACACCAGCCCCCCGCGCTGCCGCATCCGTCGCACCACGCCCACAATGAGCCCCATGCCCGCAGAGTCGACATAGGTGGTGGCAGCCAGGTTCAGTACGATGCGTCGGCACCCCGAGTCAATGAGGGAGTCAAGCGTGTGCCGCACCGTTGGCACGGTGGTCACGTCAAGGTCGCCGTCGATGGGCACGAGTGCTATGTGGGACGAGTTGGCCATACAGGGTTTGTTCCCAACTTGGCGCAGGCTATGCACCTTGGTCACACACTCTGCATGCGCGCGTCGTCGCGAAAGATCGCGCTAGCCCACCTCGTCGAAGCGCAGCGCCACGAGCGCCACGTCGTCCTCCAGCGTGCGGTCGGTAAAGGCGTCAAGCTCACCCAGCAGCGCCTGGCAGATGCCCGGCACCCCATCGGAGGCGTGGCGCATCACGGCGTCGCGCAGGCCGTCCTCGCCAAAGAAGCGGCCGTCGGTCGCGCGGGCCTCGGTGGTGCCGTCGGTGTACAGCAGCAGCACGTCACCGTTCGTCAGGGTGGTATGCCCATCGCGATAGCGCATCTCGGGGAAGGCGCCCACCACGCCCGACTGCACATCCAGCGGCACGAGCTCGGCCTCAGCGGCGCGCAGCAGCAGCGCAGGCGGATGCCCAGCCGAGCAGTAGGTGAGCGACGCCTTGTCCAGGTCGATCATGCCCACGAACAGGGTGGCAAACGTCTCCAGGCGCGAGAAGCCCAGCAGGAAGTCGTTCAGCAGACGAACCATGTGGGCCGGCCGCAGGCCCTCCCACGAGTAGGCGCCCAGCGCCGTGCGCACCGCGGCTGACACCGACGCGGCCTCGACGCCCTTGCCCGACACATCGCCCATGATCACGCAGGCACGGCGTCCCGGCAGCCGGATGAGGTCGTAGAAGTCGCCCCCGACCGTGGCCGCGGCAGTGGCCGACGAGTACAGGCCCTCGGACGTGATGCCGTCAACCCGTTGCAGCTGGTTCTTCATGCCCGTCTGCAGCGCCTGCGAGATGCGCCTGTCGTGCGAGCGGGCCTCCTCCCCCGCCGCTGCCACCACGAGGTCGTGCGCCACGCCCTGGAGGAAGGCAAGGTCAAGGTCGTCGAAGGGCTCGTCGTCGGCAGCGCGCAGAAACATGCAGGCCCGGCGAGCGCCGGCAACCTTGCCCGCGTCCACCACGGCGCCGATGCAGGGCTCGCCAAGGCCGTGCAGCCACTCATGAAGGCTCGAGCCATCCGTTATTGGCGCGATGCCCACGCCTTCGGCCTCGCCACCGTTGGGCGCAAGCCCAGACAGGTCGAGGGGCACCACCTGGGAGCCGCTGTTTGGCAGGTCGGCCATCATGATGCGCTGGTAGGCGTTCTCGTGCAGGGGCACGGCAACCGCCGAAACCATGGTGGCGGCATGGGCAAAGGCAAGCTGCACATCGCCCTCGGCTAGCTCGTCGTGGGCCAGCAGCTCCTCACGGATCTGCGAGGACGCCTCGCGCAGACGCCCCTCTCGCTGGGTGCGAAAGGCCGAGAACGCACCCACAAGCTGCACCGACAGGTAGTGGGCTACCGAGTCCAGCAGGTCGGCGTCATCCTGCGCAAGCGGGTGCTGGCGCGTCCACCCCACCTCGATGAGGGCCACCACCTGGCTGCCAAACCACACGGGCACGGCATAGAAGCTCGCGAAGGGAGGCAGCAGGTCAACGGGGATGCGCTGCGAAAGCTGGGACCCCTCGTCCAGCACCTCGCGCTCGCTCAGGCGCCCCTGGCGCAGCTGCTCGCGGTCGGGCGTCTGCACGCGAAGACGCACAGCACCGCGTGCCTGCGTGGTCACCGAGTCGATCGCACGGTCGAAGGGAATGAAGCGCGGCACGCGCAGGCCGCCCACGCCCTTACTGGCGCCCCGCAGGTGGTATCCGTCGGGCTCGGCCAGGTACACCAGGGTTCCCGTGGCCTCGATGGTGTCGGTTATCTCCTCCAGCACGCGCGTGAACAGCGTGCCCACGTCCTCGGAGTCAAGCGTGGCCAGAACGATGTTGATGGTGCCCGAAAGCCGGTGGTTGGCACGCCTGAGCTCGCTCACCACGCGCTCGTGCTCGACCCGCGGCACCATGTCGTCTGTGTTTGCCATTGCCGCTCCTTGGGATAGCGCGTGCGCGGTTGCCGCCGAGGCGGGCAGGCGCCGCCACCTGGCACGGCCACCGGGGCGCCAGACCGCCACGCGGGAACAGTGCCTCGATACGAAAAACGGGCCCGTGGGCCCGTGGTTTTCGTGGTGTCGGAGGCGGGACTTGAACCCGCACGCCCGTTGATTAGGCACTAGCACCTCAAGCTAGCGCGTCTGCCAATTCCGCCACTCCGACAAGATTAGCGCAAGGGATATACTAGCAGACTCACCTTTTGATGCAAGCGAGAATTTGAAAATGTTGGCGTTGCGTGAGTGTGGCTGCCGACTGCCTGCAGGCCGGCGGCTGGCACGACAGCTCTCCCATCCCCTTGCCCCGCTTACCGCACACGAAAAAGGCGCCCCGGCAAAAGCCGAGGCGCCCCATGATCACAGTGCCGCTACGCCGCGCTTAGGCAACGGTGGTGTAGTGGAAGAACTTGTAGCCCAGAGGAATGCTGAAGAAGCCCTGGACGGACTGCGAGATCATGTAGAGGTCGGTGTAGAAGTACAGCGGGCAGATGGCACCGGTGCTCATGAGCAGGTCCTCGGCCTTGTGCATGAGGGCCATGCGCTTGGAGTTGTCGCCCTCGGACTTGACGAGCGCGATGACGGCGTCGAAGGTGTCAGCCCAGGTGCCGTTCTCGACCTTGAGGTCATAGCCAAGGTCGGTGCAGTCGATGCTGTAGGCAGCGACGGAGGCGTGGTCGCCCTTGCCGAACTGGCAGTCGTTGTTGCCGGAGTTGGACACCCACATGTCGAGCATGGAGATGGGGTCGTTGTAGTCGCACAGCCAGCCGTTGCGGGCCACCGTGTAGTCGCCGGCCTTACGGGTGTTCAGGAAGGTGTTCCACTCCTGGTTCTCGAGGTTCATCGTGATGCCCACCTGAGCCAACGCGGAAGCGAGGTACTCGCCGATGGCCTTGTGGCCCTCGGAGGTGTTGTACAGGTAGTCGATGGTCGGGAAGTCGGTGAACATGCCCGTGGCCTCGTCGAAGGTGTAGTACTTCTTGAGGGTCTCGACGGCCTGGTTGAAGTTGGACTCGAGGGCGTCGGCGGACACGTCGTAGTAGCCCACATAGCCGTTGGCAGCGGCGTCGCCGGCGTTCTCATAGAACTCGGAGCCGTCGGGCTCGGTGAGGCCCATGGACACGAAGGAGGAGGCGGGAACCTGGCCAGCCTGGCCGATCTCCTCGACGATGTAGTTACGGTCGAACAGCAGGCCGATGGCACGACGGATCTCGGCCCGGGCGTTCTCGGCCTCGACGCCGGTGAGGGTGGAGCCAGCAGGCAGGATGTTCTTGTTGACGTTCCAGTTCACGTAGTAGGTGCCGATCTGACCAGCAACCACGAACTCCTCGGGGTACTTCTCCTTGAGGGCGGCGATCTCGTTGGTGGGAACGTCGTCGATCAGCTGCCAGGTGCCGTTCTCGAAGTTGGCCAGCATGTTGTTGGCGTCGTCGGACAGGTAGAACTCGATCTTGTCCATGGTGATGGCGTCAGCGTCGTAGTAGTTGGGGTTCTTCTCGACGGTGATGACCGAGTTGTGGTCCCAGCCGGTCATGGTGTAGGCGCCGTTGGAGATGTAGGTGGAAGGATCGGTTGCCCAAGCCTCGTTGGCCACGACATCCTCGCGCACGGGGAAGAAGGTGGGGAAGGCAAGCAGCTCGTCCCAGTAAGGAACCACGACGGTGGTGACGATCTGGAGGGTCTTCTCGTCAACAGCGGTGACGTTGATCTCGGAGGAGCCATCCTCGGAGTAGCCGTCGACAACCTCATAGAGGTAGCCATAGTCGGCGCCGAGGTCAGCGCTGGAGGCGCGCTTCATGGCGAACTCGAAGTCGGCAGCGGTGAGGTCCTGGCCGTCCGACCACTTCAGGCCGTCACGCAGGGTGTAGGTGTAGGTGTAGGTGCCGTCGCCGTTGTCAACGGGCTCGGGCAGCTCGGTGGCGCAGTCGGGGGCGATGACGAAGGCCTCGCCGTCCTTCTCCCACTTGGCCAGGCCGGCGAACAGGTGCACGATCATCGTGGCGCCGTCGACCGCGGAGTTGAGGGCGGGGTCGATGTTGTCGGGCTCGGAGGACAGGCAGACCGCGATGGACTGCGCTGCAGCGGCCTCGCCGCCGTCGGCAGCGCCGTCGGCGTTGTCGCCGCCGTTGCTGCCGCCGTTGCTGCCGCCGCAAGCGGCCAGCATGCTGGTGGCGCTCACGACGCCGAAGGCACGCAGCATATCCCTACGAGTAAGGTTGGACATGATGTTGCTCCTTCCAAAAAACAGTGACAAAAAACGCAAGGCCCGAAGATGGTATCACTACATCACATACACATAACAACCGCGCACCGATTGTCACACCTCCTGCAAATCGTTTGACAGAGTTGTGACTCGCGGCGACGGCCCTGCCGACGTTGGAAGTGACGAGGGTACGCCGCACTTCCGATACTCGCATAACAAGGCGGGGCCGGAAGGAAAGCCCCTCCGGCCCCGCGTCATGCTCTTGCGTCGGGCGACGTCGCTAGGAGTTGATCTCCTCGGTGCGGTGGCAGGCAACAAAGTGGCCCGTCGACACCTCCTTGAACTCGGGCATGCCCTCGGCGCACTTGCCCTGCGCGTACGGGCAGCGCGTGCGGAACGGGCAGCCCGAGGGGGCGTTCAGCGGCGAGGGAATGTCGCCCTGCAGCGGAATGCGCTTGTTGGCGCGGGCGATGCGCGGGTCGGGAATGGGCACCGCCGAGATGAGCGACTTGGTGTAGGGATGCAGCGGGTGGTCGTAGATCTCGGCTGCGTCGGCCAGCTCGACCATCTTGCCCAGGTACATCACGGCGATGCGGTCGGAGATGTGGCGCACCACCAGCAGGTCGTGGGCAATGAAGAGGTACGTGAGGCCCAGCTGCTCCTGCAGCTCGTCAAACATGTTGATGACCTGCGCCTGGATGGACACGTCAAGCGCCGAGACCGGCTCGTCGCACACGATGAACTCAGGGTCGACCGCAAGGGCGCGGGCAATGCCGATGCGCTGGCGCTGGCCGCCGGAGAACTCGTGGGCGTAGCGGCTGGCGTGCTCGGAGTTGAGGCCCACGTGGTCCATCAGCTCGAGGATGCGCTGCTCGCGCTCCTCGCGGGTCTTGTACAGGTGATGCACGTCAAGAGGCTCGCCGATGATGTCGGACACCGTCATGCGCGGGTTGAGCGACGAGTACGGGTCCTGGAACACCATGGTGGACTTGGTGTGGAACTGCTGGATGTCGGCCTTGGTCTTGATGGGCTTGCCATCGTAGATGATCTCGCCGTCGGTGGGCTCGTAGAGGTGCAGGATGGTGCGACCCACGGTGGTCTTGCCGCAGCCCGACTCCCCCACCAGGCCCAACGTCTCGCCGCGCTGGATGGTGAAGCTCACGTCATCGACGGCCTTGAGGGGCGTGGTCTTGAAGAAGCCCGTGTTTACCGGGAAGTACTCCTTGAGGTGACGGACGTCGACCAGCGGCGTCTCGGTGTTGCTCTGGGCCATCATGCCTCACCGCCTTCCTGGGCCGCGCCGCGCTCGGCTGCCGCGACCTCCTGGGCAAAGATCTCGTCCACCACGTCCTCCGGCGCAAGCGGCGCCTTGGGCTCCGGCGTGGCCTTGGGCTCCGGCGTGGCCTCGGCCTGCTGGGCCTCGAACAGGTCCTTCACGTTCATCCAGCACGAGGCCTTGTGGTCGTCGTTGATGACCATGCTCTCGGGAGCCTGGCGGATGCAGATCTTCATGGCGTTGTCGCAGCGCGGGGCAAAGGGGCAGCCCGCCGGCAGGTTGAGCAGGTCGATGGGCGTTCCCGTGATGGGCTGCAGCTTCTGGCCCATCGTGTCCATCGTGGGGATGGAGCGCAGCAGGCCCTTGGTGTACTCGTGGCGCGGGTTGTAGAAGATCTCCTCGGCCGTGCCACGCTCGCAGTAGCTGCCGGCGTACATGACCACGATCTCGTCGCACATCTGCGCCACGACGCCCAGGTCGTGCGTGATCATGATGATGGCCATGCCCATCTCCTCCTGGAGCTTCTGCATGAGCTCGAGGATCTGGGCCTGGATGGTCACGTCAAGGGCCGTGGTGGGCTCGTCGGCAATCAGGATGTCAGGCTCGCAGGCAAGCGCCATGGCGATCATGATGCGCTGGCGCATGCCGCCGGAATGCTCGTGCGGGTACTGCTTCATGCGCTTCTCGGGCTCGTTGATGCCCACGAGGCGCAGCATCTCGACCGCGCGGTCCCACGCCTCCTGCTTGTTGCGGTTGGTGTGCAGGGTGATGGCCTCGATGAGCTGGTGGCCGATGGTGTAGGTGGGGTTCAGCGAGGTCATCGGGTCCTGGAAGATGATGCTGATCTTGTTGCCGCGCACGTCGCGCATGGCCTTCTCGCCCGCGCCGACCAGCTCCTGGCCGTCAAGCTTGATGGAGCCCGAGACGATCTTTCCGGTGGACGCCAGGATCTGCATGATGGAATATGCCGTGACCGACTTGCCCGAGCCCGACTCGCCCACGATGCCCAGCGTCTTGCCACGCTCGAGGGCGAAGGAGACGCCGTTCACTGCCTTGACCTCGCCCGCGTCGGTGAAGAACGACGTGTGCAGGTCGGTTACCTCCAAAAGTGCCATGTGGTGCCTCCTTCCTTACTGGTTGAGCTTGGGGTCGAACGCATCGCGCAGGCCGTCGCCAAAGAGGTTGAGGGACAGCACGATGAGCGAGATGACGATGGCCGGGATCACGAGGCGATACGAGTAGCTGGTGATGCCGTTGAGCGCGTCGGAGGCAAGACTGCCAAGCGACGGCATGGGGGCGTTGACGCCCAGGCCCAGGAACGAGAGGAACGACTCGGTGAAGATGGCCGAGGGGATCTGCAGCGCCGTGGAGATGATGACCACCGAGATGCAGTTGGGGATGAGGTGCTTGACGATGATCCAGCGGGCGCCGGCACCGGTGGCCTGGGCGGCCAGCACGTACTCCTGCTCGCGCAGCGACAGGATCTGGCCGCGGATGAGGCGCGCCATCGAGCACCAGTACAGCAGCGCGAAGATGATGAAGAGCGAGATGATGTTGGCGCCGATGTTGGCAAGCACAGTGCCCTCCAGCGAGGTGCCGATGGTCTCGCGCATGACGGCGGCCAGCAGGATGACCATGAGCATGTCGGGCAGCGAGTAGATGATGTCCACGATGCGCATGATGACCATGTCGACGCGGCCTCCCATGAAGCCGGCGATGGACCCGAGCGTCATGCCCACCACCAGCACGATGATGGAGGCGAAGAAGCCCACGGCAAGGCTGATGCGGGTGCCGTACACCACGCGGATAAAGTAGTCGCGGCCCGCGGCATCAGTGCCGAAGAGGTGCGGGAACACGCTCTCGCCCGCGTCGATGCGGGCCTGCTCGGTGCTGGAGTACTCCATGGGCGCGAGGTTGAGGAACGAGGCGTCCACGGGCTTGCCGGGCTGCACGCCCAGCTGCTGCTCGTATCGGTAGGGCCACACCATCGGCAGGACGATGGAGGCCACGGTGATCGCGATGATGACCAGCATGCTCACGAAGGCCACCTTGTTCTTGTACAGGCGCCTGCAGCCATCGCGGAAGAACGTGGTTGACGGGCGCATCTGCACCATGTAGGCCTTCTCCTCCTCGCTTGCGGGGAGGAAGTCCTCGGCGTTGACGTGCATGCTGAGGGGATTCTTGATGTCCATGTGGCTCACCTCCTACTCCAGGTTGATGCGCGGGTCGACAACCTTGTACATGATGTCGCTCACGAGGTTCATGATGACGATGAGGGACGCCAGAACGATGGTGGTGCCCATGATCAGTGGGTAGTCGCGGCCCGTGATGGAGCTCACGAAGTAGCGGCCGATGCCCGGCACGGCGAAGATCTGCTCGACCACGAGCGAACCCGTCACGATGTAGGCAAGCTCGGGACCAAAGTAGGTGATGACCGGGATGAGGGAGTTCTTGAGCGCGTGCTTCATGATGACGTTGCGCTCGGAGACGCCCTTGGCCTTGGCGGTGCGGATGTAGTCCTGGCCCAGCACGTCAAGCATCGAGGAGCGCGTGAGGCGCGTGATGTAGGACATCGGGTACAGCGACAGCGTGATCACGGGGAGGATGAGGCCGCCAGGCTGCGCGCCGTTTGCGGGAAGCCACTTGAGCTTGATGGCAAATAGGATGAGCAGCAACGAACCCATGATGAACGACGGCATGGACACGAAGGCCGTGGTGATGACCATGATGAACTTGTCGAAGATGGTGTTGCGCCGAAGCGCGGCGATGGACCCCAGCACGATGCCCGTTACCGTGGCGATGAGCAGGGCGATGATGCCAAGCTTGGCGGAGGTGCGCATGCCGTCAAGGATGATGGCCGTGACCTCGCGGCCGCGCACCTTAAGCGACGGGCCGAAGTCGAAGTGCAACGCACCGACGAGATAGTTCTTGTACTGCTCCATGAGCGGCTTGTCGAGGCCGTACTTAGCCTCCAGCGCCGCCCGCGCTGCCGGGGTGACTGCCTTCTCGGACGCGAAGGGGTCGCCGGGAACGGCCTTCATGACGAAGAACGTCACGGTGATGACCGCCCATAGCGTTACGATTGCCATCACGATGCGCTTGGCAATGTAACGCAAGGTCTTTGAGTCCATCTCCTGCCTACCTTCTCGAATGACTGCCCATGCGGCACGGCCTTCCGGCATGAGGCGCGCTGGCGCCAGGTCATGTGGTGGGGGCTGTGCGCATGGCTTGCACGAACACTAGCGGATAAGAATAGCACCAATCTGGTACTGCGTACGGGGAAGGGCCCACTTGGGCATCGTGTCGTAACGTGGGGGCAAACGCGGCCGGCATCGTTGCAAACATGATGTGCGGCATTTGGCACCTTCCCCCGCCATCGTCCGACCATACCGTACCAAAAGGGATACTCCCCTTTGGTACCCCACAAGACGAGGGGCGCCCCCTCTCGGAGACGCCCCTCGAAGCCATTGCGTATTGCGCGGAAGACTACTTGGCCTTGCCCTGGTTGGCGACGGCGTCGATCTTGGATTAGGAAGAGGCCGCGCAGGGAGCGCGCGGCCTCCGCCGCCAAGATCGCACCTTGGCGGAAGCGTTATGCGGAAAGCACTCCTACTTGGCCTTGCCCTGGTTGGCGACGGCGTCGATCTTGGCGGCGATCACGTCGGGGTCGCCGATGTAGTGCTTGTCCACGACGTTCCAGTCCTGGTCGAAGGTGTAGGACAGAGGAATGGCGGTCGGGATGTTGACCTCGAGGATCTGCTCGGGGGTGAGGTGCTCGAACATCATGACGAGCGAGCGCAGCGAGTTGCCGTGGGCAGCGATGAGGACGCGCTTGCCAGCCTTGAGCTGCGGGGCGATCTCGTCCTGGAAGTACGGCCAAGCGCGGGCGATGGAGTCCTTCAGGCACTCGGTGTAGGGAAGCTGGTCCTTCATGGCC